>CBFDDH010000006.1:0-88947 GCA_965603515.1 uncultured bacterium
CTTTTGGATATAATAAACGGTTAGAAAATTCAGGTGTCTAAAAGATAGAAACATTTCCCCTCCCGGTCGCGACCTGCGGGTCGCGGCCGAGAGGGGTTTTTCCTAAATAACCTCTGATAACCCCGATTTTTCAGCATTTTTCAACCTACTTTTTAGTGGCAGAGTTTCCGCCTGAGGCGGATCTGCCTATGGCATGATACTCCGCCACTACAGATTATTGAAAAAAGGAATTTCAGTAAGTATTATTAATGTCAGGGATCTAACTGAATACGATATTAGTGCTTAGTACCTAGTGTATAGTGAAGGAAGCGGGACTTTACCCAGCGCCGAGTTTTTTTACTTTCTTAAGCCTTCTTTTTATCGCATTCCTTGTATCAATTATCAGTTTAGAGCTCTTGACAATAAAGCCATAGTCATAAACTGAGTGATCTGTGAGGATTATAACCGCATCGTATTTTTTTAGTTCGGTTTTAGTCAACTTAACTGACTTCACGATGCTTCGATCAACGCGGAATGATGGCACATGAGGGTCGTGATACTTGACCACCCCAACCTCTGGTTTGATAATTTGATATACCTTTATCGCGGGTGACGCCCGCAGGTCAGAGATATCTTTTTTGAATGACATACCGAGCAGGAGGATCTTTGCTTTGCTCGGGCAGACACCTGATTTACTCAATTCATTCATTATCTTGTTGACGATAAAATAAGGCATTTCTTCATTGATACGTGCAGAGAGCTCAATAAATACAGTATGAAAATCATATTCCCTTGCTTTCCATGATAAGTAGTACGGGTCAATCGGTATGCAGTGTCCGCCCACGCCCGGGCCTGGATAAAACGCCATATAGCCAAACGGTTTACTCTTTGCTGCCTCAATGACTTCCCACATGTCAATACCACCCATTCTTTCGCAGAGCTGAGCAAATTCATTGACTAATGCGATATTTACATTTCTGAAAGTGTTCTCAAGAAGTTTTGTCATTTCAGCACAGCGCGGTGATGAGACCGCGTGCACTTCACTGATGTATTTGCTATAGAACAGGGTTGCCAGTTCTGTGCATTTCTTGGTGACTCCCCCAATGACCGTAGGTGTATTTTTAACCCCGAATCTTTTATTGCCGGGATCGATTCTCTCTGGACAAAAAGCAAGATAAAAATCCTGACCGACTCGGAAACCACTTTCATTTAAGATCGGTAAAACAACTTTTTCCGTAGTTTCTGGATAGGTCGTGCTTTTTAGAATGACCATTTGTCCTTTCCGCATATTTTTCTTGATCTCTACGGCACTACTGATTACCGGCTCAAGATCCGGTTCTTTATTTTCATCGACTGGCGTTGGTACGCAGATAAGGATTATGTCACATAGTTTCAGTTGTTTAAAATTAGTCGTCGCCATTATTCTCTTCTTCTGCGTTAGTTTTCTAAGATCTGCTGATGTAACATCGCTGATAACAGATGAACCCTTATTTATCTGTTGCACTCTTTTCTTACTAATATCAAATCCAATGACTTTTGCTCCCTTATTTGCTATCTCTACAGCCAGGGGCAAACCAACATAACCAAGGCCAATGATACCGACTTTTATCTTATTTTTCTTTATCAAATGTTTCATTAAAACTCTCTCCTTGTTTACCCCGTTGGAATACCTCACCAGTTATGGCGGGGTTTCCTGCGGGTTCACTACTCAGTATGCGTATTATACTCTTTTTGAAGGAATTATCAAGAGACGGTATGTTTCTTTCTACGAAGTTGACAAGATGTAAAATCTGTTTACAATAAGTTGTGGAGCAATCAATTGTTAATGATTTCTTAAAAGAGATTGCAGTATCATTCAGAACCGCGAAATCTTATCCGCCAGGCCATCCGGTCATGGATAAGGGGATCGGTAAACTAAAAGAACAGCTTGCGATCATCTACAAACAAGAAAGCGGATTCTCAATGTTCTTTTTAGAACAGACAATTATTTTTCAGGATATGAAAATCGATGTCCAGAAGAACACTGCAATCCTTGCAATGCTTGAATCCTTGCGGAGAATCGAAGTAGACAGTTTGACTTTCGAGTCCGGGGTAACATCCCAAGATTTAAAGAATCTCTTAGAGGTTATGACAACGCCCAGAATGAAGGTTAAGCAATATGGGGATGCAACAACCATGTTAGACTCAAAGGGTACGCGGTTGATAAAGATCAATGCAGTGAAATTCGGCGTCCAGACGAGCGGTACGGTGCAGGTTGCTGGTGTTGATCAGAAATCAGCGAGAACAAAAGAGGATATTTTGGGGGCGCTCAGTAATTTGAAGAGCTTTGTTGAAAAAGGTTTATCTGTATCAGAATCAGAGACGCAAACGAAATTATCCAAAGTGGTTGATGAGATTGAAACCACACCTGAAGAATCCCGGCAGGCATACAGTAAGAATGTAGCCGAGATCCTTCAGCTTATACCCCCCGAGCAGCGATTAAAGCTCTTCCAGAATATGGATATGCAACCTTTTTTACTAAACCTTCTCTCCGGAGCGCAAAATGATCTTTTGATCAATGTGATAACTGATTGGGTTGAACGTAACAAAGAAGCAAATGTGCACAAACTACTGCATGCGATGGATGAAGAGAAACTCGCCAGGATTGTCCCTTCCTTGAAGGAAACGATGCCAAATATTTTCGAACATCTTGCCTATGCCGGTGTGAAGTTGTTGATGAGTGACAAACTTGCATCGATCGTGACCGAGGATGACCTCCGTATGACTGTAGAGCCTTATTTCGCGATGCTGGACTCAGAAAATGTTGTGACACGAGAGAGCGCCTTGAGGTCTTTGGCAGTATTAGCAAATAGGTTCGTTGGACAAGGTAGTTATGATGTCGGTAAAACCATTATCTTGAGAGTTTCTGCGGGGCTCGAACAAGAACCCGTAGTAGAGGTTATTGAGCGAGTTTTTGATGACTTGGTTCTAATGTATCAAGTATGCAGGGAACATCGTCAGAAGGATTTCTGCACCAAGATTCTCGAACCCTTTAACACGATTTTATCGCGAGAAACGATATCTCCTGCGTTCAAGGTGAAACTAATTCATTTCTTAGGCGAAACCGGTCACCCGCTTAGTTTGTCGTTGCTTTTTTCAATGGTATGGGAGAGTGGTATCTATCCTGAGGTGCGAACAGCGATCGTGAAGTTCGGTGCTGCTGCAGTAAACCAGGCGATTGTTACTCTGCGGGATGTTGAGGACTATAACATACGCATGAGACTTGTGGATATCATGAAGAATGTCGGTGAGAAAAGCATCACGATACTGCTCAAGAATTTGGGTGCTCGCGAGTGGTATTTGCGGAGAAATATCCTTACTATTCTTAGCGAGATCGGGACCCCGTTGATCACTGAGCAACTCGAACCCCTTCTGGAGGACGAGGACTATCGCGTCCGCCTTGAGTTAGTTAAAACCTTTACGCGTCTTGAGTATACTGAAGGATTGGTCAAAGCCTTACAGGACATGTCGGTTGAAGTACAGGCTGAAGCTTTGAGAGGTTTGAAAAAGAAATTGACTTCTGAGGAGTTTGTAAGACTACTCCCGCGCTTCAAAGACACCGGCGATGAGGTCTATATCGAGATCCTGAAAATTATCGAAGATAAGACATTATTTGAGGCTAGTCCATGGATCAAGGATATATTATTGTCACTACAAGAGAGAAATGATTCAGTGGCGCGCAGTTTGAAAGAACTCGGTATTGCAACCTTGATGAAAATGCGACCTCAGGATTTAAGAGCCACGCTCGAGGAACTGGCGCGTGCTGAAGACCGATCTTTGAAGAGACTTGCCTTAAAAGCTCTGGAAAAAATTTCGTGATGTTCTGTAATTAACGGTGAAGGCATTTAATAAAGCAGCCGTTGATTTTATTTATCTGTTCAGTTTTTAACAAAGAATGATAGCAGTCATAGATTTTGGCTCACAATATACCCAACTCATTGCTCGCCGGGTGAGAGAATATAGGGTATATTCCGAGATATACAATCACCAGATCAGTATTCATGAACTTGCTGACAAGAATATTGAGGGTTTAATACTATCTGGTGGTCCAGGTAGCGTCTACCAGAAGCAGTTTCGTATCTCCAAGAAATTTTTTGATTTGGATGTACCGATACTCGGCATCTGCTATGGTATGCAACTTGCAGCACAGATGCTCGGTGGTACAGTAAAACACTGTAAGAAACAAGAATATGGGTATGCAGAAATAACGACTAAACATGTTGTTTTGTTTACCGGATTGCCTAAACACTTCAGGGTGTGGATGAGCCATGGCGATTCAGTCGTACGTTTACCGCGTGCAGCGCAGGTGATTGCAGCGACCAAGACAACACCGATTGCCGGATTCAGCATGCACAATATATATGGACTGCAGTTTCACCCTGAGGTCCATCATACACAATACGGCAAGAAGATCATCAACAATTTTCTTGGTTTGGTTTGTGGTGCGAAAAAGACCTGGTCAATGAATAAATTTGTGGAGACCGAAGTTGAAAGAATACGACATACAGTTGGTGATCACAAAGTTATTTGCGCGGTCAGTGGAGGTGTCGATTCTACGGTGGCTGCTACGCTTACTACAAAAGCGGTGCGAGAAAATTTCGTCGGGATTTTCGTCGACAATGGGTTGCTCCGTTTTAATGAAAAGGAAGAAGTTATCCAAACGATCGGTTCTCTTATGAACCTAAGAGTTGTAAGCGCAAAGAGGAGGTTCCTTTCTAAATTGGGAAACGTGAAAGACCCTGAAAAAAAGAGAAAGATCATCGGGCGTGAATTCATCAGAGTATTCGAGTCTGAGGCTAAGAAGATCAAGGATGTTAAATTCCTTGTTCAAGGTACTTTATATCCTGACGTTATTGAATCAGGTATGGGTACCGGCCCATCCGCTGTAATAAAAAGCCACCATAATGTCGGTGGGTTACCGCGTAGAACGAGATTAAGGATCATTGAACCATTGAGGTTACTTTTTAAAGATGAAGTGAGAAAACTCGGTCGCGTGCTTAAACTACCGACCTGGTTTATTCAACGCAAACCGTTTCCTGGACCCGGACTTGGGGTGAGGATCCTTGGTTCGGTAACTGAACAACGGTTAAAAATCCTGCGGCAAGCTGACAAGATCCTCTTAGAAGAAGCGAGTAAGTTGAAAATATATCGAGATATCTGGCAGATTTTTGCAGTTTTACTGCCCCTGGGTAGTGTTGGAGTCATGGGTGATAAACGGACATACGACTCGGTTTGCGCAATTCGGGCAGTATGTTCAGAGGATGGCATGACTGCGGACTGGGTAAGACTACCGCTAACATTCCTCAGTCATGTCGCAACAAGGATAACCAATGAAGTTACGGGGATAAATCGTGTTGTCCTCGATATAACTTCAAAACCACCGGCAACTATAGAATGGGAATAAAGATATTCTATCTAAGCGCAATTATCTATGCCGTTATCAGCAGTATTGGTGTACTGAGACTGCATTTGCCCGGGTATTTCCTTTACGTATTGCCGGCTGCTATCGCACTTTTTTATCTATTCTATACAAGTCAGAAGAAAGTTGAGCTGGTTCACACCACGATCGGCGCGATCCTTGTAAATCTTTCGGTTCAGCTGACCGGTGGCTTAAACTCGCCGCTTTTTATGGCCTATGCGATTATCGTTCCGATAATAGGTTATAAAGAAAAATACTCTAATTACTGGATAATCGCTTTTTGTCTGCTTGCGGTTGAAACACTTGCTTCAGTCTTTAGCCATGAGATAATGATCTTACGTCTTGTATTGTTTGCGGCGGTAATTATCATTATTGGTGTGTTAATAAAAAACTATTCAGAGAATGAAGCATTCTTAAAAAAATCATTAATAAAGTATGAAGCGCGGGATGATGTTTTTCGACCGGCTGACTTTGAGTCCAAAGAAATATTGACTTCACTTGAGGATATCGACCGACACAGTGGTGTTGAAAGACCACTCCTTTACTATGTCAAGCTTATACATAACTTCTTTGATGCTAATACAACGGCTTTTTTCTCATACAGTGAAGATAATCTCGTGCTCGTTCAGGGCTTTTCGCGTTCCGAGCTTTTTGGTTCAGACTCTGTGGTTAGTCTTAAAGGAGGTATTTACAAACAGATCATAGATTCCAGGAAGTCTATTTTAATAAAGGAATTTGTTCAGAACCCAGATGAACTCGGTTATTATAAAGGTGAATTGAAGATCGATTCAGTGATGATTGCTCCAATCGTTCTTTTGGAGAAGATCGAGGGTGTCTTAGTTGTTGATCGTAAAGGCGAACAATTTGATGAAAAAGACAAGGAGTTATTCGATGAGGCAGTAAGGGCTGCGGGTTATTTTCTAGCCATGCTGAGGTTGTATGAAAGGCAATATCGCAAATCCAAAGATCTCCATGCACTTGTGGCATTTGCCAAGAGACTACATAGAGGACTGGATCTCGAGAAAATACTGCCCAATGCGATGAGTTCGTTTAGGGAAGTCCTTGATTGTAATGATGTCTCAATCGCCGAGATTGATGAACTGAATGAGTATGGTACAGTTATAAAGTCAACCTATATTAAGGAGAATACCGAATTTCCCTTGGATGACGGACTCGTCGGATTCATTGTCCGGCACCGAAATTATATAATAAAAGAAGATCTAAGTGAAGGCGATTTAGTTGTCTTTAAGAGGAGTGAGAAAACCAGAAATCTTTCGTTCATCGGTGTTCCGATTACCCAGGATGAAGATCTGCTTGGCGTAATATGGTGTGAGGATCACAAGAAGAAGAAATTCAATGAGGATGATGTTGAGCCGGTTAATCTTCTCGCCTCTCATTTAAGTTTGGTGTGGCAAAGAGCGATCCACCATGAGCAGGAAAAGCAAAAAGCAGCACTTGATGGGCTTACTGGTTTATATAATCACCGACAATTCCAGGAATTACTGCAGAAACAGATCGACGAAGAGAATGAAGCTGTACTCTTGATGATTGACATCGATCACTTCAAAAAAGTTAATGATGAATATGGGCATCAGGCGGGTGATAAGGTGATTAAATACCTTGCTAATCTCATATCGCATACTGGTATAGCTGCGCGTTACGGGGGTGAAGAGTTTACAATTGTGCTGCCTAATACTTCGTTGAGAAAAGGCATTGATCAGGCAGTACGCATAAGGGCGCATATCGCAAAGTCACCGATCAAATTCAATGATTCTAAAATACAGATAACCATTAGTGTTGGCGTTGCTCATTATCCAGGTGATGCTGAGACCAGAGAAGAACTGATCGAAAAAGCAGATAATGCTATGTATCGAGCAAAACAAACAGGACGTAATAAGGTCGTTGTAGCACGCACCATGGACAAGGATATTCAACCCGATACAAATAATCATCGATCATGACCATCGGTCTTGCTTTGGGCGGAGGTGGAGCTAAGGGTCTGGCTCATATCGGTGTCCTTGAAGCTCTTGAAGAACTCGGTATAAAACCACATTTTGTCGCTGGCACGTCTATCGGATCTATTATCGCGGGCATATATGCGTTAAACGGTACAGCAAGAGGTTTGAAAGAACAAGCCGCACATATGATTGAATCTGAAGAGTTCAAGAATTTCGGGTTGGAGGAGTTTTACAAAGGCGCCGATAATATCCTGGAGCGATTTAAAAAAGAGGTCTTCGAAAAATTCTATATCGGTCGGTTACTCTTCAAAAAATCGCATATTAAAACCGAAGCGGCTAGGAAATTATTTCAAGATCTATTTAATGATAAAACATTCGAAAATTGCAAAGTAGCCTTCACGTGCAATGCTCTGGATATCCAATCAGGCGAGGAGATTATTTTTAAAACCGGTTCGCTGGCTGAGGCAGTGTGGTCGAGTTGTGCAATCCCAGGAATTTTTCCACCTTTTGTCAAAGACGACCGCATTTTTGTAGATGGTGGTGTGGTTGATAATGTGCCGGTGACACCGGTGATGAAACTCGGTGCTCGGATCGTCATTGCTAGCTACCTTGGTAACCAACCTCAATTCAAAGGTCATCCAGATACCGGGTTTCAGATCAGCCACCGTGCCCAGTCTTTTGTGCGCTTTTACCTTGACCAGAAGATTCTTGAACCGGCTGATACTGTTATCGCACCCGATGTGACTAGCTTTCACTGGGCTGACTTTTCAGCAATTGATGAATTGGTCAAAGCCGGTCGTATTGCCGTGGAAAAGAATACGAAGAAAATCAAGTCAGTAACTTCATTTTGGTATCGATTGCGCAAAACACTGAGTATGACGATTTAAATCGAGTGATTAGTACCGTCTCAAATCGATAATGCACGATTATCCAATTTCGTAGTGGTCGAGTCCCGTTAAATAATTATTCTTGGAATGGCTTAACTTTTCTCGTGTAGCTTTATTTTAACGGGACGAGCTTGCTCGACAGATATTTGCAGAGTATCATGCCATAGGCAGATCCGCCTCAGGCGGAAACTCTGCCACTACGGTTTGATGATCTCCGCGCAAAACTAAAACAAGTGCTATTCGAAACAGCACTAATTATCAGCGGTAGTATTTAAGGCTGATTTTTCCCTTATCGATCACGCCGTAGGAAAAATTATTGACCCAATCCCCGATATTTAAATAATATTTATTATCTGGATATTTTTTGAAATCAGGGATGTGGGAGTGAGCAAGGATTGCAATGTCAACTTCTTCTAATATTGCCCGGGCATGGTCTTCAAACATCTTTGGTAGATTCGGGTTGCGGCGCTGCTTGCGGGATAAATAGGCAATGCCCTGGGCAAGGAAGACACCGATATCCGGGTGGATGAGCCGATAAAGCGTATGGTTAATTTTTGAGGTCAGTAATTTTTCCCAGAGGCTTGTCCAGAGCCTTCGGTCGATCTTATTGCCGTGAGCTAAATAGACAGTTTTACCATCAATTTCAACTGTGGTCTGTTCTGGGTGGACCACAAAACCAAAATTCTTGAGGAACCTGCCGATCATTACTTCATGGTTGCCCATTATATAATGGACTGTTATGCCTTCTTGAATAAGGTTATACAAAGCAGCCAGGGTCTTAAAGTAGTCTTTTGGAAAGACGATATTGTATTCGAACCAAAATTCAAAGAGATCGCCAAGGATATAAAGATCAGTCATCTTTGCTCTATTTTCATGAAGAAACTTTATTAACATTCTGGCTCGGTAGCTTTCGTCAGTTCTGATGTGGGCATCGCTAATAAAGAAATGCATATTGAATTATATTGATTTGCGATAGAGAGTCAATAAAGGTGCGGGATAAACAGATTGACATTCTGACTTGTCTTAAGTATAATAAGCCATGATAAATATTGCAATCGTTAGTTTGCTTCTTGTTTCTCAATATTACGGCCAGAACAAGATTCAGTATGAAGATTTTCACTTCAATGTCCTTGAAACCGAACATTTTAATATATACTTTTCCGAAGGCGGTGAAGAACTCGCTGCTTTTGCCGAAGAAGTTCTCGAAGAAGGTTATGAGATACTCAGTGAAGACCTTGGTCTGGAAGTTGATTTTACTATACCGGCGATAATCTATAACTCGCCAAATGATTTTTCACAAACCAATATTACCCTTGAGTTGATCGAAGAAGCAGTTGGTGGATTTACCGAGATTCTGAAGAATCGTATGGTTGTTCCGTTCAACGGCGACTATGAAGACTTCCGTCATGTTTTGGTTCATGAACTAACCCATGTTTTTCAATTCGTCATATTCTTTCCTACTAAGATGGAGGCATTATTCTCCGGCGATATTTTTTACTCAGTGCCTCTTTGGGTCATGGAGGGTCATGCAGAATTTTCGTCCTTGGGGTGGGATCATGGGACCGATATATTTATGCGCGATCTGGTCATGAACAACAACGTAATCCCTTTATCAGTCTTGGGGAGCTACGGCGGTTTTGTGATTTATAAGGAGGGTCAAGCTTTTTATAGATATATCGCTGAAAAATACGGACGACAGAAAGTAGGAGAGTTCCTCCACCTGATGAAATCCAAAAAAAGCCTCGAGGCAACCTTTCTTCATTTATTCGGCGTTACGGTTGAAGAGTTTGATGACCAATGGATGAGATATTATCAAATGCAGTACTTTCCTAAAGTTGAGCTGCAAGAAAATTTCCATGATTTCGCGCGGATCGTCTTCGATCACAAGAAAACCAAAACTATATACAATACCTCAACTGCTATTTCGTCACGCGGTGATAAGATAGCCTTTATAAGCGATCGGTCGGGTGTTGCTGAAATAATCGTGATCTCGAGCATTGATGGTCAACTTCTGAAGAAACTAGTGAAGGCCCAATACTCATCGGGCTACGAAGGTTTGCATCTATACCAGGGTGGTTTGTCATGGTCACCGGATGACCGGTTTATTACTTTCGCTGCAAAGTCAAAGGGGACAGATGTTCTCTATATTATGGATGTGGAAAACGGCAAGGTTTCTAAGAGAATGGATTTTGGTCTTGATGGTATTTATTCTCCAAAATTTGCCCCTAATGGCGATGAGATCGTATTTTCAGGGGTTAACGACGGTTATGCTGATATCTATATTTTGGATATATCGTCGGGCACGATTGAAAACATAACCAATGATATTTATACTGATAAGTATCCGTGTGTTTCTTCAGAAGGCGTCGTTGCTTTTGTCAGTGACCGCCCTGATTCCACGACTGAATACAAATACGGCAACTACGCTGTATTTCTTTACCGAAATGGGGTGATATCACGTCTGACACCGCGAACCACTTATGTTGCATCGCCAATCTTTGATAATGAAGGTGACCTCTTTTTTACTGCTGATTATGACACGGCATTCAATATGTATTGGTATTCGCGTGACAGCACGCGGACAATGAAGAAAACGAACATTCTTACCGGTATATATTATCCAACGATCTCAAAAGACGGTAAGAAAATCGCCTTTTCATATCTCAGTGATTACGGCTATGATATTTGTGTCGTGAAAAACCCCTTGACCAAAATGTCTGACACGCAAACACCTGAACCGGTTACTGTGTCAAATGCTTATGAGGAGACTGAACTGGAGACGGCGCGGGTCAGGAAGTACACGCCAAAATTTACTTTTGACTACTTTGTAGCAAGTGCTGCATATTATTCGGTAATTGGATTTTCTGGGCTCGGCGAGATTGCCTTGAGTGATATTCTGGGTAATCATCGTATTCTAATTGCTTCGAATTTCTACGGCGGCCTTACGAGTTCTGATATTTTTCTGAGCTACTGGTATCTTAAAAAACGAAGCGATTTTGGTTTCACCTTGTTCCAGTACTTAAATTATTTTCGGGAAAGGGATGATCTTTTGATTTGGCGCTATCTGGGCGGCGGTGGGGTTGTTCAATATCCATTCAGCCGGTTCTTCCGTGCTGAATTAGGCGCTTATGCCTATAAGATTTACGAGACCAGATGGTATGATTTTTTTACGCCGCCGATGTACAGCTCAGACAGTTATAATAATGCCAATTATAATATGTTTTATCCAAATCTCGCTTTTGTCTTTGACAATATAAGATGGGGGAGAATCGGTCCGCACAGTGGGCGTCGTGTAAGACTTGAAGGGTATACGACATTATTTAGTGATTTCGAGACAAGAAGCGTGATCTTTGACTACCGCAGGTATTTCGGTCTTTCACCCCGAGCAAGTTTTGCCGCCCGTTTGCTTCTTGCTGGGAGCTTTGGTCCAAACCCAGATCGATGGTCAATAGGTGGTCAACATTCTTTGCGCGGCTATGATTCCTATGCATTAGCCGGGTCAAGACTGGGGTTTCTCAATCTTGAATACCGTTTTCCATTTATTGACCGGCTTAAAATTTCGTTTCCTTTGCCCATTGAATTCAGGGATATCCGTGGTGTTTTGTTCGCTGATTTTGGTGGTATTTACTCAGACTCTTTTGAAGTCTACAACACATATAATGGATTTCACCTTGAAGATCTTAAAATGGGTTTTGGTGCGGGAATACGGATGACATTTATGTATATGATATTGAAGTTCGACGTGGGTCGGGCATATAATTTCCAGGACTTTACAGATGAGTGGAAGTATTACCTGACCATCGGACCAGAATGGTAGCGAACCCGTTAGAATAATCCAGTAGGTTATCGAAAAGAAATCGATCAACATTCTTGATTTACCCCGGGATTTTATTATAATTTAAATATGCTGGTGTTGTTTTTCTTAATGGGATCCTGGTCCGCCTACCTTGATTCGTCGCTCGTTTATATCGGACTGACCACGCAAGATATCGCATTCAGGGATGATTACACAATACGTGATGAGTATCGCTTTGCAATAGTTGACGAGTTGCTTGTCAATCCACTTGGCACGATAGATTTCCTGATTGATATGGATGTGCTCTTTTGGACATCCTCTGAAGAGAAGATCTTGAATGAACTGGTTGGTTTGTACGATCACCAAGTTAGTTATACGCAGACTGATTTTGAAACCGCCCTAAAAAAATGCTACGGCTCGATCAATAACGCATTTGAAAAAACACCGGTTGAACTAAGTGAGGTTTTTGAAGAACTGAGCGTATTTTCTCCTGAACTGACAAGCTCAATTGAACAAGAAAGAGAAGAGACCGAACAGAATGATTCATTGGTGAATTTTTTGAAAGAGCACGCCGGACAAGTCGATTATAAAAAACTCTTTACTGCTCAAGCATACCTTCTTTGTGCGGCGTCGCGCTGTCTTGTGTGGTTTGAACAACAGGACACTCAACCCCAGAGTGTTGAAGGTGTTGAAGGAAATGTCCTATATTATAAGCGATATGAATTTGGCGAGATCATTGTGGCAGATACTGGAAAGAATGTCTACAAGAAAGATTTTGCCGTGATAATCGATCTTGGCGGTGATGATATCTATAGATTAGGTGCGCAAACAGGCAAGCTGCATTTAATTATAGACCGCGCGGGTGATGATCAATATGAAGGCGACAATTACGCTATTGCCTGTGGTCATTTCGGCGTCTCCATTTTGATCGATGAACAGGGCAATGATATATATCGAGCAAAGAGCTTTTCGATCGGTTGTGGTGTTTTTGGTGTCGGGTTATTGACTGATAAAGTCGGTAATGACACTTATTATGGCGATACGTTTACCCAGGGCGTAGGAGGTTTTGGCATCGGCATACTGAGAGACGAGGATGGCAATGACCTATATCAAGGCGCCCTTTATGCACAGGGTTTTGCTTCAACCTATGGCATCGGTATCCTTGGTGATAAAAGCGGTAATGACCGGTACATAATACGTGAGGAATACACTGATGAAATAAGGTATCTTGATCACTATTTGTCTTTATCCCAGGGTTTTTCAATCGGTTTCCGACCTGACCTGTCAGCTGGTATCGGCATCATCCTTGAACGTGGGGGTAATGACTACTACCTTGCAGATATTTTTGGCCAGGGGGCAAGTTACTGGTACGGCATCGGTGCAATTGTCGATGATGCAGGTAATGATTCATACGTTGCTTATCAATATGCACAAGGTTCAGGTGTGCACATTGCACTCGGTGCTTTGGTCGACATGTCTGGGGACGATAACTATGTAGCCAAAGGCGTGTCGCAGGGGTGTGGGCACGATCTCGCATTAGGTATATTATACGACATTCAAGGTGATGATTCTTATGTAGCTTTTGATCTGAGTCAAGGTGCAGGTAATGCGAATGGCGTGGGTTTACTCATTGATGAATCAGGTGATGATGTTTATTCTGTGAGGCGCGTGCATAATACTCAGGGCTATGGAAATTTCCGCCGAGAGTATGGCAGCATCGGTATACTAATAGATATCGCAGGAAAAGATACTTACTATAATGGCAAGGATGCAACGTTTTGGAAAAAAGGTGAATATGGTATTGGTATTGACTGGGAATGATTTAGATCACACGGATGGCATAGTATGATTTTGTTATTATTTGCTCTGAGTCAAAACATTGATTTTGAGGATCTATATGGCAAAGCCACGACCTCGCTTGTACAATTCCAGGTAGAACAAGAATCAGCCTTTGCCCTGCTCGTGGATTTGGGCAAAGATACATTGGATGCAGATACAACGATCGCATTTTTAGTTGCGAAGTTCGATACTAAGGGAGCGAGAGAACGCCACCGGATGAAAGATATTTTCAGGGAAATTGGTGAACCTGCGATTAGCGGCATTGTCCGTAATGTCACTTATCGCGGAAGTGATGAGGAATCGCGCAGTCTCAAGCAGTCGTTATGGATATTAGGCGAGATCGGTAGTGAGAAGATTGTTGACCCAGTTTCACAATTCATCAATGATGAACAGTGGCAGATCAGGTCAGGTGCCCTTACCGCGTTGGGAAAAGCGAAATCCAGAAAAGCATTCCCCTTTATCGTCCAGGGGTTAAATGATTCGATCCAGGCTGTCAGGAAATCTGCCTATTATGCGCTGAGTCAAATAGCTACGGTTGATGACTTTGAATATCTAATAGGTGGACTTGATGATAGCTATTATGCAGTCAGGTACGCAGCAGTTAAAGGCCTGGTTGATATCGGACAGACAATAAGTGGAACCTTAGTTAAATTGATTGGCGAGAGTACCTTGAAAGACTATTATGTTCTGAAAATCCTGGGTCAGCTTGACATACCTGAGGAACAGATGTTCAGTCTTGTGGAACAAGTGAGTTCAGAAACACGAGTTCTGATTTACGAGACCTGGCAAGATAAAGAATCCCTGAAGGGATTTTTAGAAACCGAAAAGAATATTTTTTTATTGAATTTTCTCTTTGAAAAAATTGCTGAAACACCATAAACATGTAGAATAGGCTTCGCTCGACTCAACCAAATCCCAGACCACAAGTTCTTTGCCCGTGGAATAAATAATAGATATTCTACAGGGTGAACAATATCAAAATCCAAATGACCGAGACGTCCCTTTTCTAATTCTCAGTCCAATCTCTTTTGCCTGCCAGCCCTCCATCTTGACAATACTGCAAATATATATAGTATTTCTATATATGTCAGAATGGATTAAAGCAAAAAGGATGAGTGTATTCACCTCGATACCGTACGGAGGTAATCCTGCATGGGTTGTATTATCGGCAAGCGGTCTGGCTGATGAAACCATGCGTAAGATAGCGAATGATCTTAATCCTTTAACAGATACTGGTTTTGTTTTGCCTGAACAAACAAAAGAAGCTGATATTCATCTACGTTTCTTTACGGGTAGTGGCGAGGTTAACTTCTCTGGTCATACAGCTATAGCAACATACTTCGCTCTCAGTGGCGAAAACCTAATAACCGTTAAAGAGCCCAAAACAACCATTCGGCAAAGAACCAAAGCCGGTATTCAACAGGTGGACTTGCGGGTGAAAGGTGATAAGATAACTCGGGCAACCGTGGTTTTAGCTAAACCAAATTACATGGAGCCATCGGTCAATCAAGTTGCAGTCGCTAAGTTCTTGGGTCTTTCACCTGATGATCTTACGGGTGTAGGTTTACCTTTCGACATTATTTCGGCGGGTTTTTATGATCTGATCGTGCCAATCAAGTCCCTTAATGATATGCAGAAACTGAAGCCGAATTTTTCAATAATGGATAGTGTATGCACGCGTCTTGGTATACATGGCGTAATTGTTTTTTGCAGAGAAACCTTTGATGCTGGTAATGATGCCTTTATGCGCCATTTTGCTCCTACATTGGGTGTTAATGAAGACCCTATTTCTGGTGCCGCAGCCGGCAGCCTTGGTTGTTACATGATTCGCCATAGAGTAGTTACGCAGACCAATTTTACGCGAATCATCATTGAGCAGGGCTATTTGCAGGGACGAAAAGGGAGGGTTTTTGTTCATGTTGAGACTACCCGTGACCAGATATTGAGAGTAAGAGTGGGCGGTAATGCAGTTCTTACATTTACCGGATATATCCTGGCGCCTTAGCGTTCTAACCCCAAATTTTTACCCAGTCAGACAACAAACCCCATAAAAATCCTACAACCGGGTAAACATTCTACAGGGTTTATTATTTGTTATTTTTTTCGTCTTTTTGGGATAATATTTTTAAGAATATCTTTACTATTGCTGGATCAAACTGACTGTTTGAAGCACGCTTCAACTCCTCAATCGCTGCTTGTTTAGTTATTGCTTTTCGATAGGGTCGTTCTGAGGTCATAGCATCAAAAGCATCAGCTACTGCAATGATCCTGGCGACAAGGGGGATGTCTCCTTTGATCAGACCCTCAGGATACCCTGACCCATCATAGTATTCATGGTGACTCTTGACACCTCTAAGTGCCTCAATGAGTTCGCTAAAACCAGCGAGCATATAATAACCCCTCATCACATGCATGGTGATTTCATCCCTTTCCTCTTGGGTCAGTGCTCCCGGCTTGAGTAATATGCTCTCGTCAATTCCGATTTTTCCAAAGTCATGTAATATTGCCGCGACCTCCAGGACAACTTTCTCATTTTCAGAAAAACCAATATTATCAGCAATATTCAGGCAATATTCAGTTACCCTAATACTGTGGCCGTCACGATAGGGTATTTTACAGTCTATTTCCTCGCCGACCTTTCTTAAATCTTTTAGTGCCTGTTTTGGATTTTTATGCAGGGTTCGAGCAATAAGACCCAAACAGCGGATAATTTCGTCGATGTCGATTTTCTTGCCCTGCTGTTCTTTCATACTTAAGTATATTTGTTTCCGAACTGATGTCAAGAAGCGACTTAAGTATCGTGATACTATCGTTAGAAAATAGTGCCTTTTTTATGGTAATGTTGACTAATTGAGAAAAATGATTATACTAAATTCCATGTTAAAAGGGTTTCTTGGCGGTATCCATCTTTTAGAAAACAAATTTACTGAAAACCTTGTTATTGAAGTTATGCCTGCACCAAGGCGGGTATACATACCATTAGTTCAGCATGCAGGCAAGCCAGCTAAACCCGTTGTGCAAAAGGATGATTTTGTAAAAATCGGTACGAAAATTGGCGAAAGTGAAGGTTTCATTTCTGCATCAGTCCATGCTAGTATTTCAGGTAAAGTCTTGGATATCAAGCAGCACCCGCATCCTGTTTTGGCTTCAGCCGAGTGCTGCATTATCGAATCATATGAAACAGAAGACTGGGCAGCAGGGATGAAAGAGAAACATGATTATGAGAACCTTCCAAAAGAAGAACTCCTTAGTATTATAAAAGACGCTGGTATTGTTGGTTTGGGTGGTGCAGCATTTCCGACGCACGTAAAGCTATCACCACCTCCAGATAAACCAATCGAATATTTGTTAATAAACGGTTGCGAATGTGAACCAAGGCTCACTGCTGATCACCGGTTAATGCTTGAGTATCCTATTGGAATTATTGAAGGTGCCAAGTTATTTCAACAAATCCTCAATACTAAACATTTGATATTTTGTATCGAAGACAATAAAAAAGAAGCAGCTAAAATTTTCATCAGTGAAAACGAAGAAGTTAGGGTATTGAAGACAAAATATCCACAAGGTGCTGAAAAACAGCTGATAAAAGCAGTACTCAATCGTACTGTACCCAGAGGAGGATTACCCATGGACGTAGGCTGTGTAGTGCAGAATGTGGGTACGTGCTATGCTGCATTTCAGGCAGTTAAGTTCAGGAAACCATTGATCGATCGAGTCGTTACTGTTACTGGCGACGGGGTAAAAGAATCCAAGAATTTACTTATCAGAATCGGCACGTCGGTGATCGACGTAGTCAACTTCTGTGGTGGTTTTGTCGATCAACCCAAGCGGATCATTTTCGGCGGTCCAATGATGGGTATTTCCCAGTATGCTGAGGATGTACCTATAATAAAAGGTACATCAGGTATCTTGGTTAGTAAAGAGGTCAGTAGTTATGAAGAGGGACCATGTGTTCGCTGTGGTTCTTGCGTTGATGTATGCCCGATGGGACTGATGCCGACGGAAATCTACAAACTGGTAAAGAACAAAAAATTCCTGAAATCAAAGGATTATGGTGTGCTTGATTGCATTGAATGTGGTTGTTGCGCTTTTGGTTGTCCTTCAAAGATACTGCTTGTGCACTATTTAAAATACGGAAAGAATGAGGTCTGGAGATTATCAAAGAAATGAAAGATCTATTGATTGTTTCTGCGTCACCCCATATTAGCGGAAGACTCGACATTTCGTTGGCAATGAAGGCAGTGATCCTTGCCCTCTTGCCAGCTCTTATGTTCAGCGTCTATATATTTGGCTGGCGCGCTTTGCTAGTGACCGTCATAACTATTGCCTCCTGTATGATAAGTGAAGCAATCATGCAGAGGATGTTGGGCAAGAAGATAACCTTAGATGATGGCAGCGCAGTGCTCACTGGTATCTTGTTAGCCTTCAATCTTCCACCCGGCGTACCGCTTTGGCTGCCAATTGTTGGCAGTGTTTTTGCAATTGTTTTTGCCAAGCAGCTTTTCGGTGGTCTGGGCTACAATTTCATCAATCCGGCGCTTGCGGGTCGGGCATTTTTAATGACTTCGTGGCCATCTTTTATGACCAAGGAGTGGTTAATACCTACAGGTAGTACATTATCAGGTATTGATACTATCACGAGCGCGACACCATTGACCTTGCTCAAAAACCCAGCAAATTTCGGACCACCAGAAGTCATTATACAACGACTTAATGAAATGGAAACGATCAAGAACCTTTTCATTGGAAGAGTTGGGGGGTGCCTTGGTGAAACTTCAGCGCTCCTTCTGCTTATCGGTGGTTTGTTCTTGATAATTGTTGGTATCGTGGACTATCGGATTGTAACGGGGTATTTGGTGAGTTTCGGGATACTTGCGTTCGTTCTACCAACCAAGGCTAGCTTGCCTTTTCATCTATTCTCAGGTGGTTTGTTCCTTGGTGTCTTTTTCATGGCAACTGACTGGGTAACTTCGCCGGTGACCAAGAAGGGACGGTGGATTTTCGGCATTGGCTGCGGAGTTCTCACCGCGATCATACGGATATGGGGAGGTTATCCTGAGGGTGTATCTTATTCAATCCTTCTTATGAATGTATTCACACCGCTAATCGACCGTTTTACAAAAGAGAGGATTTTTGGTGAAAAGAAGAAAGGGGTGAAGCTATGACCAGTACAAGATCGATGGTCGTAACACTCTTCATTGTTGCAGTCATTTGTTCAGTTATTTTATCTTTCGTATACTCGTACACTGCGCCGCAAATCGAAGAAACCCAAAAAACATTGACCCTTGCTGGTCTGAAAGAAGTGATAGTCGCTCAAGAATTCACTCCAGTGATGCCAGAAACCCTGTGGAAGGCTATTGATTCCACTCAAAATGTTGTGGGTATTGTTTTTCGCGTTTTTCCACAAGGCTATGGTGGTCCCGTTCCGATCATGGTGGGTCTTGATCTGGAAGGAAAAATCACTGGCATCAGGATTGCCAGTGCAGCTGAGGGACTTAAGGAAACACCGGGCTTGGGTGTCAAGATCATTGAGCCTGGCTTTCGAGATCAGTTTATTGGCAAGACCATTGATAATGTCCTTCTGAAAAGGGATGGGGGCGAGATTGATGCGATAACAGCTGCAACAATTTCATCGCGCGCAGTATGCAATGGGATAAAACAAGGTATTGAGGAATTCGCCAGTTATTTGTGTCCACCACTTGATAAGCGTTGCGTCTTCCCTGATGCTCAGGATTTCATTGAGGTTATACCTGATACTCTCTGGTATGCGCTCGGGGAAAGCGATACTATCGGTATAGTTTTTATCGCAACAACTCAGGGATATGCAGATCAGATCAAATTCATTATTGGGTTAACCACGAAGGGACAAATAACTGGTGTTGAAATACTTTATTCAAACGAAACGCCGGGTATTGGCGAGGTTATAAGAGGTAAGGAATTTCTAAATTCTTTCAAAGAGAAAATACCTGATGCGATAACCGGTGCAACAGTTTCTTCTAAGGCATTGATCAATGGTATAAAGGAACAGGTTGAGCTCTATAAGGGTTTTCTGAAATGAGGAAGTCGCAAATTTTCACCCGCGGTTTGATCAAAGAAAATGCTGTTCTCGTTCTGATGATCGGTTTATGTCCTGCACTGGCAGTATCTGGCACGGTGCGTGATGCTTTTGGCATGGGACTTGCCGCTACTTTCGTTCTCCTTTTTTCTAATATAATAATTTCGATAATGAGAAAGAGGATACCGAATGAAGTTAGGATACCTATATTTATTTTAATCATATCTACTTTCGTAACGATCATTGACTATTTTATGCAGGCGTTTCAACCAGGTCTGTATCGTGCCCTGGGTGTATTTGTGCCACTCATCGTAGTCAACTGCATGATTTTGGGTAGGGCTGAGGCTTATGCTTCAAAAAATTCAGTAATTAATTCGGCGCTCGATGGTCTTGGAGTTGGATTAGGTTTTACATTAGCGCTGACAGTCATGGGTGCGATAAGGGAAATTCTCGGTAATGGTACTTTTTTGGGTATGGCGATATTTGGTGAAGGGTTTAAGAATGCGCCGGTTATCTTCATGATACTTCCGCCAGGAGCGTTCCTTGTTATTGGTGTCATGAAGGCATTGATAAACAGATATTCTAAATAGGAGACAAGAATGAAAGATCCTGCATTAATCTTCCTGGCTGCTTTTCTTGTAAACAATATCGTATTAATGCGTTTTCTCGGTCTATGCCCGTTTTTTGGTGTTTCTAATGCAGTTGAAACTGCTACTGGTATGGGTATGGCAGTTATTTTTGTTATGACGCTGGCTTCGTGGATTACGTGGATTGTTTACCACGGAATTCTCTTGCCGTTTGATCTTGTCTTTTTGCGGACCGCAGTATTCATTCTGACGATCGCTTCACTCGTCCAACTCGTTGAGATGTTCTTGAAAAAATCTTACCGGACCCTATATAATGCTCTGGGTATCTATTTGCCGTTGATCACGACCAACTGCGCAATCCTCGGTGTTACTTTCTTGACTATCGACAACAAGTTCAATTTTTTGAACAGTACGATTTTTTCCATCGGTACAGGTCTTGGATTTATGGTCGTTATGATAACCTTTGCTGCAATCAAGGAGCGGCTTGACCTCGCGCCGATAAACCCGTCAATAAAAGGATACCCCATTTCTTTCATCGCCGCAGGTTTGATGGCACTTGCCTTCTTAGGTTTCTCCGGTCTGTTCGGCTTAACGTAAGACTCAAGTTAAAAGCATTTCATTGACACAAAGATGATAATATGCTACAATGAAAGAGTAAGTACAGATCATTCCATAAAACAAGGAGGTTTCATGTTCGTGAGAAAGATTTTCGTTTGTTTAGTACTTTTCATAGCAATTCTTTTTGCCGAGATCATTACTGCAAGAATTACTGCTAACTCTTTGGAGTTTGATGAAAATACGCCGATTATTCAAGGCTTTAACAAACTGCAGATACCTGGTACCCCTATTCTGCCGGCAAAGAGCATTGTACTTGCATTACCAGCTGGTGCCCGGGTATTCTCAGTTGATGTGGACTATGAATTGCCTGAACAGCTGGGCAGTTTCGAATTGTCTATTTCTCCACCTGCTTTACCGCTCTGCGCTGATGAGAAAATCGTAAAAGAGGCATTAGCAAGATATCAAGGAAATAAAGTTTTCCTGGAGACTTTGGAAAGCCCTTTTCCTGCCAAACCAGTTTACGTTTCAAAGATCAGTCATTTCCGAAATATTCCTTTCATTAAAATAACCTATTTCCCACTCCTATACACCCATGATAATTTAAGCTTTTACTCAACTATCAATATCGCGGTTCACTATATAAAAGAACCTGCCGACAATAGAATTGCAGCTTGGGTTGATAAAGACGCTGCAATCTTCACTAACTGGGATGAGATAAGGGATTTTTACGAGGTTGGTGCAAGGCAGGATTCTTTCAACTATGTTATTATTACCAAAGATAATCTTTTCAGTGCGTTTGATAGTCTGGTTAATTGGAAGAATAGTCTTGGCTTCACTACTAAATTAGTGAGTTATGATTCGATTATCACCCAGTACCCAGGTGCTCAAGCTGCTGATAAGGTCAGAAATTTTCTCATCGACAAGTACGAAATTTGGGGTATCCATTATCTACTTATTGCCGGTAATATTGATATGATTCCGATGAAGCTATGTTTTCCTGATCCCGGGCATAACTATGATACGCCAACTGATTATTACTTTGCCGAGCTCACTGATGATTGGGATGCAGATGGCGATGGATACTACGGTGAATACGAAGAAGACAGCATTGGATTTGTGCCTGAAATCATGGTCGGTAGATTCCCCTTCAATGATCTTAGCACCTTGAGTTCTATCGCGCTAAAAACAGTGATTTTTGAAAGGGATACTGGTGCATGGAAGAACCGTGCTTTGCTTCTCGCTGCTTTTAATAATTTTGAGAACGAAGATGGTTTAGGTTGGCCAGATTGTGATGGTGCTGCACTCATGGAATACATGAAAGACAGCCTGCTTGCCGGCTGGACTTGCACAAGATTATACGAAGAAGCTGGTTTATGCCCATCGAGCTATCCTCATGAACAGGCGCTAACCCAGAGCAATGTTATTGCTGAATGGTCAACCGGGAATTATGCGGTCACGAATTGGTCAGGGCATGGTAATCCAACCGGTACGTATCGGAAATACTGGGCTTGGGATGATGGTGATTCTATCCCCGAAAGTTTTGAAATGAATTGGGAGACGTTTATCGATATTTATGATCCTCCAACACTTGATAATGACCATCCATCGATTATCTTTGCAACATCTTGTAGCAATGCCGGCACTGACGATAACCTTGCTCGTGCACTGATCGCTCATGGCGCTTCAGGGATTATTGCTGCGACGAGCTATGGTTGGTACACGCCGGGTTGGGAAGATCCTTCAACCGGTAATATAATGTCGCTTGATTATTACTTCTACTACTATCTAATAAACCAAGGCAGGAAGGTTGGTGATGCCTTGTTTGACGCCAAGATGTATTATTTTAACTATCTCTACTTTCCTGACCCGTGGGCTGGTGATCCAGAGTGGACACCGCAGCAAAATATGCTCGATTACGTGCTCTTTGGTGATCCTGCTCTTGTTAGACAAGGCGTGGGCATTCAAGAAGAAGTAGTTCATAATACTCATGTGCCGGTCATCTGTTTTTACCCAAATCCAGCAAGAGCACATAGTTATATTGATTTCACCGTATCATTTGATAGTGATCTTTCGATATCGCTGTATAATATCGCTGGTCAGAGAATGAGCACGGTGTATCAAGGGAAGATCAAGGCCGGTTATCACACGGTAAATCTGATTCTTAACGATACGCCGAGTGGTGTATATTTTTTAAAGATGGAATTTATTGGACGTAAGGACAACTTCGTACAGGAACAAAAGATCATTATCGTCCAGTGAGCGGGGAGTTAATAGTATGGATATTTTTGAGGTAATGAAAAGGCGAAGGAGCGTGCGCAAGTTCACACCTCGAAAAATTGAGCGGGAAAAGATACTTCAGATCTTAGAGACAGCACGGATTGCGCCATCTTCGAGTAATCGTCAAGCATGGCATTTTGTAGTCATTGATGATAAATCGATCATTGAGCAAATACCTAAACAGGTCGCAATGGGCGACAAATTTATTATCAAATGGCTAAAAGATGCTCCGATGATCATTGCTGGGTGTTATACCAAGGCAATGACCCATTATATCGCCCAACTCTTTGATCACGAGAATCATCTTGTCGATATCTCTATTGCCATGACCCATATTTGCTTGGCAGCTACGGCACTCGGCATTGGTTCTTGTTTTATTGGATGGTTTCATCACAAGAAGTTAAAGAAGTTGCTCGGCATACCCAACCGGTATAATATCGCCGTGCTCTTGGCATTGGGTTATCCAGCTGATGAGTCGATTGAACAAGGGATAGGAGGTATTGCCTCAGGACCGCGCAAGACACTCGAAGAGATTGTATCGTATAACAAATTCGGTGAGGAATTCTGAAGAAGCCCGCTCTTTTTGCAAAAGAGCGGGGTTACAGCAATAATTATTTATGAAATGTCCGATGAATCGGACGACTACATTTTTTATCTGTGTTCCGCGAAGCGAGAATCCCGATTCCTTAATGCAAATAGTAAATGCAGAATCGGGATAATCTGTTCTTTATCACCGCCTGCTCCGTAAGTTGTCAAACATAAGGGGTAATCATAGATTTCTGGATTTCGCCCCCACCTTTATCCTCCTCCTTCGAGGGTGAGGAATTTTGTGGGTTGTGCTCTTTCTTTAAGGGGGAGGGAGAGGCGTGGTTCAATACAATTCGAGATACTTATCATGCTCCCACTTTGATACCTGCGTTGAATACTCATCCCATTCTTTCATTTTAATATCATAGTAACGCTGGAACAAAACATCGCCAAGTGCACTCTTTACCATTTTGCCGCGATGAAAATACTCGAGTGCTTCCCAAAGGGAGCGAGGCAGCAAGTCAATGCCTTTGGACTTGAGGACATTTGATTTAATTCTGTAGACATTTTCTTCAATGGGCTTTGGTGGTTTCAGATCACGCTGCATGCCGTCAATCCCAGCTTTGAGTACAGAGGCAAATAGCAAATAGGGATTTGCTGAGGGGTCACAGGACCGTAGTTCAATCCGCGTGCTGTCGTAGTTTTTTCGGCTTATGCGGGGTACCCGTATTAAAGCCGAGCGGTTCATTCTACCCCAACAAATATACACGGGAGCCTCAAAGCCAGAAACAAGCCGTTTGTATGAATTCACAAGCGGCGATGTTATAGCGCATATTTCTTTGATATGCTTGAGCACGCCGGCAAGGTAATTGTACGCAAGTTTGCTCAGACCATAGTTATCTTTCGGATTGCTGAATAAGTTTTTCTTCTTTTTGTAAATGCTTTGATGTATATGCATACCATTTCCTGCAGCGCCGAATATCGGTTTTGGCATAAATGTCGCGTGCAAATAATATTCTTCAGCTACTTTCTTGATTATCATACGCGCGGTCAGGATATTATCTGCTAATCTGAGTGCATCAGTGTAAGGAAGATCAATCTCGTGTTGACCACGGCCAACTTCATGATGACCAGCTTCAAATCCAATACCAAAATCCTGGAGCCGTTCGCACATCTTTTTTCGTATGCGCAGAGCCAGGTCACCACCCAAGTCAAAATAGCCAACCCGATCATGGGGTAATGGTAGTACTTTGTCATTATCGCGACGGAAAAGATAAAATTCGAGCTCGGCGCCGATGTAGTAGTCCATGCCTCTTCGTTTTAGCAGCTTAAGGTTGTTTTTTAGTATACCCCGCGGGTCAACGGGTGCAGGTTTATGGTCCGGTGCATAGACGTCGCAAATTAAGCGTGCGGTCCGTTCTTCTTCCCATGGAATGACCGCAAAGGTTGCCGGATCTGGTTTGAGATACATGTCGCTCTCGAAAATTCTGCCAAATCCTTCGACTGACGAACCATCAAACCATATACCTTCTTTTAGAGCTTTGCGTATTTCGCGAACCGGGATCGTGACATTTTTCACCGAACCCAAGATATCGGAAAACCAAAGATCGATGAATTGAATCTTATTTTTGCGTACGCTTTTGAAGATCTGATCTGTTGTCATTGACTATCTCTGCTTTTTGCGTCTTGGCTTAGTTTTTTTCTTGATTGCTTTTTTCGCCTTCTTTTTTGTTATTTTCTTGGTTGCTTTCTTTTTCTTGCGCACCACCTTTTTCGTGGGGAAACGCTCGCAGATCGATTTTGCCTGAGTGAATAATAACATATAGTCTGGACCACCAGCTTTTGAATCAGTACCCGACATGTTAAAGCCGCCAAAGGGTTGGATGCCGACTAAGGCCCCGGTACATTTCCGGTTGATGTAGAAGTTACCGACAGATGCTTCTCTTTTTGCTTTCTCGATTTTCTTCCGGTTCTTTGTATAAACTGCTCCAGTAAGCCCATAAACAGTGCTGTTTGCTAATTCTATGGCATGGTCGAAATCTCTTGCCCGGGTGACTGCTAATACTGGTCCAAAGATCTCTTCTTGGAAGATCCTGTGGTGTGGTTCAATATCCACTAATACAGTAGGTTTGATAAACCAGCCGTCACCTGGCGCTGGTTCACCCCCGCATATAAGCATACCTTCAGATTTGCCTATTTTTATATATTCCAGGATTGAATTATAGGCGGTTTCATTTATTACGGGTCCCAGATAATTCCCATAGTCTTTGACATGCCCGATTTTTATTGCTTCAACAGTGGGGATGAATTTTCTCATGAATTCATCGTAGATTTTGTCGTCAAGGATCAATCGCGAACAGGCAGAACATTTCTGTCCTTGCAATCCATATGCAGCTGCCCTGACACCATTTACAGCACTGTCAATATCGGCTTCTGAATCGACAATAATAAAATCCTTACCGCCCATTTCAGCGATAACTCTTTTGATCCATATTTGACCGGGTTGTGTTTTTCCTGCTTGTTCAACGATATGCAGACCAACCGCCTTTGAACCTGTGAAACAGATGAATCTTACTTTGGGATGCCTTACTAAATAATCAGCCGCCGGTTTGCCATGACCAGTCAAGAAATTCACCACCCCGATCGGTACCTTTGCTTGTTCTATAATTTCCATGAACTTTGCTGCAATAGCAGGCGAATCCTCAGACGGTTTCATTATTACTGTATTGCCGTTAACAAACGCCGCGCTTGCCATGCCGCATAATATAGCAAGGGGAAAATTCCATGGAGCTATTACCAAACCAACACCGAGGGGGATATAAACCTGTTCGTTTTTTTCACCTGGGTATCTATGCAGTTTTGGCCCCTTAGCATATCTTAGAACTTCGGTTGCATAATAGTCACAAAAGTCAATCGCCTCAGCAACATCTGCATCTGCTTCAAGCCAGTTCTTGCCAGATTCATAAACCATCCATGCATCAAGTTCAAAACGCCTTTTCCGCATAATATTAGCGATCTTGAATAAATAATTTGCCCTGGTTTTAGCCGGTGTATAGCGCCAGGATTTGAAAGTCTCCAAAGCAACTTCCATAGCTCGGTCAGCGGTTGCTATGTCTGCTTCCTGAAACGTACCAATAATTTCGTCCTTTTTTGAAGGATTATATGAATGGAATTTTTTATCTAATCTCACCCTTTCACCACCAATAATTATGCTGTACTCTCGACCAAACTGAGTTTGAACCAGGATCAGGGCTTTCTCCATCTTCTTCCGAATTTCGGGTTTTGTAAAGTCATTATATTTTTCAGTTCTGAACGTTTTCATTCAACCTCCTTAAGGTCTATTATAGCCAGTAAAATCGCAAAGTCAAGAAAATCGGAGGAATTTCAAAAAAGAATTTGGAATTCCTGATTACGGTGATAACAGAGAGATTACGGCGATAATACAGATAGCAATATCGTCATATTCAATGCTTCAAGTAGGTTTTTCGTAGCCTACCATTGACTTTATTGGGCAATTGTATACAGTATTCAAGGAGGTTCCATGATTACATTGCTATTTTTTCTAGTAAATCTTGATGTTTTTTCCAAAATCGATTCTGTAGTTATTTACAGTGATCGTGTGATAATCACAAGGCTCGCCAATGTGTACCTTGATAGATCTACTGATTTAGTGTTTGCTGATCTACCTGGAGCAATAGATGATGCATCAGTACGCGTAAAGGCAAAAGGGTTGAAGATCGGTGAAGTCCAGGTAAAGAAAGGGTACAAAGATGAGCCTTACCCTGATGTCGAGAAGCTCAAGAGCAAGATCGAGGCTCTTAAGATAAAGGACCGGACCTATGCTGATGAAATTGCCGTATTAAAGGACAAGGAAAAATTTTTGCAGACGATCGCAATTGGCGGTCCAGAGGTTATTTCCAAGGAGATCATAACTGGTAAGGTATCGCCCCAGGCATGGCGTCAGGGTTTAAGTTTTATGGTCGATGAATTATTGAGTGCGAAAATGAGAATGGCCGAGATCGAACGCGTGCGTAAAGAATTACAGGACGAGATCAATGTCTTCCAGCGTGAACTCAACGACATCAGGTCAATTGTGGAAAATCGAAAAACAATAATTTTTGATGGACATCCAGAAGGTGCTAAGAATTACCGAATACAACTCAGTTATATCCTTTATGGAGCGAGCTGGCGCACTTATTATGAGCTTAGAGCCCAGCCTTCAAAAGGTAATGTCGGCTTTTCTTACTTTAGTAAGGTCGCGCAGCGTACAGGTGAGGATTGGGAAAATACCAAACTGGTGCTTTCTACAGCTCAGCCGGCGCTCGGTGGCACAGCTCCTGTACCTACGCCGTGGTATATAGACCGTTACAGGTATCAAGAGCATAAAAGTCGTGGGTTGCTGGCGGCAAGGACTGAGGCGCCAATGGAAGAAATTATGGAGGCAGCGGTTACTGCGCCACCTCCAGCACCACCTGTAGAAGCTGGGGTTTCAATATGGTATCCTTTACCCGGACGGTATACAATAAAGAGTGGTGATCCAGAAAAGAAGATAGAAGTATTTAGCACTTCTTTTAAATCGGATTTTGAGTATTTTATAATACCCCGGATAACCCAACTCGCCTATTCAACGGGCAAGATGAAAAATACGAGTGACTACTTGTTTATCGCTGGTCAGGCAGGGACATATGTGGGCGATGATTTTACCGGTAAAACGTATGTGCCAACGATTGCACCAGATGAGTCGACCACGGTTTCCTTTGGGGTCGATGACCGGGTTAAGGTCAAGCGCGAACTGAAAAAATCAAAGGTTTCCAAAGGTGGTTTGTTCAGTGGTAAGAAAAAGTATGAATTCACCTATGAGAATACTGTCAAAAACTTCCATAATAAAAAGATTCAGTGTACTATTGTGGATCAAATTCCAATACCTCAGGATCCAGATATCAAGGTGAAAGATATTAAGATCGATCCAGAACCATCTGAACATGACAAAGATATCGGCATTTACTATTGGAAAGTCTCGCTCGATCCAACAGAAGAGTACAAGGTTACGATTTCTTTTACAGTCGAAGCACCGGGTGATAGTGAAATCCAAGGGCTAATGCCGTAAGATATGGTTAAATCGTAAATAGTCAAATGGTACGCTGAAATTACCTCTAGGTCCTCTCTACTTTTTGTAAAACATTGTCAATATTGTTTTTTTATAGCTTCATGATTCTTGTTATTGCGAGCGAATCCCGCCGATGAGCGGGATGAGCGTGGCAATCTCAATATACCTCGAATGAACAACAGCATGTTTTTTCAACGCTTTGCTTTATTTGGGAGATTGCGCAGCTTGTTCCGAACGTAGTGAGGAATCTCGTTCCTTCCGCCACTCAAAAGGCGGACAGGCGCAATGACAAATTAGTATTTCAAGAAAGTGGAGAGGAGTCAGAAATTACCTCTCTTGACATATACAACAATATGATTAACATATTTTTATGAAGAAGATATGTTGGTCACTTATTATTGTCTTTCTACTTTCCTGTGCGGCGGTTCAAGAACGGCTTGCCATAAAAGAATGTAAGTTCTCCCTCATTTCAGTAAAGCCTTATGACTTCAATTTTAATGATTTCAAGGTTGATTTCAGAATAGATGCCACCAACCCCAATAAAATCGATGCGGTTCTTGATAAGTTGAAATATACCTTGTATGCAGATGATAAAGGATTAATCTCTGGTTCTACGGGTAAGGGGTTAAAGATTCCAGCAAAAGGAACAAACAGCTTTATTACTACGATAACCCTTGAATACACTGAACTCGGCGAAGCAGTGATCTCTGCAATAAGATCTGGTAAGGCTACGTACAAGGTAAAAGCAACTGCCTATATCCAGACAATAATCGGTGAAATCAGTTACCCAATAGAGATATCTCTGAATTAGGTAACTTTAGGATATTTCTCACCCCGTACCTTATTTTGCTCAATGTCTACGCATAAGGCTCGCATTTTGTGGAATCTCCCAAATAAGCAGTGATTTATCTACATACTTGTACTGAACAAGGTACGGGGTGCACGATTTTTGTGCAATAAAGACGAAATTTGTGCCGTATTAATTGTATTTCTCCCGAAATTACATAGCTTTTATTTGGCACGAGTATTGCATAATCATAAGGTAGAGGTGAATGATGAAAAACTTCAAAAGCATTTTCTATCTTATAATCACTGCAGCATTTCTGGTTCTAATTAGCTGCTGTTATGAAGGGTTTGATAATGAACCACCGGCAGTACCAAGAGGTTTGCATTCAATTACTGGGGATGAAGAGGTTATGTTGATCTGGTACGAGAATACTGAACCTGACCTTGCCGGATATCGTATTTATCGCAGTATAACACCGAGTGGCTATTATTATGAAATAGGTCAGACCAACCTTGATTACTTCTTGGATTTCGGTTTATTAAACGGTCAGACTTATTATTATGCGATCGTAGCCTTTGATTATGATGGTAATGAGAGTGATTTATCTTATGAAATTGTCTATGATACTCCAAGACCAGAAGGTTATAACGAACAGATCTTTGACTACTATGAATACCCGGATTATTCAGGTTGGTATTTCAGCGCATATTCAGTTGTTGCTTATGACCACCCATTGTGTGATTTTTATTATGGTTATGATGATATTAACGAAGTCCATTATCTTTATACTGGTCGATCTGATACCTGGATTCAGGATTTTGGTTATACTGAGTCACTTGATGAGATAACCTATGCGCCCCAATATGGTTGGTCGACAACCGGTGTGGTTGAAGCGATCCTTGGTCATACCTATATTTTCTGGGTCTGGGATAACCACTTTGCAAAGGTCCGTCTTCGTGCGATAGGTCCTGATTATGTGATCTTTGACTGGGCGTATCAGATTGATCCAGGTAATCCAGAATTGGTGATAGGACAGTAAAATGGGACCAATTGCACAATACTCAATGAACCCAACGGCAAAGAGATATGTTCTTGCCCGGAGCGTCAAGTATATTGTGAGAGAATTAAGGAAAGGGATGCTTGTTTTTGATCCAGATGAACTGATCCCAAGAATACTGGCAGTCGGTAGAAGCCGGGGTACACCTGACTTCGAACAAGCGGTTAAGGAACTTCTGGCTATTTTGGCCAAGAAAATCCCTTCTGCTGAATACTGCCAGGAGTTTGAGAAGTATATATAACAAGGAGGCAATAATGAAACGTCTATTATTATTGGTATTAGCTGCCGTGCCATTATTTGCATTTACGGTTAACTTCATTTACAGCGACTATGATTATTATGAAGACGATTACTGGTATGATGAATACTGGGAAGACGATTACTGGTGTGACGGCTATTGGACCTATTACCCGCATGGGTACTACTGTGTCCATTATGTTTGGTGGTATCCATGGTGGTGGGATTCGTATTGGTGGAGGTGCCATTGGCATCATCACTTCCATTGGAATTTTTTCTACTCAGGTTTCTACGTTGTGTGGTATGACAGTGGTTGTTGGTGGTTCAGACCGCGCTATGGTCGCTGGGTGAGGTATAAGGTTCCACATTCGTATTATACCCTAAGATACCGGGCAAAACAACATGGTATCCACCTGCCTTCAAAACCACCACGCGAACTTAACATACCGTATAAGGAAAATGAAATACGTAAACTCCTGAAGCAAGAAGATCCCGATCTCTTTAAGCGCGTTGAGAAAGAGCACAAGAGCGGAAATCTCGAGAAGATGAGAAAGGAATATGTTGTAAAAACTGAGAAGAAGATCGCTGTAAAAAACCAAGAATACAAGAAGTACGACCATAATAAAAAGACACAGTCGAAGACCAATGAGACCAAGAAATCCTATAACTACTCTGCCAACAAGCGGATTGATGATAAATCGACGCAGAACTCAAAGACCAAGTACACCGAGGAAAAACACGATTATAATAAGAAATCTCAGTCACATATAACAAAGCGACCAAAGAATGGATCCGAATCAAGCAGAAAAGCACCGCCGGCATATTACTACGATGATGAGAAGAAGACGAATAAGAAGCAGAGTAAAACAAAACGCCCGAATCAGTATGATGAGAAGAAGACAAATAAGAAGCAGGGCAATAATACCAAGCAAAAAAGTCCAGATTACTATGAGAAAAAAGAACCGAGTCCACAAAAGAGTAATAATAAACAGACTCCCACGATGCAGAAGAGCAGTTCTTCGAATGAAAAAAAGAGCACAGATAATTACAAGTCAGGTGCTGTCAAAAGGAAGAGGTAAACATGTTTCTTGCGATACTCTTATCACTATTTACTATAGGCAATGCGCTCGATATCAATATCTGGGTTGACAAAGAGGACGGCATTTACTACCCTAATGAGAAACTCACTGTCTACTTCCAGGTTGACCGCGACTGTTATCTCGCTGTTTATGATATCGAGACTGGGGGGGGAGCAAGTATGCTCTTCCCCCAGGAAGGGCACGACGGATGGGTTGAAGCTGGTCGAATATACCAACTACCCTCGGAGGATGCTGATTTTGATTATGTCGTTGGTGGATCTGAAGGTATTGAGACTATTATCGCAGTTGGGTCGATCGAGTGGCTACCTGATCTGGATGATGATGGTGTTGATGTGGTACATCAGTCAATCGAAATATATATTGAAGAACCTGAACCAGCTAAGCTGAGGATCATATCAACACCCAAACGGTGTCGGATTTACATAACTGAAGTAGCTTCTGGTAATGGCGTGTCTCTTGGTAAGACGCCGCGTACAATTGTTTTGAGGCCTGGTGAATACATCATCAAGATAAAGAAATTAGGCTATAAAACCCTGGTCCGGAGAATCTTGCTTGACCCACACGATATGAGACGAGTGTTCGTAAAATTGAGACCTTATTGACATGACAAATGATATGTTTATAATATAAGGAGAAAGAAATGAAGCGATATATTATTCTAGTTTTCCTTGCAAGTTTGCTCTTTGGTGTCAAACCAGTACCGCGTAATAACGGTGATGATAAAGATAAAAAAACGAAGACTGAGAAGGTTATAAAGACCAGTAATAAAACAGAGAAGAAAGAAAAAGATCGTTTTATTGACAACAATGCCAATGGTGTTAATGACCAGCGTGAAAAAGATCTGCAGAAGATCAAACAGCTGCATTCAAAGCACAAGAACCTGCTTAAGAAGAACAATAGCAAGAAAAACACGGAAGTAAAAACTTCCAAAAAGAAATTGTCAGATAAATCGAAGAAAAAATAACTCGATGTAATCTATTCAGTAGCTGCTAAACGTAGTTTGCTGCGTTTAGCAGCGCAAGCCAAACCATTTCAGCATTATCTTGGGCGATGACAATAATATTTCTTTTACAAGCCGCCGCATATCTATGTCGTGGATGATTTTGCCGTCAAAGATCCTTTTGCCGATCTTGAAGACCTTATTCAATGTCTCGTCATCCAAGCGCCAGTATACATTGCGTACCTTTAAATGGAATTTTATTTCATTCAGGATATTCTTCTTGATTTCAGCATAGTACGAATCCTTTTGACCTTTTATCCTGCGGACTGCATTTCGACCGGCAATAACCCCGGATTTTATACCATTGGTTATGCCCGCACCACTCAAAGGATCGGATAAACGTGCCGCATCTCCGATGAGGTAAAAATTCTCACCGGCGATATGTTTAAAGACCGTTGATGGCACACCACCAAATGTTCTTTGTTTTATCACGCCATTTGGGAATTCCTTTTTTAACCATTGGTCCAGAAGATTTTTTGCGCTTTGTTTAGTTTTGATCGGTGATATGCCAAGACCGACATTGGCCGAAGTTTCTGATTTTGGAAATATCCAGGCATAGCCGCCCGGGGCATACTGGTGACCAAATATCAAGCTGGCATATCTATTGTCCACTTTAATATTTTCAATCACGTATTCAGCACAGACCGCAATATTGGCTAAACCAAGTCTGGTGTCAACACCTAACCAAGAACCGATTCTTGATGCAATACCATCAGCACCGATTATGAATTTGAATCCATACTCAACTTTTGTGCCCTGATCAACGACTACTTTGTTGTCTTGTATACTGACTGCTTTGGCTGATGTTTTGACCAGAGCACCACGGGCTTTTGCCATGTCAGCAAGCGCGGCATCGAACTTCGTTCGATCGAGCACCCAGCCGCATTTCGGGTATTCAACTTTGAATTCATCACCAAAAGGGCCGCGGATGATCGCTCCATCCAAATCCTGAGATATCCATTCGCGCTTAATGTCAAGGTAGGGTTTGATCGTGGACATGGAAATGCCCTCAGCGCAGATGACTGGTTTACCGATTTGTGGATGTTCTTCAAGGAGGAGTACTGAGATGCCTTCATTGGCAGCGGTGTAAGCCGCGGCGCTGCCTGCAGGTCCTGCGCCGACTATGATAAGATCAAATTTCTCCACGGCAAAGCCCCTTTTTCCACTAATCCTTCAGGTATTTCCTGTTTTTTAGATTCTCAGGCATATATTCTTGGCTGACCTTGGTGTTAGGATAATCATGCGGATACTTGTAGTTTTTACCATAGCCAAGTTTCTTCATCAATCTGGTCGGCGCATTCCGGATATGCATGGGCACTGGTGCTGCCTGAGTTTCTAGTGCGTCTTGTTTTGCTGCTTCATATGCTAAATAGATTTCATTGCTCTTTGGCGCGCGGGCAAGATAGACCACACATTCGGCAAGTGCCAGGTCGCCTTCAGGGCGACCAATGAAGTGCACGGCATCTTTTGCCGCGATCGCAACGACCAAGGCTTGGTGGTCTGCAGCGCCCACATCTTCGATTGCAAAACGAACGAGCCGGCGTGCAATGTACAGTGGATCTTCACCGGCTTCGAGCATACGAGCTAACCAGTACAGCGCAGCGTTTGCATTTGAACCCCTTAGTGATTTATGGAGAGCAGAAATGATATTATAGTGTTCTTCACCCTGTTTGTCGTATTTCAGTGCCTTTTTCTGTACGATATCTTCTACGGTTTTGAGGTCGATATTGTCTCCGTGGGAGGCGAGCGCGGACAATTCCAGGGCATTGAGGGCTACCCTTGCGTCACCATCTGATATATCGGCGATGAAGTTCAGTCCGTCAGTGGTTAAGGTATACTTGTCGGCAAGTCCTTTTTCAGAATTCAGTGCCCGCTTTACGATCTTTATAATGTCATCAAAGCTCAGTGGGTTAACCATGTAGACTTTGACACGCGATAGAAGACTTGAATTCAATTCAAATGATGGATTTTCAGTCGTTGCACCGATCAAGATAATCGAACCCTTTTCCACGTATGGTAGAAAAGCATCCTGCTGAGCTTTGTTAAAGCGATGGATCTCATCGATGAAGACAATAGTTTCATGTCCGTATAAGTGTTTTTGCTCTTCTGCCTTCTTCATGAACTTCTTTATTTCGGTTATACTGCTCATAGCGGCAGAGAAGGAGATAAAATGAGCAGCGAATTGTTTTGCAAAAAGTTGGGCAATAGTCGTTTTACCACTACCTGGTGGTCCGAAAAAAACCATTGAAAAAAGTCGGTTTTTCTCGATCTGCTTTCTTATGGAACAGCCAGGTCCTAATAAGTGATCCTGACCAAGAACCTCCGCAAAACATACCGGTCTTATTCTATCTGCAAGCGGTGATTTGTCTATGTTCACTGGTTATTGCTGGAGTATCAGGTAAAGATAAAAGAAAGGGATATTAAAGATCAATGAATCCATGCGATCCAGGAACCCGCCATGACCCGGGAATATCTTGGAGGAATCTTTGAGGTTCACTTCACGTTTCATGCCAGATTCAAAAAGGTCGCCGATCGTCCCCATTACACCAATCCCTAAAGTTACTAATAATATATCTAAGTTATTGAATGAAGGGATCCACAATTTGCTCAGTAGATACGTGCAGGGAAGTAGTATAGGAAATGCGATCAAGGTTCCTTCCCAGGTTTTCTTAGGGCTTACTCTTTCTGATAGCGGATGTTTGCCGATTGCGCTACCAACAAGATAGGCAGAAGTATCATAGAGCCAGGTTAGAATAAGGGGCATGAGTGCTATAGTAAAGCCCATTTTCCTGAGTGGGATAAGGCTTGAGGGCAAGAGCGATAAATAGATGATACCAAAAATCGTGGCCGCACTCTCAGCTAAGAAATTAGGTTTGTAGCGTGCGCCTGGAAAGCGCATTACTGATAAGAGACAGACAAAAAAGAAAAATATTGAAAACGGTAGAAGCAACGGTACTTCATAGTAAATCAGCAAAGGAATTGCGTATGCTGGCAAAAGCACAGCTAAAGTATGGGGATAGATATCTTTGCGGTGCCAGAATCTCAGATACTCATTATTGGCAAAAGTGATGAATACTAGTAAGAAAAGGGGCAAAAATACCCGACCAAGATAGATAATGAGAAGTGTTACCGCGATCATGAAAAACCCAGTCAAAGTACGTTTCTTAAGATCACTTGATGCGGCCAAACAATCGCTCCCTTTTTTCAAAATCTTCTACTGCTTTAACAAATTCCTTTTTTCGGAAATCAGGCCAGAGTGTCTTTGTGAAGTAAACCTCAGTATAAGCGATTTGCCATAATAAGAAATTCGAAATCCGTTCTCTGTTTTCCGCGCCGGTTCTTATTAGAAGCTCGGGATCTGGTAACTCTGGATCATAGAGAAATCTGGTGAAATTCTCCTCTTTGAAATCTTCAAGATCTATTTTTTGATCACGGTCTTGTTCCACAATTTTCCTGACCGCATCCAGGATCTCACTACGTCCACTATAGCTCAAACAAAGGGTCAAAACGAGTCTTTTGTTATTTTTGGTTTTTTCGATAGCTTCTTCCATAGCTTTTCTAGGTTTAGGGTAAAGCGTGCCGAGTCTGCCAATGGCATTGATCTTTACGTCATTTTTATGGAGTTCATCAGTCTCCTTCCGAATCATTTCTTCGAGCATTTCCATAAGAGTGTTTACTTCTTTTTCTGGTCTTTGCCAGTTTTCAGTTGAAAACGTATAGAGTGTCAAAAACTTGATGCCAAGATCCTTGGCCGCGTTGACAGTGGCTCTAACAGAATCGACACCTTGGCGATGACCAATGACCCGCGGTAAACCGCGTTTTTTTGCCCATCGACCATTCCCATCCATGATTATTGCCACATGTTTTAAGCCAGACATACCATATTATATCTTAAAAAATAACCTAGTCAACAACTCACGAAGAGCTCTAAAAGCACTTTTTAAGTATCCTTTCACAAAACCCTTGACAAAGCTTGCTTCTTTCATATAATGATATGATGATAGATTTCACCGACATTGTATTAGTTTCGAAAAGACACAACTTTTCACGTATTTTCAAGTTGCCGAAACATTCATTCATCATCACATCTGTGATCTTATTCGGTGTCATTGCTTCGACGGTTTTTCTTTCTTCATACAATGCACGCGAGATATTCGTCGCGATGAGTGCGCGGAAGAGCGAATGTGATAATGAGTCGTTGCTCAGTAGATTGGATTCCTTGAATAATCTGGTTGCTTTAACACACCGGGATTTTGACCGGCATATTGAACAGGATAATCGAGAAAGAACCTATTGGCAAATGGTGTTTGTCCATCCTGATGTCTGGTCGATGGGTATTGGAGGATCCGATGCGAAAGCTCCAGAAAAAGCGCTTTCCGACCGTGCTAATGGTATCTTGAACCAATTGTATGAATCGCTTGATGTGCTGAAAGGGAAATGCGAATTGAGAGAAACAAGTCTAAATGACATCATTCAGAAAACGGAAAGTAAAGTATATCTCTGGTCACATATACCTTCGATTAACCCCGTACCTGGCCGTCGTCTCGGTTCAGGTTTTGGCTATCGTGTTGATCCGATCAATAAGAAGATGATCAAGATGCACTGGGGTTTAGATATCGGAGCGCCCCGCGGTACCGATATCCTTGCGTCGGCTGATGGTGTTGTTTCCTATACAGGCTGGAATCGCGGTTATGGCTTGTGTTTGGATATTGATCATGGTTTTGGTTTTAAGACACGGTATGCTCACTGCAACTGCATCCTTGTCAAGAAAGGCGATTTTGTAAAGCGGAGTCAGGTTATTGCTACAATCGGTGATACTGGGAGAACTACCTGTCCTCATCTCCACTACGAAGTCCACGTTTCCGGAGTGAAGGTTGATCCCAAGCCTTATATCGACCTATCTAGTGTAGTTGTTGATTAACATAAAAAAAACAAGAATCCTCATAACATTCCTGCTTAGTGCAGGCGTTTTTTTTGCCGGTTCATTATCGGTTATTGCGGTTGGTGATATAATGATGGGTAGTGATTACCCGTCGAAAAACCTTCCATCTAACCAAGGCAGAGATCTATTCACGAAAATCGATTCAACGCTCATGGGCGCAGATCTGACCTTGGGTAATTTGGAAGGAACTTTGTTGACCGGCGGGGTATGTACAAAAAAAGTCCAGAAGGGACGATGTTATGCTTTTCGGACGCCTCCTGGTTGGGCAGAGCATTTGTTGAATGCAGGATTCGATTTCATGAATCTTGCCAATAACCACATGAATGATTTTGGTGCTGGAGGCATAAAGGCAACGAAGAAGGCACTGAGCGATGTCGGGCTAACTTATGGCGGTGCCTACAGCGAGGTCGGTCAGTTTGAGATCAATGGAAATAAAGTGGCGATCGTTTCGTTCTCAACATCACCGAATACTAATTCAATATTCGAGATACCAAAGGCCCAGCGTATCGTTGCTGAGCAAGCAAAGCTCAATGACATAATCATTGTTTCCTTCCACGCTGGTGGCGAGGGTTTGAAGTTTCTCCACACCCGAGATACGTTTGAATATTTTATGGGTTGGCCAAGGGGTAATGTTGTTAAGTTCTCCAGGGCAGTGGTGGACAGTGGTGCTGATCTTGTCTGGGGGCACGGTCCGCATGTGCCTCGAGCAATGGAGATATACAATGATAGATTGATCACCTATAGCCTTGGTAATTTTTTTACATGGGGGTTTAACCTTGGCGATGAACGGGGTTATACGCCGATTCTGAAAGTTGTGCTCGATTCAACTGGTGTTTTCCAACATGGCAAGATCATCTCAGCGATCCAGAGGACATACAAATATCTTGTTCTTGATTCCCTGCACCGGGCAGCAAAACTGGTAAAAGAGCTTTCCGCTCAAGATTTCCCAGAATCAACCCCGATAATATCTGATCAAGGTATGATATACCCAAACATAAAAAAATAGGCATCAAGGACTGAAGTTTTTCGGTTAGCCTTTTATTTTTCAACGATGATAAAAACATTAATTAATAGAGTGTTCCCCTTTACGTTTTTTCTTTTAGTTGTTTTAAATTGTGGCGGTAAAAAAAAGGAAGAAAAACCAATTTGCGGACCTGATACTCTAGCACCACCTAAAGGATCCTTGATCATGTTTCGGGGCGATCAATACCATGCATTTTGCGGTTCAGGCAAGGTGCCGCGCAGTATTAAGCTCATCTGGAAAGTTGAAACCGGTTTCATCTATGAAGGGAAAAAAGAAAAAAGAGGGGTTGATCCTAAAACAATCTGGCGCGGTATCGCATGGAGTGGTCAACCTGCGTTCTGGGGTGATACCATGGTTATCGGCTCATGTGATAGTTATTTATATTGTCTTAACAAACATACCGGTAAACTGATTTGGAAGTACAAGTGCGGGCATTCAATAAAATCTTCACCCACCCTGTACAAGCGCCGTGTTTATTTCGGCGCGCGTGACAATTTCCTCCATTGTGTTTCCCTGCGCGATGGCAAGTTGATATGGAAAACAAAGATTGGCAATGACATGGATTCGTCACCGTGTATTGTTAATGATACTATCTATGTGGGTGGCGAGGACCACTATATCTACTGCTTTGATGCAGATAGCGGTAAGATGATATGGAAAACAAAGGTCGCTGGTTCAATTGAGTCTTCAGTAGCAGTAGTCGATACATTTGTTTATGCTGGTTCATCACGCGGTTATTTATACTGTCTCTCAAGGCTTAACGGTAAGATCGTATGGAAATTCCGTACGGGCTCAGATACTGATGTATCACCAGTGATCATTGGTGATACATTATACATTGGCTGCGAGGCAGGTAAATTCTTTTGTATAGACCGGCATAAGGGTAAGGTGATCTGGCAGTACAAGACAATAGGTCGCGTGATTTCAACTCCAGCCGTGGTTGGCGGGCGAATATATTTTGGCTCGGGCGATGGACGCATTCACTGCCTTAGTGCTGATTCAGGTAAAGTGATCTGGAAATTTCGCACTGATGGCGGCATCTGGAGCTCGCCGTGTGTAACTGATTCAATGATTGTCGTTGGCTCAAGAAGCGGTAAAATATATGGTATTACAACCGAGGCAGAATTAGTATGGTCTTTTCCTACTGGTGCGCTTATCAACGCCACGCCTGCAGTACTTGATGGCAGGATATATTGCGGCTCACATGATGGTTTTATCTATTGCCTTGGTGAAGACACTACTGAGGTACAAGAACAAGATTCTCTGAATAACCCCTAATAACACAAAAACCAAAGAAGTCAGTAATGGTTAGTTGCTGGAAACATTGACTTTGGTGCCATTCACAGTATAATAGATACATGAAGAATATTGCGGTACTTGGTGCAACTGGTCTGGTTGGTGAAGAAGTTATTAAAATATTAGAGCAGAGGAATTTCCCGATCAGGAAATTGCTTCCCTTTGCATCTGAACGCAGTGAGGGTCAGGCAATATTGTTTAAGGAACGCGAACTCGAGGTGGTGACCGATTACAATGAATTGATTGGTCAGGCAGAAATAGTCTTTGGATGTTTAGATGCACCGCTGGCAAAGGAAATCGTGCCCAAGTTTGCTGAGCGATCAGTTGTTATCGACAATTCAAATGCCTTTCGTATGGACCCTGAGGTGCCACTTATTATCCCCGAAATAAACCCCGAGAAAGCAACTGAGCACAAAGGCATTATTGCTAATCCTAATTGTTCAACTATCCAGATGCTCGTTGCGCTTTACCCACTCCATAAAAAGGCTAAGGTGAAAAGGATTTTTGTAGCGACGTATCAATCAGTAAGCGGTGCTGGCAAAGGGGCTTTAGATGAATTGAAATACGAGTTTGAATACCTGTCCATGGGGCATGACATCGAGAAGACAGAAGATGCGGTTTTTAGCCATCCCATCGGTAATAATATTATTCCACAGATCGGTGGTTTTGATGATCAAGGTTATACGTCCGAAGAAATGAAGATGCTTCATGAGACAAGAAAGATTTTTGATGATGATTCAATACAAGTCACATCCACATGCGTGAGGATACCTGTTTTTATCGGACATAGTGAGGTGCTATCAGTTGAGTTTGAAAAGCCCATTTCACCGGCTGAGGCGATTGAGATACTGCAAGAAGCTCCAGGTGTTAAGGTTTTTGACAAAGATGGAATATATCCAATACCGATCAACGCGGTTGGAAAAGATGCCGTGTTTGTTGGAAGGATAAGAAGAGACCTTGTGTTTGAGAACGGTTTAGCTTTGTGGATCGTTGCGGACAATGTGCGCAAAGGTGCTGCATTGAACGCCGTGCAGATCGCCGAGTTGCTACTGTAATGTATAGAAATCCTATGGATTTCTATACAAATTCCAAATTCTCCCGCTTTGCGGGATCCACGATTTCCTTTATAATATGATCCGAAATGATAAATCGGGACAAATTCCAAATTCCAAACAAATCCTAAATCATAATTTTTCAAATTTAAAATACCTACTTCCATGAACTACGATCTTCTGCGGAAAAACAAAGCGCGTTTTGAGGGGATATGATCGTCACTTGGTTTGGTTTCATAATTTCCCTTGGCGTTATACTGATCATCGCACGCAAAAACCTTCCCCTGGCATTATTTTGCGGCGCGGTTGTCTTAGGTATCTTTACTATCCCTTTAGTATCGATCCCTTATAAGATCTTCGATACCCTAACTGATCCCTCAATCGTTCTGTTAGCACTCGCTATGGGTATTATTCCGATGATTGGTGGCGCAATGAACCAGAGCGGTCAAATAGATGATTTGGTGAACAATCTGCGCATTGGTAGAAAAGGTCTCATGGCTCTGTCTCCGGCGATCATGGGTTTGCTGCCGATGCCCGGCGGTGCCCTTCTCTCAGCACCGATTTTGGAAAAAGGTGGGGAAGGTGTGCCTGCGGATCTGAAAGTAGCTATCAATGATTGGTTCCGTCATCTATTTGTTATGATCTATCCTTTGAGTTCGGCACTCATTGCCTCGGCAAAAATATCAAATCTCAGTGTTTACACTGCGCTATTGTCTCTTTTGCCGACTTTTGCATTTGCTCTGGTTCTGGGGCATTTTTTCTTTGTGCGTAGAGTGCGCGGGACTATTGACTACTCGTCTCCTTTTTCCATGAAAAAACTGCTCATCCCTCTAGGCATTATTCTTGTTGCTCCGCTTCTTGATTTTGTGCTGAAGAAAGCACTCGCTCTACCAGTACAAGAAATCGCTACAGTCCTTGGTGTATGCACAGCTCTTGCTTTTTCCTTGCTTGTCAGTAAAAGTAAACCTAACCTCTGGGCTATTGCCAAAAAGATGAAACCGTGGAATTTCACTTTGATAATCATAGGCATGTTCATATTTCTGCACATTTTTCAAGCTTCTGATATCGCTAACTTGATCGCGACAATTCCTTTACCGATCGCGACCCTGAGTGTTGTCGCCGGTTTTATCCTCGGTTTTGCAACTGGTAGGGTTCTTTTGCCGGCTTCAATAATATTTCCAGTTTATTTGACAAGTGGTGCGATAACACCATTTGTTTTTGCGCTTATCTATACGAGCATTTTTTTCGGCTATGTGATTTCACCGGTTCATCCTTGTGTTTGCGTATCCCTTGAGTACTTCAATGTCTCGATGAAGAAGTTCTTTAAACTGATGATTCTGCCAACAAGCATTATTATTGTGATCGCCTTAGTGACCTCGATCATATTTTTCTAAATCGAATAACCATTCATTGACACGCTGCTTCAAAAGTCTATAATAATTTAAATCCAGGGAGGTTAAAACGATGAGTCTCTTCGTCCTATTATTATGCAGTTATTATTGCCCAGATGGTTATTTTCTTAATCCCCACGTATTAGACGATTACATAGTCCTAACCGACAATCACTGTTCATCAATATATGAAATACACAATACAAAGATGACCAGGTTAATCACTGGACCGGGTTGTGGTAGATATTTTTCTTTATCACCGGATCGTGGTTTCATCGGTCTGAAAATAATAAAGGAAAACGGTCAGCAAATACCATCTCTGTACGATCGTTCATCTGAACAATTGATTGTGTTGCATGAACCGCAGTACCAGGTTGGACAGATCAGTTTTTCAAATGAGGGCACGATTGCTTTCACCATAGGTTCTGAATTATTTGTGATGGAAAGTAAGGATTCAAGAAAATACGATCTTGGAACGTATGCAAACCTGGCACCTATTTCCCCTGATGGTAAATATGTAGTGTATAATGACGACCAGGACCAGTTATGGCTCCTGGAGTTTGGGACTGGAGAAAAAACATGCATTACCAAGCAGGGAGAGGCCGGTTTCTTTTATCCTGAATGGTCGTCCAATACTGAGCGTATCGTGTATTCAAGCCTCGATGGTGAACTCAATGTATTCGATTTATCAAACGGGCAGACCTATCATCTCGGCGTTGGTGCAAGTCCTTGCTGGTCAGCTGATGGGCAGTATGTAGTTTTTCATCGGATCGAAACTAATGGACATACCATAACTGGCGCTGATCTGTACCTTGCTAAGTATGATGCGAGTGAACAAGTACGATTAACATACACAGAATTAGTATTTGAGATGGATCCGGAATTCTATGATCATGACCAGAAGGTAAGTTATCATACGTTTGATCGTCGGGAAATTTGCATTGCCGAGTTCCAGAAGAAAATGCTGATGAATCATGAAATAGTTTATACTCTTGCCAGACCTATTAAGATGATTGATTTTGACCACCAGGCCTATCCACAGGCCAGAGATTCCATTGATGTGCCTTACCTTCATCAGGTCTATGATACCCCTGACTGGTTTAATGGACACTGGGCTTGCGCGCCAACAACCGCAATGATGGCTATTGCCTATTATAACAGACTACCGCAGTGGGATTGCTGGTGTTCTTCACCCTATGGTCACACCAGTCATTTTGGTCGATACCTGTGCGAGCTGTACCACTATCGAGAAATTGACTATACCTGGCAGGCGCAGGATCCAAGCGGCAATTGGGCACGTGGCGGATACGGTTATATGTGGTCTGGGACTAATCGTCCTTATACGCATATGGCGCCATATTTAACTAATCATAATATGACTTCGTGGCGCGATGATTCGCCGACCTTTGCAGAAACAATAGCTGAGGTAAATGCTGGTTACCCTTATGGTATGTGTGTTGGATTGACTGGGGCAGGTCATTTAGTCTTGGCAATCGGTCAAGTATTGAATTGGCACACGCTCATTTTTAATGATCCATATGGTGATAAAAATACGGCTGGCTATCCAAGTTATGACGGCAAATATGCGCGCTATGATTGGCCAGGCTATAATAATGGTTATGAAAACCTTAATAATGTCTACTGGTGCGTTGATGCACAAGGTTATTGGGAACCTGCGACTGATACTATTGTAGATGATCTTCAGTTTACTGATGGTTTTTATCTTCACACTGATCCACCGTCGTCCATGGTATACTGGCGCGATGTTCTAACCGGTTATAATGGGCATGCATGGTGGACCTATACTACCGCCGCAACGTATCAAGATACCTGCTATGCGGTCTGGACACCGGTCCTTACTGGGCTTGCTGATTATAATTTGTATGCCTATATTCCAGATAGCCATGCTAATGCAACAGAGGCGCGATATCATATTAATACTTATGCAGGGAGTACCATGGTCATGATCGATCAGTCGAGCTACTCAGATGAATGGGCACTACTCGGTGTGTTTGGATTCATGGGCAACGCATATGTACGTCTTGGAGATGCCACTGGTACCCAGGGTCAATATATTGCTTTTGATGCGCTGAAGTGGGAATTTTTAGGACCAGGCATTGATGAATCCGATGCATCGATTGAACCAGCGCTGGTCACCCTAGTCAGTAACCCGGTAATAGAATTTATCAGGCTCAATGTCAGGAGCAGCAGTTCAAGGATTGCTGTTATGCTATACAATATAGCCGGGTGCTGTGTATATGATGCTGAAAAAGATATCTCTGCAGGTAATGCACAGGAAGTATTGATCGATGTCAGCCAGTTACCATCTGGTATATACATTCTGAAGACTTTAATCAACGGTCGAGAAATCATCAGCAAGTGCGTTATCCTTAAGTGAAATAGATTTCGCTGATTTTATTTTCCACAGACTTTCCTTTAATACTCTCAGCTATCATTTTGTCAATTGACAAAATGACAAAATGAGGGTTTGGATGAAAAAGACTGTTTAGATAAAAAAGGGAGCCGATAAGAGTTATTCCATGAATAAAGCGGGGCCGACGAGAGTTGAACTCGCGACCTCCTGCGTGACAGGCAGGCGTTCTAACCAATCTGAACTACGACCCCATATAGATCAATAATAACAATTTATTATAGCGTAAAAAAAAAGAGAAGTCAATATCTTAGTTGACTTGGTGCGGTTTCATACTATACTATGACTGATGTTTTTTCTCATCCCTATCGGCAGTGAAGAGGGTGTAAGGCGCTTGCCATATTTCACCATCGGGTTGATCGCCCTCAATGCCATCATTTTTATGTTCACCAGCAGTGTGCAAAACAGACAGGAGCAGGAGCTTTTCAGGATCCATCAAGAGATGGAGGAAATCGAAATTAGGTACTTTTTTGATATTCTGGCACAGGATCCGAATGCGATGCAAAATATAACACTTGATGAACAGCATGAACTGTTTTTAGGAAATGAAAATATCCGCTGGGAAGAAGATGATCATGAGGTGTGGCATGAGCTGTATAATGAATATAAAATAAAATTCAGCAATGTCGTGTTCAATGAATTGGGTTTTACGCCCAAACATTTTGCCTTTTTCAAACTCTTCACGCACATGTTCGTTCATGCTAATTTTTTCCACCTTCTCTTCAATATGCTATTTTTATGGTTAGTCGGCTGCAATATCGAAGATACTTGGTCGTGGAAAGTATTCCTTGGTCTGTACTTGATTTCTGGAGTTATCGCGTGCCTGCTGCATACTGCGGTTTATTCTGCGAGCAATACACCTTTGGTCGGTGCGTCCGGTGCAATTGCCGGCATCATGGGTGCGTTTATGATACGGCACTACAAGACCAAGATCAGGTTCGCCTATTTCTTTTGGCTGATATTCGTGCCGCCGATCTTTGGCTCCTTTGCTATCTATGCTGGTATTGCCCTGCCCATCTGGTTTCTAATGCAGATAGTGAGTGCCAGGTGGAGTGTTGGGGTTGGCACTGCGTATTATGCACATATCGGTGGATTCATCTTCGGAGCTGCAGTCGGCATGGGGATGAAATTTCTCGGTATCGAAAAAAAATATGTGGCGCCTATGGTTGAAGATAGCTTTGAGAAATTAAAAATGTCTTCTCAGATGAAAGAAGTGTACAGGAAAATGGATATCAATGATACAGCAGGTGCCATGCCTTTACTTTTGGCTGTCTTGGATGAGGAACCCCGGAATTTCGATGCGCCCTTGATCCTCGCTCGCATCTATTATGAGAAAGGTCATCACGATGATGCAATGCTCATGTACAATAAGGCGCTCGATGTCGCCCTAATATCAGCAGAATCAGATATTGTCTTATCTGTTTATGAAGAGTTACGTGAAAAAGGTCTTTTGCAGAAGATTACTGAGAAGAACCTGTATAACCTTGCTGCAGTTTTAGATAGCAGTGCGAAATACAAAGACGCAGTGGAGACGTTTGGTGTATATGTGAAATTCTTTCCTCACGGCCAAGTAAGGGCAAAGGCATTATACCGCGTTTACCTTCTTTTTAAAAATAAGCTGGATAACCCAGCCATGGCGCAGAAAACCTATGTCTTTCTGAAAAAAGAATATCCTGATTTTCCAACAGCAGAATAGCAATCAATCACTCAATCGCATTGACTCCTGAGCGATAATGAATATATTTACCAATGGCAGATAAGAAACACAAACCTTCACCCTATAATTATTGCGATTATCGTTGTGAATGCTGTGATGAAAAAGATGATTGTCGGGTTTATAAAGATAACGCGGAACGTGTGCTGCAACACTATTTGAAAGGTGAGAATCCTGATGACCCTGAGATTTTCCTGAAAGATTTGCACAATATCTTTGCTGAAACCAAAAGCATGATCAAAGATATGGCAAAGAAGCAGGGTATTGAAATAGATACTTCATCTGGTGATGAAATACCTGAGGTTAATCCGGAAGAATACACTATCTATTGCATTGCGCATGAGTATTTTATGGAAGCGAGCAGTTTCATAAAAGAATTACAGCCACCTGGTATACCTAAATCAATTGAGGAAGACTTCTCTGATCTTGTCTGGTATCACACACTCATTGCTGCCAAGTCAGGCAGATTAGTATCAGGTTTTATCGACGACTTCTTTGATGACGAAATTCAGGAAATGGAAGAAAAAGGGACTCTTAAAGTGATTGCCAAGGGCATTGACTTGTCTAAAAAAGCCCTGCAAAATATGCTCAATGAATTACCTGATCATTTGCCACAAATCGCCGATTTGATGGCTTTGCTTAAAAGATTAGAAGATATAATAAAGACCGATATCCACCAGAAAGTAGCAGAGTAACACTCCAATCTATACTAAAAAGCAACAATGTCAAAACTATGTCCAGATTTTTCCCTCTCCCTTGAAGGGAGAGGGTAGGGGTGAGGGTGAGAAAACGTCACCCGCATTATCATTGTAATCCCCGCGATTTTGTGTATAATTGACCGTGAAGATTGATATCACAAAGAAAATACTCGATACAGTTCAAAATACTGACCAGAAATACAATATGTTCAAGGACGGGAAAAGGGTAGTCATTGCGTTTTCTTCTGGTCCGGATTCTGTTTGTCTTCTTGACACGCTGTTCAATCTTTACCATGATAAGATAGATTTCCACCTTGTTTATGTAAACCATGGGTTACGACCCCAGGAATATTTAAGCAAAGAAGAGGAGCTAACAAAGAAATATGCCCTGAAATATAATATTAAGTATAAGATAATCCCTCTCAAAGTTTCAAGAACAAATCTTGGCAGCGAAGGAACAGCACGTCAAATGCGCCACAAGGCATTATGTAAATACCTGAGGAGAATCAATGGACAAGTAATTGCGCTTGGTCATAACCTTGATGATGTTGTCGAGACGTTTTTCATGAACTTGATCAGAGGCAGTGGTGCGCGGGGGTTGAGATCAATCCCGGCAAAGCGCCAACCATTTGTCAGGCCGCTAATAGATTTAAAAAAAACCGAGATTATTAAATACTTGAGAAATAAGAGGCTAGATTATTCTTTGGATGAGACAAATCAGATTTTAGATTATCGCCGTAATCTGCTAAGACATAAGATTATACCAAAATTCCTCAAGATTAATCCAGAATTGCACCGGGTCATTGAGCGAACCATCGCTATAATCAGACAGGATGATGATTTTCTTGAAGGACAAGCTCGTAAGGCGTACGAAAAGGTGGCGGAGCGAAAATCTGGTCACATTTCACTTGACACAAAGAAATTATTGAAGTATAATCCAGCTGTCCAAAACAGGGTGGTAATGAAAACAGTAAAAGACCTGCATGGTGTCCTTGAAGGCTTTGAAAGTAAACATATTGCGCAAATACTAGGTCTAAACAATAAAGAGAGCGGCAAAAAGATACATCTGCCCAAAAAACTGTATGCGCAGAGAGAATATAATAAGGTGATTGTTGGATTTCCAAAGTTGCGCAAACAGATTGAGATAGCCGTGGATACAGAAAGAGATTTCTTGGTCATCGGTAATCTTCTTGTTAAGATACGCACCGAGACAGAATTTGATTTGAGTAAATTAAAGCCGGATTGTGAGGTTTTTGACCTGGATGGGCTTGAGCCGCCACTGCTGATAAGGAGCAAGAGGGATGGAGATTTTATTGTAACAAAGATTGGCAGGAAAAAGGTCAAAAATATTTTCCAGGATCGTAAAACACCTTTGCACCAGCGAAAAGAAATAATGATGCTGTGTGACAAAACAGGTATCCTTTGGGTAATTGGCATAACACGTTCTTCCCGAGCTTTTATCAGGAAGAGCACAAAGAAGATATTGGTGGTGAGTTTTGCACATTCTACTTAAGCAAGAAACTATTTTGCGGAAAGTGCAAGAGATCGGTCAGAGAATAAACGATGACTACCAAAATAAAAACCCGGTTATCATTGGCGTTTTGAAAGGATCTTTTATGTTCTTGTCTGATATACTAAAAGCTGTGAATATTCCAGTTGAGGTTGATTTTGTGTCGGTCTCGAGTTATAATGGAAAGGAATCAAGCGGTGAAGTGGAACTGGTGCAGGATATTTCGTCTGATATCACAGACCGTGATATAATAATAGTCGAGGATGTAGTCGACACCGGTCGTACCCTCAGATTCCTGCTCGACCGTTTTAGCGTATTGAAACCACGCAGCGTGGCAGTATGTTCTCTGCTTAATAAGCAGGATGACCGTCAGGTCGATATCCATGTCACATATCTCGGTTTCAATATCCCCAGTGTTTTTGTTGTTGGTTATGGTCTTGATCAATCCAATAAGTATCGTAACCTAAATTTTATCGGAGTAGCAAATGGTAAGTAAACAACCACCAAAAAAGCGCGCTTTACAAACGCTTGTGATCTGGTCGATCATCATCATCGCTGTCTATATAGTCATACTACAGGTTATTAATCGTGGGGTTCAGGCAGTTGATATCCCATATTCAATTTTCTTGCAGGAGTTAAGAAACAAGAATATTTATGAAGTTACCATAACCGAACGATCCATCAAAGGGAAATTTAGATCATCGATATCATTCGAAGCCAAACAGGATTTTTCTGAATTTTCCACCCTGATTCCCTTTGAAGACCCAAAACTAGCAGAAGAATTAGTCCAGTACGGCGTTAGGGTTGTCGCCAAACAAAAATCCAGCTGGGGAAACATCTTGATAAGTATCGTTCCCTGGCTACTTTTGATTGGCGTCTGGATTTTCTTTATAAGACAAATGCAGTCTGGTCAAAATCGCGCCCTGGGGTTTGGACGAAGTCGCGCAAAGATCATGTTGGAAAATAAACCTTCAGTTACTTTTAATGATGTTGCTGGGGTTGAAGAAGCAAAACAAGAATTGACCGAAGTAATAGAGTTTTTGAAAGAACCGAGGAAATTCACACGCCTTGGCGGAAGAATTCCAAAGGGCGTGCTCCTACTCGGACCACCAGGAACGGGTAAAACATTAATGGCTAGGGCAGTTGCTGGTGAGGCACAAGTGCCCTTTATATCAATTAGTGGTTCGAACTTCGTGGAGATGTTCGTTGGAGTTGGGGCTTCACGGGTCAGGGATCTCTTTGATCAGGCAAAGCGCAATTCACCTTGCATTATTTTTGTCGATGAAATCGATGCCGTAGGTCGGTTACGTGGTGCCGGCTTGGGTGGTGGACATGATGAGCGTGAGCAGACCCTAAACCAATTACTCGTTGAAATGGATGGTTTTGAAGTAAACGAAGGTGTTATCCTCATGGCCGCGACTAATCGTCCCGACATACTTGATCCAGCTCTTTTAAGACCAGGCAGGTTTGATCGAGTCGTCGTGCTTGATCGCCCTGACGTACGTGGTAGATTGGGTATTCTCGAAGTGCATACGCGGAAAAAACCGCTGGCTAAAAATGTTGATAAAGAAGTGCTGGCACGTGGTACGCCAGGGTTCTCCGGTGCAGATCTGGCGAACATGGTAAATGAAGCTGCCCTACTTGCCGCACGACGTAATAAGAAAGTAATAACTATGCAGGAATTTGAAGATGCCAAAGACAAAATATTGATGGGGGTGGAAAGAAAAAGTCTGCTTATTTCTGATGATGAGAAGAGATTGACCTCTTTTCATGAATGCGGGCATGTTCTTGTTGCTAAATCCTTGCCTGGTATGGACCCCATACATAAGGTAACTATAATACCACGAGGTATGGCTTTAGGTTTGACCCAGGCATTGCCTATTGATGAGCGCCGGACCTATTCTAAGACATATTGTGGGAATCAACTCGCGTTTATGCTCGGTGGTAGGGCGGCAGAGAAAATCGTGCTTGGCGACCTATCAACTGGTGCTGGTAATGATATTGAAAAGGCTACGAAACTGGCGCGTAAAATGGTTTGTGAGTGGGGTATGAGTGAGAAATTGGGCCCATTGACTTATGGTGAGAAGCAAGAGGAGATATTCTTGGGCCGTGAAATAGGTATGCATCGAGATTACTCGGAAGATACAGCGCGCGATATAGATGAAGAAGTCAAAAGGCTTGTTGAAACTGCAGAACGTCGTGCAGTGGCTATTGTTAAGAAGAATATCAAGAAACTCAAGGCATTAGCTGAAGCACTGCTTGAAAAAGAGATTCTTGACAGTAAAGAAATTGATAAGATTTTAGGTATTCGTACTAACCAAAAAACAGTGATCAAGAAGAAGAAAAGCAATGAAAAAAGAAAACAAAAAGGCAATTGAAAAAGCCGTAAGAATAATCCTCAAGGCAATTGGAGAAAATCCAAGAAGACTTGGATTAAAAGATACGCCACGCCGTATCGCCGATATGTACGATGAGATCTTTGCTGGTGTGAAGCATGATCCTAAAAGAGAGCTTAAAACATATCAGGCAAAAAATGAGGATGAGATGATCATCATCAAAGACATCCCTTTTTATTCAATTTGCGAACACCACTTGCTACCGTTTTTTGGCAAGGCACATATGGTTTATATCCCCAAGAAAAATAGGATCACCGGATTTTCCAGTCTAGTAAGAGTTCTTGATATCATGGCAAAGAGACCCCTTGTTCAGGAAAGACTGACCCATGAGGTCGCTGATTTTCTGATGGAAAATCTCAAACCCATGGGGGTTCTGATCGTCATCGAAGCAGAACACCTCTGCCTTTCCATGATCGGTGTGAAGAAACCTGGTACACTCACTGTGACTTCGGCGATACGCGGGGCAATGCGCAAAGCAGCAACGCGTGCCGAAGCATTTTCATTAATAAAAGGTAAGTAAGAGGACTTATAATGATTTTACGACAGCAATACCTTTTTAAATATGTGGAATTCCTACCAGACTACAATTATAGTATTGACTAAATAATCGCCCTTACTGTATTCGGCGCCATTTTTGTACAGTGCCGACCATTTCTGCCTCTCTAGCGAATTTGCGTATTTCTAAAACGCCGTCACCCATGAGTGTAAAATACACATCTTTGTAATCGATCGAGACAACATTCCCTTCATGATCAACCATTTTTATCAGGTCCTTACCCTTCCACTTATTGGGCGCCACTGGTTCAACATCGCGCCATTTTATGTCCTTCTCAACAAAACCGAGTAGGTCGAGTATGCCAGCGGATTTTATCAGCTTGCCGTGATACATATTGCCAACTCTTTCGACTTGAACAACTGCACCTTCAGCTTCATCGCCAAACCTTTCCCACTGTCCAACGATTGGACTTTCGCCGCAACTGAGAATTAGAACAATTATCGGAAATAAGGCAAGGAACTTTTTCATGATCTCCTCCTCTTTTAACCTGCTTAATTATATTATAGCCGTAAAACGAAATACGTCAAGCAAAAACAGAGCGAGTTATTATCCCGCTTTTTCATATTTGATATTTAAAATATTGGTAAAGCGAAGATCCCGCTTCGCGGGAAGTAATTATCTTTGTGACAAAAATGTCACAACTTCACAACGAATTTTTGTTGACTGGACACACTGCAGTCATATACTTGTATCCATGTTATCAAAAATCATTTCGTGTGCCACATTCGGCATTGATGGTTATCTTGTAGACGTTGAGGTGGATCTATCAACCGGCTTGCCTGGTTTTACAACTGTTGGTCTGCCTGACAATGCCGTGAAAGAATCAAAGGATCGTGTATTTGCAGCGATTAAGAATGCAGGTTTCCGGTTTCCCGCACGTAAGATCACGGTGAATCTCGCACCCGCTGATATAAAAAAAGAAGGTTCAAGTTTCGACTTACCTATTGCCGTGGGTATTTTATCAGCATCACAGACTGTGCGTGGTGCGCACCTGAAACAGTATGCAATCCTAGGAGAATTGTCTTTAGATGGCACACTGCGTCCAGTTAAAGGTGCAATTTCTGTATCGCTCGCGGCCAAGGACAATAAACTTGACGGTATGATCCTGCCGCGACCTAATGCACCTGAAGCAGCTATTGTTCAAGGTATTGATGTCTATGGTTTTGACAACCTTATTGAGGTAGTTGCTTTTCTCAACGGAGAAGCAAACATACAACCTGTGGTCATAGACCGTGCAAAAATCTTTGATGACGCTTCACAGTACACAGTAGATTTTGCTGAGGTCAAAGGTCAACATCATGCAAAGCGCGCTCTCGAAATAGCCGCTGCAGGCAGCCATAATCTTCTGATGATCGGTCCTCCGGGCACGGGTAAGACTATGCTGGCGCGTAGGCTTGTGACCGTATTACCAAAGATGACCTTGGAAGAAGCACTTGAGACAACGAAGATACATTCGGTCGCTGGTATTTTATCAAACAGTGATTCTCTGCTCGGCACCAGACCGTTCCGTTCGCCCCATCATACAATTTCTGATGCGGGTATTATTGGCGGTGGTCATGTGCCCAGACCAGGTGAAGTTTCTTTAGCACATAATGGTGTATTGTTTCTCGACGAACTCGCCGAGTTCCACAAAAATGTCCTTGAGGTGTTGCGCCAACCACTTGAGGATGGTTCAGTAACGATCGGTAGGGCAAAGGTGACTTTGACCTACCCGGCTCGTTTCATGCTTGCTGCAGCAATGAACCCTTGCCCTTGTGGTTATTTTACCGATCCATTTCATGAATGTCGGTGTACACCCCAGCAAATTCAGCGTTACCACAACAGGATTTCTGGACCTTTGCTTGACCGGATCGACATCCATATTGAAGTTCCTTCGTTGAAATACGATGAGTTGAAATCAACCCAGCTTGGAGAATCTTCTGAAAAAATAAGGGCGCGTGTAAACAAAGCAAGACAGCGACAACTCGATCGTTTTGAAAACAGGAAGAACATCTATTGTAATGCGCACATGGGTGCAAAAGACGTACGAAAACTCTGTTTGATCGATGAACAATCGCAGACTTTGCTCAAGACTGCGATTCAAAAATTCGGTCTTTCAGCGCGCGCCTATAACAAAGTATTGAAGGTTGCCAGGACGATTGCTGATTTAGGGGATCATGAGGATATAAAAGTCCAGCACATCGCCGAAGCCATTCAATACCGCTCCCTCGACAAAAACATCTGGTACCGGTTATGAGCCGCTGATCAACCGGGGACGGTGCTTGACACGACTGCAGAGTGAAGTATACTGTGTGTCATGATAGCTAAGGAAATTAGCAATCTCCCTTATTGTTTTGCAAGACAAGCGTCACATATTATCAGGATTCTTCTATTATTTGCATCTCTGATGCTGCTAGGCGTGGGTTTTGCCCAGGAAACAAATGAGGATTCAATAACGATTCTTCTGGAAGATGCTAAGGCTTGTTATAATGAATGTGAATACGCCGCAGTAATTGATATTCTGGGGAGAATTTTAAACGACTTGGAAGGCAGCAATGTTTCTGAAGCATATACATATTTAGCAATCAGCTATGTTGCCGTCGGAGACAGAACAGTTGCCAAAGAACATTTCAGGAAAGCACTACGTTTTAGTCCTGAACTAATATTGGATCCTGCGGTTGTATCAAGGGAAGCGATTAGCATTTTTGATGAAACCAAAAGAGAGGTAGCTGGGGAAGCAGCTATGTGCTCTTGTTTTCTACCTGGTTCAGGACAAATGATGAAAGGGGATAACAGAAAAGGGCAAATAATAATGGCGGCATCGGCAGTTACTGCAATTGCTTCTATATTATCATGGACAATCACCCAAGGAAAAGGTCAGACCTATTGGAACCTTGGACCAGATGAAACAGATATGTTGGAGCAGACATATAATGAATATAATGAATGGTATGGAAGGTCACTTCTCATATCTGCTTCATTTCTCTGCATTTATCTGTATAGCATCATAGATGCTTTTATGTATGATGCAGGTCACAGCAAGACATTCACGCGTAGTGTGAAATCTGGATTGATTTTGGAACCGAGCAGCAAAGGTATTTCAATCAGTTACATTGTAAATTTCTGATAATGAAGAGGCTAATACTTCCATTCCTTATTTTGACTGTCGGATCAACTACCTGTCTCAAAGCACCGCACAGCAATAAATACGATCCCCAAAACCCTGATAAAGCGATCCTTCAAGGGTGTGTATATGAACCAGACGCGGTGGTCATCCATGATGCAATCGTGCGTCTATTATTTAATGAAGAAGTGATTCAAACAGATACTACTGATCATGAGGGGGCGTTTGAATTTGGTGAGATCGACCCGGGTGTATATAAAATAACTGCGGATGCTTCTTATTATAATACGATGGAGCATTATCCTGAAAGCCTCTGGGCAGGTGTCCACGAGCATGACTTCGATCTATACCTCAGCACATATGGTTTTGAAGACGATTCATTGAATTGCAGCAGTCCTTATGCGTTTGTGAATGTTCAGGGTAACTGGAATATCAGTGAGGACTACCAGGAACCAGAACTGCACTCAACACCTAATGTATTTTCCTGCAACAATGAGGATACTGCGGTATGTGGTCTTAGTCTACATAGGGCAGAAGCAAGTGATTTCTGGTTCGAGACCAAACTCAAAATCCATGGTTCATCCGGACCAAATTGGGCGGCAGGTATTGTTTTCAGGTATAAGAATATACAGAATTTCTACTGTTTGAATATTTCCGCAGATACAATCAGTTTTAGACAAGTTAGAAACGGTAGTGAGGCCATTATACGGAACGTACCATACAATTTCACAACCGACACATGGTTTACCCTGGGTGTGAAGGTCTCTTCAACTATCATGAAGATATTCGTAGAGGGTGATTCAATGCCCCTATTTTTAGTGATCGATCCATCTTTTCTTGAAGGCAAGCTTGGTCTGTTTGTGCCTTGCCAGTACGCTGGAACGATAACATCAGTGAGTTTCGATGATGTGACTATACGACGGGACCTGAGCCAGTAGATTCAAAGAAGTAAGGTAGCTGTTTTTGAGAGGTGAACATAAATTGCCTCTTGACAAGGTTGATTATTTGTGTATAATTATTCTAATATAAGCAACATTATTTGTTGAAGGACTGTAGGATACTCATATTCGAAATCCATGAAACAGATAGATGCTTGAAAGGAGAAACATGTCATACGGAGCTGTAAAGTGGTTTGATAGTAGAAAAGGATTTGGCTTCATCGAGAAAGAAGATGGTAGTGGTGATGTATTTGCCCACTTCCAGGATATTTCTGGTGATGGTTACCGCACGCTGCAAGAAGGTGAGCGGGTTAAGTTCGAGATTACTCAATCCCCTAAAGGGGAAAAAGCCACAAATATCGAACGTGCGTAAATACGCATGTTAGAAAAAGGGGAGTGACTATGGTCACTCCCCTTTTCTTTTATTAATGCATATTCTCGACGCGTTCCTTGAGGAACTTGCTCGAACAATAAAGCGTTATTCTTCTAAGGCTATTGTGATTTCATTGATGTAAAGACGTTCACGGTCTTTATTTTTTAGATAATTTTTTAGCAGATACTCAGGGTTAGCTCCTATTTTCTTATCAAAAACAACCTCACCATTTGCAATAATAACAATATTCTGATCTATTTGCACCATGTCCGGGTGAATCTTGATAGTAAACACCGCAATCTGTGATGTTTTCAAGGTAAAGATGTTTCCTGAGAAGTATCCCTCAATTCGTCCTGATGGTTTACCGCGTGTAAAGAGATCGGATATTGTAGGTCCGGGAAACTGATCTTCAAAGACCAATACCTCACCGTCTCTCAGTATAACGATTTCAGCGAGATCACCACACTTCTTGGTTTCTTTGTAGGCATAAACATCTTCTATTGTATTAACAGGCATATCTCCCAGTCTTATTATCACATCTCCATCTTTCATCCCAACGACTGCACAGAGTGTGCTATCACCAATTACCTTACTAATTTTTACAGCCGGACCCTTAAAATCATGGTTCGGGAAAAACTCTGATAACACTTGTTTGTCAATTGCATCTAAATCAATACCGGCAAAATCATCATCAGGGTAAAAACCGAACATCACTCGGTCATCAACAATTTCCATATTATGGTCTTTATACCAATCTGCGTGTCCTTGTTCAGAGATTGAATCGATGCGCAGCCACATGCATTCTTGGTTTGGATATGCGCTTTCCCATTTTACCAGTGGTCTGAGGTGGCGCGGGTTATTTTCCATGAAGCTGACCATGCGTGGCAGTTCTTCTTCTGCATAATCAAATTCGTGTCCTATACCAGTGTATATGCGGTAGAAGATGTCGGCCTCAGCCTCGTAAGCCAGTTCGAGCATATCGTGAATTTCATCTGCCGGATATAATCCATCTTCGTCAGTATTGATGACATACATGGGCCGATTAAAGAGATTAACAAAGTAGGTTTGTATTTTGCCGACCTCTGAACCCACACCAGGATGACCATTCAGTGGTAAAAAGCCCGCGAAGTAAGATGGATAGCTCATAGCAAACAGAAATGAAGCAGAACCACCATCAGAAAAGCCGGTCATGAATACTCTATTATCGTCAATATTGTATTCTCTTTTCGTTACGCGGATTTGCCGCAGAATATTAGCTATACCTACTGAATCCCACCAGGTTGCGCCGTACTGACCTACGGGAAACAAGAGAATATAACCTTGTTCTTCAGCTATTTTTATGAACGGTGAATCCTTGAAATATTTTACATCATCTTCACTGATGTCTTTTCTACTAACCCCACCATGAAGATATACCAGGAGCGGTGTTTTCTTGTTATGGTCATAATTCTCTGGAATGTATAGATAGTAGGGTCTTTCAAAACCATCAATACACATATTTTTTGCAGTACGGATACCACGTGCCGTACCTTTCTTGAATTCGGCATTCTTTAATAATGTAATCAAGGTATTGATAGGAACATCATGGTCTGATATCTCGGCGATAAGTTCTTCCTGCCTTGCTATGTCGTTGGTGTGAAATAACGCATCAAGATTTTGACTTAGGTCAGCTGCTGAAGTGATCAATGGTATGGACAACAGCATTATTAGTGCATACGGTGTGTATTTTCTTAACATATTGTCTCCGTTCCTTTTGTATACTGAATTTACTGTTTCTGAAACTCCTCTGCATGGATCTTCTTCATTTGCACGAAGGTATTAGTTGTTATTTCATCAAGTGCTATTGCGGTGATTATATCTCTGTATTCCTGAGCGGAAATTTCTTCTTTCTTCAGCATATCAACGGCTATGTCCTCGTTGATATCAAACATCGCAGAAATTTTCGCGACCTTTTCTATAACCTTCTGGTCGATCACCCCGGTTTCTTCTTTTTTCTGTGAACAAGTTATGCATATCAGTAATACCACGGCAATTACAGGAAAAATTTTCTTGTTCATATAGGCTCCTTTGGTTGACGTACCAAATCTATTTTTTGTCTTTTTTCTTTGTTTTTGATTCAGATTTGTCTTCATCGATTTTTTTCTTTATTGGCTCTTGTTTTTGAGGCTCATCATTTGTTCTGTAGTCTTTGTCTTCTGTATTTTGTTTCTGTGCTTCTTTGTTCTGTTCCTTTTTCTTAGTATCAGTTTCCTCTTCGTCTTGGCTCCCCATCTTTTGTGTCTGCTTCTCTTTCTTTATTTTTTGCTTTTTCTGTTCTTCTTCATTTTCTTGTTTATCTTTCGGTTCTTGTTTTTTTATCTGGTGTCTTTCCTGTAATTCCTTTTTTATTGCCTGTCCTAATTCCTTACCTTTTACGCCATTTGCTTTCTGTTGGAATACGAATTCTGAAATTCCCTTATTGGATTTCCCTGTTCTTGTATTTTCTTCCATTGTTGTGATAGTGTTGGCTCCTTCGTCCGCAGATAGCTTCTTGTCTTTTACGCCCTTGATAATGCTTTGTATTTCTTTTTCTTCAGCACCGGCATCCCTTGCATCTTTGACCACTTCTGGTAACCTGCTTACCTGTTTCAATTCCTCGACATTCATTTCAGATTTTGATCTTTCCACAATTTTTGCATCCGTATCAGCTGTTTGAGCGGGAAGTGGCAGTGCCACGAAGAATGCGATGATTAGAAAAAAAGACCACATTTTCATAATATCCTCCTTGTTTTTTCTGATCAACACAGTATATAAAAATGAAGGAATAAATCAAGATGTTCGTTGAGGAGACGCGGCCTAATGCTTCGCAGGAACATCCATGCTTGACAGTATCAATAAGCTAGTTACAATTACCCTGTTAGATGAAAGCAAGAAAAACTTCACAGGCATGGATTTAAATACTATTTCCTATACAAAAATTTAGGGAATCTTAAGGAGTTCTGTTGAACTTATGCATTGAGATAGTTAAGGACCAAAAGGACTGGAAAAGTTTTCTAGAATTGCCCTGGCGTATTTATAAGGGTAACGAGTACTGGGTACCGCCGCTTTTGGCTGACGTACGCGAAACTCTCGATACCAAACAAAACCCTTTTTGGAAACATGCCAAGAGAGAAATTTTCTTAGCGAGGAAAGGGGATAATCCTGTTGGCAGGATCGTCACTATAGTAGATGAAAACCATAATGAGTTCCATAATGAAAAAACAGGTTTCTTTGGTTTTTTTGAATGCGTGAACGATTTTGAAGTAGCGCAGGGCCTGTGGGATGAGGCAAAGAAGTGGTTGAAAACGAATGGAATGGGAATCATGCGTGGTCCAACGAGCCCGAGCATGAATGATGAAAACGCTTTTCTCCTTGAGGGATTTGATAAACCATCAACCGTAATGATGCCGTATACCGTCCCCTACTATTTAGACCTTGCCGAGCGCTATGGTTTCAAGAAGGCAAAAGACCTCTATGCGTTTATCAAATATGCCAAGGATGGAATCCCACCACGAATTGAGAAAATGATAAATCGCATTAAAGCGAGAACAAATGTCAAGGTGAGACCTTTCAATATGAAGAAATTCGAACGCGATGTTCAATTCTTGAAGGACATTTACAATGATGCATGGGAAAATAATTGGGGCTTTGTCCCGATGACTAATGATGAGATGGATGTTATCGCGAAAAAATTGAAACAATTTGTTGAACCAGAACTGATATTATTTGCCGAAATGGATGGTCGACCAGTGGCAGTGACAGTTACTGTTCCTGATATAAACCAGGTACTGAAGAGATTGAATGGTCGCCTGGGACCTATTGGAATGTTGAAGTTTTTGTTTTATAAAAGGAAAATAACCGGCGTCAGGTCACTCATCGCTGGCGTCATGAAAGAGTACCGTGAAACCGGTATTATTGCCGTTCTCTATTATGAAACCGAAAAAGCCAATCTCCGGTTGGGGTACCAGTGGTGTGAACTCGGCTGGAACTTGGAGGATAACGACCTTATTAACAGGTTTGATATGGCAGTCGGCGGCAAACTCTACAAAAAATACCGCATCTACGAAATGGAAATCAGAAGTAAATAGTCACAGAATTAGAGTAAAATACTATTTTGGAAGGAGAATTATGAGTAATATACAAAGAGCGTACTTCTCGAATCGCTGCATTCGCTCAAGGGGGAATATTATTTCAGCTATGATCCTTGTGCTGTGCACTATGTCAGTCTCGCTGTTTGCTTTTGAGAAAAACCTTGGTGAAGGCGATTACATGGTGCACTCGGTCAAAGTCAATGAAGCAGTTACTATCGACAGAATCGTGGAAGACTTTGCAGACTATGATGTGATCATCTTTGGTGAGGAACATAATGATGCGGTTGCGCACTATCTTGAATTGTTGCTTTTCCAGAAACTGCATGATCGATATAAAGGTATGATCGCTTTATCCCTGGAGATGTTTGACCGTGATGTCCAGGTTATATTGGATGAGTATCTCAATGGTCAAATAACTGAAAAGCATTTTAAAAAAGACGCCCGGGCATGGATCAATTATAAAGATTACCGACCATTGGTGGAGTTCGCAAAAACATCAAATATCGATGTCATTGCCGCGAATGCACCGATGCGTTATACTAATATCGCCAGGACAAGGGGACAAGATGCATTACTTGTGATATCTGAAACGGCAAAGTCATTTCTTGCTCCTCTGCCTTATGATACGGCAACTGGCGAATACCGCGAAAAACTACTGAAGGTCCAGGAAGTCTTAGAGCCTCTGCTCATAAAAAAAGATTCGCTCATGCCCGGTGATAAGATGCAAAAGAAAATGCCGCCGGCTATGATGATTTTCAAGATCAATCAGGGACAATCCCTTTGGGATGCAACGATGGCATATTCTATTATTCAATACCGTAAACAGAACAAAGACATAAAAATCATGCACGTAAACGGCAAATTTCACAGTGATGAGTATTTCGGCGTTGTAGAGCAGTTGAAAAGATATGACCCGGAAGTAAAAATTCTCGTGATATCATCATTTCCTGACGAGCAATTCCCAGATGTTAACTTCACCCAGTACACAAATCTGGCTGACTATATGATTATAACTGATCCATCAATCACTAAGTCGTTTGAGCAATAGACTTGGGTAGTGGAGATTTGGCTCGTTGATTCTGTGCCGAAAGATCTTAAAATTTAATGATTGAATTCCAGCGAATCCTGTAACTGAAAAAGGAGGTTTTGATGAAATATATGTTACGGCGAGTTAAATATATAATTATATTTTTCGTGCTTATTGTTCTATGTTTCGCATCATTATCACATACCGGTTCTTTGTCTGACGCAGTAGAAACGGTCAGGCAAATGAGAGCACAAGGAAAAACAAGATCAGAAATTGCAAAATATGTAAACCAGACAGTTGATAATCGCATTGTGTCTCTTAACCGTGACACGAATGACGAATGCGGACAGTTGTCCAGCCAGAAGTACAGTATGATCAAAGAGACATTTGATGCGTGGAGCCATGAGGGCATTGATGTTGATGATCCTTATGCAGCAGCTCATTGGGCATGGCAAAACGAGGCAGGACATTGTCAGGAAAATGCACACACTGCCTATCATATTTTGATGATGGCAACGGAATCAGGTGATGAGATCGGAGAGTTTGCCTGCGAAGACCATATCTATGTTGTCTGGGGTATACCCAAGGATTTTTCAGGGGAAATAACTATCGATGTAATGAATAACTGGAAAGATGCTTATGTCATTGATCCGTGGCTTGGGGTATGCAAGCCGACGAGTGAAGTGGGGCGTTTAGACCTTACTTTGACTAAGGCAGGATTATATGATATTAACCGGGTTGCTACTTGGTCCTTTTCCAATTACAAGAGGAAATATGATATGTGGTTGAAAAACTGTGAGGATTTCAGCGGCAATTATGGCGCGACTTCGGATAAACTGATCGTGACTGATGTAAGCGGTCAGTCAAATATTCAGATCGGACAGACCATGAAAATGATGCCGGCCGGAATCTTTCAGGTAAAACAAAAGAAAAACGAGGTGACAGTTGTTTTTCGAGGGAGCGAGCTTGCCGGCACGGCGATTGGCAGGTTAGCAATTCTTAATGACGTTGTCAAAGGGAATACAATATATGCGAACCTCACTAAGGTAAAGATCAATGGTAAGGTAAAACTGAGGGTTGTTATGAAGATCAAGAACCTCAATACCGGTGCTATTATCACACGCCAAGGGATACTGACCAAAGTATAATTATTAGGTAATAACGGTTTTAATTTTCAAAACTGGATGCTATATTACCATACCGATACGTATCAAACGTACCGCTTTCCACTTCCAGAATCTTAACAATTCAACAAGATTCTGAGCTGGCTCACCTATGTCCAGAGAGAAAAATACGAATAAAGGTTTACCGAGAAGATACTTTTCGTGTAGAGGTCCCCAGAAGCGCGAGTCAAAGGAATCGTCTCGATTATCACCCATGGCGAAAACATGGTCTTTGGGAACTACTACCGGACCAAAATTATCACGACCGTTGATCCCCAAAATATCATGAAGTTCACCCTTTTGCCAGAGCTTTTGATATAGCTGCTGATCGAGATCAATACGCTGGAATATATTGCGGTCACTGAAAACAACATAGGGTTCATCGATCTTTATGCCGTTCACGTAGAGTGTTTTATCGATGATCTCCACAGTATCACCGGCAATAGCAATACATCTCTTAACTATATTTTTATTCTCTAAAGGAGACAAGAAGGTAATTATATGTCCGCGCGTAGGGGATGAACCGGGGATGATGGGTATTTGTTTGTTTGTGAATGGCACGGGTATTTTCACACCATAAATAAAACGATTGACAAGGAGTACATCACCAATGAGCAATGTACTTTCCATTGATGGTGTTGGTATGACCATTGCTTCAACAAAAGTTGCTCTCAGCACAAGGACGACGAGAATAACTATGATCCACGAATAAATCTCTTTCTTTAATTTTTTGCTCACGATTAATTATAATTCAACTGAGCTGGAAGTCAATATCATGGTTGTGTGCCGCATTTCGGTTTCTTGACTTATGTCCTTTGCAGCATATAATACTAATTGATTCTGAAATTGGTTCGATCAATATCTGCTAAGGAGGTATAATGAACGAAAGCTTAAAGTGTCCATTTAAGGCCGCAGATCAAAGCAAGGAATGTGATCGGGATAAATGTGTACTGTGGCATGAAGGAGGTTGTACTTTTGTGCACCTCATTAGAGAGTTGGGGATTCTCAATGAAACGCTCAAAACCATACAGGCGAAGTATTGATTGAAGAGTCATTAGTGCAGTTGACATAATTGAAAAATAATGTAGAATAATCGATGACTATGTTGATTCGCAACGCTTCAGAGATACTGACCATGAATGCAGGACTCGGTGTTCTGAAAAATGCCTCGGTGCTCATTGAAAACGGTAAGATAAAAAAAGTAGGTGAAATAAAGAGTGACAAAAGAACAAAAGTAATCAATGCGAAAGGTTGTGTGGTGTGTCCGGGTATGGTAGATTCTCATACCCATTTGGTCTACGGAGGTTCGCGCGAGGATGAGTTTGCCCTGCGTGTCTCCGGTGTCAAGTACGAAAAGATTACTAAAGCAGGTGGTGGTATTGCCAGTACAGTGCGTATGACGCACCAGGCAACAGAAGATATTTTGTATAGATCAGCCATGAAAAGACTGAAGAACCTTGTTAAACACGGCACGACAACCGTAGAGATCAAAAGTGGCTACGGCTTGTCAGCTGTTGAGGAAATGAAAATCCTTAGAGTGATAAAGCGGCTGAAAAAAGATTCAGAACTCGATATTGTACCGACCTATCTGGTTCATAATATCCCTGATCAAATGAGACGCCGGGATTATATAGACCTTGTCATTGAAGAGATCATCCCCAAAGTTGCCCGAGCAAAGCTGGCTGATTTTTGCGATGTATTTTGCGATAAACTTGCTTTTACCAGGCGCGAGAGCGAGAAGGTTCTGTTGAGTGCGAAAAAATACGGTTTTGGGCTCAAAATACATGCGGATCAGTTTGGTGACATTCACGGTGCATATCTGGCCGCGAAATTGAAATGTGTATCAGCTGATCACCTGGAGTATTCCACAGCGGGTGCGGTCAGAGCAATGAAAAAGGCGGGTGTTATTCCTACTTTATTGCCCGGCGTAACACTTTTTTTACAGTTCAAGAAGAAACCTGTTGTTAAAACCTATAGAAAAATGCGGTGTCCTCCCGCGCTCGCTTCAGATTATAACCCTGGTTCATGCATGATTTATTCAATGCCCAAGATCATTGCGCTTGCATGTATTATCTATGGCATGCATGTTGAAGATGCTCTTTTAGGAGCTACCAAATATGGGGCTAAAGCTTTAGGTTTGTTTAACCGAATCGGTAGTATTGCAGTTGGTAAACAGGCTGATTTCGTCATATTTAACATTGATAACTACAAGAAAATTCCGTATTATTTTGGTGAGGATGTTGTTAGATATACTATTAAAAAAGGAAGGATAATATATGGAAAAAATAGTTGAATGCATCCCCAATTTTAGCGAGGGGAGGGATCAGGCAAGACTCGATCAGATCTTAGCTGAAATTAAGAGTGCTGGTGTAGAATTGCTCGATCAAGAAAAAGACGCTGACCATAATCGTGCAGTTGTGACATTTGTAGGTGAACCCGAAGCAGTACTGGAGGCAGCATTTAGAGGTATTAAGAAGGCATCAGAGTTGATTGACCTGACCAAACATAAAGGCGAGCATCCGAGAATGGGCGCTACTGATGTTGTTCCGTTTGTACCGATCAGCAATGTTACAACGCGGGAGTGTATTGAGATGGCAAAACAATTAGGCAAGCGGGTTGCTGAAGAGTTGAAAATACCAGTTTACCTTTACGAGGCTGCGGCAACCCGATCTGACCGGCAGAATCTTGCGGTGATAAGAAAAGGTGAATTTGAGGGGTTGAGAGATGAGATTGAAGCCAACCCTGAACGTCGACCAGATTTTGGCGAGCCAAAACTCCATCCGACTGCTGGCGCTACAGTGATTGGTGCCCGGTTTCCTCTTATTGCCTTTAACGTGAACCTCAATACGTCAGATGTTTCGATCGCCCAGAAAATTGCTAAGTCGATCAGGTTTGGCAGTGGCGGTTACCGATATACTAAATCACTTGGTTTCATGCTGAAAAAGGAGAATCGTGCTCAAATCTCCTGTAATATGACAAACTATACAAAAACACCGTTGCACCGAGTTTTCGAAACAGTTAAGCGCGAAGCTGAAAGGTACGGTATCAGCATAAAGGAATCAGAGATCGTTGGTTTGGTTCCTGAGAAGGCATTGATCGATGCAGCGATATATTACTTGCAACTGGATCGTTTTAGTGAAGATCAGATCCTGGAGTATAAGCTTCACGGTAAAGGTTCAAAACAATCAATCATGGATTTTCTGCACGTTTTGGCTCTGGCGCGACCAACACCAGGTGGAGGCAGTGTTGCTGCGCTTGAAGCTGCCCTCGGTACGGCGTTACTCTCAATGGTTACTGGTATCACTGTGAACAAGACAAAAGATAAAGAACTGCTGGATTCTCATGGATTTCTAAAACTGACTACATACGAATTCTATAAATTCATTGACAAAGACAAATCGGCTTTTGATAAAGTTTTAGTAGCGTTCAAGTTACCTGATGAGACGGATGAGGATAAGAAGGATAAACAGGCGACCGTGCAAAATGCCTACAAACATGCAGCTCAAGTACCATTCGAGGTCTGCAAGAAAATCCTTTTTGTCTACCCGTATGCTAAAATACTCGCTCAGAAGGGCTTGAAAAGCGCCATTTCTGATGTTGGCGTGGCACTTTACTCGCTCCACAGTGGGTTTATGGCTGCCCGGATCAATGTTTTGATAAACCTTGGTTCGATAACAGACTCGGACTTCAACGAATCCTTTAAAACAGAGCTTGATTCGTTAAGAAAACAAGAGGAAAGTCTATACAAGGAGATTGAAAATATCTTCTTGACAAAGTTATGAATTAGGTTATAATTTTCAATGGAAGTAGATTTTCTTAGCAAAAGCAGAGAATATATAGAAAAAGGGAGTTTTGAGAAAGCCCAGATAGCACTACGCCGTGTTTTGAGCAAAGATCCAAAGAATGCGAGAGCCGTGGAGCTCTCTGGAGATTTGGTTCTAAAATTAGGTAGAAATGGTGAGGCTATTCAGCGCTATGAAAGCGCCAGTGACTACTACAGCAATAAGAATCAATATGCTGAAGCGATACTATGCCTTGAGAAAATCATGAGACTCGACGAATCCAATGGCGAAATTGCCATACGTCTGGCTGATCTTTATAGATTTTATGGTTTATTTAATAGAGCAATTAACACGATACTCAGTTTGTGCACATGGGCAATCAACAATAAGCAAGATGCTCAGTTTGTCTCTGGGTTGCGTAAAGTAGTCGAGCTGCAGCCAAAAAATTTGGCTTTGCGGTTTTGTTTTGTCAAAGTTCTCTATGCGATCAGCCGACTACAAGATGCTGAGGATGAATTGAAAAAGCTCAAATCCCTTGCTGAAGAGGCAGGTGATGAAGAGATACTTGAAGAAGTTAGTAAATTACTACCACAAACTGACGGTGGTGAAGAACTCGATCCCAAAAGCCGTATTGAACTGGGTAACCTGCTCTATGAGATTGGGTCAAAGGATGAAGCAATAGTCGAATTTGAAAAAGCAGTAAGTGATTTGATCAACACCAATGAAACCGAAGAGGCAATAAATGTACTGAACCGAATTGTTGAGATCGATCCGAACAATACGGAGGCGATAAACAAAATCAACGAATTAAAAGGTAGTGGTGTCCCCGCTGAATCTGAAACCGCTGGTGAAGAAACTGAGTCCGCGGCTGTTGTAGAAACACCTGAGGAGACGGTGGAACAAGTAGTGCCAGAATCTGAAGTCGAGGACCAAGTTCCAACTGAAAGTGACGAAGAAAAAACTGAAGGGGCATTTCCTCGATCTGAAATAGACGAAGAATCAAAGCCCAGTGTCGAAGATATTATCGATCAAACTGTCAGTGAAACGAGTATAGAAAAAGATATTGATCAACCGGAAACTTCAGAACAGACACCGGATGATGATCAAGCAATGGAGATGTTTGAGGATTTGGGCAAAGAAATCGAAGGTTTTGTTGCTGCTACAGATACTCTCGCAGAAGGGCCTTCTGAAAAAGCTGAATCAGGGGGAGAAGAAACACATGGTGAAACTCAATTGGAAGGGCAGATCGCGGATATAGAATTCTTACTGAATCAAGCTGAAGCTCCAACTGTGCCGAATTTTGAGCTTGCCCAGGAATTTGATGCTTTTAGAAATGCTATAGTGTGGAAAGAAGCTGATATTGACAAGAAGCTGAATCTGGCAAAGATGGCTTTTAATAGTGGTTTATATGCAACTGCCTTGAGTTATATTACTAACATCCAGGGACAAAAAGAGACATGGCCGTTATCGCTTGAGATAAACGGCGGTTCGCTTATCAAGTTAGGTCGTTATGGTGAAGCCAGGAAAGTGATTGCTCCTGCTTTGTTGTATGAAGAGATTTCCGAGACTCAGAAAATGGAGTTACGCTATCTCCTTGCGACTGCCTATGAAGGATTAGGGGATTTTGACAATGCGTTGAGGGAGACCGAAAGGATCATTAGCATTGACCCGCACTACAAAGATGTCAAGGAGATGTATGCACTTATGGGTGGTAAGAATATTGTATATGATGAACCAAAAAAAGAGCCTGAGAGATTGAAGCCTGCTCATGAAATGCCCATGTCAACACCAGCACCATTGCCCGAACCTTTTGTACAGCCAACCGAAATGGGACCAACGGAGATAACCGAGGAACCAACCAAGGATACTTATCCAACGATAATTGAAAAAACACCTTCGACTTACTCAGAAAAACCATCAGAGAAGACAATCAAAAAAGAGCCTGATGTTGAAGAAAGAAAAGGCGAAAATATCGCTTTTCTCTAAAATAGGAGGATAAGTGGGATATCAGGAATTTTACGGTTTCACAGCTGAACCATTTACTAATCATCCTGATCCGAAGTTTTATTTCAATTCACCTCAACATGCCTTGGCGCGTGAATACCTGATTCATGCGGCACGAGGCACGCGAGGTTTGGCAGTTCTATTGGGGGATATAGGAACGGGTAAGACAACCCTGGTGCGTAAGATCCTGAGTGAACTTTATGCACAAGGGGGTTATCAAGTTGGCTTGATAGTCCTGACCCATTCTGAGTTCGCACCGGGCTGGCTTTTCACCAAAATTGCAAACCTTATTGGCCTCAGAGATTTTGGCATTTCGACAACCGAAGTAATAAATCGAATATCTCAAAGGCTCAATGAGATATATCATAGAAATGAGAAGACGGTCATTATTATCGATGAGGCAAATAAAATCACGAGTTCAGAGATACTGGAAGAGATTAGAGGGCTTCTGAATCTTGAAATTGCTGATACCAGATTGATTTCATTCATCCTTAGTGGGCTGCCTGATCTGGAGTCACACCTGACGTCCAATCGTGCTCTGTATCAGCGAATTGCCGTTAAAGTTAAGTTGAAGTCAATGGGTAGTGATACGATCAGAGCTTACATAAATCATCGGTTCGGTATTGCTGGTATAACTCATGAAGTTTTTACATCCAGAGCGGTTGATTTAATATGTCGTTATACAGATGGCAGGCCGAGACTTGTAAACATAACCTGTGATAATGCACTCTTGGAGGGTTTTGTACAGAAGAAAAAAAGCATTGACGACACCATTATAGAAAGAGTAGTTACAAATCTGGGACTGAAATTTGAGTAATGTCTGAGCTTGGTGAAGTCAAAAGGAAAGTTGCTGAGTTTGTTGCCAAAGGTGATACCAAAAAAGCCATAACCGAATTAGAACAAGCAGTAAAAGAATTTCCCAGGGAAGGTTCCTTATTCAATAAACTCGGTGATCTTCTCATAAAAGTCAATCGCAAAAACGAGGCACTCAGTGCATACGAGCAAGGTGCCCGGGTATTCAAAGAAGAGACTTATTTCCCAAATGCCATTGCGCTGTGTAAAAAAATACTGCGACTTGAAACAAACCGGACAACGATCTATGAATTGCTCGGCGAGTTGCATAAGCAATTAGACCAGCGCGGTGAAGCCGCGAATTACTTTCTCGAGTATGCAGAACGAAAGATGAAAGAAAATGATATGGATGCTGTACTCGTAGCCTATAATACTATAAAAGAACTTGTTCCCAACAACCCTAAAATACTTGAGACGATTTCTGCAATATATGAAAAGGTCGGTAAAAAAGAAGAGGGTGAAGAACTTCTAAGAGAAGCACATGAACTTGAAGACAAACAGGGAAAGCTGAGAGAGAAAATGATCACCGAAGAACCACAAGCAGAAATTGAAAAAGAAATCGAGGAAGAAACAGAAGAAGTTGTTGATGAACCTGAAGTGGCAGTAGAAGAAGAGGTTTCTGAGCAGGGAGCTGAAGAAGCAAAGGCGGATATACCGCTTGAGGATTTCGTATCGCCTGAAGTAGCGGAGCTGCTCAAAGATGATGAGATCTCAGCCGGGGAGGAAGACGATGTTACAGAAACGCCGAGCGCATTATCCGAGATTGACAAAACTGTCGAGTTGGGTGAACTTTATCTCAACCTTGGTTCTGAAGAAGAAGCTATTGATTGTTTCCGCAGTGCGGCAAATGAGGCATGGGGTAGCAAAAAATATGATCAGTCTTTTGATCTTAACAAGAAAATAGCTGACCTGAGGCCTTTTGATCTCAGGTCGCGCCAGCATCTTGTCGAGATCGGTAAGATAAAGCAGGACATGGATTTACAGATAGATGCGATGGTTGACTTGGCTGAATCGCTGAGTCGGCGCGAAGCGAAAAGTGAAGCCCGGGATTTATGCAAGAAGATCCTTGAGCTTGATCCAGAAAACGCTAAGGCTCAAGAGATGTTTGCGGCACTTGAGCAACCCCAGGATTACATAGACCTTGGCGAAGTTCTCAGAACCGAAATGGAAGATGAGAAGAAATCTGATAGCATTCAAGGTATTGAAGAGTTGATTTCTCAATTCCGACGCGAGGTCTTTGAATCTATCGGCGAGGGCGATTTTCGGTCACGTTATGACCTCGGAGTTGCCTATAAAGGTATGGGTCTTTTTCAAGAAGCCATTGAAGAATTCGAAATCGCCGCAAAAGACCCTGAACTTAGACTCAAGTCGTATGAAATGATCGGGTCATGCTTTCTCGAACGCGGTAAGGCAGATGATGCGATAAAGATATTGAGCGCTGGTCTGAAGATCACAGATCGACCGGCACGGGAATACTTTGGCATTCATTTTCTCCTCGGTAACTGCTATGAGAGAATGAAGAAAATGAAGGATGCACTGCAATTTTACATGAATGCTTATAAGATCGATAAAACAGTACCTGACTTGGTACGCAAAATTAATGATCTTAAGAAAAAATACATAGCCGAAGCAAAGAAAAAAGGTAAGAAAATTGTTACGAAGCCACCAGTGAAGGCAGAACCGAAATCTGTAAAAGCAAGTAAGGTCCGGGCAAAGAAGTCCAAGATCACATATTTATAGGAGATAATCATCGGTTACGAGAGGTATTATAAGTTAAAAGAACACCCCTTCAGTTTTGCTACTGATGAGAAATTCTACTACGACTCACCGCAACATTCAAAGGCCTTGGTGAAACTAAGTCACGCGGTTGAAACTGAGAAAGGGCTTGCTTTGATGATCGGCGATATCGGAACCGGCAAGACAACATTATCAAGGCGGCTTCTTGATCAACTTATCGATAATGGGATTGAAGCAACGCTTTTAGTGATCATCCATTCAGAGATCACTTCTTTGTGGTTCTTAAAGAAAATCGCCCTGATGCTCGAGACGCCGATCGAGTCAGAAAACAAGATAGAGATAATAACCGCGATTTACCACCGTCTTCTGGATATTACAGGCAAAGACAGGAAAGTCGTTATTCTGATCGACGAAGCCAATATGCTGCAAACAAGAGAAATAATGGAGGAGATCCGTGGTCTGCTCAATCTGGAATCAGAGCACGGTAAGCTCTTAAACTTCATTCTCTTCGGCTTACCAGAGATGGAAGACTATCTAAAACTTGATCCACCGCTGTATCAGCGCATTGCGGTCCGTTGTGTTCTTGATGCCCTGGATGCAAAGGCTGCTACCAATTATATCATCCATCGTCTTCGGGTTGCTGGCTGTATGAAACCGCTCATGACCAAAGAAGCTTTGGATAGAGTATACACATATTCAAAAGGTATACCACGTACGATCAATGCGATTTGTGACAATGCGTTGTTGGAAGGTTTCCTTTTGAAACGGGAAGTGATTGAAGCAAAGATCATAGACGAGGTCAGTTCTGATCTCGGACTCAAGGTCAATTAGAGTTGATCAAAGGCGCTCCATTGTCTTCTCAGCCAAATAAGCATTTCGCCGACCTCCATATTCATTCAACATACTCTGACGGTTCATATACCCCTTATGAAATAGTGCAAATCTGCAAGCGATTGAATCTGAACGCAATCGCGATTACTGATCATGATACGGTATCGGGTGTTGAAGAAGCAATGTCCCATTCTAAACACGGTTTTGAGGTTATCCCAGCAGTTGAGATGAGTTCAAATATCGGCGATCTGGATATTCATATGCTTGGTTACTATCTGGATTATAAAAACCCTCATTTGTTATCATACTTGGACGATTTCAAAAAACATCGTGCCGAACGGATCAAGGAAATCATCGGTAAACTGTCGAATGACGGAATCAGACTGGAATTTGAACAAATCAAGATGGTTGCCAAAGATTGCTCTTTAGGCAGACCCCATATTGCTGAGGTTCTCATGGAAAACGGATATGTGAAGTCAATCGCGGAAGCCTTTTACAAATACCTGGGTTACGGGCAGCCATACTATGTCCCGAAGAAAGATGCTCAGCCAAAAGAGGTAATAAGAATAATAAAGGAATCCAATGGCGTTCCAGTTATTGCTCATCCGGGGACTATAAATAGCGAATCCATAATCTACCAGCTAATCATAGATGGTGCTTTGGGTATTGAAGTCTGGCATCCAGAGCACACGCTGCGCTGGCGCCAAGGATTTTATGAGATCGCTCTAAAAAACGATTTGTTGATGACCGGGGGCTCTGATTGTCATGGTAAGCGTGCTGATGCGGTGAGAATTGGGGTTATAGGGTGCGGTGAAGAAGAAGTGAACAAGCTCAAGAAATGCCATGATAGAATATGTAATGAACATAACGAAAGAGTAATCATCTAGTTAGCATTAGGGGGCATAGTGAACCAAGATGAAATTACGGAGATCTTACCACATCGTCCACCATTTCTGTTTGTTGATGAGGTAGTGGAAATCAGCGATACAAGGATTGTTGCGAAAAAGCATGTGCGTGCTGATGAATATTTCTTTGCGGGTCATTTTCCGAAAGAACCGATTATGCCGGGTGTTTTAGTGGTTGAGGCACTCGCGCAAACCGGCGGCGTGATGTTGCTCCGCAAGAAGAAAGGCATGGTTCCTCTTTTTTTCGGTATTGATAAAGCGCGATTCAAGAAAATAGTGCGCCCTGGTGATACACTTTTTATGGAAGTTGAAATATTACAGGAACGTGGTGATGTGGTTAGGATATCAGGGGTTGCCAGAGTTGATGGTGAGGTTGTCTGTCAGGCAGTGATTATGGCAGGTATAAAGAAGTAAGTTCAAACTCATCTTCATAAAGAGCCCACAAAAGTGAAACATTCAACTATTAGCAAGAATGCAGAGATCGATAAATCAGTTGTTATCGGTCCTTATTCCGTAATCGAAGATGATGTAAGTATCAGTGCAGATAACAAAATAGGCAGTCATGTTATAATCAGAAGCGGTTCGATGATCGGCAAGGGCAATACGATATGTGCGGGTGTGCAGATCGGTATAGACCCGCAAGACTATCATTTCAAGGGTGAGCCATCAAAATGCCTGATCGGCAATAATAATATCATTAGAGAATACGTAACTATTTCAAGAGCGACTGGTGAAAATGAGGTGACCCGTATCGGCAATGATAATTTTGTGATGACCTATGTGCATATAGCGCACAATATACGACTCGGCAATAACAATATTATATCAAGTGGAAGCCAGCTCGGCGGTTACGTTGAACTTGAAGATTTCGTGCATGTCGGAGGACTTGTTGGTGTGCATCAGTTCTGCAAAATCGGCAAATACGCAATGCTCGGTGCTATGTCATATTTAAATAAAGACATACCGCCGTATATATTAGCACGCGGTAACCCAGTAAGAGCATACGGGGTGAACGTCCGGGGACTGCAACATAATGGATTCACGGCTCAAGAAGTTGAAACCCTCAAGACATTGTATCGACTGATATATGAATCCTCTAATACGCTGACAAAATGTCTTGAGTTGTTGAAGGAAAAAGAATATCTTGGTGAGTTTGCTCAGGAAATGATCGAATTTATCAACGCATCAAAACGTGGCATACTTTTGAAGCGCCGTATAGAAGAGACCTGATACGTAAGAGCTATCTCAATTTCTTCTTATGACGGTCTCTTTTGCGTCTTTTCTTTAGTTTGTGCTTTTTTATTTTTTTTAACTTTCTTTTCTTGCCACAAGGCATGGATCAAAACCTCCTTTTCACTGACAGATTATACAGATTTACCTCGGTAAGTCAAGTATCGCATGAGATTGTATCCCATTGACATAGCTCTGTTTTCGGAATAGAATATACTATGTTTCTTATTTTCGTTATCAGCCAAGCATTATGCGGGTTTGAAGAGAATGCCTATAAGACAATGAGTGAAAGCCTGCAGGTTAAGCCCATTGCTTGTTTGATGAAGGGTATTTCCTTTGTATCGAGACCAGAGTTCAGCATCGTTAATCCGGCGTTCTCCTATTTTCTTGATCGGGATGATTTGGTTAAGCAGGATGTCGCGGGTTTTGTCGCAAACTGGGCGACGGTTCTGCCCCTTAAATATTTCGTAAACCGTAAGCGACCAATAACACATGGTTCACGTTGGGATTCCTCATTTCCCTCAGGTCATGCTACTTTCTGTTTTACGCATACAGTCATTCTAACCCATCATTATCCTGAGTTGAAAGTGCCGATGTACCTGTATGCAACGATAGTTGGTTTTTCTCGCATCTATTTAAAAAAACACTATCCAACTGATGTCATTGCTGGTGCAGTACTGGGGATCTTTACTGGCTATTTGGTGATAAAACTAGTTGAATAATCGAGAGGTCTAATCCTCTGGTTTTTTATATTGAATCCATTGTCCCTTTTTGATCTCGGGTTTTTCTTTTATCCAATACTTGGGATCAACATGAACCCGGTTTACGACAAACCCCCAATGTAGGTTAGGGCCTGTACATAAGCCGGTTCTGCCCAGTTTTCCGATGTACTGTCCTTTCTTGACTCTATCACCCTTTTCTACACACAATGAATCCAAATGAATATAAATCGTGTGTATTTTCTGACCATGGGCGATAACAATACTTTTGCCATGGACCTCTAGGTTCCTTGCCATGACAACAACGCCGTGATTAGGGGCATAGACCTTAGTACCTACGACATTTGCGATATCTACGGCTTTATGAGACCATTTGTCAAGGTTTTCATTGTAGCGTCGCGGTGTACCAAAGAGCCCGGTAATGGTTCCAGAACACGGCCAGATAAAGTCGCTGTCGTATAGAATTGAATCCGGGTTTTTACCGTAGGCGCGAGCAAAATAATTGCCTTCATACTTGAGCATTTCAAGGGTTTCTTCAGTGAGGACGCTGATATCAAGATCAGCCGTGTCCTCTTCAGAAAAACCACCGGGGATGACTGTAAACGGCATCTCAAATTTTTTTGGCTCATTTTTTTTCTGATAACGCAGGGTCATCATATAATCACCCGGTTCTGTATTCATCGGCACCGCAAGCACGGTATTATAGGTGTTGGGTGCAATTAGGTAAAGCTTATACGTTCGATACAGAAAATTGATTTTTGGATCTTCCAAGGGTAGGATGACCGTAATATTGAGGTTCGCGATCTCCCCCTGGTGATAAGTATCTTTATCCATGGAAATCCGCTGGATCAAACCATTGATGAGTGATACCACTGAGGTTTGACTGGCATCGAAAGAACGAATTTCATAATCAAGTCGAAGCATGACTGGCTCAAGAGTTTCATCAGGCATAGTCTGTTTGAATTCTATGATCTTGCTCGAGCGGACTAATCTACGCTCTAATGATATAGAAGGTTCATGTGCAACCGGCAGCGGTTCAGTTTCTTTATTAGCTTTTTCATCAACCGGATCAGCGGCTAGAATATTGTGCTCAAATGGTATGCTGAACCTGTGAGTAAAGCACGCCGCAATAAACAGAAGTAGTGATAGGCTACGGAGTTTTTGCACAGCGGAACCCATAATAGCGGTCCTGCACGAATGGTTTTAGTTCCATTCTTGATGAGCACTTCAAGTATTTAGGATTAATGCTCAACCATGAGCCCCCTCGAAGTACCCGGGTGTAACCAGAATCAGGTCCAGTAGGATTTTTTTCTGGGCTGATCTTATAATATTCTTGGTCATAGAAATCCTGACACCACTCCCAGACATTTCCTGCGACGTCATACAATCCGTAATTGTTCGGCGCATACTTCCCCACTGGAGCTGAGTAGTCATAACCATCTTTTTCTCTGAATGGCTTGGGAGCATAATTGCATCTTTTTGCTACTGCCTCATCTCCCCATGGGAATTGTTTGCCTTCCAGGCCACCTCGCGCAGCGTATTCCCATTCTGCCTCAGTGGGTAAACGTTTACGCTTCCACTGGGTATAGGTCAGAGCATCGTAATAACTCACGCCAACGACTGGTTGATCAGGTTTATTAAGGTCTCGATCTCTGAAAAAGGGTGGTTTTGGATGACCGGTTGCTTCGATGAATTCCCTGTACTGACGATTCGTTACCTCATGTTTATCAATGAAGAAAGCGTCTATCCAGATCTTGTGCTTAGGACTTGCAGTGCCAGAATCACTGCCCATTGTAAAATATCCAGCTGGGATCAGAACCATGCCTTGAGGAGGTATAAAAACCAGTTCCTCAGTAACCTGTGGTGTTGGTTCTTCTGGTTTCCCGCAGTTTAAGAATATCAACGCTATAATTGCGACTATTAACAATGTATTTTTCATGAGCTCCACCTTTTGGTGATAATATCCAAAATAGCCTGTATGTCAATACAGTAACTTTTAATGAAGAACGTATGAGAAGACAGGCTTTAGATTTACACTATTAGATACTGGAGCGACGGCGGTCTTTCAGTTCTTGTTTTTTGCCTTTATTCCAGCTAGAGACTTTAGTGAAGTAACCGGTTACGCGGGTGATGTGATCGATATGATCGCTGCCACAATGAGGACAAATTTCCCTGAGCCCTCTTGACGTTTTGAAACAACTGTTACAGGTTGTAAACTCTGGCGAGAAGGCGATTTGTGCATTACGGGTATTACAGAATGTCTTTACTACAAAGTTGGCAATCGATTCTTTTGGCGGCTGTGATTCACCGAGCCAGACATGGGTTAATGCACCGGCTTCGATCATATCGTGGAATTTACCTTCAATTTTTACACGGTCAATCGAGTCTAAATTGATCCCCACATTCAAATATGTCGAATTGGTGTAGTATATCGAGTCGGTTTTAATATCGCCTTTTACAATACTCAATGCCATGTTTGGAAAATGCTCAACATCAAGGCGGGCAAGACGATGGGCAGTGGATTCAGCAGGAGTTTGCTCGATGACAAAACGCAGTCCGTGAGTGCTTGATAGTGCTTTGACCCGCAAATACAGATACGCCAATACTCTGAGGCCGAAGCGTAAAGCGGTTTCATCCTCATGCATCTGTTTTCCTATATGGTATTCAACAAGCTCATTCAAGCCCAATAAACCGATCAAGTAGGTTGCTCGATGGAGCCTTAGATACTGTTCACCGTCTCTTTCCATAGTCAGCAGTGCGAGTGGTCCTTCATCTTTCAGCGAGATAATTTTCTCAATGAACTGTTTTTTCTGGAGGTGCGCCTTTACTACATGGTCGAGTAATCTATCGAGGTTCTTGTAGAGTAAATCATCATCGTGTTTGGATAAATAGGCAGCCCTGGGAAGATTCAACGTGACATTCTGGAGTGCAGTATAACGCATTTTCCACGGCTTATTGGCATCTTCCAGGTCTGACTCCTCGAGTTTGAATGATAATCTGCAGCACTCTGATATTCTTGCGGTTTCCCCACGGTCAAATACATAGTAAGTATTGCCGCGTTTAGATGACACGTCAGCGATGTGATTTAAAAAGTCTTCCCAACCAGGAGTTTTAAAGAGGTTCTCGGTAATATGAACGAGTGGCTTGGGGAAGAAGAAGGGTCGACCTGTCCCATCGCCGTCCATGTAGATGTCAAAAAGAGCCCAGGCAAATCTTTGGGCATCTTTTGCATAATCACCATACTTCTTGCCCGTGTATTCACCGGCTGGACCAATCGCCTCGACATGTTTGAAATGCTTAGGGATTTCCCAGTAAATGTTGAGGTCTGAGAATATCGCCTGACCGCCTCTTGCCACTGATTGCTGTGAATATTCAAATATGAGCATCTGGGCAACTTGATGTATTTCGCGGTCGTTCATTTTAGTTAAAAATGGTGCAAAAAAGACATTGACTGCATCCCAGCCAATTGCCCCAGCGAAATGTCCTTGTAGCGCTGCTGAGAATTTAACCATATGGGCTAGCAATGTATCAGCATGCTTTGCTGGTTTGGCTATGGAGAGCGCGTTAGGTAGATTCAATCCAAATTTCTTCACATATTCTAAAGATTGACCCGAACAATAGGGGCGGTCACCAAAGCCCAGATCGTGCAGATGGATATCCCCCTTTATATGCGCATCAGCAACATCACGGCTAAAAACCTCGGAAAGCATATACTGTTTCTTGACGGTCTCGGCGATAGTCATATTAGTCGCTTCCGGGTTGTGCGGAATATTTGCATTCTCTCGGTTCGCGTATAAGATGATTTTTTCTGCATCGTACAGAGGGATACCAAGTCGTGTGTGACGTAAGCGTGAATTCTCTAGACCATGTTCGATAAGTTTCACGTTGACTATTTCTCGGATCAGCGATGAAGAGATAAGTCCCACATTAGAATTTAGAATCGTATCTTCGGTTTCTTCGGCGATTTTTAGTGCAATCTCTTGATCCAATCCGGTTTCATTCTGTAATGCATTGACGATTCTTGTTCGATCCCAGGAGACAAAATCATCGTCTGAAGTGCGTACAAATAAAGCATAGTCGGTTGTGTCTCGTTCTTCGGGCAGCTTGGAAAAAAGCTTCTTTTTTCTCAGTATTTCACGTTGTCTTCGGTAAAGGATATATGCCTTTGCCGTGCGAGCATGACCGCTTTCAATAAGTATTTTCTCTACCGCATCCTGGACTTCTTCGATTTCCGGTACTTTATTCCCCTTGAGGGTATAGAGAAACAAGACAACTTCATTGGCTAGTTTTTCTGCAAGCTCTCGGTCGTCTCCACCTATGGCTTTTGCTGCGGTATATATAGCATTAGTTATCTTCTTTTTGTCAAAGGCGACAACTGTTCCGTTTCTTTTCTTAATACTCTGAAAAATCGATTCCTCAGGGATTTCTTCAGAGATACCAATCCTCACGGATGTTTTGTCTGACATCTTTTCTCCTTTTTTAATTTTTTTAACTCGCTGGCAAATTTATCGATATTGGTGAATTTGCGGTATACCGATGCAAATCGCACATAACTGACTTCATCGATTTCTAATAGATGCTCTAAAACCATACGCCCGAGTTCAGATGATTTTATCTCGGTTTGATATCTATCAGACACAACATCTTCGATATCATTGACAATGGTCTCTAACTTCTCAGCCGACACGGGCCGCTTTCGGCACGCGGTTACAATACCATTAAGAAGTTTTGCTCGGTCGTAAGGTTCCCTTGTCTTGTTGCGTTTTACGACTACCAAAGGCATGCGCTCAATGGTTTCGTACGTGGTGAAGCGGAAAAGACAGTTAGTACACTTTCTCCTTCTGCGTATTACAGAACCAGATTGTGGCACTCTTGTTTCTAATACCCGGTCGCTATCCTTACCACATCTTGGACACTTCATAAGATAAATGCTAAATTCAAAGCACTAAATCCTAAGCAAATACGAAATATCAAATTCAAATTACCAAAACCGTTTTTAACCTTCCGACCTACATCATTTAGTAAAAAATCAGATTTATGGGGTTTGAATTTATTCGGGATTTCAGATACATATTGTGAAATATGCTTAAAATACACTACATATAGAGTCATTGTTTAATTATAACCACAATTTGATATTTGTCAAGAGGGAAGATGAGCTCGGTGAAACCGAGCAGTGATTGAGTAATTTGGTTATTAGGTTATTACGTAATTAGTTTTTTTCTCTGTATATCTGGATATTTCAATAACTTAATGACTCAATCACTTAGTAACCAATTTTTATTTCTTAAGGTGTTTCCTTCGGGCGTAGATATAGCTGAGTTCAGCGCCGAACAGAAAAATGTATGCAGAGTAATAGACCCACAAGAAAATGACTACTAAGGTGGACAACGAACCAAATACTCTGGAATAATCTACCATTCTGGTAATATAAAAGGTAAAGAGAAACTTCGCTACTTCCCAGGCAATACCAGTAAACACGGCGCCAAACATAGCATCCTTGAATTGCACCTTACGGTTCGGGAATTGCCAGTAGATCAAGGCAAATAAGAGGATACTCAAGATAATGCTGAACTGGGGAGGAAGCATCGCTGAGCCCTCAGCGCCAACTGCCTTTGCTACAAGGTTGGCGAAAATTGATCCCAAAAGGAGAATGATTACAAGAAATGCCGAACCAATTGTCAAAAGACTCTTACGGAAAAAAGGTCGGTCCTTCTTGACCTTCCAGATAACATTAAGGGTTGATTCTAAAGCACGGAATATACTCGCCGCACCCCAGAGAAAACCGAGTAAACCAGCGATTGCAATAACAATTGAATTCTGCTTTATCAGTGAAATATTATTGATAATCTCATTGATATTGACTGGAAATGCTTGTTTTAGATAAGGCATGATCTTATCGATGACACCCTCTGAAGAACCCATGATAAAGACTGAGAGCGAAATGAGACCGAGGAGAAGAGGGAAGAGGCTAAAGGTAGTTGCATGCACCAGTGCAGAAGCAAGGAGGGGACACCGGTCAGTACTGAATTTCTTGTATGCTTTTTTGAAATACCAAGAGAACTGCTTCACAACTTCTTTTGATAAACGATATCACCGTTGACCATGGTCATCAATACTTTGATCCGGTCCATATTGGTCTGCGTGAATAGGTTATTGTCAATCACCACGAGGTCAGCGAGAAAACCCTTTTCAATTATCCCTTTCTTGTTTTCGTCAAATGTGGCGTAGGCGCCTCCTGCTGTATAGTTCCTAAAAGCAGATTCAGGTTTTAGCCTGCCACATGCAAAGGGATGATGGATGGCACCATGAAAACCGAAGAGCGGATCCAAGGGCATGCAGTCTGAGCCAAATACCAATTTCACTCCAGCATCTGATAACTGCTTAAAACAATTCATGGTTTTGTATCTATTGCCAAGATACTGTTCGTACATATTTCCGGGTCTTTGCCATTTTCTCGCGAAATTTGGCTGCATAGAACAGATCAAGTCGAGATCAGCGATATCCTTGATCAAAGACTGATTAAGGATTTCGAGATGTTCAAGCCGGTGGCGTAATGGATTCTGCGTTCTGGTGATGATTTTTTTCAGAACTTCAAGGGCTTGGGCAGTAGCGCGGTCGCCGATCGTGTGGATCATAAGCTGGATACCATGTTTTTTTGCAGCGCTAGCTATCTGTTCAAGTTTCTGTCGCGTTATTAGAATCTTGCCATATCTTCTGGTCCGTACATAGGGATTGGTTAACGCCGCGGTTTTGGCACCGATTGAACCATCGAGGAAGATTTTTATGCCGGAGAATCTCAAGAAATCATCACCCAAACCAGATGAGAGTCCGGCGTTCTGAATATCTTTGAAATGTTTAAGTAAAACATAGACAGAAAACCTTAGTTTCAAACCACGGTTTCTGTTTATGATCTGTAACAGGCGGAAACGCCGGATATCTGTTATTTCATGGACTGATGTTATCCCTTTTTTCAGTGCTTCAGAAGTACCCAGTTTCAAAGCTTTTTGGAGCATTGTTTTATCAGGTTTGAAAATATCATTCAAATTAAGGGCAATATTTTCATAAAGGTGACCGTTTTTTCTGTTCACGGTGCGCCACTTATTCGATATATAGCTCAGTCCACGGGAATTGACCACGGCAAAGTGACCGCAGATACGGCGCATGATAATCGGTTTCTCTTTTGATATTTTGTCGAGCGTGTGCCGATTCAGGTCTTCTGATCTGAATGAAGACCAATCGCTTTCGTCCCAGTTAGAAGCAAAGACGACCTTTTTGTCTTTAGTTAGCCCGGCGCGAAGTTTTTCAAGGCAGTCATTCAAAGACTTGCATTTTCCAAGGTTAATGCGTTGGCGTTCAATGCCCAGAGAAATGAGATGGGTGTGGCTATCAATGAAGCCGGGAATAACATAGTTTCCTTTCAGGTTATACTGCTTTGTTGTTGGTGGCAGTTTAGGTTTTTTCGTGTAGGTTTTTTCTATTATGCCGTTTCTGATCTGAATTGCCCGGATCTTTTTGTGCGGCTTGCGAAAATCAAGAAAATGTGCATTATACAACAGAATCGATTTCACCCTGGGGCTACCCGATTACAATAGGTTCTTCAGGATATTTGAAATCCATGGGGTGCGGTCGCAAAAGCGCACTGCCAATAGTGATTGTTCCTACACGACCAGTTATCATGGTCATTATTATCACCAGTTTGCTGATCCATGAAAGATCATATGAAAAACTGCAGAAGGGATTCAGGGCTGAACCTAAAGAAAGTCCAACTGTTCCCAAAGCTGAAAAGACCTCAAAAAGAGCTTTAAGGGGTCGTGGATTGTCAAAAAGCATGATCAAGGTGAACGAAAGGATAATAACAAAGATAGCTATGCCAACAATGACGAATGACCTGAAAGCCTGCTCAATAGGTATCCTTTTCCGATGTGTGGAGATATCACCGTGGCGACCCAGGAGCAATTCTTTTATCCATTTGCAGAGCAAGGCAAAGGTTGTTGTTTTAATACCACCGCCAGTACCTCCAGGAGAAGCACCGACGAACATGAAGAGCATAAACATAAAAAGGGTGATTGGTGAAAACATTGATATGGTAAAGGTGTTGAATCCAGCAGTCCTTGGTGTAACTGCCTGAAAAAATGAAAGGAGGACCTTTTCAGCAAATGTATATCCCTGCAATGCATGGTGGCCTTCACGTACAAGAATGAATATCGTGCCAAAAACAATAAAGGCTAGCGTTGTTCTTATCACAATAGTAGTGTGCAAGGACAAACGTTTCTTGGCTCTTTTTATAAATGTCGTGAAAACATCAGAGATGACAATAAAACCCAGGCCACCAATAATAAACAATGCAGCGGCGGTAAGCGGTACACCGGGCGAACTTGAAAAGAGGCTCATGTTTTCTGAAAAACTCGAGAAGCCGGCATTACAGAAGGCAGATACCGCGTGAAAAAATGCATGGCCTAGAGCAGCAAGCGGGCTGAATTTTTTCAAGAAAAAGATGTACAAGAGTATGGTGCCAGTTAGTTCTAGAGCAATGGTTATTCGAAATACGCGCCAGGCAAAACGTTTCAGGTTTTCAAAAGAAAGGACATTGATCGATTCCTTGAAAAGAACTCGGTCACGCAAGGATATTTTTCTGCCGAGAAAAAAGAAGAAGGTTGTCGAAAGGGTCATGTAACCAAGACCACCGATTTGAATGAGCGTAAGGATAATACATTTCCCAAATAAGGTAAAGTCAAGTGCCGTATTCTTGACGATCAAGCCGGTAACACATAGGCCGGATGAAGCGGTAAATAGCGCGTCAATGACTGAAATACCATTGGTCGTGGAAAATGGCAGAAGCAGTAGCAGTGTGCCAACGCCGATAATGCCAAGATAGCCAAAAATCAAAAGGCGTGGCGCGTCTATTTCTTTAGAAAATTTCATTAAATTAGTGTATTCTTTTTCAAATGATTGTCAAGATGCCTGAAAGAGCTGCGAATACTTCTTTCAAACTTTCTGATTTTCTATTCAAGTAATCTGGTTTGTTTGAAAGATTTCCTTGTGACCTTCACTTTTTTTGATGCTTGTTGAGCGAGACGATCTGCAGCTTTGTTATCAGTGCGTGGCACCAAGACAAATGAGATTTTTTCAAGCTGTTCCTGCAATCGCCGGACTCTTTTTATCTGGTGGCCAATATGGAGTTTTCGTACTCGGTACTGACCAGTTATCTGTTTGTAGACGAGTTCCGAATCGAGTTTTATTGTGCAAGATTTTTTTTTAGATTTGATCAACCACCTCAATGCGTGAATGACTGCTTCATATTCGGCGACGTTGTTTGTTGTTATGCCGATGTAGCGCGAAATCTCTTCAATTGGTTTTGATGTATCGTCGCTCGCGAAAACCGCAACGCCGATGCCGGCAGGTCCAGGATTGCCGCGCGATGAACCATCTACATACACAACAAGGGGATGGATAGACTGCGCAGCCATCAGGGTTCGTCTGCTTTCTTAATTGTTTTTGTCGGGGTTAGCGTATATTAGTATGCGGCCACAGCTACCACACAAGAGCAGTTCGTTTCTCTTCTTGAGTTCATTGAGAAACTGGGGTGTGAGATTGGCAAAGCATCCGGTGCATGTTTCATCATGGATCAAACAGACCGCATTGCCACGAACCTTCTTTATTTTATTATACTGCTCGCTGATGTCCTTGGGGAGTTTACCGAAATGAGTATCGAAATCAGCCTTCAGTTGGGCTAGATGTTCGATCAATTCTTCATTATGCTTATGGGTATTGTCGATCTCCTCGCTCTTCTTGCGGATCAAGTCCTTGGTTTCAGATTCAAACTGTTCCACAGATTTCTTCAGTTGTTCTTCCTCTTCCAGGAGTTTTATCATTTCATCTTCGGTTTTCTCATTTTCTTTTTTCAAAAAATCCACTTCATTAAGGATCGCGCGATATTCTTCATTGGTTTTAACAGCAAATGTCTGGTTGTTGAGTTTAGTTGTTTTACTTTCGTTTGCAGCAATATCTCCTTCTTTGATCTTGTAGACTTTGCGGATCTCTTGGATGCGATTTATTCTCTCATCGAGTGCGTTGTCGGCTTCTTTTTTTTCTTTTTCTAAATCTTCAATTTTAGCGGGGATTAGTTCTATTTCGGATATCGTATCCTTTATTTCATCATCGAGTCTCTGAATAGTTATGAGGATATCCAGTATGTTTTCCATTGATCTTTTCCTTGTGATGGGTTTTTCTCGCCAAGACAGCCTCGATGGGAAAACATGGGCGGTACCCGACTTGAACGGGTGGCCTCCTGCATGTCAAGCAGACGCTCTAACCAAGGCTGAGCTAACCGCCCATATAATTGCATTTGTTATTTTATGTATAATCATAGATAAGTCAAGATATAATTGCAGAAACTTGGATACATCTTCATCCCTTGATTTTTAATTTATCAAAGGAACTTCTCGACTCGCTCTGCTCGCTCGAAGAATAAATAGCTTTACTGTTCCTCTCACCTTGTTCGAGACAGGCGAGCTTTGCCCCGTTAGAGCTTGCCATAGAATTTTATGTTCAGTAAATCAATGAATTAGAACATACGGATATTCAGTTCTAACGGGGCTTTGTCGATGCCAATGCTGCTCACAGTTTTAGTGTGATTGCAGCAATGAGCATCCCGTGTGCTGTGTGCGGGAGAACATCATATCGTGAAGGAACTTCTCGATGCGTCCCTCTTCTGCAGGACTTACTCGAAGAGTAATGAGTTCCTGAAATGTCTCTTAGACAATCTGTCCAAGTTTCCAAAAATTGATATTCTCTTGATAGCGTTGAAAGAGGGCGATTAATGATATTATTGACTTCAGTGTAAAACGCATTATAATTTGCTGTGAAGGAAAAGGTCAAGCGGGAAATAGTAACCTGGATAATCGTTATTGTAGTAGTTTTGATTCTCAGAGCATTTTTCGTGCAGGCATATGTAATACCCACACCCTCGATGGAGAAAACTTTGTTGGTGGGTGATGCTTTGCTTGTCAACCGCTTCATATACGGTATCAAAATCCCGATTCCGTTTTCAGTTCATCAAATCCCGTTAATTCCAGGAAGATTGCCCCGGCGTGGTGAAATTGTCGTTTTCCAATATCCTTATGAGAAACGGGATTTTGTGAAGCGTTGTATTGCCATTGAACGTGATACTGTGCAGCTTATCAATAAGGTTTTGTATATTAACGGAGAAGCAATATCAGAGCCTTATACCCGGCACGCGGATTATCATGTGTATGAGCCGATCAACCTGGACCGCATGCTCTATCAGAGGACATGGGAGCAAGCTAAGCTCTATGACATTTTGAACGTTCACGTAAGGGACAATTTTGGCCCCGTCGTAGTACCTGACGACTATGTTTTTGTCATGGGCGACAACCGCGATAATTCAATGGACTCAAGGTTCTGGGGACCTTTGCACAAGAAGAATCTAAAGGGCAAGCCGCTTTTCATTTACTTTTCTTTTGACCTGGGTCGTGAAGCCAAGTCACTTTTGGACATCATAAAGATCTGGCAGTGGAAGTCGATCCGGCTTAGGAGGATTGGCCGGGTCGCTTAGTATATCCAGGTCCATTCAAGGTTGACAAATTTTTTATTTGCATTATAATAATATAGAAAGAAGGAGGATGTCTAAATAGATTTAAGTCTATATAAATATAGGTTTATTTGCACTTCGATGAAGTAAGAAATGCTATCATGTCGTAAAAATCAAAAGGAGATATAATGAGAAAAATTATCGTTGCATTACTGGTGCTCATTAGCTTTGCGTTGGCCCAGGACATGATCGTTCGGGTCTATGCACCAAACTGGCAGGATATTGAGAAGATCTCGCCCAAGTATGATCTCGATATTGCCAGTGCGCGTGCTGGTGAGTACTATGATATTGTTGCTGATCACGATGTCTTGATGCAGATAAGAGGATCAGGCTTGCCTTATAAAATAATCGTCTTCAGTATTGCGCATATTAAAGAGCAGGTGCGGGCTGATTATTTATCTTATGCTGAGGTCAATGACAGTCTCCAACAGATGGTTCAGAACTACCCTTCGATCTGTAAACTTGATTCTTTGCCGATCCCGACTTATCAAGGAAATTGGATGTACGGTGTCAAAATATCTGATAATGTCCACGTTGAAGAAGACGATGAACCTGGCTTTCTGATCGATGGTCTGCATCATTCGCGCGAATGGGCTTGTATTCCCACGGTACTGTTTTTTGCAGATTCCATGCTTAGAGCATACGGTACTGTAGGCAATATTACCGATATTATTGATAATACAGAACTGTACTGCTTCCCGATAATAAATCCTGACGGTTACTTATACGATTATCCGTCAGCCAATTGGTGGCGCAAGAACCGCGAACCCTTTGGCGGCAGCACTGGGACTGATCCGAACCGCAATTATGCAGGCTGTACATCAGAACTCGAAGGCGAGTGGGGTGCGGTTGATGATGGTAAGGCGAGTCATCGACCAGCTGGAACCCTTTTTTGCGGTGCCTATGCAAACTCAGGTGATGAAACCAGAGCCTTGACACTTTATGTAGAGGATCATTTCTGTAATGCAAATATGAGCTATCACAGCCATGGTGAAATGCTCATGTGGCCATGGGGTTGGAAGGCCGAACATTCGCCTGATTCAGTCCTGTACAACCATTTTGGTAATAATGCAGCAGATTTAATACAGCGATTAGGAGGCGGATACTATTATCGTGGTCCTATTGGGATAACTATATATCCAGTCAGTGGTTCGTCCGTGGACTGGTTTTATGGTTGGTCGCGATATGTTGGCGGTGTTGCCAACCTTTCGTTTACCACAGAACTGGGTACGTCATTTTATCAACCTGTGAGTCAGCTCGATCATATTATTCATCAGAATTTCAAAGCACTTGAATATCTTGCCGGGATCTGCGATTCTATCGTGCTATTAGTGAGAACCGTGGTACCACCACCGAGCATCTATTCTTTGGGTACAGTGGGTGAGGATTTCACGATCTACTGGCATGCCAAGAACCCGGTTTATAATGAGCCATTACAATGGGAGCTTGTTGAATTATCCAGCCCTTCGATTATTGAAGATGACCTTGAATCGGGCACGAGCCGTTGGGTACTCAATGGATTTACATTGAGCACGAGCCAGGCCCATTCTGGCACGCACAGTTTCTTTTCGGGAAATATAAATGATATGAATTATGCTGCCCATACCACGCACCCTTATTTTGTGCAGACCGGCGATTCACTTACTTTCTGGTGCCGCTATAACCTGGAAACTAATTATGATGTAGCAGTCGTTGAGGTCTCCGAGAATACAAAAAACTGGTTCAACCTCGATACAACTCGGTTCAATGGCAATCAGAGTTCCTGGGTGAGAAAGGCATATTCATTGAATAACTGGGTCGGCAAGTCTGTCTATTTCAGGTTCCGCTCTATGACTGATGGCAATACTCTGTCTGGTGGGTTTTATGTTGACGATATCTTCCCAGTTTGCTTATTTGCTAACGTTAATACAGTTTCTTCGAGTATTACTGATACATCTTACTCGTTTACTGGACATGCTGAGGGCGAATTTTATTACTATGTTAAGGGATATAACAATGCCTGGGCCTGGGGTGATTATTCTTGTTTAAAAAGGGCTGACGTGGTCGTTGGTATTGCTGAGACGCCAAAAGCACAAGATATAATAAACTCAAGCTTTGTTCTGACATCGAATCCAGGGGTCAAGTCCATAACATTGAATTATGTAATTAGTAAGGGTGTTCGTGATACATACATAAAGATATACGATGCCGCCGGTAAACTGGTGAAATCATACGATGTATCTGCAGAACCACATTCAGTCCATCACCGAATTGTATGGCATGCTACTGATGAGACGGGAGCGCGTGTTCCTGCGGGTGTGTACTTTGTGCGTTTTCAGACCGATGATTATCAGAAAACAG
>CBFDDH010000007.1:0-84130 GCA_965603515.1 uncultured bacterium
CGACGTACTCAAACGTGCCACCAATACCGACACCGATAACTGTTGGCGGACATGGATTCGAGCTTGAACGCGTTACACGATCTATGACAAAGTTCTTAACGCCTTCAATACCATCAGCTGGCTTCATCATTTTTACTTCACTCATGTTCTCACTACCACCACCCTTTGGAGCAACCGTGATTTTGATCTTATCGCCAGTTACGATCGTGGTGTGTACGATGGCAGGTGTGTTATCACCGGTATTCTTCCCCTTCACAGGATCAGACACAATGGATTTTCTCAAGAACCCTTCAGTATAGCCTTTTCTAACTCCATCATTGATCGCGTTGATAATATTGCCTTTAACATGAGTATCTTCACCCATCTCCAGAAAAATTACTGCAAAACCACAGTCCTGACAGATTGGGATTTTTTCGGTCTTTGCAATCTCCGCGTTCTTTAGTAATTGACCCAAGATATCCTTACCGGTTTCGGATTCTTCTTTTTCCAAAGCTTGGTTAAGTACCTTGACTACATCATCACCCAAAAAGTAATTCGCTTCCATGCACAGACGGGCCACGGAATCAACAATTGTGTTATAGTCAACTTCTCTCATTTAATCTCCTTCTTAACAGATGGTCATATGGTTGGGGTTAAGAAGCTGGAATATAGAATAATCTAGCATCCAACCCCTAACCTATCTTCCATCACTTGGTTGGTTTGAGTATATAAATAGTCGTCTTATCAGGCAGCTCGTCCCTTGAAATCACCAGCTCACCATCAACATTTTTGACTTCCTTATCTTTTATAAAATCATCGATTAGCGCGATGGGGAAATCGCATTTATCAGTCTTAAAATGCATGGGTATAACTATCTTTGGCTTCAAAACATTGATAACATTATCTGCAATCTTAGCGTCAATAGTGAAGTATCCACCAACCGGAACGAACAGAACATCGACCTTGCCGATGCCTTCGATTTCCTTGGGGCTGAGATCATGACCGAGATCTCCGAGATGAACAATATTCAATCCATCAATGGACATGTTGAAGATCACAACATTACCACGTTCCTTGCCTTCGCTCGTGTCATGATAGACATCAACACCGCTGAATTTGATGTCTTTCACGATCTTGACATCAGCACTTCTTATAAAAGTTGGATTGCCGTTGATGTTAGTTTCGTTATGGTCGTCGTGTTCGTGCGAAATCGTAACGATATCAGCTTCTTCGGTTATTTGGTCGTACTTGATACCGCCATCAAAACAGCCTGGCTTATACGGGTCAGTTATGATCCTGACACCAACATCTGATGTGATTAAAAAAGCTGCGTGGCCTAGAAATTTGACCTTCATAATAACTCCTTTCTCACACAAACATAATGTTTTGTAATGCCCTTATGCTTACCCTTATTTCCTGGATTTGAAACTGAGTTATTATATAGAAATCCCATGAGAAAGCAAGGGAATAATGCTGTTTAAGATAGTTCGTGCCTTGTTTTTGTTCGAACATTGATAATTTGAAACGTCACCACTAAGTAGGGCAGGATTGGCATTGACTTGCAGGGCAATTTAAGTAGAATAGATCATGTCTTTATTGACCGATTTGATCGAGAAACTACAGTGGTTACCTGGTATCGGTAGGAAAACTGCGCAACGGCTTGCATTTTACTTGCAGAAAATGGATAAGGCAAAGGTGCAGGAACTGACTGAAGCAATTGAACGTGCGCGTGATAAACTGAGTGAATGTTCAATCTGCCATAATTGGACAGAGCATAATCCTTGCGCGATTTGCGCCCATCCTGGGCGCAATAAAGACATTATCTGCGTCGTTGAACAACCGTCAGATGTTATGGTCTTGGAGCGAACGAGTGAATTCAAAGGTCTATATCACGTACTCCACGGCGTAATTTCGCCGATCAACAATGCCGGACCTGATGACTTGCGCATACAACCGCTCATCAAGCGGATAGAATCACACAATATCACCGAGGTTGTCATGGCGACAAACCCAACTACTGAAGGTGACGTAACGGCGATTTATATTGCCAAGCTTTTGAAACCTTTGGGTATCAAAGTAACGAGGATTGCCCGGGGTCTACCCATGGGCAGCGATCTTGACCTTGCTGATATCACAACTTTGACTAGAGCTTTGGAAGGCAGAATGGAGATTTGATCCGCATTATTCATATTTAATTTGTCTAATTTTAAGTAAACGTAGTACCAGCTTGACATTGTAGCATTTTTAGATCATAGTCAAATTCAACATTCTGTTTTTTCTTTTGTCATTGCGAGGAATCCTGAGCTTGTCGAAGGGGACGAAGCAATCTCATTTGTTATTGGTAAATCTGGGATTTCCACGCCCGATAAATCCCGCAATTCTATTTATAAAATCATGATACGAAGCGGGATAAATCAAGCTCGCAATGACGATTTGCGTAAATAATCAGGTTGTTAAGCGAATTGAACCACGAAGGAGTTGCTCAATTTATTGAGCCTAAGAAGAAAAGGGCGGCAAAGCCGCCCTTTTACTGATTAATTTCCTCCCCCTTGCTGCAAATCCCGAGTTCCATCGAGGGGAAAGAGAATACTCCCCCAATTTCCTCCCACTTGAAGGGGGAGGACAAAGGTGGGGGTGAAACTATTTACGGTGAGAAGTGCGGGTAATTCGCAATATTCTGGTAAGCATAGGTGATCGTGACTTCTAGAGCAACCTTGTCAACAGCATCAACATGCAACTTCACATAATGTTCATCTGCTGTCTTAATAATAACCAGATCTCCCTCCACAATAGCCACCGAGGTCGTATCTGCAGGTTCGGTTGTCACTTCGAATATTTCATCAAAACCATACTGACCTAGGTTCAAAAGCATGCTAATATTAGCTCCAGTGCCGTATTCTGTATTGTGTGAAGGTGAAGCAGCCGCAACTGTATCATAGGTTGGTGAATCCCAGGCATCAATCCACATATCTGCAAGACTATCAGCCATTTCAGAATCAGCCATGAGTGTAGCATCAGAGAAACGGATAGCACAGTCTGGATCGGGTCCTGTGCCAATCTCAAATTTCACTATCGCCGTGAACTCTGGTCTTGGAGATGCCTCAACAAAAGGAACATTCGTATTGTAGGAACCGACAGCATCATCAACATTGACCGTACGCACCTGGAAATAGTAAACCGTGTCCTGGTCTAAACCAGTGACTTCGTAAAAGAGATCTGTAATGGCATCAGCATTAAATTTATTCAGGTCTTCTCCATCTATAACGATTAACTCGCTTGAATCGACTGAAAAATAAACATTATAACCTTGGAAATCATCATGTCCTTCAATCATCGTATCTTCATCCCAGGTAATGGTTACCGACGTTTCATCCATAACCACCATGCTTATCTCTGGTGAGTCGATCAGACTTGCCCCACCACAACCATTTATCAACATTACAACTATTGCTCCTAAGACTAGCAAAGCCTTCTTCATTTTATTCTCCTTTTTTAGTGCCTTTAAAACTGAATTCTTGGCATTTCCAATCCAAAGGCAATAGACCGAAAATGCGTCTTATCACGATTGTAGTTTCCTTACATCACCTCCTTTCATGTTATCTAACTATAACTATTATAGAAAATATTTCTCTTTTGTCAAGGGGCAACATTTTAATTGCAGATTGTAGATTTTAGATTTAATATCTATTTCGGAATCGCTCAATTCTTCAATTACATTCCCCTCGATATACTCGGGACAGGCAGGACAGATTTATCAGGCTGTTTCAGGAGCAAAGCGACATGTCTTCAACGAAGTGTGTCTCCAACCGAAGGCGTGTCTGCAATGAAATGTGTCCTCAGAGAAGCGTGTCTCCGTTATTCTTTAAGGCTATTAATTGCTTTCTGAAAGTCCTTTAAATCAATAGGTACGAGCTTAATCGATGACAAGAATTCAAGAAATCCTTCAATGTCCAGATTCAAATAGTGATCTTCGATCTGCATATCAATTGGCAGGTCATAAAGGTAGGCGCCGCTGCCCAAGGCGTCTTCAAGTCTGGCGATATTTCTTCTGATCACTTTCCTTATCGCTTCCTTTTCAGGTATTGGAAAGGCACTACCAGCCAATATCTGGTGGTTCAGGATCAACATTTTACCCTCAGCATCCAGCGCATCCTGACTTTGTTCAGAAAGTGCATCAGCAATGATAAACCCGTACAAGTGCCCAAGCAAATGCAGAATATATGTATTACCACGATCAAAAGTTATCGGGAATTCCATCACGCCCATATCTGGACAGATGCGCTGTTTCAATACCGACGCTAGCATATAGCTATAATTTCCCTCACCTTTTCCTTCAAAGACCTTAGCGACAGCTGGAGAATCGCCAATACATTTTGCGAGAACTCTTTTTTCCTTTTCCAAAATTCGTACGGTCTCCCAGCAACGACCGCTAAGGATAAATTTTTGCTTAAGATGGAAAATCCGACCTATGAGTTTATTGGACTCAACACTTATGACGTCATATTCGCCAAACGCCACATCCGCGATGTTCGAATGTATCTTTCCCCAACGTATCTTCTCTTCAAGTTCATAACCGTCGAAATATATACCTGGTCTGTTCTCTTTCACTTTTCCATCATCGATCAATTTCTTAAATGCAGTTCTTATCTGTGTTTCAGTATAGACCGGTACTAAGATCCTATATATGCTTTGCAGGGTTGTTCCAATGCGCTGGCGTTGATATAAATAAGAGTAGATCTGCTGCGGTATTACTGATAATGAAGGTTGATAGCGTTTCTCAAACAATTGCCCCTTGATCGCACAGTCAAAATAGATCTCAAACAGCATTCTTTCCCATGTATTCGTATAGATACCTAGCGCGAACAACTTGTTGGTACGGCGATTCCCCCGACCTATCCTCTGGAGTAACGAAGAGATATCAAACGGCGGTCGGTAAAGAACCACACAATCCACATCACCGATATCGATCCCCAGTTCAAGTGTAGAAGTGGCGCATAAAATGCCGATTTCACCCTGATTCATCCTGTGTTCAACTTCTTCACGCCGCTGTTTTTGAAGACTCGCATGGTGAACAAATACGGCATCATGGAACGGTGGTCTATTAAATTTCCGGGAGAAGAGTTCAGCCAGACTCCGGGCATTAAAAAAAATGAGTATCTTCTTAAACCCCCTTTGCTTTGCTAATCGAAAGACTTTTTGAATAAAATCATCTTGTTCAATCAACTCATACTCTATCTCACGCGTCGATTTCAAAAAACATACTTTTGCATCATCAAAATAGTGTGCTCCGATATCCATATCGTCAATCGTTGCGGAAAGAGCACAATACTGGAGTTTATCATGGAATTTTCGCAAACGTTTGAGCAGAACCCTCAACTGGTCGCCGCGCGGCGTATTATCAAGCAGATGTATTTCGTCAAGCACTACCGCACTCAGCGTCTGTAAAACACGTGGTTTGCGAGCAAGCATCGAATCAAAAGACTCGGGTGTGGTGAGCAAAACTGCAGGCAGATGTTTCAAATCAAGTCGTGGTCGATCACCAGTCTTGCGCCCCAGTTCTACACCAACATAGGTTACTGGATCGACTAACCTACGAAAGAGATCATTGACAAGCGCTCGGGTTGGCGAAACATAGAGTATCTTCAGCGCGTTTAAAGACTGCCCCTGGGTATCTCCAAGCATATGTTCTACCAGCGGCGCGATCACCGCCTCGGTTTTCCCGCTCGCCGCAGGTGATATCACTACCACGTTTTCATGATTTAGAATATGGGGAATAGTCAATTCCTGAATCGGCAAAAAATTCCCAAACCGACTGAAAAACGGCATCCAGGTCCTTCGTAGTCGTCGTTTAATATCGTTTGCAGATGTAATGGTCATTATCATTTATTCTCGACTGGAGGTCGCTTCGATCATATGAGAATACCTGAATCCCCTAAATTCTTAAACCCCGTTAGATACCTGCTATCTAAACGGGGTAGATAGCTAAAAATAATCTGCGCCTTACCCATTATTTATCGTGTAGAGTGCGAAGCATATTCTACTGGGACTCCTTACGTGGTCTCTGCGTTCCCAGCCTCAGCCAGTCAAACGCTTCTACTGAAAATTTGATGAACTCTCTAAGTTCCCCGCTTCCTCTTTTGAGAGCAGCATTGAATACATTCCCCCGGCGTGATATTTCGATAGTGAAACTCGGATAGGCGCAATTGTATGCATCAACCAGGTTATCAAATATCACCTCGAGTTCAGATTTGCTGAATCTACGGAGATAGTATCGGTTTTTGACAAGTTTCACGATATTATCAAGACCTCGGAGCCCGTGAATTGGGGTTATGGCAAAAATGATCATCATATGTGATTCTTTATAGATATAAGGTGTCGGTCTAACTTTATTATGCACCAACCTCGTGTCGATCTGTTTAAGTTCATCGCTATCTAGCGCTGCGAGGATCAAGCCTTCGAGAAAACTCAAACCCCTGCTGTAGAATACATAATCCCATATGCGGGTGACTGTTTCAACCTCATCGAGCACGAGCACCAAACCTCCGAGACCCGCTTTATGGATCAAATAACTCAACCCCGTAAATATGTAAGAGTAAAAATCACCCGCTGTTGAAAAATCATAGAGCGCCGGTATTTTTTGACCACCGCGTACACGAAACGGCGCTCGTGAATCAGTGGCGTATTTCTTTGTAGACTCACCCTCAATCCACTGCCAGAAAACCTCGCTCATCAAATCTGCATTGTCCATATCCTGCAGTATTTTCAAAACCGGTGTTAAGAAACAATGGTCTTGCATTTTTATATCTGACACTATCTTCAACAAATCACGGAAATGGAATTCGCAGTTGTCTTTAATATAGCGCAGATTGTAAATCAATTCTCGGTAAACCCGCTTTGGCCTGTGTAATGGCGTCTCTTGTGGACTCAATTCGCAATAGGCTGTAACGAGACCGCGTTTTAAAGACAAATGGCGTGTATATTCGAGAAGATGAGTTTTACCTGAACCGTAAGAACCTTCGATAAGATATACGTCTCCTTGTCCTTTTTTCAATTTTTGTATGCCTTGTTCCAGGGCACTGATCTCGTAGGCACGACCAAAGGTAAAAGAATCGATATCCTGATGTGGAACAACCCCCATCCTAAATGCCTCGAGCAATCTCTTCGACGATATCTGATCAAGTTCTGTTTTGTGTGCAGCAATCGACTTCAGCCACCTGGACGGCAACCATAAACACAATCCACTCCTGAACTTAACCTGTGCTTCCCCCCCATCCCAACGGGTCGCCACAACAACACCTTCACCAAAAACAGAGTGGGCTACGATATCGCTTTGCTGTTTCATCTGCTGCGGTATGTATCTATTTAGTCATTTAACTATTCAACCATACGACTATCTGACCATTCAACCAGTATCAGAACTCTTCTCTTTCAACATCTTCTTTTTCCTTATCACCAAGCATCTTGATCGTAGAACGTAAGATCTGCTGTACTTCAACCTTGCCCAGCAACTCATTCTTGTCTCTTAGGTGCTGAAATACTTCAATGATCCCGATAACAAAAATCCTGCGGTAGCTGATATCAAGCGACTGCAATTCTACAGCAGCATGTATCATATTGTCCATGGATTCATGGAGAACTTCTTTATCAAAATCAAAGCGGTAGGCAACCCGGAAGATTTCGGCAAGCTTAACGCCCAACCTGGTCAGGAATTCTTCAGGGGTTACACCGATTTCCTCGAGGTTGATCTTGACCCCCATCGGATTGATGCGAGTAAAACTGGAACGCAGGCGTTGTTTTAATGCTTCGTAGACACCACCACTCCCTTCAAGAAGAAGGTTCTCATCGGGTACTGCATAGAAAAACATTGCCCCGGGCAGCCTTGAATTACCGCACTCATCGACCAATTGACGAAGGTTATCGAGTGCCCGACGCTTGTCCCTGGTCGATGAAATACTCATCCCCCGCTCTGCTTCATCAAACAGAAAGATCAGCCCGGTATAGCCTATGGAATCGATAAATTGAACCAGGCTACGCAGCATCCTAAATGCAGTACTGCGATCGATGCGCTCGGAAATCCGATGACGCAGTCTCAATTCTCTCGGGATATCTTCACCTTTCAACCATTGAACAAGACCGTTGAATTCATCTTCATCATCGCTGGCCAAACTCAGCACCGCTGCTTTAAGTGCATTTGTGTAACTTGAACTCTCAAGGTTCGTGATCTGGGAGATGAAATCCCTTTGTTCGCGGGCATTCTTGTACCAGTGTCTTAGCAAAGTCTCAATACCTGTCCCTTGGGCTGGTTTAGAAGCAACTAATGTCTGCGGCGATATTATGTTAGCGGCGATTTTTTTATAGACAAGTTCCAAACGGTCAAACGGGCATTCTGTAGGACTAAGACTCACATAACTCGTCACATAGTTTTGCCGCCAGGCAAGGTTTCTTATCGAATACAAAAAATGAGTCTTGCCTCCGCCGTAGTTGCCGGTTATCAATTTGAATGAAGACAAATTAAATTTTAACATATCCTTCAAATATTCGTTCTCAATGACTTCGAGATAAGGTTCTAATCCGACTGTAAAATGTTCAGTACCGAATTCCGGTGGTGTACCAAAACTACCGAGTTTATGAATGATTGCTTTTGCTAATTTCTGGTCTTCCTGTTTCATTTAGTTAGTTGATTTCTTTATATCCTGACATCCTTTGATCTTTAGGTATTTAGGCATTTAGGTATTTTGGATTTTTTCGAAGGATATGTGTGAATAATGAGTCCCTTCACCCTCATCATTTTCCAATATCCAGAGGGTGTTAATTTTATCAACTGTCGCATCAAACGTTGCAACGTGTAGCCTGATATTCTTCTCAAAAAACTCTGATCTTTTCAGGAAGTACATAAGATAACTCAGAGTAACGCGCGAATATCCTCGGAATTTACTTTTCTGGGGATCAATCAAGAATTGCTTGGATTGTTGCAACAAAACGAATTCACTGAGTACCTTCATGATCGGTGTTTTTTCACCAAAGGATTGACCAGTCATAATGAGTCGGCGCTTATAAGCCTCGTGTAAAGTCTCATACATATCAGCCGCTGTCATTTTGAGTGCATGCAAATCATTATCAAACTTTTTCACCGTCTCAAATACAGTTACTGCCTGGAGCGGGATCTTTGATTTTATTCTCTCAATTTCAGGACCGAAGAACAACTCGACCGAGCCAAACTCGAAATCAATTTTAAGGGTGTATATCCCCATCCGAAGAATCGGATACTGACCTCTGATTTTTTTACCCTCTTGAGCAAAAAGCGCGGTTAGCTCTTGACCAAATTTGATCCTGAATTCTTCTTTGAAACCATCTATCTTTTTCTTTTCTTTAACCAACCACTCAGTCAGGTCTTTAGCCAATTCCTTTACAGTCAACTCGGACAGGCAGCTTTCAATCATCTGCAGATTCTTCTCAAGCAAATAGGCATTATCTACTGGTTTAGACCTGATTTTGTCATATTTATTCAATAACTTGGTCAATCTGTTGATACCTTTTACTGCTGTCCTAAGCCTCTTTAGAATCTCATCCACGACCCATTATAATCTGGAAAAAGTTAGTGTCAAGGATTGCCAGTACCGTTTCAAATCATAATACTCGATTTTCGAATTCCGTAGTGGTCGAGCTTGCTCGACTAACAATGCAGACCAAGCCTTGGTCCCGAGTTCAGATCGAGGGGGTCTGCCACTACAGTTTTCTGAGATTCCAGCAAAAACTTGAAACACACTATTTGAAACGGCACCAGTACTAGATAATATCATATCTTGACTTAAGTATCATAAGTATTATAATAAATTATGAGTTTGACCCTGAGACAATTCGTTATCCTATTGATTAGTTTGCAGATCCTCGTATTCGCTCAGGAAGGCGCGCGCTATCTTATCATCACGCACGACAATTTTTACGATGCTGTATTACCTCTTGCCGAGTGGAAATACCTCAAGGGTATGAAATCCAAAGTTACGAAACTATCAGATATCGGTTCAAACCCAAACGCATCTCAAATAAGAAACTACATCCTCGATGCCTATACTAACTGGGTTATACAACCTGAATATCTACTCCTGGTCGGTGCGCCCAATTACATCCCTCTGCCCACAGTAAGTGGTACTTACTCGGACAATTACTATACTAATATGCAGGGTGATATACACAATGAAATACTGTCTGGACGCCTTACTGTGCATAATACCACCGAAGCACTCACAGTGGTCAACAAGATTCTTGCTTATGAAAGACATCCGTTCCGGGAAGACACGCTCTGGTTCAAGAAAGCATGCCTCATGGTCCGCCAGGACTATGATCCGCCGGATGATTCGATATACTGGTCAGACTTGCATTTTGCAGCAGATTTAATGGTCAACAGTGGCTTTGTGAAAATAGATTCGTTTAGTGACATATATGGGAACAATGTAAATGACCTCCTTGACGCAGCGTACGACGGACGGGCCTTTTTTATGTACCGAGGCTCCGCAATAAATAATTGGTGGTCGCCCTTCAATGTCAATCCTGATGCAACACAAAACGGCACAAAACTACCGATCGTGATGTCGATAACTTGCTGCTGTATGGGTACAGGTTCAACACCAGCAACTGCTGAACGCTGGTTACTCACCGGCACACCGACAAACCCAAGAGGCGGCGCTGGGTACTTTGCCACAACAACGGTCATTAGCGGCGGTGCGCATTTGAGGAGTGCAGTAGCCAAAGGTTTTTACAGAACGCTCTTCAGTACAGACGCGGAGACTTTCGGCGAAGCCTGCGAGGGTGCCAGGAGCAACGTCTACGAACTTTATCCTAGTTCAGGAGGACTGTATGAATACCTAGGTTTCACAACCCTGGGTGATCCGGAAATGCGTATCTGGACCGACACACCTTGCTCTCTTGCAGTTAACCATCCTGATCTTGTGACCTTTGGTTACGCACACGTCACAGTCAGTGTCACTGATGCAGTCAACGGTACCCCAATCCAAAATGGACTTGTTTGCCTGGCTGGTAAACTCGATAGCACTATCTATCACCTAGAAACCACCGACATTAATGGTCACGCAGTTTTTGATATCGCACCCCAGGTGGTCGACGATACTGTATTCATAACTGTGACCGGTAAGAACCTCCAACCTTATGAAAGTAGCATGCGCGTAATCAGCACTGCCGCTTATGTTATCTACCTCAATTCATACATTAACGATTCGATCAATGGAAACAATGACGGTAAAATAAATCCCACCGAAGAAATAGAGCTTCCCCTTTCCGTCGTCAATCTGGGACAGAGCACTGCGGTAAATATTACCGGAATACTGAGGTCTAATGACGGCTATATCGTTATTACCGATTCAGTCAAGGACTTCGGTGATATCTTAAGTGGCGACACTGCTTTCACTGGTCCGGATGGATACAACTTTACGGTTCCGCATTCTACTCCGAATCAGCACTACATTGATTTTACCCTTACCTGTCAGAACATCAATGACTCGGTTTGGATATCTCAGTTCAGCGAAGTTATTTACTCACCTGAGTTCACTTTTGAATCGGCAGTAATAAGCGGTGGTAACGGCAATAATATACTGGAACCTGCCGAAACAGTTGATGTTGTAATAACCATACAAAACCGAGGAGATGCTGCTGCTGACAGTGTAAGCGCAGTCCTGCGCACTAATTCATACGAGGTCGTCATCACTGACAGTACTGCAGTGTTTGGGCATATCAGTACTGATAGCACACAGAGCAACAGTTCCGATCCATTTGTAATTTGGGTTGACCCATTCGTGCCCATAGGTACGGTCATAGAATTCAATCTATCGGTCGTTTCCAACTACTACAATGCGAGGTTCTATTTTTCACTGATTGTCGGTCAGAAAAACTATTTTGTCTGGAACCTTGACCCTACACCAACCCCTGGCGAGAACATCGACTCCATACTCAAGGCGCTCAATTATGAGGGTGATTATGGAACAACCTTGCCCTCGCATCTCAATCTGTATCAAGCACTATTTGTCTGCCTCGGTGTCTACTCAAATCGCCATGTGATTACTCAGGGTAGTGCAGAAGCGATCGTGATCACCGACTATTTGAATAATGGCGGAAGAGTGTATTTAGAAGGAAGTTCAGCTTGGTTCATCGATCCCCATTACTTTAACGGACACAACTTTGGAACCTTATTCGGGATTAATAGTACATCCTGGAGTCTTGCCGACTTAGGACCTCTCGCTGGTCAAACCGGCACGTTCACAAATGGGATGTATTTTGAATACAGTGGCGAGAACTGGTACATGGATAATATTCAACCAACGGGTAATGGCTATGCGATCTTTCGAGACCAGGATGATAATTACTATTGCGCAGTGGCACATGACGCTGGGACCTATCGGACGGTTGGCACTGATTTTGAATTGGGGTTGCTCAATGATGCAACACCACCTTCAACACGCGCCACATTGTTGGATTCAATCATGCACTTCTTTGGCAGCGCACCGGGCATCGAGGAAGCTGAAAATGCAAACACCCAAGAAAACGTATATTTGTCCGTGATACCAAACCCCGCGAATAAATGTGTTAATATATCATTCGGTCTTTCTTCGGCAGCGGAAAATGTAGATCTATCGATCTACGACGCAACCGGAAGGCTGGTATTTGTTTTTCCTCGCATTACGCAATACGCGCTACGCCATACGCTGTTCTGGTCAGGTACTGACCAAACCGGTCGCCCGGTCTCGGCAGGTATCTATTTTGTTCAGTTGAATACAGACCAAAGACGGACAACCAAAAAAATTATTCTGTTACCGTAGTTTACTTCTGTAAAAGCGAAGTGACAAAACGCTAAACTGAGTTTGCACCAAAGCATCCAAGAATGATATCTTGTTATTGACTGAGCAGGGACTACTATATCTTGAACTTCTTACCTAAATACAATTCCCTGGCTTGTGCATCATTTATTAAGGTCTGGGCATCTCCCGATAAAAGAACCTTGGCATCGTAGATGAGATATGAGCGGTCAGTTATCTCGAGTGTCTCACGAACATTATGGTCAGAAATAAGTACACCAATACCTTTACTTTTCAAATCGAGTATCAGGCTCTGAAGCTCTGCCCGTGAGATGGGATCAATACCTGTAAAGGGCTCATCAAGAAGCAGGAATTTAGGCTCGGTTATCAATGCCCGGGCAATCTCCACGCGTCTTCTCTCACCGCCGGAAAGCGTGTAGGCTTTCTGCTCTTTCACGTGCTCGAGGTTGAAATCTGTCAATGCCTTGGCTGCTTTAATACCGGCTTGTTTGCGCGGTACGCCGAGTATTTCATATACCGCAATAAGATTCTCAATAACTTTTAACTTCCTAAAGACACTTGGTTCCTGACACAAAAATGATATGCCCATACGCGCCCGTTTATACATCGGTAAATCGGTTATTGCCACATCATCAAGTGTAATATCGCCTTTATTAGGAGCCAACAAACCAACTATCATATTAAAGGTTGTTGTCTTACCAGCACCATTTGGGCCAAGCAGACCGATGATTTCTCCTTGATTTATCTTCAGGTTCACGCTGTTCACAACGACTCGACGTCCATATACTTTTGTCAGGTTATTCGTTGCCAGCATCTTCTTCCTCTCTCTTTAGACTAAGTATCCCACTGGGCTCTCCGTTAACAATGATCTTAATCGCTTCTCCATCACGGAATATAATGTTTATCTCTTCACCCTCAATAATATTCTTTGATCCTTCATCCGTGTAATACCTAGACCAACCTCGGCGTACGCCGAATGATTCAATCTGCTTATCCTTCATCTTAAACTGACCGGTTTCTCCTCTAAGCTCATTGTTTTTTTCCAGAACAACAGGGTTAACCATGGTACCATGGTCTTCCTTAAGATCAAAGGAAAACGTATCACAATAGACTGTTATGCTATCGAAAACAACCGTCACTGAGTCAAAGCCGAAGAATTCATTGCTATCGGCCAACAACCTAAAGTCCTGAGCATTGACTCGCATCGGGTCCTTATTCTCACGCATTATTTCCAACCTTGGTCCCTCCATCAAATAACCTTCATCCTTAGCGAGATCATACCAACCTTGCCCACCGTATGCCATCAAATTGTTTCTCTTGTCTTCAATCACCACATCCCCGAACATCTGGACCAGCTCATCTACCCCATCATAGTATAATGAATCCGCCCTGATGATCTCACTACCCGTAAAAAGGACTACGCTGTCCCTCAAATAACCTTTTTTCTCATCGAAGTAATAGACTGCGAACCCTGCGTGTATTTTGCCGTTTTCATCTACAATACTTACGTCATCTACGAGAACTACGTAATTTTCAGCTTCGTGCAAACTTGCTTCTGAACATGCGATCTTCAGATATTCGTCTTCAATCTTGACATTACCCAAAAGATGAATCATGCTTGTGCCCTCTTGTTTGATGATCTCAACCTTATCTGCAGAAAAAGGTGTCACACAAAGTAAAAAAAATAAGATCATTCCAAACCCGCTCTATGCATTACGCTCTGTTACCATTACACCAATACTCCGTAACACCCCATCTCTGTTCCTCAATTCCGGATGTCTGGCAATTCAATGGGTGATACTCCTTTAGCGTCACCCAAAATTTCAATTTTCTCCAAATACGGATCAGCTCTCAACCCCCGACCTTCAATGACTGTACCATCTTGTTTAATTATCGTCACGGGACAGTCAGTCAGTATCTTTTGTGAATCATTTTGCCAGAACAGAGAATCCGTGTAGAGCTTGGTTGAATCGTTTGTCAACACCACAACACTGTCGCCAACAAGAATATTACGCGTTTTCGTATTGAGTATACCTGCCGGTGCGTACAGCACGGAAAACTCGACTTCTTCCCTATCATAGAATCGTATCTCAACGGAATCAACCTTGATTATCTCATCATATACCCTTGCTCGTACAGCATCAAGGGTATAGACTTTTTTCCCTTTGCTCGTTTCTGTAAGTGAGAACGTATCTATTGTTATCTTGGGCTGACCATCATCTAACCGTTCTTGCAACTTCTCTTCCTGGCAACCGGTCAATAGAACTAACCCGACAATTAGACATATCTGCAGGACTTTATGTTTCATATATTCAAAATCCTCTCAGTCTGTTCTCGACTTGTAAAACCAGACATAATCAAGCGGTCGCTGAGTAACTATGCGATCTAGATCACACCCGAGATCGAGAACACCGCTACCATTCTTGCGGTAAGCTGCAAAGGGTACAAGTGGAACGCCGCATAGGCTGCTCAATTTCTTCATCTTACCGTATTTCGCATAGAAACGGTTGCCGTCAATAAGGACACCCAATATCCCACCGTTTTTAAGGAAACGCACGATTTTCACACTGTCGTGTTTTGAAAAGACCTTCACGTTACCTGACGACCGGAAGCGATCCAGGAGATTATCGAAAAATCTACTGATGCGTGAGTGATTATCATCAGCATACCGGTTAACAAGCACACCTAAATCAAAACCCTTTTTCTCAAGTGCCCGGGGCATCAGTTCCCAAACACCGAAATGGAAAGAATAAAAAATACCACCTTTTTCCAAACTATTACTATTGTCTTGCACGCTGATGTCTCGCCGGCTCAACATAAATCCGATATTACGCGCGACACTATAGACATTTCTTATCGCCAGTCTTCCAATACGCTGCTTCAGGTATTCACGGCGCGCTCTCTGAAACCAGTACAATGTAAACAACCCCAAAAGCGCAAACGCTTCTGTGAAAAATCGCATCAAAGAGTTTCTAATGATGATTTTATGAAATGATAGAATACCGGATTTGGCGCCAATGGCCTTGAGGTAAACTCCGGATGAAACTGCGTGCTAATAAAGAACGGGTGTCCGCGCACTTCTGCAATTTCCATCAACTTCCCATTTGGTGATCGACCTGAGAATATCAGGCCGTTTTCGCTCAGTTTTTTTATGTACTTAGGATTCACCTCATATCGGTGACGATGCCTTTCTTCCACCGTATTCTTGGCATATATCTTACGGGCAAGTGAATGCGCTTCTAATTTGCACGGGTAATCACCCAACCTCATCGTACCACCCATGTTCTTGATCTTACGCTGTCCTGGTAAAAGATCAATCACTGGATAGATAGTACTGTCATCGAATTCTGTCGAGTTCGCTCCTTTCATGCCACAGACATGCCGCGCATACTCAATGACCATACACTGCATACCAAGACATATACCTAGATAAGGCTTCTTCCTTTTCCGTGCGTACGTAACAATCCTTATCTTGCCTTCAACACCCCTTATCCCGAATCCACCGGGAACAAGGATACCATTCACCATACCCAGGGCATTTTCTAGCGCGATCTCATCTTCGATCCGATCACTGTCTATCCATTTCAGTTTCAACCTTGCGTCGTTGGCTACTGCTGCATGGTATAAAGCCTCCATAATGCTCTTGTACGCATCTCTAAGCTCCACGTATTTCCCGCATACGGCGATTTCTACAACCCGGGAAGGAGACTTTGCCTTTTGCACAAAGAGTTCCCATTCTGCTAAATCAGGTTCATCGCGCTCAATACCTAAACTCGCGAGAATCATCTGGTCAAGTTTTTGCTGGCGGAAAATAAGCGGTATTTCATAGATACACTCAACATCGACCGCATCGATCACCGCGTCAATCGGTACATTACAGAATAAGGAAATCTTTTTCCGCTCATCCGCAGTTAACCACGAATCACTGCGGCAGAGTAGTATGTCAGGCTGAATACCAATAGCGCGTAGTTCCCTCACTGAATGCTGGGTTGGCTTTGTCTTAAATTCCCGCGCCGCTTTGATAAACGGCACCAGAGTAAGATGGATGTACATGGTATTCTCTTTACCGTAATCAAGTCTCATCTGCCTGACTGCCTCAAGAAATGGCTGACCTTCGATGTCACCTACTGTCCCACCGACTTCTGTGATAATCACATCAACATTACTGCTGTTAGCCAACTGGGAAATCCTTGACTTTATCTCATTCGTTATATGCGGCACGACTTGTACGGTCTTACCAAGATATTCACCGCGTCGCTCTTTAGATATGACCGAGAAGTAGATTTGACCGGTCGTGATATTATTCTCCTTATTCAACGAACTGTTAAGGAACCGCTCGTAATGCCCGAGGTCTAAATCGCACTCAGCACCGTCATGAGTAACAAAAACCTCACCATGCTGGTAAGGATTCATAGTACCCGGATCAACATTGATGTAAGGATCGATTTTTTGCAGGGTCACATTGAGCCCGTATGATTTGAGAAGTAAACCAATGGAGGATGTAGCAATCCCTTTACCCAACGAAGAAACAACACCGCCTGTAACAAAGATATATTTGGTATCCATATTTTAAAGTATAGTTAAAAGCACGCTTATGTCAAGCACATCTAAATGTGGGATCGCTCCGCTCGCAGTAATCTCCCACCCTATTTCAAGGGAACGGGATTCGCAGAATCATTTCATTCGCAGTATCGTTCCGTCATTTTTCAAAAACTCGGAACTCGTAATAATAATTTTCTAACGAATCCCGAAGGGATGATTCTGCGTTTTCTGCAAGTCCGCCCTGTTAAGTGGCGGACGATCCTGCGTTTCCTGCGTCTTTCTGTAAATGGTATTCTTTCATCTTCAAACGTAAGGTGTTGCGGTGAATGCCCAGACGCTTGGCAGTCTTGGAAAGGTTCCAATCCATTTTTTCAAGAACCTTTCTGACATGCATTTTTTCAATTTGTTGCATCGATTCAACACCACCTGCAGATTCGTCCGGTTCTACGCTCAAAGGCAGATCCTCTGCCTCAATAACTGAACCACGGCAAAGAACGACTGCCCTTTCTATTACGTTTTCCAGTTCCCTGACATTACCTGGCCAGTCATACCGGAATAATTTATCAAGGGCACCCTTTGATATCGTGCTGATCCTACTGTTGCAGCGGCAGGCGAATTTGCCTATGAAGAATTCAACGAGCGGTTTGATATTTCTTTTGATCTCTCGCAGGGGCGGTAGGTCTATTGAAATGATATTTAGACGATAGTAAAGGTCTTCGCGGAACGTACCGTTTGAAATTTTCTTCTTTAAATCCTGATTCGTCGCTGAGATCAATCTGAAATCTGATTTTATTGGCGTGTTACTCCCGAGCCGTTCAAATGTTAATTCCTGAAGCACGCGCAAGAGCTTTACCTGGATGCTCAACGATAAATCGCCGATTTCATCAAGGAATAAGGTTCCTTTATGGGCAAGCTCGAATTTTCCTATTTTGCGCTTTTCAGCACCGGAAAAAGCACCGCGTTCATAACCAAAAAGTTCGCTTTCAAGAAGCGTTTCAGGAAGTGCAGCACAGGAGATTGGGATGAAACGGCAATTCTTGCGCCGACTTGCCTTGTGGATCAAACGGGCGACAACTTCTTTACCCGTACCAGATTCACCATTGATCAACACCGTGGAGTCTGATTTCGCGATGCGCGAAACTAAACTCAGAACCTCTTTCATCTTCTTATCCTGAGCGACAAATGATTCAGTCTCCAGATTTTCAGCAACCTCTTCTCTCAACAACTCAAGCTCCTGGTGCACGTGCTGCTCCTCGTGGATACGCTCGATAATAAGTTCCAGTTCATCGAGGTTGATCGGCTTACTTAGATAGTCATAGGCGCCAATCTTCATGGCCTTAACTGCGGTTTCAACTGTACCATAACCAGTAAGGATGATGAAATACGTTTCCGGGTCAATTTCCTTCATCTTTATCATGGCTTCAATCCCGTCAATCTCCGGCATTTTTAAATCAAGTATTGCAAGATCAAATCCTTTCTCTTGATTCTTTTCAATCGCTTCCTGCCCCGAAACCGCAGTTGTTACTGTATAATCTCGCTTCTTTAGATAACCGGCGAGCAGACTGCGCTGCGCCTCATCATCATCAACAATAAGAATATGCATACGTTGTAGTATAGCAAAATATCGACAAGATGTCAATCGGGAACAAATGTATTGGAGCATCCGTTGAGCGCTGAGAATTCTCTGTTGTGTCTTTGCGAGCGAACGCAGTGAGCGCGGCAATCTCCAGAGATTGCTTCGTCACTCGCTAAAAAAATACAGCGGATTCCTCGCAATGACATCCAATTTGTAAAAGAAATTATAGATGTCAGTGTTTTATGATCTTGAACTTCTTGTCGATCGAAGGAAGAAAATATATACCCGAAGGTAACGACCTGCCATCGATCACGATCGATCTTTCCAAATGCTTGTTATCGATAAGCATGCGCCGTCTTCCAGTAATATCGTATATTTCGATATATGATATTGGATCGGTTAACAATAGCGTAAACACGCTGCCGAAAGGATTAGGATATACCTGCGCGGTATAATCCAGTCTGTTCTGAATAAACTCATTAATGCCAACAGTAAGATAGAAATTGACGTCTGTTAATGGTTCAAGGGCTTCTAAATAGGAAGTCATTATCGTATCCGGTCCATACCCTCCCATATATGCGCAGATTTCATACTGCCACGGAAGGAGACTGTCGAACACATAGCCTCCATCGCTTTGGGAATAGGTCGTGCAACAACTATAGAATGGTGGTTTTTCAACAACATCGATCAATGGCAATTGCTCGTGTATTGCAGCGGTTAGTTGTGCTCCGGATAATGGTAATCCAACAGAGTCATACACATACCCACTAACGATACAACCAGGATAGTCATCATTGGATGATCCAAATGTCGGTGTGCTGTCTATATACCAATCCTGCCGTTCATAATAACCTCCATACCCCATATTATAATAGAAGATATAGAATACCGATGCTGAATGCCCGGTCGGCGGTACAGGCATTTGACCTGGATAGAAAACTGTATCGCGGAACGGTATCATGGTCCATTCTGAGTACCCAAAAAACCACTGGATATCCATAAGTAGTTCCCACAGCGTGGACGTTCCATTTGTTAGCAGACCCAATTCAAAAGAAGTACCGAGCGTCTGATGAGAATCTCGATTGTCTGCAACACCGCAAAAGTAATTGTCATTACTATCTCTAAGCACTTCGATTCCAGAATCAGATGCAATGATACGATCCATCCAATTGTTCTCTCCACCATATTCAAAGTGCTTTCCATGCATGAATGTTCCTGCCTCACCAACGATCGGACCCATATCGTTGTACCCATCCCCTGCAGGAAGGATACTGAAATACGGTCCGAAATCGAATCCACCAACGGTTGGATCATGACACCATACATCCCCACCTTCTAAATACATAGTGCCGCCATTTTCAAGGTACTCTTTAAGCAAGAGCGCCTCAGTACTATTGGAATCAATTCTGTAGTTGTTTGGATATACGCCAAGACAAGCATAGATCGCCTTATAACGGTTTAGATATGGTGAAAGTGTGGCCAGATGATCACCAAAGAACATCATACCCAGACCAGAATCGATATTTATACCGGATTGGGGTGTTGGATCAGGATTCCAGACCAGGTAATCGAGTAGATTGCTGACTTCAATTGATCCACTGTCAATCGGTAATTGCCATATCCCCTGTACCATTGAACTACCGATCATGATGCGGCTACTGTCATATATTATAATCGATGTATCAACATAAGCTGTTCCAGATGGGGTAATGATCTGAGTTCCGTAGATATCAAAAGGATTATTATATGCTGTATCACCGTGACCGGTCGCTACCCACCTGAATTCGAGATACTGAGAATCAAGTGGTTCAATTTGATACTCGTTTATAACTTCTGAATTCCACAAAATGGGGTTTCCAGATAACTGAATTATACTGATAAATATTATTAGAATGATGCGCTTCATTACAATAAGGCCAATGTCTACGATACATCTATTCATTTATACCCCGTCGTTGTTTGTATAATTATACAACTAAATAGGGATTTGTCAAGATTCAACTATTCATCGATTTTCACATGCAGGTCTTTCAACTGCTGCGGGGTTACTTGGTCAGGGATATTCTCCATCAAGCCCTGAGCTGTTGTAGTTTTGGGAAAAGCGATCACTTCCCTGATCGATTTCAATCCCGCTAAGATCATTATAATACGATCAATGCCTGGTGCGATACCACCGTGAGGCGGCGCACCGTACTCAAGTGCATCGAGCAGCATTGTATATTTTGCCGGGTCCATCTTAACAATGCCAAATAGTTTCTCCTGGATCTGGCGATTATGATTTCTGATACTGCCTGAGGCAAGCTCATTGCCATTACACACCAGATCATAGAGCCGGCCGTGCACTTTCAAAGGGTCGGTGTCCAGGTATTTAATATCCTCTTGTTTTGGCTGGGAAAAAATGTGATGACAGGGAGCATATTTTTCTGTCTCTTTATCAAGTTCAAATAATGGAAAATCATATACCCATAAAAATTCAAAGCCTTGTTTATGTAATTTTAGTTTTGTAGCGATGTCATTCCTCAAGGAACCTAGGAATGAAAAAACCTTGTTATCACCTGCTGATATGACTAATAAATCACCCTTTTCTAATTTTAATTCAGCAGCAATATCTTCATCCATAAGTTTAGCAATGCTGCCGCTGAATTTCTCATCTCTTTTGCACCAGAAAATTCCAGCAAGACCCAACTCTTTTGCCTGTTCATTCAATGCATCAAATTCCTTTCTTGAAATCGCACCACCATCTTTTATAACCAATCCCCTTATCTCTTGTTTATCCTTAAAGGGTGGGAAGTTTTTCTCTTTGAAAATCTCCTTCACATCTATTATCTCCATTTCAAAACGCAGATCTGGTTTATCAGTACCATATCTTTCTATTACCTGCTTATAGGTTAACCTAAGAAAAGGCGTATTCAATTCCTGGTTTAAGACCGTCTTTAATATGTGAGCGAACATACCTTCGGCGATTTTGAATATATCATCTTCATCAACAAAAGACATCTCAATGTCAATCTGGGTATGTTCGGGCTGCTTGTCATGTCTCGGGTCCTCGTCGCGCATGCACCGGGCGATTTGGTAGTAGCGTTCAAACCCTGCAACCATGAGAAGCTGCTTGTACATCTGCGGTGACTGGGCAAGCGCATAAAACTTGCCCTTGTACAACCTCGATGGCACAAGATAATCGCGCGCTCCTTCGGGCATAGACCGGGTCAATATCGGTGTTTCGATCTCGATGAAATAATTCTTATTCAAGTACTCCCTCATTGCGGTGATGACCTGGTGCCGGAATATTATAGCTTGTTGCATTGGCTCTCGGCGCAAATCAAGGTAGCGGTAGCGCAATCTGAGGTCTTCATTGGCTTTGACATCACTTTCCACCACAAAAGGCGGCACCTTTGATTTACCGAGCACCTCAATCTTGCTAACCTCTAATTCAACATCACCGGTTGTCATCTTGGGGGTTTTCTGTGCATCAGGTCTTTCCCTCACCTTACCAAATACCTGAATACAATCCTGTAAGCCTAATTCCTTTACACCAAGTATTACCTTGGGATCAATAACAATCTGGAGCGTCGCGGTGCGGTCTCTTAAATCCACAAAGACCAGGCCACCGAGATTCCTGATCCGGTCAACCCAACCGAATGCTTCGACTTCTTGACCTAGTTTATCTTTTTGCACCTGTTTCAGGAAAATCTTTTTGATATCATCTCCTAATTTTTCTCGCCCTCGATTACAATCCTTGAGAAATCGCCAAACTGCAGGAATATTCTATTAATCAAATGAACAAGGGCTAACCTATTCTTCTTTATTTTTTCATCCTCACACATTACCATCACATCATCAAAAAACTTATCAATGTCTGGCCGCATAGCCAGAAGAAAATCAAGTATCTTTGGATAATCACGCGCTTCAAACAGAGCGCTCAATTGTCCGTCGGTTTCCATGCCCTTTTTAAACAGCTTTTTCTCTGCACTCTGCTTGAATAATTCTGTGTTGACCTTGCCCAGTCCCTTCACATCTTTCAATATATTTCTAACCCTTTTCTGACCGATAACAAGCTTGGTGAATTCTGCTTTGCCGCTCATTTTCTTCAGTGCTGCGCACCTCATACGTGCATCAACAATATCGCCTTTCCAGCGCGCAAATACGGCATTGATCTCATCATATCGGTACTTCTTGTCCTGGAGATAACGGTTGCATCGCTCAGTGAAAAACTCAAACAAAATCTCGTGTTCAATATCCTTTTTATAGAGCTTTAAGAGTGCCTTGACTGCATTGAACAATGTTATGTCGAACGAATTAGTGTTTATTAAATTCACCACTGCATAACCATTCCTGCGCACTGCCAAGGGATCATATGAGCCGCTTGGACGATTACCACTTAAAAATGCACCGACAATATTATCGATCTTGTCAATTATCGACAGAACGACACCCTCTTTTGTACTAGGCATCTTGTCACCGGCAAACTTAGGTAAGTAGTGCTGCTTTATTGCAGACACAACTGCCATGTCTTCACCACTTGCTTTGGCATAATGTCCGCCCATAATACCCTGCAAAGAAGTAAAATCATTTTCCCGTATCATCTCAGACAGCAGATCGACCTTGCATAATCGTGCTGCACGTTTCAATACATCTAAATCGAGTTCAGGAACTCCCTTGAAAAAATCCGCAAAATCGCTGAGGCGGATCGCTTTCTCGTAAAGGCTGCCCAAACCCTTTAGCCACATCATGCGCTTGGTTTGTGCTTCCATACGTACCAATCCCTGTTTCGAATCATTTTTGTAATAGAAAAGAGCATCGTACAGTTTTGAGCCGACAACAAGCGTATAGCCCTTCCTAACATTTTGTAAAGCCTTCTTCTTAGCGCTGAAAACACAAACAAACCGGTGCGTTGGCTTTAGCCAAATCAAATTGCCCTGATTTTTAAGCACCGTCGCTAACACTTCCTCTGGAAGATCGAGGTACTGCTCATTAAAGCCTGCGACTACTGCTTCAGGATATTCAGTTGTGCAGTTTATTTCTTCGATCATTTCATTGGTGTAAAGAGGTTTACCTTCAGTTTTTTCAACTGCCTTCTTAACGCGTTTGACAATGAGCTTCCGGCGCTCATTTGGATCGACAACAACGCCACCGTGTCTCAGAAGATTTATGTATTCCCGCGGTTTTTCCAGACGTATTGATTTGAAAGAAAAGTGTTGATTACCAATTGAATGGCGGTCAGCGCGTACCCCAGCAAAGGTAAATTTAAGGGGTCGGCGGTCGAGTAGCGCAACGATCCACCGGATTGGTCTGGGGAATTTGACTCCCCCTTTAGTCCAGATCATTGTCCTGGGGAATTCCAGTGTCTTCAGGATTTTCGGTATTTCTTCATAGAGGATATCTTCAGTGTTTGCACCGACAATCTCTTTCTTTCCACAAACATATTCACCTTTTTTGACCTTCCTAACAACTATCTGGGAACGCTTTAGATCATTGGCTTTCATGAACCCTTTGAGCATTTGCGTTGGCTGATTCTGTTCATCAAACGCGAGTCTCTTGGGCGGCCCCTGAATTTCCACGACCTTAGGTTTTTGCCTCCTTGTCAAACCAAGAACAAGAACCCCGATGCGTCGTGGTGTGTAAATCGTACGCACTGAACGATGGAATATCCTCTCTCGGTTGAGAAGACCAACGACCTTGTCAGATAACTCATTGGCGGCTTTACTCAAGAATGCAGGCGGGAATTCTTCAAATCCGATTTCCAGAAGAAAATCAATCATCGCTTCACGCCTTTTTTGAGAACACTTTGTCCAGATATCTTTTGTCTGCACAACTGCGCTACCTGACCAGCAAGCGCACGTACGCGTGCGATCATCTTGACTCGTTCAGAAATACTGATCGCACCCCGCGCCTCAAGAACATTAAAAATGTGCGAGCACTTAATAGTATAGTCATAACCAGGAAGGGGCAATCCCTTCTCAAAAAGCCGTACTGCTTCTGCTTCATACTGATTAAAAAGTGAAACGAGGAGTCTGGTATCAGCTGCCGAAAAATTGTATTCTGAAAACTCAATCTCATTTTGACGGTACACATCACCCCAGGTCAGTATATTGTTCCATTTCAAATCAAAAACAGATTCTACTCCCTGCAAGAGCATGGCGATCCTTTCTAGCCCATAACTGAGTTCAACGGGGATTTCTTCAAGCTCAAGGCCTCCGGCTTGTTGAAAATAAGTGAACTGGGTTATTTCTAACCCATCAAGCCACACTTCCCAACCAAGCCCCCAAGCACCCAGAGTTGGCGCATCCCAATCTCCTTCTACGAACCTGACTTCATGTTCTTTGAGCTTGAAACCGGTGCATTCAAGTGATTCCAGGAAAAACCGCTGTATGTCATCAGGTGCCGGCTGCATTATCACCTGGAGTTGATAGAACTGCTGAAAACGCAACGGGTTTTCAGCATACCGACCATCGCGTGGTCGCTTACAGATTTCCACGTAGCAGACATTCCAGGGCTTGTTATCGAGCACCCGGATAAAGGTCGCAGGGTTAAAAGTACCTGCACCAACTTCAGAGTTGTACGGTTGATAAAGCAGGCAACCCTTTTTTTGCCAGTATTTAGACAAATCAAGGATGATATTTTCAAAAGTGCGTAGCTTCTTCATAGACCTAAATCATCAGATATTTTCTGCATGCTGTGGAGACATACTTCAACAAAATCACTCAGTTCCAAGCCCAGATTATGACAGGTTTCAATCTGATCTCGGTTGGCTCCAGCAGCAAAACGTTTTTCCTTAAATCGCCTCAAGACAAAATCAATATCCAGGGATTTCAAGCTCTTGTCAGGATGCATGAGCGCTGATGCAACGATCAATCCGGTTAAAGGGTCAGTAGCAAACAGAGCCCAATCAAGCTTTGATTCTGGCGTCAGGTGACCAACATGGACTTTGATAGCATGGATAATATCCTCTTCAAGCCCCAGGGATTCAAGGTATTCAGCTCCAACTATGCCGTGTTTTAGCGGTTCATCCTTGGTCTCCTCGTAGTCAATATCGTGGAGTAAACCAGTTAAAGCCCATTTTTCGACATCTTCACCGAATTTTGCCGCCAGTTCTGCTAAGCAGGATTCAGTTGCTAGACAATGCTTGAAAAGGTTGCTATTCTTCAATTTCTCGCGCAGTATACGGATTCCATGGTCTCTAGTCATAGAAATTAATTATGCATATTTTTGGAAAAATGTCAAGGAAAATCTTCTCCGCAGAAGTAATCGGCAAAGCATTTATTGAGTTATTAAGTTATTGGAACCTTTGAATCCCAAGGGGATTGGAAGTTAGCACTACGTGCTGGAAAGGAGCTGACGCTGGAAGTTAGCACTACGTGCTGGAACAGTCTTAATTCCCTTCATTTCAGATTATTCCATTCGAAGAATCCATTCCAGTGTGAAACACTCATTTCCATACGAAGTATCCCTTCTATGCTCAGCATCATTCATTAGGTAATTGAGTCATTCTCTGGCGAGCTTGTCCTGAGTTATATGTCGAAGGGACCAGGGAATCCAGTCTCTCCAACAGAGTGTGTTCTCCGTTTCACCGTTTCTCCCAGTCACCGTTTCATGTATTTCACCGAGGCGCTCTACGCCCTACTCCCTACCTCCTACTGCCAATTATGGCGGTTGATTTCTTATGAAATCCTGCTATAATGAACAATGCTCGCTCTTGTACTCGGTGGTGGTGCAGCAAAAGGATATGCCCATATCGGAGTTCTTAAAGTCCTGGATGAAATGGGGATAAAACCCGATATCATTATAGGTGCCAGCATGGGTGCTTTAATTGGAGGTTTTGCTGCTGCTGGTTTCAGTACTCAGGAAATCGAAGATATTTCTGTTCGAGTAGATAAAAAGAAGAAAAAATGGCTATTTAAACTCCACTTGTCAAAAAAGGGATTTGTTGATGGTAAAAATGTCGTAAAATACCTAAATACCTATTTAGGCGGCAAGAAAATCGAAGAATTACCAGTAAAATTCTGCTGTATCGCGACGGATATTGAAGAGAATTGCCAGATTGTCATTGACAAAGGCAATCTCGTCCAAGGCATCAGAGCAGCCATATCAATCCCTGGCGTGTTCATGGCATACAAATATGCAGGTCATGTGCTTATTGATGGTGGTTTTGTAAACCCTGTACCTATTGGCGTTGCCCAGGAACTTGGTGCAAAAAAGGTTATTGCGGTCAATGTCCTGCGCCGGGTTGACTACAAAACAAATATCCTCACGTCAAAAACGCCATCAAATAAAACATATACTATTAAAAAGGTGCTTGTAGAAACTATTGACTATGCAACATCAAAGTTGATTGACCACGAACTTCTGAACATGGGAGATGGCATCTTAATGAATCTTAATACTAGAGGGATTGGATTGAGCCATTTTGAAAAAGCCCGTGAGGCAATTGACCTGGGTTATAAACAAGCCCAAAAATACTGCAAAGCCCTGGAACGATTTAAGCATTAGGCTAAAAAAGAAGTCATTGGAACCTTTGAATACTAACGGATTGGAAGAGAGCACTGCGTGCTGGAAAGGAGCTGACGCTGGAAGGGAGCTGCGCTGGAATAATATTTGATCTTTTTTATTTCCATCATCATAACTTCATATCTTCACAACTTCATTCATTAATCCTCTTCTATGCTTAGCATCATTCATTAGGTAACTAAGTAATTCTCTCACCTACGTTCATCTCGCTACCCTCGATATCTTCGACGAGATCTTCGATAAGTTATTAAGTTATTTGTAGCTTGGTTCTTGGGATTTGGAGCTTGTTTCCTGGTAGTCACCCTTTTTTTTGCTTAGAATTTAACGACAAAATCTATATAGGGAAAACCCGGCAAAATCATATCCTCGCCAATGGTATTTAGAAGACCAAGGTCTACGCTCAGTTTTTCACCGAAGAAACGAATTCCCAGTGAAACCAAGGGTTGATCTATACCGGGAGTCATCCAGTTTTCACTCACCAGAGATATTCTCCTTGAGATTCGATGTTGTCCGCCAAGCATGAGCAATGGAGTATCATCGAATTCCCAATCAACATACCCAAAACCGATTCCCGCGGTAAGGTTACTATTCGCACTGCCGACCGTGCCAACTCCATAGCATATTCCCACAGTTGCATTAGATTCGTCATCAAAAGAAGGTATTTTTACTAGTAATGCACCTCCAGCAAGACTAAAATTTTCTACTATATTAAAACCCACTTTGGGCATGAAATAGAAAAGATTGTTCTCTATGCCTATCCATGGGAATATTGAAGCACCGCCGGCGATCGTGATATTATCGGTAATACCAAAGGCGAGCATCGGGAAAAAAAGATAGTAGTCGGCAAAATAACCTTCACCACCTTTTAGGCAACGTGCTGTCGGCGCAAACAATAATCGCGTATCATTTGGGTTTGGGAACCAGTATGTACCGCCGACAAAATGTGAAATTGGCACTTCTTTTATTTCTTCTATTTTAAATATCTCGATAATGATAATCCCAAGATCAGTTTCGAATTGTATTTTATCGTCCTCGATCTCGGTAATACGCCCCATGATTATTGAGCCATCGAGTGTCTTGATGTTTTGAACATAACCGGTATCAGGGATTCTTATCGTACCTTTAATTTCGCTTGATTCTTGTGCATACGCTTTTCCTCTTGGGTATATTATGTTACAAATGCATAAACATATTATAATGGGTATTACAATTGATTTGCAATCTCTCATTTTTCCTCCTCCAATTATTATATTACGCCTTGGTATGAAGTCAAGAGTACTTGACAAAGTCACAGTTATTCCATATATTCATAGCAGAAAGGAGAAAAAGAAATGAAAGTAAAGAGAAATGGACTGATTTCATATTTTGGTTTTGCCTTAGTTATATTGGCGATTTTAATAGGATGTAGCAAGAAAGTCATGGTTCCACCCCGGATCGATCTTAGCGATCATGAAATTGTCGGTATTATAGAATTCTCATGCTCAGAAAACGGAAAACTCGCTTCCCTGACAACGAGCAGGTTTATGGAATCTGCCCGACGGGATCAGGGCATGATCCGTATTATCGATCTCGGTACTGAGGCTGAGGTACTCAAAAAGATCGGCCACAATAAATTAAACCAGGAAGCATTCATTGAAATCGGTGAAAAATACGAAGTCGCCACTATCTTTACGGGTAAACTTATCATCTCAGATGTCAGACCCGATATCATGATAACCCCGGGATTAGGTTATATGGGTTTTGGTGCTGAGGTCGATGCAACCCTCAGTGCACAGATGATAGAAACAGTAACCGGTGCGTCGATATGGAACAATTCCGGGAGTGCAACAAGAAGTGTCGGTCATGTAAGCATTTTTGGAGGTCACGCTTTTGCCTTTGATGCTGAAGATCCTGATAAAGCTTATGGCAAGCTCGTTGATGAACTAGTCGATAGAGTTACCAGGGATTTACAAGTCACCTGGGAACGACAGTAGTAAAATCGAACACTTTGGTACCTGCTACGATTTTGTACGATTTTATCTTAAGTCATTGTTATTACCCGATTCATCGGGCACTGTCTGATAAACCCCGCTCCTCTACGAGGGACGTGGGGTAAATCACCAGTCTGCCTCAGGCAGAGACGACTACGCCCCATGTCATTACGCCTGTTCGCCTTCGGCGAACGTGTCGCCGGTTCTCCGACACTCCGTCACTCCCATACTCTGGCACTTACCAATGGCCGCTGCGCAGCAGCCAATACCGTCGCGAAGCGACCAAAACCGTTGCGGAGCAACTTAAACCGCACAGAGTGCCATCAATCAATTCCTGCTCTTTTCATAACGTCGATGATCTCCTGGGCGGGCAAAATAATTGGTAGAGCTGGCAAACCACCCATACCCCTGGACAATTCATCACCCATTACATCTTGAACCTTACTCGTCCTCATTAAGGCTATGCCGACAATCTTACCATCTAGAGTAAATGCTGGTACACCCAAACCACCCAAGAGAGCTTTCATCGGATCAATCATGTACATGATTCTTGGTTTCTTGATAATAGCTTGAACTCGACTGACACTTACTACCGGAGCAAAACCACCAGTATTACCTAATCTCGACAACGAAACAATTCGGTCTAGAATTTCCGGTTCTGTATTATCACCAATATCAATTGCCGTGAGTTTCTTTTCCACTTTATCAATCGGTTTAATAAATGCAAGATCAAGGTCCTGATCACGCAATACTATATTGGCCGGTATTTCTTCATTATCAGACAAAATCATCGTGACATCTTTAACCTTTGTTTCATCTACCATTGCACCATACATGTTGGCTGGACTGATACTCGATAGAGACAATACTGCCAACCCAGATTTATCAATGACCGTTACAAGGATTTCGATTTTTCGTTCTGATTCGTACATTTCTATTATGACCCTTGCGGTGATCACAGCATCCTGCCATTTTTCCAGGACTTTTTGCGAAAGCTCTGCCGTCTCATCAGCCCATACTGGACCTACCCATAGACTTGTTACCATTAACAAACACAACACTGACAAGCAGTGTCGGTGAACCCTACTTGTTTTTTTCTTATTCATATCTTCTCTCCATTTCTCCGGTTCTCCGTGTCTCCATGTCTCCGTTTCTCAATTATTCCCAGTCCGGTTCCATTTCAACAAAGAGCGTATGAATACCGCGCATCACTTTCATCACCACATTCTTAGGTGTTTTTTTTGCGATATCCTCCATAGTTTTTTCAAATGCAACAACGTTCTCTATATAGTTATTGTCGACTTCAGTTATCAAATCACCAGTCAATAAATTGGCAAGCCCCGCCCATGAGCCATTACTGACAATTTCGACCAGTACACCAGTCTGTTCTTGTGTCAACATCTGGTTTACGCGGTCAACGAACGCGATATCCCGAACCGTAAACTCAAAATTATCATCCCGATACTTTTTCATTTCACGCGGTAGCCGCGGTGACGTTCCAAGTTTGATTGACAAATCAAGCTGCTTGCTATTACGGAGCAGCGTGATTTTCACAGTTGAACCAATCGTATAGCGTCTTATCATAGTTGGTAGAATGTCTATGTCTGACTGTTCTGAAGCTTCAATCGGTTTATCATTAATAGCGATGAGAATATCACCGACTTCTATGCCCGCTTTCTGCGCAGGACTGTCTTCAAAAACCTGGACTGCGCGTACGCCTTGCTGACCTTTCATACCGAGTTCCTCAGCAATATTCCGGGTCAGTACTTGGATACCAATACCCAGCCAAGCCTTTTGCATTTCTTGGCCTTGTTCGATCATCCCTTTTTTGCCTATCTTGACAACCGTTATGTACCGACTTTTGCCTCTCTCAAAGGTCACTAACACTGGAACCACTTCGTCTTTGTCTTTGATAAGATCCCTGGTTAGATCTTTCAAATCTTCAATGCTCTTCACTACCGAATTACCGACTGATACAATAATAGCATTATAGTTAATTGCTGGCTTTGCCTCGCCGCACGGACCGCCAGGACGAACTGAGGTCACGAGCACTCCATCCTGATTATCACGCTTCATTTCTTTAGCGGCAAGCAAAGAAATATTACGTACAGTAATACCCCATTCTTTGAGTTCAACTGTTTTGGGACGGAGATATTCACGCTTCTGGGGTGCTATATATACGGATATTTCTCGGTTGTCGCGCATGATAACGACTAGTACTTTCTGACCAACAGTCTGCTCATTCACGACTTCATTGAACAGTGGTAGCTCTTCATTGAACTGCACAGTCACATCATAACCTGCCAATTTCACGATGATATCACCCGCTAAAAGACCCGCCTTATCAGCTGGAGAACCCTCGATCACCCCGCTAATCAGAGCACCGGTTTTGCCCTGGTATGATTTGAGCAAAGGTTGAACCTCAAAACCAAACCAGGAACGGATTATTTCCCCCCGATTTATCAGTTCGAGAGCAACCTTCTTGGCCATGTTACCAGGAATCGCACCGGCAATTCCAAAACTGATTTCATTTATGCCGACGATTTCGCCCTTGAGATTAACTAATGGACCACCAGAATTACCCGGGTAAATCGCCGCATCATGCCCTATCCAGCGCACGACTGACCCTACATCCTCACCTTCCAAAGTGAATTTGAATGGCATAAAGACATCAGGTATCACCATTTCAGTATTACTAACAATACCCAGGGTTACTGACTGGGATAATGCTAAAGGACTACCCATTGCAAGAATTCGGTCACCGACCTGCAAATCGTCAGAATTCCCAAATTCGACAAAGGGATATTTCTGTTTGATGGGATTTCGCAACTTAATTACTGAAATATCGGAAACTGGATCAGTACCTATCAAATCAGCTTCTACTTCTTCTTTATTCGACAGTGTACATACCAGACGTTTGGCTCGACCGGCAACATGATGATTCGTAACCACGTGCCCTTCCGCTGTGATTATCACACCGCTACCCGATGATTCCTCCTTCACTTCCCTGCCTTGATTGTCCCATACTGAAACAACGTGTATTCTAATCAGTGCTGGTTTGACCTTGGCAATAGCATTGTCGACTGCTTGTTGAGTATCCCCAGCATCTTCGTTAAGAGCTTGCCCATGAACAATAGACAGTGATAAAAATATACTCAGTATTATCACATATAAAATTCCCCTATATTTCATTCGTTTCTCCTTTTCTTTTTTCAGCTATCTCTTCACACTTTTCTGTAATCTGTTATGAGTATAGCGAAATATAACAATAATGTCAATTGGGGATGAATATTGTATCGGTGTAATGGAGTGACGGAGTATCGGAGATAAAAAGAAAAAATATTGAACTATTTGGGATTTGGTTCTTGGAACTTGCTTCTTGATAGTCATCCGAAAAACAACACTCCATCATATTGACATTACGTCCAAAACGACTAAAATATCCCATGAAAAATATCGCAGTATTAGCTTCAGGCAGAGGTACAAATCTGCAGGCGATCATTGAAAACGTTGAAAACGGCACACTCAAGGCAAACCTTGCATGCGTAATCAGTGACCGTGAAGACGCCAAAGCTCTGGACAGGGCGCGTCAGCACAATGCAAAAGCGATCTATCTTGATCCTGGTCCAAAAAAGACCTGGCTTATCCCGGAGGTCGAACAAAAATACGTGCAGACCCTGAAAGACCATAATGTTGACCTGGTGTGTCTTGCCGGATTCATGAGGATTTTGAAAAAGCCGCTACTCGATGCATTTGCTGGAAGGATAATTAATATTCACCCTTCGCTTTTGCCATCATTCCCTGGTTTGAATGTACAGAAAAAAGCGCTTGATTGGGGTGTGAAATTCTCCGGATGCACAGTTCATTTTGTCGATGACACGGTTGATGGCGGTCCGATCATTATTCAGGCAGCAGTACCCATACTTGATGATGATGCACCTGAAAAACTTGCCGAGCGGATATTAAAAGAAGAGTGGCGTATCTATACCGAGGCAATAAACCTCATCCTCTCTGGCAAATACAGGATTGAAGGAAGAAGAGTCATACAAACTGAATAGAAGTTGGGATTGGGTTAGGAAGCTGGATGACTGAATTATTTCGACTTGCTTTGGAGTTTATTTCTTGACGTTTGTTCCAGCATCCACAGCAAATAACCATTCAGGACGGTGTAATAACATTCTACTTTTGGATAAGATAGTGTCATACCTTTTGGGGTTAAAGCGATTCTTGCCATGCAAGCTCGCATGTGTTTTGACGACCCCGGGGGGATTTGAGGTCTCCGTTTGGTTTTTGTGGTTTTTCAAAAAGCAAATGGAGAGAAGGGGGGTGTCCCCCCTTCGGGCGGTTAGCTCAGTTGGTTAGAGCGTCGGTCTCACATACCGAAGGTCATGCGTTCAAGTCGCATACCGCCCATTGATTCTCAACGCTTTGCGGGCACCCCTGTTTTTCGCAGAGGCTCTTGTGCCAGATCTGTGCCAACTTCCAACCTCTTCAGTGCTTCCCTAAGATGAGCATCCATAACCAGAGATTTGTCAAGGATAAAGTGCAATGGAGTAGCGTTAACAATTAAAAAAAACCAGCTATTGAAAGTTGATCTACCAATGATAAACTTATGAACTATTGTGATGAAAATGGTAAGACGCGTCTATGACGGAAAAGACTGTAGATTCGGTCCTGACCCCGCCTCCATCATTTCGATAGTGAGGCTCGTGGAAAAGTGGGTCCTTGAGAAAAGTGTAATGCTCGAACGCCTGAGGAAAAATATAGGAAAAAGGAAATTACAGAAATAGAAAAATATGAGCGGGCAATATGTGATTTCTAACAAAAAGGAGGAAACATGAAAGGAATATACAAAGCCCTAACTCTTGTAGCGATTTTTGCTATTACCACAATGCTATTTGCAGATTGGTCCGGCTTTGTGGGTTATGTTTATGAAGACATTGGAAATCCTGCATATCCAGCAAATGTAAGGGCCTGGAGAGATGGTTTTGACAAAACAGTTGACACAGAGGAAAACGGCTGGTACGAACTAAGTTGCCCTGGAGCTACTTACACGATGAGAGCCTGGGATGCAGATCAGGAGGTGTACAAGTACCTTGTAGAATGTAAAGGTTGGAGTACCAGGGTTGATTTTTATCTACCTCTAAATGAACCTGATAAATGAACCTGATCAGGGAGATGAATAGTTCAACTAATCAGTTCTTTATAACTGATTGATAAGACGATTGTTGCCCGCTCACTTATCATCAAAAAAACGTTCTTGACAAAAGACACTTATACTAATATAATGAACAAAAGAGGAGTCATGAACTTAGCGTTATTATTTTATCTTATGGTGGCCATGAACTGCCAGAAATCTCATGTGCAATTAAACGATTCACTTCCCCAGATGCCGGGCTGGCCCAAGGAGCTCGATTGTCAAAGCTCAGTCGGCGTAACTTTAGCAGATATAAATCAAGATGGTTTTCTGGAAATCTTAGTAGGAACCTATGATGCTACCTATGATACATGTGAGTTTCACGTATGGGATTACCAGGGCAATGAACTGCCGGGCTGGCCCAAAGTTATTAGGTTGTACGATATACTGGGAAAACCAGCCGTCGCAGATCTTGATCCATCATACCCTGGGCTGGAAATCATCGTGTCAGATTTCAATTGCAGAATCTATGCCTGGCACAGCGATGGCACAGACGTAACTGGGTGGCCTTATAACGCAGGCATGACCAGTGCTTATTGTTCTCCCGCAATATCAGACATTGATCACGATGGAGATCTTGAAGTAGTATATAATTCGCAGAATGGCGTGCATGTCATCAGTCATGACGGCACACCATACCCAGGATGGCCAGTATGGACGAGCAGTGGATATCGTACGCCGTCAATTGCCGATGTTGATCAAGACGGAATCGTGGATATTTGCATACAGGTATTCCATGCTCTATATCTTTATGACATTTATGGTAATGTTAAGCCAGGATGGCCCATAATCTTTGAAGAATGGAATTCTGGCAGTTCTTGTCAGCCTGTTTTAGCTGATCTTGACAATGATAATGACCTGGAAATAATGATGGCATATTACATTCCTGATCCCCCTAATTCTAAAATCTATGTTGCAATTTATCATCATGATGCCACGTCTTTTGAGAACTGGCCGCAGGAATTTCCCGGTCCCATGACTTTTGTGACTCCAGTTGTGGGTGACATAGATAATGACGGTGATCTTGAAATATGCGGCGGCGGTAATGTTGCAGAACCCTGGCCAGGTTTTATGTTCAGACATCACACTGGCGATACAGTTCAGGGCTGGCCACAAGCTGTAGATGCTGCTAGCTGCACGCCTATTATATTTGATCTTGATCTGAGCAACAATGGTAAAAGAGAGATCGTTATCAATACTAACAGCAATATGACTAACCAATTCCTCGCCTTTCATGACGACGGAACTAATGTTGATGGCTGGCCGCAAACTACTGGCTGTGCTCATCCAAACGCTGCAGCGGTTGGTGATGTTGACAAGGATGGCGACATCGAAATCGCGATCGCAGCTGGTGATGGTACGAAAAGATACCCCGTACGTGTGTATCTTTTTACTGTCGAGGGTGTAGAATACCGTCCGTACATGACCGAATGGGGCTCATGGTTTCATGATAACTGGAACACCGGCTGGTTTCATCCAAAAGCACCGCAAGATGTCAATGCGGTAAGCTCACCAGCTTTCATACGTCTTACCTGGACACAAAACACAGAACCCGATATTGCGGGTTACAACATCTACAGAAGCGACAGCAGTGGAGGTCCGTATTCTAAGATCAATAGCTCTATTATCAACGACACGGAATACGTCGATATACCACCAGATTCCAATGACTACTTCTATTGCATCACTGCAGAAATCCTGGCACGTACAGAATCTCGTTTGAGCGATGAAGTATCTGGGCACCTGGGTATAGCTAACAGAAATGTGGATGTGTTTCCGTTCATATCGGCAGGACCTACCCCCTTCACTCAAGCAATAACATTTCATGTCCCTGAAGGTGAATCAGCGACTATCACAATTTATAAAAGTGATGGGTCTATTGTTGATAAACTGAAGGGGCAAGGAGCAATTCGATGGCATCCTTCACAAGACATATCCGCTGGTATCTATTTTGTCAAGCTAAAAACAGATAAAGATCTTCTTGAATATAAGATTGTAAAAATTCACTAGGTATCATACGTATACATCTGATACCTCCCCCCCGAGCAGCTCTTATTAGCATACTTCCTGTATCCCACAATACAGTCAGTTGAGTAGCCTGTTAACCACCTCAAACAGCACTCTCAGTACTTTCCCTGTTTCTTGTCTATAACCTCTCGGTTTACGCGAGATCTTGGACATCCTGGGGAGTTAGCGGTAGAAACAGTTTTTAGAAAACAAAGGGGCGGCAGTTATTCACCACCGACCCTCCATTTACCTTGTGCCATATCTGTGCCATTTTATCACCAAAACACGTGGTAACAGACAGAATTCCCAGTAATAGGCAGAATTGTGCAAATGCTTGTCTTTATTGACTTTGGGCGATTTTGAACGTAATCTCGAAGGTTATGAAAAAGGCTCAAAACGCTCTCACATACCGAAGGTGACTGGTTCAAATCCAGTACCGCCCAGTGTTTCCCGTTTTTATCATATTAGAAAATAGATAATAATATTAAGGAAACGGGATCCTCGTTCCGCAAAGCGGAACGGGACAAGTCGCATACCGCCCATGCGAAATTTACCCAAAATATGTTTTGGCTGTAAATTTCATCATCCCGAGTTTATCGAGGGATACAAACTCATACTTCTTTAATTGATTTCAGCACCCTGAACCCATGTGGGGGATTCCGATTGGTTTCGAATTCACTTGACAAATCAGAAACTGTGTATACAATATTGTATATTTCTATATAGGTTTAAGTGTATTATGTTAAAAGTATAGAAGGGAGGTAGAATGAAATACATCATAGTCATGACTGTTGTGGTCGCCAGCTTCATTTTTGCCGATAATCTCGTAACCAACGGCGATTTTGAGCAGGAGCTGACCACCGGATGGTTAGAGTATTCTGGCGGGATTACTGATTCAATTACACGTGCCGCAACCTATGATCCTGACCCGGATTACGAGGCGTTCGTGTATCGCGCATCAGAGGGTGGTTACAGCAAATTATATCAGATAATTGATATCCCCTCTACGGATCTTGATTTCTCAGTGAATGCGAAACTATATGCATATGATAATCACACCAGTGCGTGGACTGGCGCAAGCGTAATGATATCATATCTTAATAACAGTGGTTCTGTGTTGGGAGCTACCAGGATCTGTGCTCGCTCCACTCAGTGCCCATGGAATAATTCATCTACAATGCATATCATAGCGGCTGTTGACTCATTCTGGCACAACTACTCATTCAATATCGAAACAGAACTCGCAAACCTCTCTGCTGTGAATCCGACAGATGTGAAGAAAATAGAAATAGCTCTGTTCGATTCAACTTATCATTGCTGAGGGGCGACAGAAACGGCAAAGGTCTTTGCCGATGATGTCGATCTTGATTTTACTGTAACGGGTGTATATCTTGCTTATCGCGATGATACAATAGATGATCAAAGTGGTAACAATAATGGCGTGCTTGATCCGGGTGAAACGGCTGACATAAGTGTCCGTATCAAGAATTTTGGTGACCAGACCGCCACAAATGTATCAGGGACGCTCAGGACTTCATCTCCAGATATTACCATCAATGATGACTACGGTTACTGGGGGACAATTGCGCCAAGCGATAGCGTTGAGAATACAGCAAATCCATTCAATGTAACAGCTAATGGCTCAAGCTCTGCTGGAACAGTTGTCGATTTTGAACTGGAAGTGACTGATACTGACAGATACACAGATACCCTGTACTTCAGTATCATCATAGGTGGTGAAGGATTCGATTATGTTACCCATAACTGCGGTAATGTAAAACTCACGGTGACAAGGTATGGCACGTTTGGATACATGTCTGCTTTTGCACCCAATCCTGGAGACGGTTTCTGTTATCCCATAACAAGTAATAGCCACTTGTTCATAGGAACGTTCGCCGCCGGCAATAGTGCGGCGTACTGTGTTGACCGTTTCTTTAAAGGTGGTACAGATGACGACGACTGGCATACCACAGGTGTTCCTGACGGTATGGTAAGGATGTTTGAACCTGGTCCTGATGATTGGGATGAATATGCAACGGCACATTTTGATGACGCCGGACACGCTTCTCCACAGGATTTAGTAGTTGAACATCACTCCTGGGCATGGGATGATGCAAATGCAAATGATTTTGTAATTGTCAAATTCATATTACGTAATGAAGGGAGCACAACACTGAGTAATCTCTATGCGGCCACGTTCATGGATTGGGATGTCGGAACTGCAACAAGCAATCAGGGTTCATCTGATGCGGCGCGAAATTTAACCTGGCTATACCAAAATACACCGTATGTAGGCGTAGCTATCCTCGATCCGCCACGAACCACAACTGCGGCAAATCTTTCATTGGTTAGCCATAAAGACTATGTTTATCCGCTTAATGGCTTACCAGATAGCGTGATGATCCAGTTTATGGATGGAACAATTCAACAAGCGACCACAGATACTATTTATGATTGGTCAGCATGCAACTCATCAGGTCCATTTACACTTGCGCCTACAGACACATTTACTGCTGCCTTTGCAATCCTGGGCGGGGATAATCTCAGCGACCTTCAGGAAAATGCTGATACTGCTTACAATCGTTACTGGGGTAATATCGGAACCGAAGAGTGGAGTACTCCATCCCCTGCAAATATCAGTCTATATCCAGCGATCTCTCATGGTAAAGCCTACACAATTGTGTACAGCATGTCAGTTGAAACACCTGTACATGTGAAAGTGTATAATACAGTTGGTCAACTATTAAAAGAACAGGACTTTGGTAGAATATCAGGTGCAGGCGAATTAAAACTGGATATCTCTCATTTTGCTCAGGGTGTGTACTTTGCTCAAATCGAATATGGGAATACGAAACAGACTTCAAAAATCATCTGGTTAAAATAAAAATTGATTAGGCGAATCATATAGTGGGGGTGAATTATCACCCCCACTTTTTTTGTACCACTTGCTCATTAAAAATAATAAACAGCTTCTATTCGTAAAAAAGGATACTAACGATTCTTCTCCTTTGTGACTACTCACCGATTATCTTTACTAAAACCCGTTTGTCCCTCTTACCGTCAAATTCACCATAAAAGATCTGCTCCCAGGGGCCAAAGTCTAATTTGCCATCAGTCACCGCGACGACCACTTCTCTCCCCATTAACTGTCTTTTTATATGGGCATCCGCATTGGTTTCACCGGTGAGGTTATGTGCATAGAGTTCTGGATTGTGCGGGATATTCTCTTCCAGCCATTTTTTATAATCTGCATGCAGTCCATTTTCATCGTCATTAATGAAAACGCTCGCCGTTATGTGCATTGCATTTACCAGACAAAAACCCTCTTTTATCCCACTTTCTTTTAATGTTTTCTCAACCTTCGGAGTAATGTTTATAAACTCCATCCGGTTTTTTGTATGAAACCAAAGTTCTTTTTTAACACTCTTCATGTCTTGATCTCCTGCAACTAGATTCTATCTTCTCAAAAAAATATTACAGAACTGGATGATAAACCAAATAGCGACTGGTATGCCTAACATTAGAAACCAGAACAACCAGAGTTTCCTTCTGCGCCGGGGGTCTTTACTCTTAGTCCACTTGACATTTAACAACTCCTTATCTATTGGAAGGCTATCTACGATTATTTTTACCTCATCAAGTTTTTCTTCCGGGGCGAAAACCACATACTCAACGCCTGGCCCGGCAACTGGAGTCACTGGAGAAAGCAGTATTCCGGTGATTGAACCCTGCTGCAAGTAGCAGGGTACATTATTCTTACGCAGCGTTTCGATCACCATCTCAGCAACATACGGCTGCTGATGTCTAAAAACCTCAATGAATTTACTCATATCTTTTGAGCACTCTCCGGGATACCGTCACTCCTTCACTTGCTATTTTTTCTCTTGAACGACCAATAATTTCCAAAAAGATAACCGCACGTAAGAAAAAACAAGTATAGCAAAAGTATGAGCGGCATCGATGGCATACGCATATATAATTCACTATCAGTGATACTATTGAGCAATGCGATGTATAAACAAAAAGGACCGATAAGCGCAAACAGAAACGCGAAAAAATTCTTGATATTGGTTAAACGAATGACTGATTTACTAGAATCTTTCTTACCAAAATTCCGCCAAAAAGAAAAGAATCCCTGTGCTCGGTCAGGCAATAAAGTCTCTCGCTGAATAAGATAATAGGCGAAAAATTCAAAACTTATAATTGCCAGCAGCACCTTACCTGTAAACCCGTACCACCGTGCCAAAGAAAGTCCCATCTTTTCAACAACAACACACCAGATAGGATTTGCTTCAAATGAGAGATCTGGGCATACTTTCAAAGTGCCAAAAAAATCAATAAGATGTGCCGCAAGTGATACACTGCCAACAATGAGCGAAGCCTGCCATTTACCGCGCAAAGAGTGTTTGCGAAGTACAAATATCATGGCGATCGCCGCTAAGAACACCATAAACCATGCCAGTACAATCATAGGTAATCCAAATTGCGCAAAAAATTTCAGTACTTTCTCAAGGAAATCATAGGTCAAATTATTTAAATCAACCATCTGATTATTATTATCCAGATTCTATTATCAAAGTCAATCCCAATTTTACATGTATTTGTTTATTAATACATTCGTAAAATCGAGGACCCCGTATCTTAATGACAAGAAGATAATCTCCCGCATATAGCATATCTCTACGTTGACTATTCTTTTTCTTTCACTATGATTAACATATGAAAAAACACAAAGAAACCATTCCATGTATTTTTGCACTCATTGTTTTTTTACTACCATTGTTTGCTTTTGCCCGACAGATCCAGCTCTCTGAAAACTTTTATAAGAAGTTTCAGGGATTTATCCGGACACCTAAAACCGAATTGCCTGTAACACTAGACATATATGCATTAGGGGACTCGATATGTGAGGGAACTTACTATTATCATAAAATAAAAAAACCGATCTACATATCAGGCAAAGTTGATACCTGGGGTAACCTTCAATTAACCGAATATATAAATGGTAAGGCAACTGGGATTTTTTCGGGGAAATTCAATGACCAATGGAATATCTCCGGCATCTGGATGACCCCGGATTCAAATACTCAATACGAATTCGAACTAAGAGAAAACTACCCTCCAGGCAGCGCTCATTTTGAGGTCTTTAACATACATGAGCAGATAGGTGATTGCGAAATAGAAAACTGCTTTACGATCAACATCACTTTTCCATCGATAGTGGATTATCCAGATGAATCTGTTCAGGATATGATAAATCACGGGATTGGCGCGGACTGGGCAAAACAGCAAAAGATCGTCCAGGAGGAAATCGACTTTTTCAATGAGGAATCCGAAATGTATAATGACATCGGTTATACAATGAATTGGTATGAGTATTATGAAGAGAAAATCATCTTGAATTTAAATTATATTCTTTCTTTTGAGCGATGCTTAGGCAGCTATACAGGCGGCGCTCACGGCAGCCATATCTATGATTTGATAAACTTCGATCTACACACTGGCGATACAATTTTCCTGGATGACATCCTCATCGGTGACTATGAAGCCGATCTTAACGATATCGCTGATATTATCTTCAGGAAAGATAATGATATCGCTGCTGATGAAAATCTGTCAGAGATCGGTTATTGGGGTCTTGATGACGGGTTTCATGTCAATAATAACTTCCTGCTAACTATGAATGGTCTGCGCTTTGTCTTTAATGAATACGAGATTGCACCGTATGCTGCAGGTGCGATCGAACTTTTCATCCCCTATAAGAAGATCAAGAATCTGATAAGATCGGGAAGCTTGGTCGAATCACTGGTTCAATAATCATTGAATCTGCTAATCCATAAATTTGCATGAAATAAGGGGAGCCATTATAGTTCCCCTTATAAGAAAAAGCGAGACCTTTACAGAATTATTAGTTTCTTTGTCATTGTTGTCGTATTTACTCTGAGTCTGACAAAATAAATACCTGAAGTAACGCGCCCCTTTTCCCAGACGTGTTCATGCATACCTACATCTTCAGATTGACTGACCACAACATCAATCAGCCTGCCATCTGCAGAATAAATTTCTACACTAACCGGGGTGATTTCTGTCAGTGAATATCTTATGTGCACGATTTCTTTTGTCACATTAGGAGTAACCGCGAAGTTAGAGATTATAGTCTGCTCTGTTTCTTCCACACCCGGATTAAACGCGTTCTGGTAGTATCTAATATAGCCATCAAAATCACTCGTTAGGATATCGACCGCACCATCTCCATTGTAATCTATAAAGAAAGGTCTATTGGCTTGATTCCCACCAATGTAGGAACCGCCTGATACCTTTAATGTATCACGAACATTGAATATTGGACTGGCATTTGTCCCGACATTCTTGTAGAAGTAAATGTATGTATATTGATCGCCCAAGATAAGATCTTTTAGCCCATCGCCATCAAGATCGCAGATCCTCGGGGTAGCTCGATAATGATAGATCGGACTACCACCGCAGTTAATATAACTGAACGTAGTGAAGACAGGGTTCGCATTGGTGCCTTGGTTAAGATAAAGCCTAACTGTTCCCGTACCAGATTCTGATCCTATTATCAGATCTTTTTTACCATCTTCATTCCAGTCTACCACATCGGGATTAGCATTGTTACCCACATCGATCTTTATACCATTTGCCCGCACTGTATCCAACAATGTTAAACCACGAGCTTCCTCTAGATACAACATGGTATAACCGTTTCTGTCACCGACAAGAATATCTCTTTGTCCATCTTCGTTCCAATCGCACACGGCGATCGCTGAGCCCTGACATCAGGACGCATAGACGGAAATGGGAGATCCGTCGGCCTGCAAATACTGAAATGAGATGTATGAAGGATCCTCATTTGTCCCGTAATTTTTATAGACACGGACATAGCCAGAAGAATACTGGCCTGTGACCAAATCCTTTACATTATCACCATCCCAGTCATAGTAAAATGGAGAGCCGTACCAGGTTACATCGATTATACTCCCATTTGCCAATACATACTCGCCAGTTTCAAAAACCGGCGTCTGTGCGTGTACTGCAAAGAGAAAACCGATGATTAGTATTGCACATGCAAGTCTCATATGTTCTCCTCCTTTCTCTACTATAATCATATATAAATAGAGTAATTTGTCAAGAGACTTAAGTGCATATCGGCAAAAGCAAGCAGGACTTAACAATCCGGCGTCAAGAGATTGACAATGAATTTAATACATAAAGAAACCCCTTTGTGAACCTTGACTTTTTACTGAATATTACTATAATACACACTTAACATAAAAGGAGGTATTATATGTTACTATTGCTTATTATTTTTGCATTTCCCTCGACATTCGGTAGCAAAGGGATTCTTCGTGCAAAGAGCGGCGATGTAGAGTGGCTATCTGAGGCGCGCTCCATACTGACCATCAGTGTCGATGGTGAAGGATACAGATACGATTATGATGATACTCTTTTCGATTATGGAAGTGGAAGGGTCATCATAGGTTACACACCGATCAAACGCTTTGAAGCATATACACTGTGGCGTGGTCATGGGGATGGGACCGTGCGTCAACCCTTTGCTGACAGTGATTTCGAGGGTGACCTCGGTGACCTGGATATTGGGGCAAAGGTCGTGCTCAAGAAGTTCAGAAACTCATACCTGAGCAGTGACCTGGCTCTCACTATACCTATTGGTAGAGAGCAATATTCAAATGATGGCTTCATCATATATCCAAAAGCTATCTTGACTTTTGACTGCGGCGACTACTGGCGCTTATTTCCAATTCGCATACATCTCAACGCAGGTTTCCCTATTGGCAGAAACGATCTATCGGACAATTTCCCTGTTACCTTTGTAACTGCGTTTGAACTACCCTCAAAACTATTCACATACTTTATCGAGATAAGCAAAATGCACGAACGCGACTGGAATTGGCGTTTTACGCCCGGCTTGAAGCTCCATCCATTCAACAGAATCTGTCTAACCATTGGTGCTGATCTAGGAGCTACTGAAGATTACTGGCTAGTAGGTGCTAGCGCAGGTCTAGCAGTGAGTTCAGTGCTTGTAAAAGAACGAGAAACACGGCCAACCGGTAATATCGCTGGAGAAATAAGAGATCGTACAACTGATGCACCAGTAGCTGCTAATGTTATGCTCCTTGAGCTCGATGAAACCGCATTTGCGAGCGAGAATTTCGGTGTTTACAAGCTTATTGGTGTACCGAGAGGAGTGTATACGCTGCTGGTACAGGCACCAGGTTACGCTGCTGAAAGCAGAATGGTAATTGTGGAGCGGAATGAAACAAGTGTGCTCAATTTTGATCTAGTACGGGCTATGGTGACCTATCAGGGTATTGTTCTGAACGCAAGTACCGACCAACCAATAAACAATGCCGCGATATATCTGGAAGGTGAAGCAGGAACCACAGCACTCACTGATATTGATGGAACATTCGAGGAAGTCCTGAAACCAGGAGCCTATGAACTAAAAGTAAACAAAAAAGAATTTGCCCAATACATCAGCACATTCTCGATATATGATGACCGCCAAGATACAATCTGGCTAAAACCTATTGCAGCGATTGATGAAACCCCAGAAGCCATCGTATACTTTAATATTGACGATGCAAACATACGCGATGATCAGAAATCAACGCTCAATGATATCGCTGAATTTCTAAAGAGCCATCCAAGTGTGAGATGTGAACTTCGAGGTCATACAGATCCATCTGGCAATATCGACTATAATGAAATTCTTTCACTCGCACGTGCCAATAGTGTAAAAGACTACCTTGTCAAGGTCTACGGAATTGAAAAACAACGGATTTCAACCCTGGCATATTCCAGGACAAAGCTCGTTAGAGAAAATCCTGAAAAGAGTAGAAGAGTCGAAATATTCTTAATTAAATAGAATATTTGTAACCTCGACAAACGCAGTATAGAAAGCAACAACCCCGTACCTTTCTTTGAAAGGTACGGGGTTGTGTTTAAAAAACAAAACTCTATTTTACGAGTATCAGTTTTTCCAGGTAGTCTGTATTTTCAGTTTTGAGTTTGCAGAAATAGATACCAGCCGAGACTCTATTATCTTTCCCATCAAAACCATCCCATGAGATTTTGTGCGTTCCAGCCTGTTTGATATCATTAATGAGATTCTTAACCAATCTGCCCTGAATATCATAGATAGACAGTTCGACTGCTGTTTGTCTGGTCAATTGAAAATTCAGTACTGTCTGCCCTTTTGCCGGATTGGGTTTTGCGAAGAAAACAAACCTACCGATAGATTCTTCTTTGCTTTCTTCAGCGCCAACCAGAAGTGACCAACGGTATGTACTACTACCATTTGTACCGGCAAAAATGTAGTTATTAGGATTAACATCAAGGCAATTGATATTCATTACGTCAAGCCCATCGTTCATCGACTCCCACGAACTGCCATTATTCGTACTGCGGTACACGCCGTTGCTATAGGTTCCAGCATATATCATCGTGGCATCTGTAGATGTATTATCAATAAGGATTGTATTGGTTCGGCCACCGCTGAATCCAGTAGTCGCCCATGTCGATCCACTGTCTGTTGATTTATACAGGTTGATCGATGTTCCCGTATACATAATATTTGTATTGTCAGGATCAACTACCAGGGCATAGACATAACCAGACAGACCAGTAGTCGGTAATTTTGTCCAGTTACTTCCACTATCAGTCGTTCGGTATATCGCTGAACCGCTTTCATAACCACCTGCGTACACGATATTCGAATTGCCAGGATCCATAGCCATGGCGTATAAATATCCAGTGCTCGAGCCAATCGTGTACCGCGTCCAACTGTCTCCTGTATTGGTAGTCTTTGAGACTGACATCTTATACAATGAATCACCGGGGTCGTAATAGCGTCCACCACACCAGAATATCGAATTGTTGCTGTGGTCACAAATAAAATCTCCACCATCCGCATAGTAAAGGTCTTTGACGTTCCAGACGGACCCGCCGTCTGTGCTCAAGTAGAGCTCTGAATTGCCTCAGCCCGAGCCCTCAAAACCAAAAACAAGATCCGGGTCAGTATTGTGTACGCCAAAAGCACACAGCGCGCCGCAGGTTGAAGGCGTCGGCAGCAGGTCCCAGGCAGAACCGTTATCAGTTGTCTTATAGACACCAACATTTTCAAACTCTGTATACAAGGTTGCTGGTGATGACGGAGCAAGACCGATATCATTTATTTCTCCAAGGTACATTCCGTTTATCGCAGCAGCCCATGTCGTACCCATGGTTGTGGACTTGTAACATCCCGCGTTATTACCAACATACACATTTGAAGTACTAACCGGGCTGATCGCTAAGCCCCAAAAGTAGCTACCATCAAGCCCTGAACTAAAAGAAGTCCAGGTAAGCCCAGCATCGGTGCTCCGGTACACTGAAGAATATGCAGTTGAAAACACAAGATCCGGATCGAGTGATGAGGTTGCCATACGGTAATTATAGAAGTATGTGGAAACCTTCGTCCATGAACCTCCATTGTCAGTCGAACGATAGATACCATCAGTGTAAGTACCTGCGTACACGATATTCGAGTTGGTCGGATGAACGGCCATTGAATAAGTATAGTAGCCTGACGTAGCTGCCCAGGTAACATCAGTGAAGTTCGAACCGCCGTCAGTTGATTTGAAAACTCTGGGATAGTATGTCGTAGTGACATACTCAGACCCGCCCACGAATATGGTATTCGGTGATGACGGATCTATTGCCACACACCAGCCATAGCAATAACTGCCATTACTGAGAACAGTGGTCGTGGTCCATGTCGAACCGCTGTCTGTGCTCTTTATGAATACCATATCGTAAACACCAGAGGCAATATATTTCCGACCTGCGCCCACGATAATAGATGGGTCAGCCGGATGCACGGCAAGACCATAAACATAGACGCTTGTTACAGTCCCAGATGTCCACGTCGCACCATTGTCAGTCGATTTCCAGACGCGACCATAGTAACCTGAGTATAGATTATCCGATGGGTCAATAGCCATACAATAGTTGTAACCATTATATGAACCGGTCCTTGTCCATGAGGCACCGGCGTCGATTGATCTAAAAATCTTGCAGGGATACGAATACGAAGCGGCATAGAGAATATTCTCATTACTCGGTGAAACCACGACTGAACGGATATTCCCACCTGCAGGTCCAATCGCTTCCCAAGCTCCATATGAGAGGGCACATAAACAAATGAGTGTTACTACAACTAATACTTTTTGCATAAGCATTCCTCCTCTTGATACTTAAGTATAGTAACAACAGATTATTTGTCAAGTATTAAATTAAGATATACATATATAAGAAAGATGGGATCAAATCCCTAGGGCGTAAACGCCCTACTCCCTATTCTCAATCAGCCTGTCGATATTTAACCCGAACTGCCCCATGTCGAGGATGTGTTACCCAAATCCCTTTTTGTCATTGCGAGCCCTGACCATTAATAATTGCAATGGTTGGGGTGTGGCAATCTCGTTATATTTCATGAGATTACTTCGTCGCTGCGCTCCTCGTAATGACATTTTAGAATTCCACATACCTGAATTCGATTTGGGCAACGCGCACTCGAGATTTAACCCCAATTGCCCCCTTGACAATTTCCATTTTTCCAGTATTATGACTGACTAGTCAGTCATAATTAACTTTTCCAGGAATAAGGAGTCAAAATACATATGCGAACAAAAGAACAACATACCCGGGAGAAAATCATAAACTGCGCCCTGAGGATATTCGCCAAAGAAGGTTTTTTCAAAACAACTGTCGATGATATCGCCCAGGCCGCAGGTCTTGCCAAGGGTACTCTCTATCTATATTTTAAGGATAAGGCTTCCTTATATGTCAGTGTCATTGAAGAACATTTTAAAACAGGTATCGATTATTTACGTGGAGTTGAAAAAGAATCAATAACATCCACAAGAAAACTAAAAAAAATAGCGGATGAGTGGATCGATACCATGATCCGTCTGAAAAGTTCTTTCTTTATGTTCTCCATGGAAAACATAAATCTTTCCAGCAAGATCATGAAGGCGGTTAAACCGATAATGAATTTCCGCCTGAAAGAGATGATCGATATTATCGCAAAGATCATTGAACAAGGTATCGCAAAAAAAGAATTCAGAAAAATTGAACCGCAGGTCGCAGCCTTGCATTATCTCAACACAATACGTACTGGATTCTTTGTTAATTTCATTGTACCAAAGAAACAAATAGACAAAAATGAAATACTTGAACTATTTTTTAATGGTTTGAAAAGAAGGAGGTGATATGAAGAAACTTTGCTTATTGAGTTTACCCCTATTTGTCGCGGCAGCTAATGGAAACAACGGAATCATGCTTTCCTTTAGTCCCCATTACTCTTATAATTACTTGTATCAAGATGATAAAGATCCAAGAGGTAAGTGGGGGTTTGGTGGCGAGCTGGAGATAAGGAATTTCATACCACATATAGGTTTGAAACTCAGAGGCAACATGGCAACCTATCCGGCAGTAGCCAGCACAGATACTTATGAATATGGATTTATCCCGCTGACGCTATGCACGAGCTTCGACCTTCTCCCCTTTATTGAGCCCACCTGGTTCAGCCTTACGCTTGAAACAGGTTTTGGACTTTATCTATGGCGTGCTCAAGACAACGGTTCAGTCGTTGTCCTGCCTGATAATACAGAAATGTCAGAAAGGGACGTCGGTTTTGTCGGCGGTTTATCTCTGCAGGTCAGGCCTTACAAATTGATCGCCTTAGAAATAGCAAGCCGCTTTAATTATATTGCGAGCTCAGACCTTGAGAAATACGGATATTCTGACAAAGATGAAAAACTATGGGAAAACGGGGTTGGATTGAAAATAATCATGCCTTGATAAATGTATTGGAGGTAAAATGCTAATAGTGTTAATTTTTTTCATGAACATAAGCCTTGGTGATACGCTCAACATCACCATTGAATATGCCATCGAATATGCTCTTGAGAACAACCCGGAGATAGTACAATCAACTCTGGATTTCAAGACCTCACAAGCGAAAGTTGATGAAGCGCGATCCGTGTTCTACCCCAATATATCAGCCAGTGGATATTATGCTTATCTGAGTGATGTCGCTGTCTTTGAGTTAGACAGCATGCTCATACCCATGGGACAGCATGAAAACTACAACTACCAGATCTCTCTACAACAGGTTCTTTTCACGTGGGGTAAGATATACAATGCATATAGGATTGCTGGTCTTGGTAAAGATGTTGCGCAACTCAATATTATACGAAAGAAACAGGAAGTACGTAATTCAGTAACTGATGCATTTTATGGTCTTCTCGTACTAAAAGAAATGGTAACGCTCTCGCACGAAAGCTTGCTTCAACTTGAGAGACATGCAAACACAGTTGGAAAAAGGTATAAGGCTGGTCTGGTACCTCAATTTGATTTGCTCCGCGCCCAGGTACAGGTGGCAAACCTTAAACCGCAATTGATCGAGGCCGAGAATGGCTTAAAACTGGCTCAGGAGGGGTTTAAAATGCTTCTGGGGTTACCCCTGCAACAGGAATTCAAACTCACCGGTGAACTGCAAATGGTCGATGAGGAATTCGATATCGATGACCTGATCACAACAGCACTTGAAAATCGCATTGAATTGAAGAACCTTAACAAACTCACTGACATTGCAAAATACAGCAAGGCGATTGCGCGTCGCGCAAACCTGCCGACCTTAGTTGCAGGTGCAACGTATGTACGCACAAAGCCTTTCGGTTTTGGTGGAAATGATTGGGGGACAAATATCACCTTTAATGTCGGTTTTGAATTTCCCATATTCACTGGTTTCAAGAATCTTGCTCAATACAAACAAGCAACCCTGCAACTGACAGGAGCAAGGCTTGCATTCGAGAATTTGGAAAAAGGCATTACGTTTGAAGTAAAACAGGCCTATTACAATCTCCAGGCCGCAAAACAATCCATTGCCGCAGCCCAGGATAATGTTACTCAGGCGGAAAAAACATACAAGATCATCGATATCAGATACCGCAATGGTTTGGCGACAAACCTGGAATTCATGGACGTTCAACTTGCTGCAATGCAAGCAAGAACAAATTATCTCTCGGCACTGAAGAATTACTATACGGCAAAAGCCGAGATCAAAAAAGCAATTGGTAAGGAGGAATAGATGCGCAAGTTCATAATTATTTCAGTTATAGTAATTGTCTTAGCTGTCGCCGTCATAATCAGAGTCGGTGTTCTTAGGAAACCTACCGAACAGGAAGAAGCTGAGAAGATAGTCCCGGTTGAGATCTTTCCGGCACTGACCGGAAATGTACAAAGTACATGCGAGATCATCGGCACAATAAAGGCAAATAAAACTGCATATGTCTTCCCCGAGACAATGGGTCGAATCACACGTATCCTGGTTAAAGAAGGCACTTACGTTAGCAAAGGCAGTAAACTCATGGCTCTGCGTAACGAGACAATAGGTTTTGAATACGAAGAAGGTTACATCACTGCCCCGATCAGCGGCAATATCGCGAATATCGTAGTCGACAATGGCTCGATGGTCACTCCGCAGTCGTCAGTAGCCATGGTCGTTGAATTTTCAAGGGTCAAGGTTTCCTTCAATGTATCTGAGAATGCAATGGATTGTATAAACAAAGGCGGCAAAGTTCGCGTTATGGTCGATGCCGCACCTGAGATTCAATTCAACGGCACAGTATCAGAGGTAAGCCCGATCATTGATCCGTTGACCCGAACTGTGGCCGCCAAGGCAGTCGTTAGTAATCCAAAAAAGATACTGAAACCAGGTATGACCGCTCGCGTAACACTGAATTTAGGTTCCAAGGAAAATGTACTGGTGATACCACGCGACGCTTTGCTCGACGGTTATCTATTCATCGTCAAGGACAGTACATCAGAACGCCGCGATGTCATTGTTGGTTTAATCGGTGATGAATTCGTGGAGATCCTCGATGGGATAGAAGAAGGCGAGCAGGTCGTGGTAGTCGGACAGCAAAGACTCGCCGGTGGAGAGAAGATCAATCCGATTCCAAGGAGTGAATAATGAACCTTACTGAGATATCGATAAAAAGACCTCTTACCGTGCTAATGGTTTTTCTCGGCGTTATACTCTTCGGCTTTATCTCGGTCACTAACCTGCCGGTCAACCTTTTCCCGGATGTCACCTTTCCCATGATGTTCATTATGACAAGTTATCCCGGTGCAGGTCCGGAAGAAATAGAAACGCAGATAACTGACCCGCTTGAAAAAAGCCTCGGTACGGTGAATAACCTCGATAAAATGACATCAACGACATCAGAGAACCTTTCTCTGATCTTTATGCAATTCGATTGGGGAGCAGATATCGACGCGGCATCAAATGACGTACGCGATGTATTGGGCTTTATAACCCCGTATTTGCCGGAAGACGCAGACTACCCGCTCATCTTTAAATTCGATATTTCACAACAACCGGTTGTCATGTATACGGTAGGCGGTGATATCAACCCGCTTGAGCTGGATGAGATCGCTGAGGGTGTTGCAGATCAGCTCCAGCGTGTGGGCGGTGTTGCCGCATCGTATGCTATGAGCGAAGCCATGAAAGAAGTACAGATAGTACTCGACCCGCTCAGACTGAAAGGAACCGGGATAACTTCGGAACAAATCATCAATGCGCTTCGGGCCCAGAACATTAATTATCCACTCGGTAATATAGAAACCGGGAACAAAATTTATATCGCAAGAACGATCGGTGAATATGACAACCTCGAGGAGATCAGAAATACGGTTGTTGGTAGTAACAACGGCATACCGATACTGCTCTCCCAGATCGCTGATGTCCGTTCATCACCATCTGAACAGACCTCTGTCTCGCGAACCAATGGCGTTCGTTCATTATGGGGTTTTGTACAGAAGCGAACTGATGCCAATACGGTGACGGTCGCGACCGCGGTCGTTAAAGAACTTGAAAAAATAAAAGAAGACCTGCCGCCAGGTGTCCAGGTCGACCTTATTTTTGACCAGGCAGACTTTATCAACCGTTCTGTACGCAGTACTGCAGAAACCCTGATCTTCGGTGCGATCCTCGCTATTGTCGTCCTATTTCTTTTCCTTGGCAGTTTCCGCTCAACCCTGTATATGGCAGTCGCAATACCCATCACCGTCTTTTTCTCTCTCTTTTTCATGTATCTCTCCAATCTCAGTCTCAATATCATCTCACTTGGTGGTCTAACGATCGCAATAGGTATGGTCCTCGATTCAGCGATCGTTGTCTTTGAGGCAATATTCCGCCACAAAGAAAAAGGAGAAGATGCCAAAAAAGCTGCGTGCGCTGGCGCTGAAGAAGTAACCGCCGCGATCACGGCATCGACCATGACCACGGTCGCGGTCTTTTTACCGCTCCTTTTGGTCAGCGGTCTAGCTTCGGTATTCTTTAAGCCATTAGCACTTACCGTTACCTTTGCTCTTGTCTCGTCTCTTTTAGTGGCCTTAACGATCATCCCGATGCTTTCGGTGCGCTTCAAAACCATGAAACGCCGGGCATTTGGTCAACGACTGGCAAATTTCTATGTGCGCGTTGAAAATGTATACACGCGTATCATTAAGTGGGCACTGCAACATAGATTGATGGTAATACTCGTCACCCTTGGTGTCTTCGTTGTCAGTCTGGGAGGTCTGGTACCTTTGATAGGCACCGAGTTAACTCCCCAGGTAGACCAGGGCGAGATCATTATCAACGCTGAAATGCCAGTCGGTACAAATATGTGGGTAACTGATTCGGCAGTCAAAAAACTTGAAAAGATCGTCGCCGAGGAAGTACCTGAGATCGACATCATGTCGACATCAATAGGTGCTGGTTCCGGTGGTATGATGAGTCTATTCATGTCCACCGCGGGTCCTCACTCTGCTCAAATATGGATCGAACTTCCTCATCGTGAAAAACGTGCGCGTTCAGTCTTCGATATTCAGCGTGACCTGCGACCCAAGATAGAGAATATCATTCCAGGATTAAAAGTAACATACGGTCAGGATGATTTCTCCATGTTCGGCGGAGGCGCCGCTATCGAGATCAAAATTTTCGGATATAGCCGCGAAAAAGCAAAGAATATATCTGATGAATTAATAGATACGCTTCAAACCATTGAAGGACTCGTTGGTCTTGAATCGAGCTTTGGCGAAGGAAAACCAGAATACCAACTGCTCATTGACCGCCGCAAAGCCGCGAACTTTGGACTCACACCTTATCAGATCGGCAGCGTCCTGCGTTCACGTCTGGAAGGCACGGTAGCCAGTCAATTCCGAGAACAAGGTAATGAGTATGACATTAAGCTCATGATCGACAAAAAATACAGGAATGACCTTAAGAAAGTGATATCGATGACGATAACGACCCCGGTCGGCGAGGTACCATTACAAAATTTTATCAAGGACACAATCGCAATAGGACCTGTTTCAATTGACCATGAGGATAATAAACGTATTGTTACGATCACCGGCAGTGTTGAAGGACGCGATATGGGCAGCGTTGCAGCCGAAGTTCAGAAGATAGTCGATGAAATGCAAAAACCCGCCGATTTCATCGTTGAGATGGGCGGCGGTTATGAAGAACAGATGAACACGTTCAGGGATCTTGGTTTTGTTATATTACTCGCGCTTGCACTTGTTTACATGATCATGGTCGGGCAGTTTGAATCGTTCAAAGAACCTTTCATTATCATGTTCACAATTCCGCTTGCTCTCATCGGTGTCGTATGGATGCTCTTTTTTACCGGCACGACGATCAATATGCAAAGCCTGATGGGTGTACTATTGCTCGGCGGTATCGTGGTCAACAATGCGATCGTTTATATTACCTATACTAATCAGCTGCGCCGCGAGCAAGGTATGTCGCTTTTTGATTCTGTAGTCGAGGCCGGAAGAGTCCGTCTTAGACCTATCCTTATGACCGCACTGACCACCAGCTTTGGGTTGATCCCCATGGCACTCGGTATCGGAGCTGGCAGTGAGATGCGTGCGCCCATGGCAAGATCAGTCATCGGTGGATTGTTAATTTCAACATTCCTGACCCTCGTGTTCATCCCCGTAATATACACGCTTTTCGAGCGGAAGAAAAGACCGAAGGAAAACCTGAGAAAGCAAAGATCATAAAAGAGCAGAAACCAAAAGATAAAGTCCATAAAAAAAGGTCGGGCCCCGCCCGACCTTTTCATTCAAAAACAGATCATGTTATCTCAACCTCAGAGGATAAGATGATAGTACGGCTAAATCTTACATATCTATAACAAAAAAAGCATGCTGCTTTTCATTACTGAGAGCTATCAGCTGCGGTAAGCGCAGCTTTGAAATATAAAGCACCTATTCTTTTTTCCCCTATCCTAACACTGAATCCACCCTCATAATAACCATCTTTCTGCCTAACTACGCTTTCGTCATTTTCAAGGATGTCACCGAGAAATTCACGACCTAAAAACGCATAATCGCTCGAGGCAACTATGACACCATGTCCATCAGTAAAATGCACCAATGATATATCAGTTACCGCAGCACGTAATTCGCTAATGATCTCTTCAAGCGTGCCTATCTCGTCCATTACCAGCACGTCTTCAACATATGAAGAGTGAGCAATGACCTTACCGATACTTTTATACCTTTCAGCACGTAACTCATTCTGGGATCGTGCTTGTTCTTGTTCACTCGTTAGCGCACCAAAATACAGTGCACCGAATTTTTTCTCTTCGAGTTCGATACTGAAAGCGCACTCATAGAACCGGTCGCGCTGCCGGACTGCATAAGTATCTGGATCAAGGATCTTTGAATTGTACACCGCGCCCATTGTCCCTGGATCGCTCGAGGCGATCACGGTATTTTGGTCATCAGTAAAATGAACATACGTGATATCTGGTTCATCTTGTCTGAGTTGGTCGATAATCTCACTCAATTTTGCCTCGTTACACAAAACGAAAGCATTTTTAACATATGATGAGCCAACGATCAGATTGCCAATCATAGAATACTTACGGGCTGGTGATTCAATCGCTATTTGATCATCGGTTGGAGTGCTGACACCGGGGAGTAGAGATTTAATTCGTTCTTTGTGGCGCGGATAGTGAATGGTGAAGTAGTATAACAAAGCCAGGATCGCGCACGTGATAAACACACCCAAACCGGTATAAAAAATAGCCTGCAGCTTTTTCGTTTTCTTTTTGCCAGTCGTTTTCCCTTCTGGTTTCTGGCTGAGCTTTGCCTGTTTTGTATCATGAACAGGTTGCGCTTTAATGTTGGCCGGCGGTTCAGGCACATCATCAACGATGTTCATCTTCAGAATATGCGATATTTCCCGGCAGCTCTGTGGTCGCTGATGAGGATCTTTAGACAAACACCTCAGGATGAGATGATCCCAGACTTCCGTAATATGCGGGTTTATATCCCCGGGCGATGGAGGTATTTCCTCCTCTTGCTTGCGCATTATTTCGTAATCAGTGTCACCCTGAAAAGGTACTTGTCCGGTAAGAGCTTCGTAGATAGTTATACCGAGTGAATAGATATCACTCGGCGTATCGAGTTCCTTACCTCTCACCTGCTCGGGTGACATGTATTTTGGCGTCCCAACAGCAGTCCCGGTCCTCGTAATTTTTTGATCGCCGACCATCTGGGCGATACCGAAATCAACGAGTTTAGCAATAGATTTTTTAGAAAACATAATATTCGAAGGCTTAATATCACGGTGCACGATGGAGTGGTCATGAGCAAAACCCAGACCCGACAAAAGCCCCCCAAGAACCGGTGAAAAACTATCGATATCAAAAGCGCCGAATTTCTTGATGTGCTGGGCAAGCGTCCGGATCTTTTCATCATTAACGCCGATACCTTCGATATATTCCATGACGAAAATATACATACCATTATCTTCAAAAAAATTGTGGATAGTGACGATATTTGGATGGCCGGTCAGTTGCGCGGTCGCCTGTGCTTCGCGCAGAAACCGCTCACAGAACTGAGGGTCAGAAGTAAGCGCCGGTTTCATTATTTTAATGGCAACAACCTGGTTTATCAAAGTGTGGCGTGCCTTGTAAACGGTCGCCATGCCACCGCTCCCGATCTTACCAATGATCTCGTATTCACGAATCCGTTCACCGGGAGCAGGTGTCAATGACGGCAGGGTACTGTCATCATAGTACATGGCCAATTATAGCAAAATCAATAAACTTGTAAAGATAATATTAAATTGGTCGGGAATGCTAAGTCTCATAAAAACAAACAGGAATTAAACAAATAGCTCAATTTTTCAGTACACCGTACCAGGTAAAACACCCATGTTTTCTTGACATTGCTGAGCAGATTACTATACTGTAATAGGAGGTTTTATCATGCGCAAAATATCGTGTATTTTATTGGCTTTGAATGTAATAATCATTAGCATGAGCGGCTGTAAGGGTGAAAAGGCTACTTTTGTAACGATCGGCACCGGCGGTGTAACCGGTCTCTACTATCCGACCGGTGGTGCACTGAGCCGTATGCTCAATAAACGGGTCAAAGAATTCAAAATAAAAGCGACCGTCGAATCAACGAGTGGGTCTGTATTCAATATCAATGCCGTACTAACCGGTGATATGGAATTCGGCATCGCCCAGTCTGACCGGCAGTACCAAGCTTATGAAGGTATGGCTGAATGGTCGAAAGCCGGTCCCCAGATCAGTTTGCGATCGATCTTTGCCATTCACCCCGAACCCATAACTCTTGTTGTATCAGAAGATAGCAAGATCGAAACGATCGAAGATCTGAAGGAAAAAAGGATAAATATGGGGAATCCAGGGTCAGGTCAATTGCAGAATTCAAAAGACGTTTTGTTGGCGGCCAATTTGGATGAAAATGATATATCGACAGAATATGTAAAAGCAGTAGAAGCACCGGGTTTACTCCAGGACGAAAGGCTCGATGGTTTCTTCTATACTGTGGGGCATCCTAATGGAAATATAAAAGAGGCAACCTCTGGTCGCATTAAAGTCCGCATCATACCGATCACGGGCAAGACCAGAGATAAGATGTTGGCGAAATATTCATACTATGCAAAGGCGATGATACCTTATTCATTCTATCCCCGCGCTTTGAATAATGAAAATATTCAAACGATCGGTGTTAAGGCAACTTTTATTACATCAAAGAACGTAAGTGAAGACATTGTTTATGCGATCACTAAAGTTGTCTTTGAAAACTTCGAAGAATTTAAAACCCTTCATCCAGCATATGAGGTACTAACTAAAGAAAGTATGCTCCAGGGTCTCTCTGCACCACTACATAAAGGAGCTCTGAAATATTACCGGGAAGCCGGTCTCGACAAGTACATCGATCCAGCACTGATAATCGACTAGTTGATGGGGGCAATCGGCAGCACAAGGGATAAGCGACGCCTTGACAGAATTATCATAGGTGCTGTTTCTGTCAGCTGGGCGCTGTTCCAGCTTGCCCTACCCCGTTTTATTATACTCGACAGTATCACGGTCAGGGCGATACACCTTTGCTTTGCTATCAGCCTGGTCTTTCTGAACCTACCTTTTGCCAAACGGCTGCGCTCATTCAAGTTTTTCAATACAAAGTCTCATATTCCGCTGCTCGATTTTATTCTTGCTGGTGTAGCATGTCTCGCCGTGTTGTATATAGTATTTGATTGGACCGGGATATCAATGCGCGCCGGCATCCCAAACACACGTGATATCATAATGAGTATAATCCTGATTCTTGTCGTGTTTGAGGCTTCACGACGGGTCATTGGCCTGCCTCTGGTCATCATCGCTGTCCTATTCACGCTGTATGCTTTCCTGGCACCTCACATGCCTAGTTTGTTTGCATTGCGCGGCGTATCCCTGGAAAAATATTTGAGTCAGGTTGCACTGTCAACCGAAGGCATCTATGGCATACCTTTGGACGTTTCAGCAAATACGGTTTTTCTATTTGTTTTGCTTGGCGCCATGCTCGAACGAGCTGGTGCGGTTCATTTTTTCAACGACCTTGCGATATCACTGCTTGGCAAATTCAAAGGTGGTCCAGCTAAAGCTGCGGTCGTAGCAAGTGGACTTACCGGACTTGTTTCAGGATCAAGCATCGCCAATGTTGTCACAACCGGAACTTTTACCATACCCTTGATGAAAAAAGTTGGTTATCCTGGAAAGATCGCTGCGGCGACTGAAGTTGCGGCGAGTACAAACGGACAGCTCATGCCGCCAATCATGGGTGCGGCCGCATTCATTATTGCCGAGTATCTAAGCATACCATACCTTGATGTTGTAAAAGCCGCTGCAATACCTGCCTTTGTTTCCTATTTCGCCCTCTTCTACATCACACATCTGGAAGCATCAAAACTCGGCATGCGAGGACTCGACAAGGTAGACATCCCAAGGTTCTGGCAAGTCATGAAAAGAGGTTTCTATTACCTAATCCCCCTTTTCATGCTGATTTACGAGTTGATGGTTATCCGCCACACGCCAAAATTAGCTGCGTTCAACGCGATCATCGTGCTCATGGTCATCATCGTGTTGCGTGAAATAATCGCTTCGCTCAAACATGGAACCGGGATTGTACAACCCCTATTCAATAGTCTTAAATTGATCGGTCGCGGTCTTATCTCAGGTTCTCGCAATATGCTATCGGTTGCACTGGCAACTGCTTGTGCCGGCATTGTCGTAGGTATTGTCACCATGGGTATCGGCAGCATGATCGTTCAAATCGTTGAGATTCTATCGGCTGGTAACATCTTCCTTCTATTATTAATTACCGCGATCGCAAGTTTAATAATCGGTATGGGCTTACCAACAACTGCTACCTATATTGTCATGGCATCAATAACTGTCCCTATCATTATCACTCTGAGCGCGCGCAGCGGCATCAGCTATATCCCGGCCATTGCAGCTCATCTGTTTTGTTTCTACTTCGGTATCCTCGCTGACGACACACCACCAGTCGGCCTTGCTGCTTATAGCGCCGCAGCAATTGCCAAGTCTAACCCCATAGCAACTGGCGTGAAAGGATTTATGTATGATCTAAGGACTGCGGTTATCCCATTTATGTTTGTCTTTAACACAGAACTTATTCTCTTTGGCATTCATAACCTCGCTCAAGCACTGCTCATATTTACCATGGCCGTATTCGGCGCATTTGCTTTTTCAAATGCAGTCCAGGGCTGGTTCATAATCAAGAACGAGTGGTATGAATTCCCCTTATTCCTTATTGCATCGGTCATCTTCTTTTTTCCTGCAATCGTGACCAAGCTCTTCAATCTTGACCATAGCCTGCGTTACTACATGTATTTTTTTGGCTTTGCAGTATATGCATTCGCGTATCTAATCCAGAAAATTCGAAGTCGAAAAAAGATTCGTCGTTAAATCAATGATTAACTGGTCTTCGTGTTGGCAAAGTCTCGGAGACTAACGAACTTTGACTATCTTTTGCATTATTTTGCCGTCTATCTCAATAAAATAAATGCCGGGCTGTACGTGCAAAACATCGATCTGTCGCCCGGTGATATCGTAGACATCACACTTCTTACCGGCAGGTAAGTACAACGGTCCGCTGATTATTGTAGCATGGAAGAATTCGTTATCTTGCCAAAAACCTGGTGTCTGTTCTACACCGAGTTGAATATCCAAATTACCAAATATATCATAGTTACCCCCGCAGAATTGTTGCCAGGCCACCAAAGACTCAGCATTACCGATCGCCAAAGACGGGAAATCGCGGGTGCAACTTACTGTATCTGAAATCCGGAAGTTGCTGCCAACAAGTTCCCCTGACATTGATACGCGCTGGCCAAAAATGGCGCAGTCCTGGCTCCACACCACAAGATAAAAACTATCACCAGCGCAGACGCGTGCTCCGTATTGATAGGGAGAATCATCTGCAATGGCGATAGCAGCGCCGATCAGATCGCCATCTACTGAAACGAGCTGTCCATACACATCATCATCATAGTATGGTGACGGCTCGTTCCAAACAACCAGATAACTACTATCACCAAAAGCAATATCCGGGTCTAATAGGGCATCCTCTGACAATACTCTGATGACAAACTCATGATCTTCAGGCTGACATTCAGAGTTTATGAATCGACCGAAAAGACCAGCTGGGTTATGGTTATAGTTATACCAAACCGCAAAATACCGCTCACCATCAAAAGCTACGGCTGGTCGGTATTCACAATAAGCCCCCATGCCAAAAACCACACCAGAATCAAGAACTGCGCCGTCAGGGGTCACACGCGCTGCCTGAACCTTGTATTCACCGCCAAAAGTACCGTCTGACCAGACTACCAGGTAATTATCACCACCAAAAACGATATCTGGTTCGCGCGAGACTTCGCTATCAGCTTTCACAAGTATCGTGTTTAGCATCTGAAGCTCTGGAGTGACCCGCACCCCGATTATATTTCCGATATTTCAACAACCGTAGCGGAAAACAAATAGAAGGTTCTGTCCATCATAGGCAGTACGGATACCGTATGTTGAATACCCTTGATAAAAGAATACGCCGGTCGAGTCAATCACCGTGCCGTCTGGTTTCACGCGTGCACCATAAATTGACATTGACTGCCGGAAATCTGACCAGAACACATAATATAAACTGTCAACAAAGATAACACTTGGCTGAAATTGAGATTCCGAGTGTCCACATATAGTGAAATCAGCATTTATAAAAACTAAACATAAGCTAAGTAGAAACATATTATCCTCGGTTCACTAAATTGTAACTGCACTAGGAGTCAAGTCAAGAGGGTATGTTTCCTGTTTGATGCTCGAAGAAATTATCTCCTACCTTTATGTACGAGAATATATTCCTTTGCCAGTTTACCAATGTCCTTGGCAATATCTTCAGAGAGATGAACCTTTTTCAGATATTCTTCATTTGCATCATTGCTGTCCCTAAGAGTCGCCTCAATAATAGCAAGGTCTGCATCTTTGACCAGATCATATAACGGCGCACCGGATCCGGTATCACCGCTTATCGCAATGATTTCTCCCTTAAAGGTAATTCTATAACACAAAGCAGGCAGGTGATTTGTTATACCTACCCCCTTGATACTACCAAAATGAACCGCAGCATAGGCTTTAATATTCATCGCCGCAAGATCCGCGCTTTGTCCCGGCTGCAGATCCGTCACCTTGATGTGAAACGGTAAAGTTGTCGAGTATTTCTGAAGGAAACAGTTGACCATGCATTTCACTTCATCACAACCTTTTGGTACGAATATCTTGAGCATTTGTTCACGACCGATCATGCGCAAAAAGCCAAGCAATGAGTAGAGACCGCCGATATGGTCAAAATGACCGTGGGTGAAGATCAGACCTTTTAATTGCCCCCATTTAAAATCGCAAGACTGCAAGTCACGCAGTACGCCATCGCCGGCATCAACCAGAATTGCATCCCTATCATGACTCACCATTATTTGCTGAGCCACACCTGCTTTCGAATACAGAATATTGACTGCTAAATACTTGCCACACCACGATTTCATCTTTACCGAGTGATCGCTATTTTTTCTCGTCATTGGCTCCGATTATCGCGTTCGCAAGCTCTCTCATACGATTAATATCAGCACCGTATTTCTTACCGTAATCACGAAGAACATTTCCTTCAAGGATCAGCGTTTTGACTTCTTTTTGCAGTGGCACAACAGAAAGATCCATGATATCCAACAAATACGTGAAGTACACATCTGCCTCTTTAGGCTTCAGTTTTTTACTCTCAAGCTGCGCGCAAAGATCCAGCGAAATATAAGCGATTTCTTTACCTGCTTTTTTGTACTCATTCTGTTTCAGGAGTTCGATCAATGGCACCATCTTCTTTTCTACATGTCTCGGCCAGCGTCTGAGCATGCGACCAAAAGATTTGAAGAATACTCTAAAGTAACTAAACATATTCCAACTGGAGATAGTCTAGGTATAATTATCGACTTGTCAAGTTAAACATGAAAGCTTTTTCTAACCTATTGACAGGTTTCATATTTTTATTAGAATCTTAGGCTGATGAATGAAGGAGGATTACAATGAACATGTGGCAGTGCACTGTCTGCAATTATGTGTATGAACCACAACTCGGCGATCCTGATAATGGCATCATAGCGGGTACCTCTTTTGAGGATCTGCCAGACGAATGGATCTGTCCAGTTTGCAGTGCGGCGAGTGACCTCTTCGCGCCCTATGTGAACGAAGAAGAGATGTAGTATTACCATAATCCGCACGAGGAATAAATGGATAAATTTACGTTAATAATAGGTTTGGTCGGCATTATCTTGCTGGTCGTCGCCATTGTTGTAATTATTACTGCTATTATAAGTTTAATAAAAAAGAAAACAACCTTTAGAAAATTCTTATCTTCAATCATTGTCTTTCTAATATTATTTGCTTTTGCAACATCATTCATTTACCTTTCGTTATTCCTCCAGACTTTTTCACGGTATACCAGCGAACATCAACTGGGCTGGGTCTATGTTGAAGAAAAAACTGATACAATGGGAATAACCTACTATGACGGAGTGAATAACCGCTATCACTGGTTCGAAATTCCTGGCGAACAATGGATGATCGACGGTTATTTTCTGAGATGGAATCTTGCTTTGCGTTGGTTAGGCGCTGGTGCTTATTATCGCGTGACGAGGTTTACCGGACGCTGGTCAAACCCTGAAAAACAAATAGCTTCAGTCTATCAAATACAGCCGGAAACAAAGTTGTGGAGATTTTTACTGAAGCATGGGAATAAAATACCGTTCATCGATGCAGCTTATGGTATCGGGGCATTCCAGTACCCGAACAAAGATACTGTCGATATCTACATCAATGATACAGGATTTATTTTAAGAATCCGTTAGATCGCAACATATTCATACATCACCTTGTGGTTCTTAATCTTACCAAGGATGCACTTGCATATTTTCAATAAATAACTATACTCTTTGAATATAAATAGTGACCTAGAAAAAGGGAGGTTATATGCCTGACGTTTACACTGAGGTCAAAAAGACTGGTTGGGGACAGAATATCGTGAAGTCGATAATAGGTGTACTTGTCGGCACTATTATGTTCATCGTTTCATTTGTGGTTTTATGGAACAGTGAAGGTCGGATCAATCTCGGTACGGTCGCTGAAAAAGCTATTGTCGTTGACCATGGCTCACTTCAATCATCCGCACAAGGTGAACTGGTAGCCTTAACCGGACCCATTAAAACGAGCGAATTGCTCGGTGACCCCAAATACCTGAAACCGGGAAAATACATCATGCTTGACCGTATAGTGGAGATGTATGCATGGATTGAAGAAACCGAAACTGAAACAAAGAAAAAAACCGGTGGTGGTACTGAAGAAAAAACAACTTATCGTTATAAAAAAGACTGGATATCAAATCCGCAGGAATCGAGTGAATTTAAAATACCAGAGGGCCATGAAAATCCATTGATGTCAGTAAAACCGAAAACCTTTTACGTAGATGAAGCTAAAATCGGTATATATTCTTTTGATAATAAAACAGCCACATTACCCAAATCGGAAAACATTGAACTAAACAGAAGTATCGCCATCGCACATTGGGATGTAAGGCTGATCGGCAGTGACTATGTGTTCAAGGGATCGGGGTCATACGGAAATCCAAGGGTCGGTGACCTCCGGATAAGTTTTAAAGGAGTTCATGCAGGAATAAAGGTAACCCTTTTTGGTAAACTGGACGGTAAAGAAATCGTTACCTACTACCATAAAGGTAAAACACGACTTTACCGGGCTTTTACCGGAACAAAAGATGAAGCGATAATTCAATTGAAGACCGAGCACAAAGTGATGGGTTGGATATTGAGGATCATTGGCTTCGTACTGATGTGGATCGGCCTTTCTCTTATACTCGGACCGATAAGTGCATTCCTTGATGTCCTGCCATTTTTAGGCAAGGTTGGTCGGGGGGTAATCGGTGTAATCACCTTTGTTATCGCCCTTGTTCTCTCTTTAATCACCATTCTTGTTTCGATGATCTTTCACAACACGATTGCGCTTATTCTTCTCATTATCACAGTAATTGTGGTAATCTACCTGTTTGTCGGTCGGAAGAAAAAAACCGTTAAGTAATGAAAAACTCAACGGTGAATAATTTCTGCCTTACAATCAAAAAGCCCCCATTCGGGGGCTTTTGATTTGTTTGTTTTTATTCGCGTTCAACACGCTCAATCTGTGTGGCTTTTTCCCCTTTTGGGGAATCGGTAATTTCGAACTTAACTCTCTCGCCTTCTCTAAGGGTCCTGTACCCATCACCTGCAATATCTGCATAATGGGCAAAAACATCACCTGACCCATCTTCTTTCTCAATAAAACCGTATCCCTTCTTACCATCAAACCACTTCACATTTCCGTAGGTTGGCATTTATTTCTCCTTTCAAGCTTTACTCATTTTGTTGAAAAAGGACATGTAAAGTGCACATCCTCCAACTTACGGTATAGCTTGATTTTATTTTACACAAATCAAATAATTTGTCAAGAGGTTTTTTCTCGAAACTACGAATCCTGGTCTACTCGATCACAACAACTTTCTTGCAGAGCACCTCATTATTATTATCGTAAACGACAAAATATATGCCAGAATTGAGACCGCTGAACGGCCCGCAACCTGAGGTGATGAGTTGTCCATTTGTGTTATAAAGCTTAACCTCATGCGGCACGCTGAGCATGAAAGAACCGCGATTCGGGTTAGGTACGATTTCCAGCTGGCCTACACCGACAACCCCGCGATGTTCGGTGATACCGACATTATTGACGGTTACGAGCATGCTGTCTTTTGACCAGTTTCCAGCTGCATCATATGCGGTTACGATAACCCAATAATCGCCGTCCGGGTAGCCTGTGGTAACCCAGGAAAATGCAGCGTCTGATGCCTCAACTATGCTATCACCATCAGTATTGGTCACGATAAAATAATAATCACGGTAAGTATAATCGCCGCGTGTATCACATAAATAATCGTCTTTGTATATTACATCAACATTTTCCGCATACCGAAGAACGCCGTGAAAAATAAAGGAAAGGGTGGGCGCTAAATTCTGCGGGCCATGGATCTCGTATTCGATCTTATAAGGTATTAACTTCTCCCACTCTGCATAGGGTAATGAAAGACCCGTGTCATCGTATATTTTGGCGACAATATCAACACTGTCTGACAGGTCATTTGCCGGCAGGTAATTACTTGTATTATTCAGGCAAAAAGCGAATTTATTTGCCGCATAAGCTTCTTCGAAAACCGGGTCAGTCGTCTCGTCATACGGGGTGATGATCATCAAGGGATTTTGGATAAAAGCCCAATCGCCGACCGGCCATACTGTACCGGCATCCTTAATACGGGCGAAATGAAGATGATCAAAACCCGTAACCGGCCACTCAACGAGATATCCGATGAGTTCACCCTCGACCACTGTATCACCGAGGTCCTTGTGGTACTGATATGGATCAATATGAGCGTATAACCAGGCCTCCACTGAATCAGCGGTTTCGTAATCAGCGATCGCCAAACGCCAGTGCCATTCACCTGATGTCGTGAGCCATGCTTTCACAAAACCATCCTGTACTGCATAAACCGGGCGTTCAATAGTAATACCCATGACGTCAATACCAGAATGCATGTATGGCCAACCACCATAGTTCTGGTACTCACCCCAGTTATTACCAAGCGGCTGCAGGGAATCCATCGGAGCAAGCGGCCAACCAATTGCAATAAGGAATATGAGGATCACTTTTCCTGCCCTGTTTCTGTTGGAAATTCAATGGTCTCAAAGGTATTTGACATTTCTACGATAACACATCTCTTATCTACTGAAATATCCAGTCGTCGAATATAAGGTGTTGATAGACGTCGTATCGCAATTTCGATGCCGTCTTCATAGAAAAAAAGAGTGTCGTTTGAAACGGTTGCGATGAACCTGCATTGCTCGAAACCAATAAATAAACGACAAGGTTTCAATTCATAGACCAGTTCACCGGTCCGGGAATAAATATTGAGCGCATTTCTGTCGGAAGCGAAGAAATGATGCTTGTCCGTTGAGAACCCAAATCCGTTGGGATAAATAAGGTCCTTCAGGGTCTTCACATTTCCCTGTTGATCGTAAAAATAGAGCTGCCGATCACTCAAGGCAAAGACCGTACCCGTATCGCTGATATAAAAAGTGTGTGCCTGAAGCTCCTCTTTGGTATACGAAATTAGGTCATGCTTATACATCGTGAAATGCCGGGCAAAACAATTAGTGCCGCCGGTATAATCGATTTGCGCGCTGAATACATCGTTATCAGAACTGATCTCTATGGAAAACAGATAGAGAAGACCGAGTAATATCTCAATCATAATAATTAATCATAAACGATTTACCGATGATGTCAAGGAGTGACGTCGAAAACCGTACTCTCTACTGCTCCCCTATTTCCTTACCGGTCCAGCAATACGTACATAACCGTTTTGCGGGCAAATCAGTTGCAGAAAGCAGATCCTCTAATCTCTGATACCGTAATGACGTCACATTCAGATCTTTCTCCATAAGCTTGAGCATTTTCTTATATGGTTTTGAATCAGGATCAAGATACGATCCAATATTTTTTATGTGTTTACCAAACATACGTTTCAGAACTCTTCGGGCAAACAACTCATCGAGCCGCCTCGTTGAATAAAGGTATTTGCACGGATACATGAGTGCTGGACAGGCAGGTCTCACGTGGATCTCTTTTGCTCCAGCATTCCACAACTTAACGAGCAAGAAGTTTTTCAGCTGCGTGCCACGCACAATAGAATCTTCAGTTATTACCATACGTTGATCTTTAATTAGGGCATCGGCAGTTATCTGCTTCATAAGCGCCACCCTATCCCTTGTTTCTTGAGATGGCGGTACATAACTCCGCGCCCATCCCGGTGTGTATTTGAGCAAAGGGATACGCACGGGCACACCTGATTCATGCGCATAGCCGTGAGCGTATGCAGTACCAGAATCTGCAACACCAGCCACAAGGTCAACCTTCACCCTATCCCGGCACGCGATTGTCCTTCCTGAACATTCCCTGAACTCCTCAACATTCTTACCCTCGTATTCTGAAGCGGGAAACCCGGCATATACATAGAGGAACGTACACAGCTGCATGATCTTACCCGGCTTTTTCAACTGTTTCACTTTGCCGTCACTAATTAAAATGATCTCACCAGGACCCAGGAACTTCTTGGTCTTAAATCCAAGGTTCTTATATGAACAGGTTTCTGAAACGATTATCTTATCGCCTCTTCGCACAGCCATAACTAATGGACTCCGTCCATACCTGTCACGGGCTGCATAAACGCCTTCTTTACCGAGCAGCAATAATGATAAAGAACCATCGATCTTGTCATGTAAGTAGTCGATACCATCGATGAGAGTTTTCCCCTTATTAATCAGTTTCGCGGCCAACTCAATCTGGTTGACTCTTCCACTCCGCATTTCAGAAAAAACAACGCCTTCATTTATTAACTGTCGGGCAAGCTTATCCTGATTATCGATATAACCAACAGCACAGATGGCGTATTCGCCAAACTTCAAACTCATTATCAAAGGTTGAGTATCTCGGTCACTGATAACACCGAGCCCTGCATGCCCCTTCATATTGGTGAAGTCAATATCTTCGCTGAAACGCGATTTAAACTGGGCTTTGGAGATCGTATGGATCTTTTTCTGGAGTCTCATACCATCATAGATGGCGATCCCACCATATGAAGTACCTAAATGCGAATGATAATCTGTAGCATAAAAAAGATCTTCTTTGCAGTCTTTCTTTGAAAAAAAACCAACCATACCGCTCATTTGCAAAACCCCCTTCTTGAATTATTTATTATCTGGCAAATATACTTCGGCATCGATTCATTACACTATATATAGAGCAAAGAAATATAATATACACTATATTATATATACAATTTTGGAATTGTCAAGCTCTTATTAGACGAATATTAAAAAAGATCCTGTTTCTTCGGAGTGATGACCGGTTTTATGCAGTTTTCTGAATTGAACTTCGGTGAATTGACCATACGGGTCACTTCATACGCTTTCATATCTTTTGCATTATACGGCTTGAGCAACGGCATCAAGACTTCAGGATCCTCGATCTTGATATCCAGCCACATGGCTCTTTTATCTTTTTCAATGATCGCTGGCATGCGATTATGAATAGGCTTGACGAGTGCATTGGGTTCAGTTGTGATGATCGTGCACGATACTATTTCCTGACCATCTGGGGCTTTCCATGTATCGTAAAGACCGGCAAAGCCGAATGGTTTATCTGAAAGAAAATGAACATACATAGGAATTTTGATCTTTGTTTCCACACGCCATTCATAAAACCCATCGGCGACGATCAAACAGCGCCGGGTTTTGAACGATCCAGCAAAACTCCGCTTTTGAGCAAGGGTCTCTGATCGGGCATTGATCATTTTATAACCGATCTTTTCATCTTTTGCCCAAAACGGGATCAATCCCCATCTTAATTTGATCAATTGTTTTTCGCCATTCTTCCCGACGATACCTGCGATATCCTGCCCAGGCGCGATATTATAATTCGGTTCAAAAGCCCATTGAATATCCCAAACCTCGAACTCTTCCTTGATTTCATCGATCGTGCATCTACGCACAAACCTTCCACACATAATACTCCTCCTGCATTACATCAGCAGTAATCAAACTCCTCAATAGATCATGAATAAATCACGGGAATGTCAGCTTAAGCACATATGCCTGCCATTTTTCCTTGAAAGCAAGCATATCGTCTTCACCCAGAATTTGTTTTAGGGTTTTATAACCCGTGGGGTCCTCTTTTCGATTCTTGTAAAACTCTCGGTAAAATTCAATAAGCAACCCTTTTTCTTGAAGATAATAACATAAATATCGTGACTGACCATAATTAGTTCCTTTGTCCTTTGTGTAAAAATCATAGGCATCCATATCAGTCAGGGTTTTGAATGAAGGTACGCTCGACTGTTCAATGGCATCGTGTAGACCCTCGAGCCGCCAGTTGGTCAAACCAGTGATATGACCGTCTTGTTCCTGACACTGCTCATACAAAGAAGCCAAACCTTCATCAAACCAAGGCGGGCACTCAGGAAAATTCGCATGCATAAAAGGATGAACGATCTCGTGTACCAAAGTACCGCCGCCTGTACTTATGTTCATTACCAGGGCATTCTCTGTTTCAGAGAAATACCCGAATGGTGTTGTCGGCTCGTCATCAAAGAGTTCTTTGGCATATTTATAATAACTCTCTTCGTCCTTGAACAACCAGATATCAATGATATTGTCAGGGTCCCTACTGAAATAATCTTGCTTGAGCATATCGACTGTCCACTTAATCGTTCTTTCTGAACGCTGTTTTACGATAGCGGTTGATTCATTACCAATGACCACAAAGGGTTTTTGAATGATGATGTAAAAACCGGTCGGCACTTTCTTTTTCAGTATCTTCATATGCTTTTTAAAATCCTCATTTGTGATCTTGAAAACTTCGGACTCCTCGGGTATTTCCTCACGGTGTATGAATATGACCCGAGGTCTCTCATTACTATTCTCTACTGCACGACCGCAATTGATAATCGAAAGAAACGTGAATGCAAAAGCAACTATCAATAACCTTGTTCTTTGAAGCATCATTTGATATAAAATGCTTTTACCGGTACGTCGGTATATTCTTGACCGTATCTGGCGATCTCGTTGTTGTAGGCTCAGGAATTTACTCATCTTGGTACTACTCTAATACAAATAATTGAATTGTCAAGATACTGAAACGGATGCTGTTATTGCTTCAGTCTCTTGCCCGATGCAGCTAGTTTTTCAGACGAGACCATAATCTCTATAATAGAAGGCTTTTTTGAACTCAATGCTCTTTTGAATACTCCATCGAGTTTGTGAGGATCTTCGACTCGGAAACCTTCGCCGCCGCAAGATTGCGCAAATTTCGAATAATCCGGGTTTGGGAAACTGACGCCGAACATCGGATACCCGTCTCTTGCTTGTTCTTTCTTGATATTCTTCAGTCGACCATCGTTAAAAACCACTGCCTTTATAGGCAGTTTCTCCCTGACCGCGGTAGTGAAATCCGCTGCAAGCATGGCAAATCCACCATCACCAGATAAAGATACGACCTGACGGTCAGGATAATCAAGTTGCGCAGTGAGTGCAGCAGGTAGAGCAAAACCCATACTTGCAATATTAGCTGAAAGGAAAGTTTTTTGCCCTTCACACATGAACTTTTTATAGAACCAGTAGGTGTGATCACCCACATCAATACAAATGATAGCATCCTTTTTTATATTGCGTTTTAATGCCTGTATTACATAACCTGGATTTATTGGAATTGACAAATCCTGCGCTTCGAGAGATATCTCTTCAAAATGTTTTCTTTTCATCTTAGTGATATTCGTCCAGAACTCAGCATCAGCTTCCTTTTCATGAACCAGCTCCAACAATCTTTCAAGAACGCTACTGGCATCACCGACAATCCCTGCATCTATACCAAAGGTTCTGCCGATTCGTGTCGCATCAATGTCAATCTGTACCATTTTCGTCTGCGCAGGTACTAGATTGGCATGTCTGAACCCGGATCCAACAATGATAACGAGATCCGCGGTCTGAATACTTAAAGCGGCATGGCGTGAACCTAAAGAACCAAGTACACCCAGACTGTGTTCATGCGTTTCATGGATCACACCCTTGGCACGTGATGTTGTAGCTATTGGTGCTTTTATTTTCTGCGCAAGCTGAAGCAGTAATTCACCGCTATGACGTGCACCCCACCCGGCTATCATGACGATCTTTTTACTATCGTTGATCAGGTTGACCGCCTGTTTAATAGCCGATTGTTTCGGCTGCGGCAATGTAGCAAAAAGCCGCTTCTTTGGTGCAAATATTCCCTGCTCGAGCTTTTCTACCAGAATATCCGTTGGTGTGCTGAGGGCAGCAACGCCAGGCGTTTTTAAAGCATATTTTGCAGCCATCATCACAAGTTTAACAGCCTGGTTAGGACGTGCGATAGTCTCGGTAAAATCGCTAAAAGGATGGAATAATTCAAGTTGATCTATTTCCTGAAACGCCTCACTGCCTAGATAAACTTCAGCAACCTGACCGAGCAGGGCAATGACTGGACTGCGATCTTCTGCAGCATCTAATAACCCGGTTATTAGATTCGATGAACCCGGTCCGGCAATTGATATACAAACACCGGGTCTGCCGGTCATCTTACCATGAGCCGATGCCATGAACGCAGCTGTTTCTTCATGACGGGTCAGGATAAATTTTATACGGCCATCTTTTCTTAACGCTTCAATAAGCGGCAGGTTCGAATCACCGGGGATACCGTAGATATGTTTGATGCCCAACGCGACCAGTTGTTCGACGATCTTATCGGCAACATTGGTAACCGTGCTCTTTTCACTCTTGATGAAGCCTTCTGGGACAAAGGCTGATTTTGGAGCACCGCAATTCGGGCAGGTATACGAATCCGGTTGATCGGCAAATTTGACGCCTTCCTTTTCTTCATCATAAACCCAATTACAGACCGTACATCTAAACCTGGCCATATTCTTATTTTCTCAGTGTCTACTTAGTATATCACATACCTGATTGTTCTTTTTCTGAACCTTTTGTGCAGTAGTAAAGATGTTTGAGTTCCATTTTACTATATACCGGGCAGTTCTTGCATACGCAACCCTTTTCTTCGGTTATGCATTTGCTTTTGCCTATCGTAGGAAAACAATAACCACCCTTTTCGTCACACTCAATCCAGCTTGGGCAACTATTGCATATACACATTGACAAAACCATCTTTTTCTTTTCTCCCATTTCTTCTGGTGTCATCATATTATACCTCCTTATCTATATATATTAACATGTATTTAGACAGATATCAATTCGCTGCGTTTATTCTTGAATATTTTTTTGCGACGACTAACCATGCACATATCAAACAGCTTTTTTGCATAACGGTTACCGCGTGATAACTACCTTCTTACGTGTGATTTGTTTACCTGTATTAAGCTCGATTATATAAATCCCAGATGGTAATTTTTGTCCCTTATCGTCGGTGCCAGACCAGGAAAGAACAGTAGGCAGTAAGGAGTAAGCAGTAGGCAGGAAAAATTCTTTCACTAATCTTCCGGTTACGTCATAAATCCTCAGCTCTATACCCTCTGCGCTATGCCCTATGCTCTCTGCACTATTCACTTTGCCAAAGCTGATTTTTGTTTGTTTGGAAAAAGGATTTGGATAAATATCAAATCTTAATTCAGCACCTGCAACATCATCCTCATACTCTTTAATGCCCGTTGTATTGCTGAAAAGATAGTTGCCATTAGATGCATTCCAGTTGACAACTCCAAGGTCGGGATACTGGGTATACGTATATGTTATTTTAATATTATCAGAACCCGAAGGAGGTGCATTTGCTAAAGAAACCCATCCGGTCAATGGATCATAGGTAAAATCAGTAAACTGCACGAGCGAATCATTAACGGTGATTTGAGTCAGTTCCTGGATCGGATGTTGGTCAAGATAAAATAACTGGCGCGTGCCGTCACCGCTTTTATATTCATCGACCGCATTCAATGCATGGTTACGTACATCCCCCCACATCACAGTCTCGCATATCAAACCAGAACCCCCGTTCCAGGACCAGGCTGGTGTCGTATTCATTGAACCATTAATATTTTCAAAAACAACTACGGGTTCCCACCAACCACCTGCAGCAAGGTCAAGCCAGGAATCATTATTTGCATCACCCCACTCAACGCACGAACAGTAACTCGTTGATGTTAACATAACATACTCAGGAGGTGTTTGAAGTACGCCATTATCGTTTTTGTATACCTCAATACGGCTTTGATCACTACCCAACTGACCATTACTCGCGACGGCAATGTCCTTATATCCGTCATTATTATAATCACCGACCGCTATCCTCAATATCCACCCCGGTTCAGCAGTTGACCATGATGCTATTTGTTCAAGCGTGCCACCAACATTAGTAAAAGCTGCAAGCTTGTGTCGGTAGCCAACGACCAGGTCGAGATAACCATCATTGTCCAGATCCACCCAACGGCAGGCATCACCCGGCGTAGAATCGATCGATGTCCAGTACGGGGTTGTTTCCATACTACCGTTATTATTCCGGTATACTCGGGTGGGCGATTCAAGCGCTGAGTAAGCATCGCCCGCAGCAACCGCAAGGTCCAGGTCACCATCGAGATCGACATCACCAAATGCACAATCAAAAGAATTGTATTGATCAGCTGATGTCCACCAGGCATTCTGGGCTAGACCAGAACCTGTATTTCGGTAGATACTCGCTGGCCCCTGGCTCGATTGACCGAACCCGAGATAGACCACAGCCATATCAGGAAAACCATCATTATCAACGTCGCCAATATAGATATGCGAAAAATACCCGGTCTCTGTAGAACGCCATGATGCACTGGATTCCAAAATTCCGTTTTGGTTAACATATATCGCATTTGTATTCATAGCCATATCATTACCATTACCTGTACAGTAATCGATCCAGCCGTCCATGGTAATGTCATACAAAGCACCGCCGGTTGAATAATCATTATCGTTTGAAGTCCACGATGGTGAACCAGGCAGCGGGATCACTGCCTGCCCGATCCCGATATAAAATAATAATATAAAAATACAAACCTTTGTCCTCACAAAAACCTCACTTTTTCTTTTTACGAAATGATAAAATCTCAAATGTGCTGATAACCACAAGGATGATAACCAGTATCCATAGGATAATATGACCCAATAGTGACATGAGTAATTTCCCGTTCAGCAGCCAAAAACACAGAACAAATGCAGCGCACAGATTGATCGCGATCGCACCACCCAAGCCCAAACCAACCATACCGACAGGTTTCCGATTGAATTCAATGATGAGGGCAACTGCTATTCCGATGAGAACGGCACCCAATATTGTCGGGTAAAAAGCATGGTCGGTTATCGGCAAACCGATAAATTCAAATATGTCAGCAGGGAATACCACTAACAACATACCAAGGAAAAAATTGACCAATGCATCGACTAATAGTACGATTGAGTTCTTCATTATTATAAATCTACTTTAACGAATTTTTTTGCCATTGTCAAGATGATGCTGCGCTGAGTTTTCGTCACTTCTTGCAAAGCGTAGTCGATATCATTTTTTTACAGCCTTGTGGTTCCTGTCATTGCGAGCGAATTTTGATAGTGAACAGGATGAGCGTGGCAATCTCAGTATAGCTTAAGAGACAATCTCATATGTTTTCGATATTTTTCTCTGCCTATAAGATTGCGCAGCTTGTTCCGAACGCAGTGAGAAATCCCGTTCCTTCCGTCACTCAAAAGGCGGACATACGCAATGACAAATCAAGGTTCCAGAAAAGTAGAGAGAAGTAGGACAAGAGAGATATTGACATATTTATACTTAAGACTATAATTTCAAAACAAAGGAGGAAAAATGAAGAAATTCGCTCTTTTAGCGCTGATTGGCTTATTCATATGGCTTGGTTGTGAACGTGGTCCCCAGGCTCCATTTGATGAAGATGATGAAATAGTAATACACGGTATTTATAATGATGATTCAGGCGCGCCGCTCATTAACCGATGGGTAGGATTCTGGATCAATAGCCCGGAAAGTTTCTTCACGAATTTTCTCGGCCTCGATCCTGAAGAAAGTGACCGGACCGACAGCACGGGGAATTATACAGAAACTTTTGTTGGTGGTGACCTTATGGACGCACAGGGCGCCACCTTCAAAGTAATCGTCATGAACTATGATCCGAACTGGCCGGACACGACACCAAAAGTATGGTGCGACTTCTTCCCGCTCGATACCGATATTGAACTACCTGAGCTGACCCAGTGGCGCGGTGATCCTACCGTCACTATTGGTGATACAAATGTTACCTTTACCTGGACCCAGCTCATGTCAACACACGGCAGTGAACCGGATAACTACGTGTTCCAGGTAAAAGCTACCCAGGATGGTCCAGGTTATACTTTGTGGCAGGAGGACGTCAACACCGCAACCTCGATCACTTTACCAGGATATGTCTTGCCTGAAGCTTATGTCAGTAAATGGCGGGCAATAGCGCAAATACCAGCACCGAGCGAAAGTGATTTTGGATATAACTATATTACTGACCCGGATACCACAGATATCCCTGACGATCCATATCAGCTGCTTTCCTTGGGCAGAAATTGTTATGCCGAGGCATACGCTAATCCTTATTCGAAAGCCACCGACGGCAAGTGGGGACCCTGGCCCACCTACTGCGTCGTCTTACCGTCGAACAATGTTTCCTGGGTTTATATCGACCTTAGCACAACTAATACGGTCAATGCAATGGCCATGTACGGCATGACCATTGCCGGAACGCCATCAACACCGGGTTACGATGTTTTTGTATCGGATGATACGCTGAATTGGGGAACTGCAGTTGCGTCGAATAATGAAAACGTGAACTACTTCTATATTGATGGCTTTGATGCACAGGGTAGATTTGTGAAATTAGAAGCAAAAGACACGGGCATCGGTATAACCGGCTTCCGCGAGTTCTGTATTTTCGGTCAGTGATATGTAAAAAATCAACGAGAAACCTTACCCCCACACTAATTGTATTAGTGTGGGGGTTTGCTTTTACGCTGTCTTCATCTGTGCACTAAGTATTTTCAGAGTGGTCTCAATGTGTTCAGGACGAATACCATAGTGCGTTACCATTCTAAATCGTGATGGTCCGGTCTGCAAGAATTTAATACCCTTCGCAGTCATACGTCTTTGGAGTTCTTCCGGTTTCATCGCATCGTTAACCAGATCGAAGTATAAAATATTTGTCTGAACACGCGCCAGGTCAATCGCCAACCCGGGGATTTGACTGACACCCTGAGCCAGTTGCTGAGCATTTTGGTGGTCTTCTTTCAAGCGCTCGATCATCCGTTCAAGCGCGATTATACCAGGTGCTGCGATAATACCTGCCTGGCGCATACCACCACCCAGAACCTTACGGCTTCTATGAACTCGGGCAACAAATTCACGCGTGCCGCATACTACCGAGCCAACCGGTGCGGCAAGTCCTTTGGACAGGCAGAATGAAATGGAATCCACATTGCGGGTGAATTCTTTGACTTTCTTGCCGAGCGCAACTACCGCATTAAAGATCCTGGCGCCATCAAGGTGCACGGCCAATCCATGCTCCTTGGCGATCGCTCCCACTGAATCAATATACTCTGGTGTCAAAGCAGCACCATAACATCGGTTATGAGTATTCTCCAAACATACCAGACGCGTTTTGGGCCAGTGTGTATCTTCACCCCGGATCGCGTTTTTGATATCATTAAGCAGCAGCGTACCATCATCCTGATTGGGAATGAGATGTGGGATCACTGCACCAACTGCGGATATCCCACCTGCCTCATTGAGGAAAATATGCGCCTTATCGCCGAGGATTGCTTCTTCACCACGTGCACAATGGGCAAGCACACAAACCAGGTTTGCCATTGTCCCACTCGCAACAAGAAGTCCGGCCTCTTTGCCCGTAAGTTCCGCGGCGAGATTCTGGATCTTGTTGACAGTTGGGTCCTCATCAAATACGTCATCACCCAGTACTGCATTCAACATCGCCTGCCGCATCTCATCAGTCGGCAACGTGACTGTATCACTGCGTAGATCAATCTCTTTCATTTAAGGAAATACTATTTTACAGTAAACTCAATATAGGTTATCTCGTTACCGTTATCATCAGTGTCATGCATACGAAAATCATATTTTCCTGCCTTTTCCGGAGCATTGAACACAAAAAGACCCTGGGTCTTCTTTTCTAGATACTGGTATGTTAAATCATGCCGGTCATTTTCGTCCTCACTGCCATGTGGAACATCGGAAGGAATAAGACCAATCCACGCCCTGGGACCAAATGTAGCTGGCGCGGTAAAGGTTAATCTTATCTCCTCTTTCGGTGCATAAGAATTTTTATCCAGGGAGAGCTCTGCTCCTTCAGTTACAACCTTGGCCTGGAATGTTATACTGGCAACCTCTTTGCCATTGTCATCTGTATCATGCATGCGAAAATCATATGAACCAGCTTGTCCTGGTGCGAAGAAATTCAATACACCGGAAGTTTGTTTTTCAAGAAATATATAGGTGAGGTCGTGTTGGTCATTCTGGTTCTCGTCGCCATGAGGAATATCAGATGGAATAATACCAACCCACGCGTTCTCTTCATAACCTGGCGCGGTGAACGTAGCCGCAATCTCTTCACCACATGTAAAAGTGGTCTTACTCAATTTCAGGCTTGGTTTTGCACCACCACCACAAGATACAAATGTGATGATACTGACAACCAATGCTACTAGCATCAGCTTACGCATTATGCCTCCTTTGTTTATGATATTTAGTACCGAAGCGTATCTAAAAAAACTTAAGAGCAGCCATGTTCTATCAACCACTCCTCAATGCCCGCATCTTTCATTATAGCCAATCCTTTAACTGCCTTTGCATGGTGCTCATGTTCCTGGCCCCAATTATCAAGCACCTTACAAGGAAAATCAGGACACTGCGCACAGAATTCCAGTTTCCGACCATATACACAACACTGTAATATCTGACACTCGGGTGACCAATGATGACCACTGCGGTCAGCTCTACACCCATCGCATCGTATTTTCTCTGGATCAATGTTTTGTCTGCGCCAGTAGTCCAGTTCCTGTTCAGTCCTTAAATGAATAGAACATTTGCTGCAGTCAAGCCCGCATGGTGTCAACCACCAGCGTTTTGGGTTATCCATAAATAACTTCCTTGTATCGGTCAAAAGAAAAAAAATGAGCCTTGTAACTTATGGATTAAAACTCTTCTTCCTCAGCTTTTTTCATCTCTTCGATAGCGTGTATTGCTTCCTCACGTGTATCATGAATATTTACCGTTAGTTTAACTTTAAGTGAAGTCGTGCGCACGGTCATGCGCGCCCAGTCATTAGTCCCCCAACGGGCAAAACCAAGTACGTAATTACCAACAGTTGTCCGCGCTGTTTCGCCGTAATAACCGGCAATTTTAGCACGAACGAGAAGGCCATCGATGTGCGAAATCACATATACCTTTTTGTTAAGACCTTTGAAGAACTTCTCATATTCTACAAAAAACGCGTCGACGTCTTCGCGCGTCTTAATCTCCCAATTATCTTCAGTAAAGACTATGTTCTTCTCAGCATCATATTCAAATGTCACAGATCCGGACATAAACATACCTCCTTTGCTCGTGATCAAATGATTTTAATAATGATATCGGATATGAGCGCCCTGTCAAGAAGGCATTTTCTTTCCTAAAAGCCCTGAACTTTAATCTGGACTTATCTATATAAAAAAAGCACTTCGGGCAAAAAGCCCGAAGTGCTTATACCGATATCCCTGATCGTCCTTAATTATGTATACTCAAGAGTAATCTCTACAGAACCGGTAAAACCTAAAGGCAGCTTAAGTTTCTTCAATATATTCTGCAAAGTTGATGACTTCATTGTTTTTGCATCGTATGTTTTTACCTTAACCTGGATTACACTACCCTTTTCAACCTTCAAAGAAACGGTCACACTATTCAGTTCCCAGGCAGCGAATGTTTTCTCGAGTTCCTCTTTTACTTGATCAAAAAGAGCATCTTCAACATCATCCAGACTCAGATTTGCCGGGGTTATACCACCTGTAACATAAACCTGAGGTATATGCGCATAATCATATCCACCATCTCCATCTTCACAGGCTTCTCGCATAAGCGGCGCAGAAGGCGCGATATTATAGCTCTTATATGCACGACCTGAGACCCCGCCCACGGCATAGTCACTTACACCTTGCGGTAAAGGCAATGGCTGCTTTACAATAACGACTTCACCGGTTTTTCTGATGACTTTGTCTACCGCAACGAATGATGTATATTGAGTCATGAGGTGGTATTCCAGGCCGAGTTTGGTAACCTCTGCGCGTACGTCCTCACCAGCCGTTCCATAATCAGAAAGACGAGCGATCTTTTCTCTTGCCCAGAGATATTTGAGCGCACTATTGTTCGTATCCTCAAGAGACTTGGTAACTTTTATTTCCTTACGGTAAGTTCCCGAAGGTGTTCGACCGGTCACAATGATCTTACCTGCAGCATTCTTGTATTTTCCGTATAGAATAAGGGGACGCTGCGCAAAAAGGTCTGGTAAGGCAAGCGGCTCGACATCATACGAATCAAAGCCCTTGAATTCGACCTTGATATTCGTGAGCAATGGGTGTTTAATATAGTTCATGAATTTTTCAGCTGTTTGCTCTGCCTCCTCCTGATTTGTTACGACAAAGGGTTCACCCATTCCGACCCGAGCAATACCTTCAATGATATAGCGATTAACACCCGAACCTATACCAAAAGCAAAAAAGTTTGCCTCATTCAGGTTATCCAGGATAATATCAAAAACTTCTTTTTCCACAGTGACATATCCATCAGTAGCAGTGATTATGATCCGTGACAGACCTTTTTTCTTGGGCAAGGCCAGAGCCCGCTTAAACGCATCGAGGATCTGAGTTCCACCGCCGCCAGACTGGGACATGACCATTTCTATTGCTCTTAATTTGTTCTCCTTTGTGGCCGGTAACGGATGATCGGATAGTACCTGGGAACCACCGGCAAAGAAAAGGATATTGAAGTAATCCTTTTTTCTCAACCCTCCGACAATATTCTGGATCAACGCCTTGGAAACCTCCAAAGGAAAACCATTCATAGAGCCCGAGACATCGATTATGAAAACGTACTCGCGGGGTGGGACCATTTTCATCTCTACTTTTTTCGGTGGCTCGATCATAAGCAGAAAATAGTTATCCTTCTTATCTGGATACAGTAAAACGCCACTGTGTATCGCTTTACCCTGCAACGTGTATTTAAGAATATAATCGCGGTTTCCCCCGTCTTTCTCATTTTTGGCAAGGGCAACCTTGGCGCGATCCTTGCCGGTCTTGGTAATATTAACCTTATGCGACGTAACCCAAACCTTTGATAAAGGCAATCCGGTCATGAGATTCACTTCAATATCAAATACATAGGGCGGTTTGTCTCCCTCGTGAAGATAAGGCGTCACTACCCAGTTATCCGAGCCTTTTAATTTGGCCTCATCTGTTTCACCGGTATAGCGAGGGCCTACCACAGTCGGAAAAACGAATTCATATGTACCGTCTTCAGGCACGAGAATCTCCGTGTACTTCACAACGACTTCGACGACATCACCAGGCATGATATTGGCAACTTTCATCTGGAAAACATTCGGTCGCTTCTGTTCCAGAAGCGAAGCAACTTTGCCATCTTCTTTTGCCTGTTGATAGATTTTCTGCGCCTTAGCTGTCTCCTCGATATCTGCTTCAATGATCCTATCACCTATCTTCATAGTCATCGCATGTATCGCTGATTTTACGCCAAGCGGAAATACGTAGAGCGCTTCGATCGTCTTTTTCCCATCGTTCTTATATACCTGAATCAACTCTATTTCAGCCGTGATACCGGCAATATTGACATCCGCGTCAGTCTTGAGTAAGGGAAAACTCTCGACCCCAGGATCACCTTCAACCAGGAAATACGGTGATAGCGATCCCTCTCCATTATCCGATGGAGATGCGCCATTGAGCAATCCTATCCGGATAAATAGAAACAGACTTGTGATGCTAAACAGTATTATTGATTTTTTCATTTCAGCCTCCATTCATTCTATAATACAAAGAAATCATAACTATATTCCTGTTATTTCACCCCTTGACATTCAATAAAATATGCTTATAATATTTAAGGATATGCTTATATACTTAATGATGAGAAGATTTATCAATGAAAGATAAGACTGAGCAGATGGCTGAAGTTTTTAAGGCACTCGGTGATCCGACGAGGTTGAGAATCGTCAGGTTATTATCATCCAAACGTCAGGTTTTTTGTGTGGGTGCTCTGGCTCGCAAGATTGGAATCACGCAACCAGCAGTCTCTCAGCATCTCAAAGTACTAAAGAATGCAGGTATCCTTATCGCGCACCGGAAAGGATTTTATGTGCACTATGCCTTTAACCCGGATTCGCTTGTGGGTCATAAAAAGCTAATCGATGAATTGTTTAAAACTGCTTTTGAATGCTGCTGCCAATCTGATAATGACCTGGATTGTTGTCAGGGTAAAAAATGATGATTATATATTTTTTTGGTGAATATATAAGTTTTTAAGCATAAACTAAAAAATGAAGGAGGTGATTAGCATGTGTTGCACACCACCAAAACATCATGGGATGAAGATGATGGAATCAGATTCATGCTGCTGCCAGGGTATGCACGGACAAAAACCCATGTTCTGGAGTAAGCGAAAAAGGATCAGATTACTTCAGGAACAACTGGACCGCATGAAAGATGACGTAAAAGATCTTGAAGACTATATAGCTGAACTCCATGCAGAGAAATAAATCCCGACAAAGGAGGGGGAACGGCTGGTTCCCCCTCTTGTCTATTTGATTATTATTATTCCCCTCTTACACCATATTTTATTATTCATTCACTCGACTCATGAATCATTAATCTTTGGATGAGTGAAATAGGGATTGAACCATGGCCAAGCAGATTATCGTGAAATTCTTTGAGCGAAAAATCGGTACCTTGTGCTTTGCGAAAATCATCGAGTAGTGCTAATAACTGAACCTTGCCCAATAAATAGCTCGAAGCCTGACCAGGATTTGTTATGTATCTACTGACTTCTCGGGCAACATAACTGTGATCTCTATTTAACACATTGGACATATAAGTGACTGCTTCTTCATAAGACATTTGTCCGGTCTGCAACATGACATCTACGATCACCCGCGCCGCTCGAAATTTAACACCCTGCAGAGCATTGATAAGAGCGCCCAGCGTATCATCCTGATAAAGCATACTGCGGGCCATAAGCTCTTCACAATACAAGGCCCACCCCTCGATAAAAATATAGTCATGAAAACTCTTGCGGATTTTCGATGGCTGTTGATTTGCGATCGATATTTGCAGGTGATGACCTGGGTACGCTTCATGAACAACACCACCCCTGAATTGCCGGTTATGTACATAGTTATAATAGTATTCAACCTGCCTAATGTTGAATTGATCAGGCGCGGGCGGTACGTAAAAATAGCTTGTCTTAAAATCGTCAAAGGGTCCTGGAGGCTGCATAGCAATACCCGGGATCAGCCCACGTATGAATTCCGGCGTCTCCACGATATTAATATCGCCGATGTAAGTCGGTACGGTAACGAAATCAGATTGCTCGATGAATTCACGTACCATCAGGATTTCATTAGTGCGATATGATTCAACATCAGACTTGCTGAAATCTTCCGGTAACGTGATCTTTATGCCAACCGGCTCGTCGTGTCTTTGCTGCAGGCTATCGATCAATATCGAAATTGAATCGAGTGTATTTTGCCCGATCTTTAACAGGCTGTCTGCATCAATGTTGAGTAAATGAATATTACTTAACATGTATTCATAATGATCTCGGCCCAAAACATAAGGGGTCTTTGGATCTCCCTGCATCTCAAGCTGCAGGGCAAAAAGCTTCATAGCGGCAATAGCTTTACGGATGATGTGTTTGAACTTGGTTCTTTTGTGCTCGGGTAAAGAATCAACGTATATCGTATAAATATCGTCGATAAAATCGATCCCGCTACCAATCTGGCCGATCGCAATCTCACAGAAAAATTGTGAGGGGTGATCGAGATTTTTTACCGCGCGTTCAAGATAATCCGGGATCTGTTCAAGCCGACGCCAGATCGCATGTGTCCGGTCATGCTTAGAACGTGACGGATTGAGTAGGATCGTATAAACACCGTATATGCACTCAGTCGAATAAATAAGGGGATTTTTTGCATATTCTCTAATGATCTCAATACTGAACAACTCATCAGCGATACTGGCTTTTACAAGGTGATAATCAACGATGTCATCGATCGATAGAGAGGTCGTGTCGACCGCAGATAATTCCTGATCGAGCTCGCCAAGGCGCTTTTTCACAGCTTTCAGTGCATGCTTTGAATAGTCAGCGAGTAAAGTATCATACATATGTACTCCCTTGTATGTTGCACTAACCGGGTGAAAACGCCAGAGTTCTTCAAGATACTCGTCAACGATCTGTTCCAAGCTCAGACAAAAAGCTGTTGAACTGGTAAGAAAAATCGCTATGGCAAGGGAAAAATATCTATATATCTTCATAATTAACGTTGCACGCTTTCATTAATATTATAAATCCTTTTTGTGAAAATCGCGTGAAAAAAAGTATCATGTTCACAGTATACCACAATCCATAACCTTGTCAAACCAATACTTGACGCGACAGTGTATTTCTACTATACTGACTATAATGAGGAGCTCATACAGAAGCTATGCAAATATATGAGCTTGAAGTGATTTTATGTATCATTTAAGTAAATTCTATAAAAAAGGAGATATTGTGAAGGTTGATTGTGGTGTTCATGTAGATGGTTATGT
>CBFDDH010000008.1:0-67822 GCA_965603515.1 uncultured bacterium
CCTTATTTGAAATAAAATGAAGCCCCTGTCCCTATACAAATCAAAAATAAAAAAGAGGTTCCCCTGGAAAAATTGTCCAAGCGCATAAAGATATCCCCCAAAAACAGGAGCGGATTAGAGAGGCTTTTAAAGTGCCAGGTAAAGAGAGGATTGAAATTCTCCAAAAAAAGGGCAGCAATAATCGAACATTTTATTAAAGCAGATAGGCATTATACAGTTGAACAACTTTATAACGAAATCAAGGAAGTAGTTCCAAACATAGGTTACTCCACAATCTATCGTACGCTTAAATTGCTTGTTGATTGCGGTATGGCTCGCACCCACCACTTCGGCGAAACTGATGCAAGATTCGAGTTGGTTCATAAGGAACAGCATCATGATCACCTTGTTTGTGAAAAATGTGGCAGGATAATTGAGTTCACCAATAATGGCATAGAAAAATTACAGAATGCCGTTGCAAAAAAGCACAACTTTCTGGTAAAAAACCGCGAACTACAAATCTTTGGTGTTTGTAAACACTGCCAGCAGAGGAAACAATAGAGGTATACAATGATAACAATTGACTTATCTCAGATGAGAGCCGGTCAAACTGGCAAGATCATGAGTTTTGATGGAGGTCGAGGCTTAGTAAAAAGGCTTGAATCTATGGGTATCAGATGTGGTGTTCAAATAACCAAAGTCAGTGGTCAAATCATGCGTGGTCCGATAATTGTTAGAGTCGGCAATACACAGGTAGCAATAGGTTTCGGCATGGCACGTAAAATCATTGTTAGGATTGATTGACATGCAAGTGAAGAGAATTCTCCTTGTGGGTAACCCAAATGTTGGCAAAAGTGTGATTTTTTCCCGCTTAACCGGCGTGAGCGTTATCGCCTCGAACTATCCAGGTACAACCGTCGAATTTTGCAGAGGCTGTGTAGGCTCCGGAGAAAATAAAATTGACGTCGTTGACGTTCCAGGGACTTATGGACTCGATCCTACATCCCCGGCTGAGAAAGTTGCGGTTGAAATGCTTGACAAAGCCATTGACGAAAAGAACAGCATTGCAATAAATGTTGTTGATGCAACAAATCTTGAAAGAAATTTGAACTTGACTCTGCAGCTGCTTAAGAAAAATATCCCGGTTATCATAGTACTCAATCTCTGGGATGAGGCAAAACACATCGGCATCTCAATCGAGGTGGAAAAACTTCAGAAGATTCTTGGGGTTCCTGTCATCCCCACAGTTGCAATAACCGGTGAAGGCGTTAAAACTCTGGTTGATCGATTACAAAAGGCAAAAAAAGGAAAATACCAGTACGAAAATGCTGAGCGCTGGCATGAAATCGGTAATATAATCGAGAAGGTTCAAGTAATTAAACACAAACATCATACTCTGACTGAACGTCTCTCTGACCTCACTGTCCATCCCTGGACCGGCATCCCTATCGCCATAGGGGTAATGTACGTTGTCTTTACAATAATCAGGTTTATTGGCGAAGGATTAATCCGTTATTTATTCGAACCACTATTCGAAAAGCTCTGGTTACCAATAATGATGGCATTTTCACGTGTGCTGGGCAGTCAGGGCATAATTCATAATATCCTTATTGGCCAGCTTATTGACGGAGAAATCGATTTTGGCCAATCATTCGGTTTACTCACTACCGGTTTGTTCGTTCCTATTGCCGCAGTTTTACCCTATATAGTCGCTTTTTATCTTGTCCTGAGTTTTCTCGAAGACTCAGGCTATCTCCCCAGACTTGCGGTACTACTCGACAAACTCATGCACTCAGTTGGTCTACATGGAATGGCAATCGTCCCCATGATGTTGGGCCTCGGGTGTAATGTACCTGGTGCGCTTGGAACAAGAGTCCTGGAATCAAAAAGAGAACGCTTTATTGCTGCTACACTCATGGCAATTGCGATCCCATGTATGGCACAAATAGCAATGATATTTGGTCTGATAGGAAAATACGGGGCAAGAGGGCTATTCCCCGTTTTTGGCACATTATTTGTTGTTTGGTTTGTATTCGGTATATTGATGAACCTGGTAATGAAAGGTGAAAGTCCAGAAATATTCACAGAAATTCCGCCCTATCGTCTCCCCTATTTCGGTGCCCTTTTGAAAAAACTTTGGATGCGCACTAAATGGTTCTTAAAAGAAGCTATTCCTTTTGTTCTTTTAGGTGTCCTTGCTGTAAATCTTCTCCATTCGCTGGGGATTATTGAATTCTTTGGGAAAATAGCTGCACCGGTAATCACGAAGCTTATGGGTTTACCGCTCGAAGCAGTTGGCGCTCTGATAATCGGTTTTTTAAGAAAGGACCTGGCTGTTGGTATGCTTGCGCCGTTAGGACTTTCACTAAAACAACTCATTATTGCAAGTGTGGTTTTAACGATGTATTTCCCGTGTGTTGCTACATTTGCAATTCTTTTAAAAGAACTGGGAATTATCGACATGATAAAAGCAGCGGTTATAATGATCTTCTCAGCATTTCTCGTAGGCAGCATCCTCAATTTATTACTATAGCATTCAAGCATTTTGCCATGGATGAAAAAAAGAATCCCTCACTAGCTAACAACCGCGAAGAAGAAATACTCGAAGAGTTCTCTGACGGTGTCTTTGCAATAGACAATGATTGGAGAATTATCAGTTTTTCCAAAGGTGCAGAACGAATAACCGGCTATCTTGCAGTTGACATCACTAGCAAAAACTTCAACGAAGTATTCAAGAGTAAACTTGACATTAGCAAATCACAGATAAGCGATGGTTTAAAGCATGGTCGATCACTAACCAATATCACATTTGAGATCAAGAACGCTGAGAACAAATCCATTACCATTTCGATAAATGCAACACCGCTCAAAGACGTTAAAGGCAATAATATAGGATTAATAATAAACTTCCGTGACATCGAAGAGGTATATAAACTTCATGCAGATCTGTACACAGAGAATACCCGACTCATTTCCATACTCAATTCTATAACCGATGGAGTATTAACTATTGACAATGAATGGTGCATAACGAGCTTTAATCCTGCTGCTGAAAGGATAACCGGTCATAAAGCAGAAGATGTCATGGGAAAACAATGCTATGATGTTATGCAAAGCGAAACATGCAAAACCAATTGCCCTTTAAGAAAAACAATGGCAACAAAAATGCCTATTTACGATTATGAGATTGAAATCATCAATGCCCAAGGTAAAATTGTACCAATCAGTGTAAACACTGCTTTGTTAATAGATGAACAAGACAATATTATTGGTGGGGTTGAAACCTTCAGGGATCTCTCTATATTCAAAAAACTCACTGAGGAATTACATGAGAAATACAGCTACGAGAAGATCATTGGTAAAGATAAAAAAATGCAGAAGGTATACAATCTCTTAGAAACAATAAGTCCGATAAACACAACTGTCTTGATTACCGGTGAGACAGGAACCGGTAAGGAACTGGTGGCGCGTGCAATTCACCATAATTCACCAAGAAAACACAAGCCATTTATTAAAATAGATTGTTCAGCAATACCAGAGACATTAATAGAGAGTGAGCTTTTTGGCTATATGAAGGGCGCTTTTACGGATGCGCGTGGTGACAAACCGGGTAAATTTCAACTTGCTGATAAAGGTACGATATTTCTCGATGAAATCAGTAATATCCCATTGTCTGTTCAAGCGAAATTACTCAGAATTATTGAAGAACGAACCTTCGAACCTCTTGGTGGTGTAAAAACCATCAGGGTCGATGTCAGAATAATCACTGCGACAAATATCGATCTCCAAAAATCAATTGCCCAAGCAACCTTTCGTCAGGACCTCTACTACCGCATAAATGTGGTACCTGTAACCTTACCACCACTACGGGCTCGATCTGGTGACATACCGCTGCTTGTAAATCATTTCATCACTGTTTTTAACGAGAAATTCGGTAAAGCTATTTCTCGGCTGTCTCAGGATGCAATGGACATCCTCATTGATTATCCCTGGCCAGGCAATGTTCGACAGCTCGAACATGCCATTGAACACGCATTTATTCACTGTACGAGCAGAACCATTCATGTTCATCACTTACCTGACGACATCAACCATAGCAACGGGGTTCTGAAACCTGCTCTTTTGAAAAATAAGACGCCATTATTAAAAATGGAACAAGATGTCATTGTTGAAACGCTACGTCAGAATAAAGGAAACCGTCGCAAGACTGCCGACACATTGGGCATTTCCCGGATCACACTCTGGCGCAAGATGAAAAAACATCAAATAACCAGTGAATAGGAAAAAACCGAATCAAATAGGCTACGCGGCAAAATCTATTGATCAAAAAATGGTATGGTCACTCGTTTTATTACTTACATCCTGGACTGTGTTAGAGTATATTTGGGCATGGCGGCTCATTCCAGGACCTTATTCGATATCTTAAGAACTAATGAAGAAACCTTACCTCGCATTGATCGCTTTCCTTATCCCCTATTCTCTATCAAGCCATCCACATGTGTTTATTGATTATACAGTGAATTTCGTTTTTGATCAAAATGGACTTGCGGGTATTGAAACAGAATGGATCTTTGATGAAATGTATAGTAGTATGTTGATTCAGGACTATGATGTGAACAAAGATGGTAGATTCAGTAACAATGAAATAATAACAACCAAACAAGATGCATTTTCAAACCTTGAAAATTATAATTACTTCATTTATCTATCGATTAACAACGAAAATTTCATGGTTAAATCTGTTGAGAATTTCTCGGTGAATGTATATGATAACAAAGTTATCTATAGCTTCTTCATCCCCTGGGTCGTACCAGCAACCCTATCGTACAAGAAAATTGAAATATGCATGTATGATGAAACATACTATGTGGATTTATTGCCGTTGGGCGACGACCCTGTTCGCTTCACTAACGAAGAATGTATTGATTACAAAGTTAAGGTTTTTGAAGATACCAAAGAATCCCGAGATTATGGCGAAATCTATCCTTATTCAATCTATCTGGAATTCAGAAGAAAAGAATGAAAAAATCCAGCATCATAATAATGATTCTCATAGCAGTTTTGGTTACCCAATCCGTTTTGTTTGCACAGGATAATCCATTTGTTTCCAAAAAACCACACGAAAAAATCGAGAAAACTACACAATACCCGGGTTTCATCAACAAATTTCTGAAACACATATCTCTACTTCAACGTAGGCTTAATCAAAGAATTACCGATTTGTCTAAAGAATTAAAGGAAAAGAAATCCGCAAAGCCTATACTTATCATTCTCTTCATTGCATATATCTATGGTATGGTACATGCATTAGGACCTGGACACGGTAAGTCTGTTACATTTTCGTACTTTTTATCCGAACGTGCTCAAGTGAAGAAGGGAATTATGGTTGGTACTTTAATCGGATTTCTCCATGCGATATCTGCACTGATCCTTGTGCTCGTCTTGTATTTTATCATTCAACAGTCTTTTTTACGACCGATCGAAGATTTAAGTAGAATAATTAAATTAATAAGTTACGGGTTGATTACGCTTATAGGTCTGTTTTTGTTGTCTAAGACGATCATTGGTCTCAGGAAAGAAAAACGTACTGAAAAGAGAATTAATGGTAGCACAGTAACTACTAAGGGCATAATCCCCTTTGCTATTGCTGTTGGTATGATCCCCTGTACTGGTGCTGTGATTGTACTCTTGTTTTCAATTTCAATGGGCATTCTGGGAATTGGTATTATCAGTACCCTGTGCATGGCATTGGGAATGGCGACTACTATCTCTCTTGTCGGTGTGTCAACGATTCTGGCAAAAAAAGGGATAACAAAATCTATTATCAATAGGCCAAAGGTGAATACGGTTCTGCAAACAACACTTTCTATAATTGGTGCATTGCTTATCACATTATTTGGAATTCTGCTGTTTACAAATACGCTATAAGATAAATCGGCTAACTACAAGAGAGTAGGGCACCCCGGTGAAGATATGTAACGGTGTATGAGAGTGTCGGAGTGACGGAGAAGCCACAAACACCTAAAATCCAAAATGCCTAAACCCCGTTAGATGTGTACTATCTAAACGTGGTAAATGCCTAAAGACAAGCAAATACCCAGATGATTAAAGAAACTAACGCTATTGATGATCTGAATTCCATCCCGCACTTTCAGCAAAAGTGCGTGGATCCCTTCCAGTCCGACATGCTTTGTGGCGGACTCCTTTCCATACTCTGCATCACTTCCAATCCGTTAGGATTCAAAGATTCCAATAACTTAGGTACTTAATTACTCAATAACTGTCGCTGTATTAGGCGAAAAGACTGGATTCCCTGGTCCGTTGATCCCTTCGACATATAACCCAGGACTACAGCAAGTTAGAGGATGCCAGAGAATGACTCTACGAAACCGGATTTCCAGGTCGGGCGACTACAAAAACACGTTAAGTATTAAAATTTTTGTAATTCTGGATGATTTTTTTCATCCTCGCCTATCGCAAACCGTTGCAATACTTGCTTAAATTAACTCTTGACAAATGCTGGTTTTTGATTATAATGATTACATATTTAAAATGATTACAAGAAATAGGGTATTAAAAAATGGCATGAATAAGCGGAAATTCTTTTCTGATTTATTGAATATATCAATAAAGGGAGGATGGTTTGTTCAAAAAGATTAAAAAAAGAGATGGTAGAATAGCAAAATTCGATGCACAAAAAATCACAGATGCGATAGCCAAAGCTGGTGCAGCTACTAATGAATTCGATACGGAAATAGCAGAAAAACTCACTCTCAAAGTTCTGAATTTGGCTCAGCAAGCTATTCCCCACAAAATACCAACAGTTGAGGGCATTCAGGATACTGTTGAGGAAATTTTATTGTCTTCTCCTTACCGCAAGACTGCCAGGGTTTATATTATTTATCGAGATCAACATGCACGAATCAGAGATATCACTTCTAAGGCAAATGTTAACATAGTTGACCAGTATTTAGAACAAATTGACTGGCAGGTTAATGAGAATAGCAATATGACGTTCTCATTACAGGGATTAAACAATTATATTTCTTCAGAGGTCAGCAAAGTATATTGGTTGAATAAAATCTATCCCGCCCAGATAAGAGAAGCTGACACCAACGGCGATTTTCATATTCATGATTTGAATATCCTGTCTGTTTACTGCGTTGGATGGGATTTGTATGACCTCTTGACACAAGGATTCAAAGGCGTAACAGGAAAGGTGGAGAGTGCACCAGCCAAACATTTCAGAAGTGCATTAGGACAAGTAGTCAATTTCTTCTACACTCTACAGGGTGAAGCTGCTGGTGCTCAGGCATTCTCCAATTTTGATACACTCCTGTCGCCATTCATAAAATATGATAAACTGAATTATAAAGAAGTGAAACAAGCCCTACAGGAATTTATTTTCAATGTAAATGTACCTACCAGGGTTGGTTTCCAGTCTCCATTCACTAACATTACATTGGATTTAACAGCTCCCAAATACTATACTGACCAGGGTGTTGTTATTGGAGGCAAAGTGCAAGTTGCAACCTATAAAGATTTCCAGAAAGAAATGAACACATTCAATAAAGCCCTTTTTGAAGTAATGATGGAAGGTGATGCTAAGGACAGAGTGTTTACTTTTCCGATCCCCACTTATAATATCACCAAGGATTTTGACTGGGATAATCCTGACTTAAATGGATTATGGCAGATGACTGCCAAATATGGAGTACCTTATTTCTCTAATTTCATAAACTCCGACATGAAACCAGAAGACACAAGGTCAATGTGCTGTCGTTTGAGAATAGACAATAGAGAACTAACAAAAAGAGGTGGTTCGCTTTTTGGTTCTAGCCCCTTAACCGGATCAATCGGTGTAGTTACGGTCAATATGCCAAGACTTGGGTATTTATCCAAAAATGAAAATGAGTTTATAGAAAGATTGAAAAAACTGATGACTATAGCGAAAGAAAGCTTAGAAATAAAAAGAAAAGTCCTTGAAAGTTTCACAGAGAAAGATCTCTATCCATATGCAAAATTCTATTTAAGAAATGTTAAAAAGCGTTTCAATGAATACTGGAAAAATCACTTTTCAACAATTGGATTGATTGGAATGAATGAGGCTTGTCTGAACCTATTTGGAGAAAATATCGCTACGAAAGAATCACAAGCATTCACGTTAAGGATCTTAGATTTTATGAGGAACAAACTAATAGAATTCCAAAAGGAAACTGGCAATAATTACAATCTTGAAGCAACACCTGCTGAAGGCACAGCCTATCGGTTAGCAAAGCGCGACAAAACAAAATACCCCCAGATCATCTGTGCAAACGAAGAAGAATACAAAAGAGACGCTGAACCGTTCTACACAAATTCTACCCAATTGCCAGTAAATTTCACGGATGATATCTTTGAAGCCATTGAATTGCAAAATGAGATTCAAACCAAATACACAGGAGGAGTAGTGCTCCATGTCTTTGCCGGTGAAAGCGTTAACGACTATAATACAGCTAAGGTCTTAGTCCGCAAGATCTGCGAAAACTATCATTTACCCTATTTGACTTTTACACCTACTTTCAGTGTTTGCCCGAGTCATGGTTATTTATCAGGAGAGCATAGTAACTGTCCGAAATGTGGTTTGGAGTCTGAGATTTACTCACGTGTAGTAGGCTACCTCCGACCGGTAAAACAATGGAACGAAGGAAAGAAACAGGAGTTCGAATTAAGAAAAACGTTCAGGACATAAATTATGATTATTACTACATGTATACAATCTTTGTTCTTGCTCCAGTCATCAGGCTGATTATGCGGAGTTCATAATGAAAAGAATATCAGATATGAAGAAATTGGAAAATATCTTGACGAAAATAGACTTGAAACCGACATATCAACGTATAAAAGTTCTAGAATACCTGAATAAGCATATGAATAGCCACCACACTGTGGAAGTGATCTATGAAGCACTCTCCAAAAACATCCCGACAATGTCGATGACAACTATTTACAATACTCTAAATGCCTTTTTGGAAAAAGGATTGGTATCTGCTGTTACTATTACCGGAACAGAAATTAGATATGATTTCAATACTTCTTCCCATCACCACTTTCTCTGTAAGAAATGCGGCAGAATAATAGATATTGATATTAAATGCCCTATTGCAGAAAAAAACCAAATGCATGGTCATGTGGTTGAAGAGGTACACGGCTACTTCAAAGGTCTATGTAAGGATTGTCTTAAGACCGAAAGAAATAAGAGAATAGATGATAAATAGTAATAGGGACTTTACTTCCGTTAAGTTGGAGCATCGGTTAATCGGTGAATTGGAGAATTTGTTTTTTATCTGGAGTAGGGCGTTTACGCCCGTTATGTCTTACGAACCTGCATCTCGTCCCGAGACTCGATATCAAGGGAAAGGTTCTACTCCAATAAAAATTCTTAGGCATTTACTCCGTTTAGATAGTACACATCTGACAGGGTTTAGGTACTTAACATAAAAAAGGAGGAAACATGAAAGATAAGGTCGAAAAAGTCCTAGATGAAATTAGACCAGGTCTGCAGGCAGATGGCGGTGATGTTGAGTTAGTTGATGTTACTGAAGATGGAATTGTTAAGGTGAAGCTGACCGGTGCGTGTGCTGGTTGTCCAATGAGCACCCTTACTCTTAAAATGGCTATTGAGAAAAAATTGATAGAAAAAATTCCTGAAATAAAAAGCGTGGAACAGGTATTTTAGTCGTGAAGAATGTTCATCGTTGTTCGTTATACGGCGTAGCGGCTGGTATCGTCTTGAGGCATCGTTATATGGTCAAAAAACGAAAGACTACAAACGACTAACGATACGGGCCCCGTTAAATAATGGAAACAGAACGGTACTATAAAAAGGAATACAGGCACGGCAGACCGATGAATATGCGCAAGGTTTATTATCTCTTGTCTTTAACGGGGCGGGCGGCGATGCCAAACAACTTTAAACACACGCATTGTGTAAGGTAAACATGCTTGATACTTTTCTCAACATCCTCATCGAAATATGGCATCTGCTGCTTATAGTAAGTCCTTGGCTCTTACTCGGATTGCTTATTGCTGGGATTGTCCATTCATTCATCGGTGAGGAGTTCATCCGACGCCACCTGGGCGGTTCTGGTCTTATCCCAGTATTGAAATCAACAGTATTCGGCATTCCACTCCCTGTTTGTTCCTGTGGTGTGATTCCTATTGCTGCAGGTTTAAGAAAAGATGGCGCCTCCAAAGCATCAACAATGGCATTCCTCGTGTCCACACCAACAACTGGTATTGATTCCCTATTTGTAACCTATGCTTTTCTCGGAAGTATCTACATGATTGCAAGACCGTTAGCAGCCCTTGCTGCAGGATTATTCATTGGTGTGTTGGTACACTCTACAGAAAAAGAAGAAGTGCCTAAACTCTCTGAACATGGTTCGCATGCCAGTATGACCATACTCGAAAGAATAAAACAGACATTTAACTATGGATTCAGAATCTTGCCAGAGGATATCGGGAAAACCCTTCTTCTTGGTGTCATAGCCGGTGGTGTGTTAACTGCAGCACTACCAAAAGATATTGCGAGCGTTTACCTCTCAAACCCCCTCATTGCCTATCCATTGATGTTGGTTATTTCTATCCCTTTGTATATTTGTGCTATTGGTGCTGTGCCGATCGCTGCAGCGCTTTTATTAAAGGGCTTGGTGCCTGGTGCTGCACTGACATTTCTCATTGCTGGACCAGCAACCAATACAATAACAATCGCATTTGTTGGGAAAAAACTGGGCAGAAAGATTCTAATACTATACCTGATCGCCATCATTAGTATCGCTATCATTTTTGGAATACTCTTCGATCTCATTACACAAGGCTTCAAGATGCAACATATCCTCTCCCCAGGTGAAAAACTGCCCTATATGCTCCAGTTCGTGTCTACACTTCTTATTCTTATGATTATTGGCCTTACTGTTGTAAAAAGAAAAATCAGAGGGTCTGAAATGGACTATTCCTTTTATGTACCCAATATGACCTGTAAACATTGTCAGATGACAATTGAACAGGCATTGAAAAAAGTTCCAGGGATCAAGAAAGTCGAGGTTCATCTCGATGAAAAATTGATAAAAGTCGATGGCGAAATTGATGAGGAAACTGTGGCAAAACAGATACAAGATGCTGGCTATGATGTTGAAAAGAAACAAGGAGGTAAATCATGAAAAGCTTAAAAGGAACAAAAACAGAAAAAAATCTTCTGGCTGCATTTGCAGGAGAATCACAGGCAAGAAATCGCTATAACTATTTTGCCTCACAAGCAAAAAAGGAAGGTCTCGAACAGATCTCTGGAATATTCACGGAGACTGCTGACAATGAAAAAGAACACGCTAAAAGATTATTCAAATTCATGGAAGGCGGTGAAGTAGAGATCCAAGCTGCCTTCCCTGCCGGTGTAATTGGTAAAACAGAAGAAAATCTAAAGGCAGCCGCCGATGGTGAAAATCACGAGCATACCACTATGTATCCTGAGTTTGCAAAAATAGCTGATCAAGAAGGATTTGATGATATTGCAGGTGTTTTCAGAGCAATTGCAATAGCTGAAAAACAACATGAAAAGCGATATCTGGCACTGCGTGATAATATACTGAATAATCGGGTTTTCAAAAGAGATGAGCCAGTCAAATGGCGATGCAGGAATTGCGGTTATGTTCATGAGGACAATGAACCACCAAAAAAGTGCCCAGCCTGTGCACATCCAACGGCATATTTTGAACTTCTAGCAGAAAACTGGTAATTGGAGAAGGTGAAGTTATGAGTCAAGTCTCCGGGAAAAATCCAAGTAAAAAGGAGGCTTTGAAGTACTTGATCAACAAATCACATGAAGGTAAAAAAGAGATTATTGTGAGGCATGAATGAATAAGAAGGCACTCTGGAAAATAAGTTATGGACTCTATATTGTCAGTTCTAAAAAAGACAGTAAGGTCAATGGACAGATTGCAAACACTGTATTCCAGTTGACTGCAGAACCACCAACAATAGCCGTTTGTATAAATAAACAGAACTTGACCCATGATTACATCCAAGAAAGCAGAGTCTTTGCTGTTTCTATTCTATCCATCCAAGCCACGATGAAATTCATAGGTCTATTCGGTTTCAAATGCGGACGGGATATTGAGAAATTTCAAGATGTTGAATACAAAATCGGCAAAACAGGTGCTCCAATCGTTTTGGATAACACAATTGGCTATTTAGAATGTGAGGTTACTGGTAGTATGGATGCTAGCACACACACGTTATTTGCCGGAAAATTAGTGGATGCGGAAATAATCAATGATAAAAACCCTATGACCTATGAATACTATCACAAAGTATTAAGAGGCAAAGCACCAAAAACAGCAACCACATATATAAAAGAAGAATCAGAAGAACCAAATAAACCTAAAAAGGAGTTCAAAATGGTAGAATATAAATGCACGGTATGCGGGTATATATATGACCCGGAAAAAGGTGATCCAGATAACGGTATAAAACCAGGAACACCGTTTGAACAAATACCAGATGACTGGGTATGTCCGGTCTGTGGCGTGACAAAAGACCAGTTTGAAAAGGAGGCTTAGAAATGCCTGTACGCCAAATAAAATCTGGGGTGTATTCTGTGGGATCGATTGATTGGGACAGAAGATTGTTTGATGAACTCATACCACTTCCAGACGGCACGAGCTATAATGTCTATCTTATAAAAGGCAGTGAGAAAACAGCGCTAATTGATACAGTTGACCCACCCAAAGAAAATGAACTCTTTGATAATTTAAGGAAATTAGGCGTAAATAACATTGATTATGTTATTACTAACCATGCTGAGCAGGATCACTCAGGTACTATACCTAAGATACTCAAAGCTTTTCCAAATGCCAAGGCAGTAACAAATGCAAAATGCAAAGGGATGCTAATAGATTTGCTGTTGATTCCTGAAGATAAATTTATAGTAGTAGATGATGCTGGCACTTTGTCCCTGGGGAACAAAACTCTCCAGTTCATTATGGCACCGTGGGTTCACTGGCCTGAGACAATGCTCACGTACCTACAGGAAGATAAGATCTTATTCCCTTGCGACTTTTTCGGCTCACATCTTGCGACGAGTGATCTCTATGCAACAGATGAAGCAAGAGTTTATGAGGCAGCAAAGCGTTACTATGCAGAGATTATGATGCCATTCAGAAATAGCATTAATAAACATATGGAAAAACTAAAGCAGTTCGAGATTGAAATAATTGCACCAAGTCATGGTCCTATTCATAACAAACCGAATTTCATTCTCAATGCCTACAAAGATTGGATCTCTGATGATGTTAAGAACGAAGTACTCATCCCTTATGTCTCAATGCACGGCAGCACTAACAAAATGGTTCAGTTTCTTGTAGATGCTCTCATAAAAAGAGGAATAACAGTAATACCCTTTAATCTTACCAGAACAGATATAGGTCAATTGGCAAAAGCTCTTGTTGACGCCGCCACCATAGTCATTGCCTGTCCCACTGTGCTGGTCGGTCCACATCCAGCCGCAGTCTACGCAACATATCTTGCCAATGCCTTAAGACCAAAAACCAAATTCGCATCAATAATTGGTTCTTATGGTTGGGGTGGGAAAATGGTCGATACAATTACAGGTATGCTTGGCAATCTTAAAGTGGAATTGATTTCACCGGTAATCGTAAAAGGATATCCGAAAGAGAATGACTTTACATTGTTAGAAAAACTAGCAGATGAGATTTTCAATAAACATAAGGAACACAATATCGTTTAAAAGGAGAAATACAATGGAGGGAAAAGAAAAATTGGAGATGTTTTGTTACCAATGTTCCCAAACTGCAAGAGGTACAGGTTGCACTGTAAAAGGGGTATGTGGAAAAGAAGCTACAGTCGCCCGGTTACAGGATAATCTCTTGCTTGCTACCAAGGGGATGGCGGCTTATCTCTACCACGCCCGTGAGTTAGGTTATACCGATACCGAGATAGATGCCTTTTTAGAACGGGCATTCTATTCAACATTTACCCATGTCAACTTTGACGCAGAAGACTTTGTTAATCTGGCGGTTGAAGCAGGTAAGATGAATATAAAAACAATGCAGCTTCTCAAAAAGGCTCACATTGAAACTTATGGAGAACCTGAGCCCACAAAGGTACAAACCGGAACAGTCAAGGGTCAAGGAATTATTGCAACTGGTCACGGTCTCAAAGCACTTGGAGAGTTACTTAGACAAACAGAGCAAACCGGGATAAATGTCTATACCCATTCAGAACTCCTGCCTGCCCATGGGTATCTCGGCTTGAAAAAGTATAAACACCTGGTTGGCAATCTGGGAAAAGCGTGGTTTGATCAGAAACAACTCTTCTCAAAATACCCTGTGGCAATCCTCGGAACATCAAATTGTGTCCTGATCCCCAAGGAAGATTATCGTGACAGAATGTTTACTACCGGACCTGCGCGCCTACCTGGCATACAACACATTACTGGATATGATTATGCGCCTGTGATACAGAAAGCTAAATCATTGCCAGAACTCGAGGACAAGCCCGGCGATGTTATACTGACTACAGGATTTTCTAAATCAGTAGTTCTATCTTTGAAAGATAAGATCAAACACCTGGTCCAAACAGGTAAAATTGATCATTTCTTCCTTGTTGGAGGTTGTGATTCACCGCTTAAAAAGGCCGTGTACTTTCGGGAATTTGTTCAAAGTTTACCAAAAACTACAGTGGTCTTAACGCTTGCTTGTGGCAAGTTTAGAATCAACGATCTAGATCTTGGTGAAATTGAAGGCATCCCAAGATTGATTGACCTAGGGCAGTGCAATGATGCAATCGTTGCCGTAGAAATTGCTGAGGCTCTTGCCGAATTATTCGGCATGGGAATCAATGAACTTCCATTAACCCTAGTCTTGAGTTGGATGGAACAAAAGGCTGTAGCTATCCTCTGGAGTCTACTCGCGCTCGGGATAAAAGGTATTTATCTAGGTCCTATCTTACCGGCGTGGGTTAATGACGACATACTTAATGTCTTGAAAGCAAAATATGATTTGAGACTCATAAGTAATCCAGATCAAGATATAAAACAGATATTAAAGCTAAAATAGGAGGTTAAAATGAGTTTATTTGAACCGAGTGAAGTATTTCAATTCGCAATAAGGATAGAAGAAAATGGCGAAAAATTCTATCGTCAGATGGTTCAAAAATTTGATCATCCAAAGGTAAAGGAACTATTCTCGTTCCTCGCGGATGAGGAGATGAAGCATAAGAAAATATATGAAGAAATGGTCTCAAAAATAGAAAAATATGAACCATTTGAGACCTTCCCAGGAGAATATTTTACTTATCTCCGTGCCTATGCAGATAATATCATCTTCACCCAGAAGAAATTCGATGAAGAAATAGCAAATATCAAAGATATAGACGCTGCGATCGACTGTGCGATAAATGCCGAATTAGATTCTATCTTGTATTACCAGGAAGTAAAGAATCTTATCTCTGAGAATCAGAGGAAAACAATTGATGGCATCATAGAAGAAGAACGGAGACATTTTGTGAAATTATCAGAGATCAAAAGGACGATAAAATAATTGTGCGTATACAGATCAGGCAATGATCACTTTCGAGTGCAGTTGCTCAATATGTTAGCTGAATTAAAAGGAGGTAAAAAAAATGACTGAAAGACTGCAAATCTATAAATGCGAAGTTTGTGGAAATATAGTAGAGATGCTGCACCATGGTGCAGGACAGCTTGTCTGCTGTAATCAACCAATGAAACTCATGGAAGAGAACACAGTTGATGCAGCCAAGGAAAAACATGCACCAGTAATAGACAAAACTGCGGATGGTATCAAGATAACCGTTGGCAGTGTACCCCATCCAATGGAAGAAAAACATTATATCGAATGGATCCAATTAATTGCAGACGGCGAGTCTTATCGTCAATTTTTAAAACCAGGTGGAAAACCGGAAGCTACATTTAAAATCAGTGCTGACAATGTGAATGCTCGCGAATATTGTAATGTACATGGTTTGTGGAAAAGCTGAACTCGAGGAACAAATACAATGATGAAAGAAAAAATAAAAGATGCCATAAATAAACAGATAAATGCCGAGATGTATTCAGCATATCTTTACCTATCGATGTCTGCCTACTTTGAGTCGATAAACCTCAAGGGATTTGCCAGCTGGATGAAAGCTCAAGCTCAGGAAGAAATGGTACATGCAATGAAATTTTACGACTATGTTAATGAAAGAGGCGGTAGGGTATTACTAACCACCATAGATGCACCACCAACACAATGGGGTTCATCTCTGGCAGTTTTTGAATATACGTACAAGCACGAACAAAAAGTCACTGGTCTGATAAATGATCTCGTCGATCTTGCAATATTTGAAAAAGACCATGCCACAAATAATTTTCTTCAATGGTTCGTAGCTGAGCAGGTTGAAGAAGAATCATCGGCTGATGAAGTCGTACAAAAACTCAAGATTGCAGGTGATCAAGGCGGTGGTTTATTTATGCTTGACCAAGAACTTGGGCAACGGGTTTTTACTCCACCAGCTGCTGAAAAATAAACTCTGGGAATAAAACAATCAGGAGGTAAAAAGTGAATGATTTCAGTAAAGAAATTCTGGATGTAATTAGGTATGCAACGAAAATGGAGATTAGCGGTAGAAGCTTTTATGAACATGCCGCTGAAATGACAAAAAGCGAGCATGGTAAACAGGTTTTTAAAAAGCTTGCTCAAGATGAAATTGATCATATAGAAACTTTTGGTGATATTTTCACAAATGTCTTAGGCGATGAAGAATGGAAGCAATACATCAACCAGGAAGAAGAAGACAAAAAAAGCGTTCTAAATCAACTGAAAGCGCGAGTTGAAAAACAAGCTCATCAAGACCGAGCTAGTGATCAAGAGGCATTAAGGATCGGCATGGAGCTTGAACGGGGTTCTATCGATCAATACAAAGAATGGGCGACTAAAAGTGATGATACAAAGGTCAAAGAAATATTTGAGAAAATAATCAAAGAAGAAAAATACCACTACGACCTCCTTCAGGCAGAATATGATAATATCACCAATACTGGTTTTTGGTTTGACATGGCTGAATTCAGAATGGACGGAAAATTCTGATTTAATGAGTGGTAGTAAATTATTCTCACAAAAGGTTGTCTAAATGTGGAGAGGTAAAGGAGGAGCTGATGTCTAAGCAAGTTAAGGTAACAAGAACACTTGATTGTCTGGGACTATATTGTCCTCAACCACTTTTCCAAACGCGGGAATCTATTGATAGTATTGCTATAGACGAGGTTCTGGAAGTTATTACTGATGACCCTGCGGCTGAAGAAGATATCAAACGCTTTGCTAAAAGAACCGGTCACGAAATAATGTTTTTTGAGAGGGAAGGTGATACCCTTAGGTTTTTAATAAAGAAGGTAAAATAGGAGACCCATTATGGATAATAGGAAGTCAATCCTCTATGTTCAGACAAGCGATGACCCGGAAAGACAATACTCACCATTAGTCCTGGCGCAAACTGCAAAGGCTATGGACATTACACCGAAGGTGTATTATCTCGGGCAGGCATTAAAGATGTTGATTCTTGGAGAAGCAGAAAAAATAAAATTAGGAAAATTCCCGGCTATTGCGGAAGTGATAAAACAAACACTTGATATGGGTATAGAGATTTATGTATGTGAAGCATCAAAACGGATGTTCGGTTGGGATAATGTCGATTTGATCCCTGGTGTCAAGATCGTAGGAGCTGCAACCCTCAATGATCTTGTTCTTGATGCTGATGCAACCATGTGGTTTTGATATGACCGTTTACCTTGATTACCAATCTTCCAAACCGGTTGATCCTCGAGTTATTACAGCAATGAGACCCTATTTTTATGATAAATTTGGTAATCCATCTTCTCTGCATCATGTTGGCGATGAAGCCACAAAAGTTTTAGATAATGCGCGGCAAACTATTGCTAATTTCATCGCTGCAGAAAAGAATGAAATCATCTTTACATCTGGTGCTACCGAGTCAAATAATCTTGCTCTTATCGGATTTGCACTGCGGAATAAAAACAAAGGTAATCATATCATTATATCAGAAATCGAGCACATATCCATTCACAATATAGCAAAGTTTTTGACTAAGAATGGATTTACCGTTTCCAAAGTTCCTGTAGACCAGTTCGGGAAAGTCAGCATAGAAAAAATCGAAGAGCGTATAAATGACAAGACTATACTGATCTCGATCGGCTATGCTAATAACGAAATCGGTACGATCCAGCCAATTGGAGAAATTGGGGAATTATGCAGGAAGAAAAACATTGCATTTCATTCAGATGCTGTACCTGCTGAAGGTCTCTTGCCTTTAGACGTGAATAAAGACAATCTAGACCTTTTAACGCTATCGTCTAACGATATCTACGGTCCCAAAGGAATAGGAGCCTTGTACATACGGAAAGGAATTAAATTAAACCCTCTCATTATTGGTGGTGGCCAAGAGCGCGGATTGCGTTCTGGTTCTGAAAATATTCCAGGTATCGTCGGGATGACAAAGGCAGCTGAAATTATGGAAAGAGAAATGAGCGAAGAAGTCAAAAGGTTCATCCGATACCGTGATATGCTCATAAAGAATATTTTAGAAAAAATCCCTAAATCCCATTTGAATGGACATCCAACAGATAGACTTCCTAATAATGCACATTTCCGATTCGATGGCATCGAGGGCGAGTCACTACTCCTTTCACTAAAAGACGAAGGTATCGATGTATCAACAGGATCAGCATGTTCTTCAAAAACGCTCGAACCTTCACATACTCTGATAGCAACAGGTCTGCTGCACGAAGAAGCACATGGTTCCTTGCAAATTACCTGTGGTAGATTCACCACAGAAAAAGACCTCGATACGTTTTTAGATATTATACCCGGTGTAGTTAATAGATTACGCCAGCTGTCCCCGTTATATAAAGAGGAGTAATAATATGAAGTCAACACAATATTCTGAAAAAGTTCTTGACCATTTCCGTAAACCCAGGAATGTCGGTACATTAAAAGGTGAGGATGTTGCAGTAGGACGAGTCGGAAATCCAGTTTGCGGCGATATTATGGAAATTTATATAAGGGTCAAGGATGATAAGATCCTGGACATGAAATTCAAGACCTTCGGTTGTGGCTCTGCGATCGCAACGGCGAGTATGGTCACCGAGTTGGCTATGGGGAAAACATTAGCGCAAGCGATGAACATCACAAGAAATGATGTAGCTAATGAACTGGACGGACTACCCCCGGTTAAAATGCACTGTTCAAACCTTGCCGCGGATGCTCTCAAAGATGCTATTAAAAATTACAAAAGTATGAAAAAAAGTGAAACCGAGGTAACTCATAAAATCGAGCAAGGTACAAAAAAGCTGGTTGGTGAAGATAATTTTCTTAATAAAGGGGTATTCTATAAAATCGATGGGTACTCGCCATTCAAAGATCAAAGAACGATCATTATAGACAATGGAAGCAAAAGTGCTGAAGCGGCTATAGAAATATCAAAATATACGCCGCGCGTCGTTCTTGTAACTCAGCTAAAAGACTTACCCGTCAAATCGGATTTAAAGATCAAACTTAATAAAACTGATGTTAAAGTTCTCTATGAATCAAAAATAATTGAAATCAAAGGTTTCAATACAGTCGAGAAAGTCTTGATTCACGATCTTAATGAGGATGAAAAGTATGAACTATTCGTCGATGCAATCCTCATCCTATGATGTGATCTCAGTATCGAATGATGAAAAAAAATAATAGAAAAGATGTCGAGATTAAGATCATGGGTATGACGTGTGCAACTTGTGTCCGCACGATCGAGAATTCACTTAAGAACATAAATGGTACACTCAATGTAAATGTGAACCTCAGTGCTGAAAAAGCATTTGTCACATATGATCCGCAGCTAACTGCCGTTGGGGAAATGAAAAAAGCGATTAAAGATGCAGGCTATCAGTATATCGATATCGAAGGTGACCAGACAATAGATATGGAAAGGGAAATAAGAGCAAAAGAATTAAAGGCACGGCGCAATAGATTCATCACCGGTTTTGCTATTGGTATCCCGTTAATGGTACTTATGTATCTACCACTATCTCTGCCATCTTTCGCACCTTATGGGATGTTAATTTTGACAACACCCGTTTTTATCTATGTTTCTCTACCGATCTTCAAAGCAGCCTATCGTGCCCTTAAGAATAAAAATCTCAGTATGGATGTTATGTACTCAATGGGTATCGGAGTAGCTTTCTTATCGAGTATCCTTGGTACTTTTGAAATATTATTATCAAGAGAATTCTTATTCTATGAAACGTCGATAATGCTCGCTTCCTTTCTAACCTTTGGTCGATATTTAGAAGCAAAAGCTAAAGGAAAAACATCCGATGCAATAAAAAAATTAATGGGTCTTCAAGCAAGAATGGCCACGGTAATCCGTGATGAAAAAGAAATGAACATAGCGATCGAACATGTAACGATCAATGATATTATTATTGTGAAACCGGGTGAGAAAATACCGGTTGACGGCGAAGTGATCGATGGCAAGAGTTATGTTGATGAAGCAATGATCACAGGAGAACCGATCCCAACGCTTAAAAGAACCGGTGATAAAACAGTCGGCGGGACGATCAACAAAAACAGCGTAATCAAGATCAAAGCGCTCAAGATCGGCAAAGACACTCTTTTAGCGCAGATCATAAAACTTGTTGAAGAAGCCCAGGGTTCAAAACCACAAGTTCAGAGAATTGCCGACAGAGTAGTAACTTATTTTATCCCGGCAGTATTATCAATTGCCCTTCTTTCTTTTGTTATCTGGTATTTAATTTTGGACTCTACTCTGCTTTTTGCAACAACACGCTTGATTTCGGTCCTGGTTATTGCATGCCCCTGCGCACTCGGACTCGCAACACCTACAGCTGTAACCGTGGGTATTGGTCGTGGTGCTGAGCTTGGCGTTCTCATCAAAAAAGGCGAGGCGCTTGAAATATCGCAAAAGCTGACAACTGTGGTATTTGACAAAACTGGAACTCTTACCAAAGGCAGACCAGAGGTGACCGATATAGTGGCGATTGGAATGGACGAACAAATACTACTGAAACATACTGCAAGTGTTGAAAAGAATTCACAACACCCTTTGGCTGAGGCAATAGTTAAAAAAGCTCAAGAGAAAGGTCTTGAGTTGGTAAAGACTGACAATTTCGATACCTTTGAAGGCAAGGGTGTCCGAGCAGAAATCGGCGAGCAAGAAATACTGATAGGTAACAGAATTCTCTTAAAAGAAAAACATATCGCATATTCAAAAGAAATTGAAGAAGAAATAGTACAATTAGAAAATGCAGGAAAAACAGTAACTATCATAGCGATTAACAGAAAAATCAGCGGTGTAATCGCCATTGCTGATACTCTGAAAGAAACAACTTACGATGCCATTAAAGAATTAAAAAAATTGAAACTCAAAGTAACCATGATCACAGGGGACAATAAAAGGACGGCACGTGCTATTGCAGAACAAATCGGAATTGAAAATGTGTTAGCCGAAGTTTTACCGCAAGATAAGGCTAACGAAGTAAAGAAACTACAGGAAAGAAAAGAGGTCGTGGCTTTTGTAGGTGACGGAATCAATGATGCGCCAGCCCTTGCTCAGGCAGATGTAGGTATAGCAGTAGGCAGCGGAACAGATATAGCGATAGAAAGTGGTGAAATAATACTAATAAAAAATGATATTATGGATGTAGTTTCAGCCGTCCAACTAAGCAGAAAAGTAATGTCGAGAATAAAACAAAATCTATTCTGGGCATTTGCGTATAATACTATATTAATTCCGGTTGCCGCTGGGTTATTAACCCCATTTTTTGGAATTGGTTTTCGTCCGGAATTTGCTGGATTAGCAATGGCATTGAGTTCAGTAACAGTGGTGACTCTCTCTTTAATGCTAAAAAGATATTCACCACCGGTGAAATTTAAAGGAGGTGATCGATAATGGCTATTGATCCGATTTGCAAAATGGAAGTCGATGAAAAAACAGCTCAATACACAAGTGAACACAATGGTAAAACCTATTTTTTCTGTGCGCCAGGCTGTAAAAAGACCTTTGATGAAAATCCTGATAAGTACGTGAATACAGAAACTGAGTAATAGACGCGACGTACGTACAAGACAAAGGAGTAAAAAGAATGAAATTCACTCATATTAATGGAAAAAACAAAGGGAAAATCATACTGTATGCTTTAAGCACATGTGTATGGTGCAAAAAAATAAAGCGACTGCTCAGTGAAATGGGTATGGCTTATGATTATGTCTTTGTGGACCTCTTAGATAAGGAAGAGAAAGATGCTGCAACAGAAGAAATAAAGAAATGGAATCCGCGCTGCTCATTTCCAACCTTGGTCATCAACGAGGAAAAATGTATACTAGGCTATGATGAGCAAAAAATCAGGAAGGAGTTCAGCGATGAATAATGCTGTCGATTATCAAAGACAAATAGATAGGCTGTACAAGAAACTGAAAAGCGACGCAGAAGCAGGTGGATATCGATTGAATCCCGATATCGAGTTTACAAAAGAGCTGGTTGAGGGTCTTTTAACGAATGAAAAAAGATATGGATATTGGGCTTGTCCATGCCGGCTTGCTGATGGAGCAGAAAAAAAAGACCGTGATATCATATGCCCGTGCGATTACCGAGATGCTGATCTTACTGAACATGGCGCATGTTATTGCGGACTTTATATTTCACAAGCAGTAATAGATGGTAAAATATCTGCCGGTTCAATCCCGGAGCGAAGACCAGCAAAGGAAAAAAGAGAAAAAATTGATGAAAAACCGGCATCCTCTCTTAATTCCTCGTTGGGCTATCCTGTTTGGAGATGCAAGGTTTGTGGTTATTTGTGTGCACGTAATGAACCACCTGAGGTCTGTCCAATATGTCAGGTAAAGAAGGATAGATTTGAAAAATTCATCGAATAATTATAAAAATCAGCGCGGGAATCGATTAAGATATGAAAAAAGTCCGTACCTTTTACAACATGCTAATAATCCGGTTGACTGGTTTCCATGGGGAGAAAAAGCTTTTGAAAAAGCGCACCGAGAGGATAAGCCAATATTTCTTTCTATAGGTTATTCCACTTGCCACTGGTGTCACGTTATGGAAAAAGAGTCGTTCGAAGATTATGAGGTCGCGAAACTTTTGAATGAAGCCTTTGTTTGCATTAAGGTCGATCGCGAGGAAAGACCAGATATTGATAATTTATACATGACAGTCTGCCAGTTGATGACAGGTAGTGGTGGTTGGCCGTTGACTATTATAATGACTCCGGATAAAAAACCGTTCTTTGCTGCAACGTATATTCCGAAAGAGAACAGATCCGGAAGAGCAGGGCTCATTACTTTAATACCACAGATCCAAAAACTTTGGAAAGAACAACGTGATGTTCTTATAAAAACCGTCGATCAAATCACTGCAGTACTGAACCGAATATCAAAAGATCACAATGTGGAAAGTTTGCACGAATCTATATTAAAAACTACCTACCAAAAACTCCGTCAAAATTTTGATGAAACCAATGGTGGTTTTGGTAACAAACCTAAATTCCCAAGTCCACACAATCTTCTTTTCTTATTACGCTACTGGAATCGGAATAACGAAAAAGAGGCATTGGAGATGGTTGAAAAAAGTCTGCAAAATATGCACGCAGGAGGTCTGTTCGATCATGTTGGGTTTGGTTTTCACCGCTACTCCACCGATGAAAAATGGCTTCTCCCCCATTTTGAAAAGATGCTTTATGACCAGGCAATGTTAGCACTCGTATATACAGAAGCCTATCAGATAACGAAAAATAAAAATTACGGAATAATAGCACACAAGATTTTTTCTTATACACTACGTGACATGACTGCTCCAGATGGAGGATTCTATTCAGCAGAAGACGCAGACAGCGAAGGCGAAGAAGGTAAGTTCTATTTATGGACGGAAGATGATATAAAGGAAGTATTGGGGAAAAATGCAAATCTAATCATTAAGACCTATAATATACAAAACGATGGGAATTTTACTGAAGAGGCCACAGACACAAAGAATAATAGAAACATACTCTATATTAGTAAGAGAATTGATGTCATTGCAAATGAACTGGGCATTTCAGAACAAGATTTTTACTCACGCTTAAGCAAAGCACGTGAAAAGCTCTTCGAACACCGTGAAAAACGTGTCCATCCTCATAAAGATGATAAAATTCTTACCGACTGGAATGGTCTGATGATAGCTGCATTAGCAAAAGGTAGCCGTATCTTTGGCGAGCGAAAATTCAAGGATGCTGCACAGAGATCCGTAGACTTTATATTATCAAAGATGCGCCAATCTGATGGTAGACTCTTACACAGATACCGTGATGAAGAAGCTGCTATTATGGCAAACCTGGATGACTATGCTTTCTTCATTTGGGGTTTAATTGAGCTTTATGAAACAACATTTGATGTACATTATTTACAAACTGCTCTTGATTTAAATAGAGATTTAATATCACATTTCTGGGATGATAAGCATGATGGGTTCTATTTCACACCGGATGATGGTGAAGATCTAATCATTGGGCAAAAACAGATCTATGATGGAGCGATTCCTTCAGGTAATTCTGTCGCTCTATTGAATCTGCTCCGTCTTGGAAAATTAACTGCAAATCCTGAGTTAGAAGAAATGGCATCCAAAATGGTACATTTGTTCGCAAACAGAATCAAACAATCGCCAACTGGATATACTCAGTTTTTGATCGCATTAGACTTTATGATCGGCCCTACCTATGAAGTAGTTATAGCCGGCGATTCGAAGGCGGGAGACACAAAAAAAATGTTACAAACTTTGACAAAACATTTTATACCGAACAAAGTCGTTATCCTTCGACCACAAGAGATCAAATCACCAATGATTGATGGGCTTACAGGATATACAGAAAACAATACCAGTATTAACGGAAGAGCTACTGCTTATGTATGTGCAAATTTTAATTGCAAATCGCCAACCACTGACATTAATGAAATGTTGACATTACTAAATGTCGAGAATACAAAACAAAGTGATCATCAAGCTGGGGTAGAATAACATCATAGAAATTACGGAGTGCTAAAAGGATAAATAAATATAAAATAATGAAGGAGGTCGTTAATGAAAACAGGAGATAAGATATCGGATTTTGTCTTAAAAGATCAACATAATGAAGAACTGCGCCTATCAAACCTTAAAGTTAAAAAAGTGTTATTATCTTTTCATCCACTCGCGTGGACTAGGATCTGTGCACAACAGATGAAGTCTTTGGAAGAAAACCAGGAAAGACTTACTGGATTAAATACAATGGCGATCGGTCTGAGTGTCGACACCGTACCATCAAAATACGCTTGGGCAAAAGAATTGGGTATAAAGAATACGAAATTACTTTCCGATTTCTGGCCGCACGGTGAAGTAGCAAAGAAGTTAGGAATATTCAGAGAAAAAGAAGGGTTTTCAGAAAGGGCGAACATAATTGTTGACGAAAATCAACTAGTAATTTTCGTCAAAGTATATGATATCTCTAAACTACCCGATATCGAGCAAATAATTGGATTTCTGAAAAAAGAATAAGGAGTAATAATAATGAACAAAATAAATAACCTCTTAAACGAAGCTATGACTGCTGAAGTCAAAGCACAAGCATTCTATACGGATGCTTCAAACAAAGCTCAAAGTCAAGCTGGCAAGAAGCTTTTCAAGGAGCTTGCTGATTTTGAAGGAAACCACTATGAGCGTTTGAAAGGAATAATCAATACGAGAAATCAGGGTAATGCGTTCAATGAACCGATTCCACCAATACTTATGCCTGATGTTAAATCTGAAATTGAAGGTGAGATTGAACCAAATAAAGACGAAATAGTTGATGTCTTAAATATCGCAATAGCGGCAGAAAAAGATGCTCAGGTGAAGTACCGGGAAATCGCTGAAATGATAAAAGAACCTGAAGGCAAAGCTATTTTTAATAATTTTGCTGAAGAAGAATATAAACACCAGCGTATTCTTGAAGACCAGTTTTACCATATGTCGAATGAAGGTACAATAATTTGGGAATAGACTACTGGAGCAATAATGGATGTTTTTGACGCAATAAGGGAAAGACGGGCTTACCGTTCACTCGAACCTATTGTGATTACCCAAGATATGATTAATGAATTAGCGATCAGCGCACAGCTTTTTTGTTCTTGTTTTAACAGCCAACCATGGCGCTATGTTTTTGTTTATGATCTGGATATGCTAAAAAGGATGCATTCTGCACTTTCGCCTGGTAATGAGTGGGCACAAGCAGGTTCAATGATGATCGCAGTTTTATCAAAACCAAAACTCGATTGTATTATCAAAAATCGGAAATACTATCTCTTCGACACGGGTATGGCTACAGCGGCTCTGATATTACGCTCAACAGAACTCGGCCTGGTCGCTCACCCTATCGCTGGTTTCAGTCCAAAAAAAACTCGGGAGATTTTAGATATCCCTCCTGATATGGAAATCATAACCCTTGTTATTGTCGGTAAGAAATCAAATAAGGTAAATCCTGGTCTTTCCAGACAACAGGTCGAAGCAGAAGAACAACGACCAGCGAGATTACCGATTGATGAATTCGTCTATTTAAATGAATTCAGTACAAAAGAGCACAATAAGGAGAAATAATGTCTGGTTTAGATGAAAAGATAAAAGAGGAAGTAAAAAACATATTCAAGGATTTGAAAGACCCTATTAAGTTAATCGTCTTCACACGCGACGATACGATCACTGTCCCGGGTCGTGAATGCCCGACCTGTAAGGATAACGAAACACTCATAAAAGAGGTTTCTGAATTATCTGACAAAATAAGTATAGAAGTGTACGATATCGCCAAAGATGACGATAAAGCCAAGGACTATGGTATTGATAGGGTTCCGGTTACATTGGTGCAGGCTGATAAAAATGTTGGCATACGACTGTACGGAGTACCTGCAGGTCATGAATTTGCGACGCTTTTGAACGCCATAAATATCGTTTCTAAATCAAGCTCAGAACTCTCTGAACAAACAATTGAAAAACTTAAAACCATATCTAAACCAGTCCATATACAGGTATTTGTAACTCTCGCATGCCCTTATTGCGCACCAGCTGCTTCAATGGCGCACAATATGGCAGTCGAGAATGATAATATCAAAGCTGATATGATAGATGCCCAGGAATTCCCAGAATTGGCTCAAAAATACAATGTATTTTCAGTACCAAAAATCGTGATAAATGAGACCGTTCAATTTGAAGGCGCTGTAGATGAAAATGCTTTTCTTGGAAAAATTCTGCAAAGCATTGAGTAAGTTACATATTGTTTCATATCTGAAGCATATTGTTTCAATTATTCAACCGAAAACACTCTATATTTCAGAGGAGATTCAATGCTGGAACGATGTTACAACACTGAAACGATTTAAGTTAAATACAGAAACCGAGGATAGTAGCAATTTACTTTAAGCAAACTGGAAAATTGCTGATATCTCGGGGAATTCGCCACCTGTCCCCTATTATTAATTCTATGCATGTACTGGCACGGATATTGCTATGGTAATAAGTAAAAGGAGGCTATTATGCCAGGTGGAGATAGAACTGGTCCTATGGGCCTTGGACCAATGACAGGACGCGCAGCAGGAAACTGCGCAGGTTATCCAACTCCAGGATTTGCTAACCCAATTCCTGGATTCGGACGAGGTAGAGACATGCGTTTTTATCCTTATGCTAATGCGGATCAGGCTTACCCTAATGCGTATCAGGGTTATGGTTATGCGTATCCAGGATCAGGATATTATGGACAACCGTATGCACCATATGGGTCTAGAAGAGGATTCGGGCGTGGCCGTGGTGGAGGTCGTTGGTTCCGTGGTTGGAGATGGTAATAACCAATAAAAGGAGGTAATCATGCCATTTGGTTTTGGACGCGGCTTTGGAAGAGGCTTTGGCCGGGGTTGGGGCCGTGCCAGAGGTAACCCTTATCCATATTGCAGAAATTTCCCCTGGTTACCAAGATGGTGGTGGGCAACACCTAATGCGAATCAGTATGCATCTACGATGCCCAACCCTAATTACAGATCTGCATATCCGGTTGATTCCCCAATACCATATAACCCTTATTACGCTACGGGAACGCCACCGATCACTGAAATAAACATGTTAAAAGGACAAACCGAGATTCTTGAAGACGAGCTCGATGGAATTAAGAAAAGGATTCAAGAACTTGAATCCCAAAAAACATAAGGTGATATCTGCGATGATATACCCGATTAGAAACAACCCTATAAAGGCAGACGTTCCCTTAAAGGAGGAAAATAATGAAAATAGCTGTCTCCTCAGTTGGTCAAGATCTTAATGCTCAAATCGACCCAAGATTTGGCCGCGCGCCTTATTTTATATTGATTGATATCGAAACACTCAAATATGAAGCGATTACCAATCCAAATGTCAATGCTATGGGTGGTGCCGGCATCAAAACTGCCCAGCTGATCGCTAACCAAGGTGTTGAAGTTATAATAACGGGCAATTGCGGGCCCAATGCATTTCAAACATTACAAGCAGCTGGCGTCAGGGTAATTACCGGCGCAGTAGGCACGGTAAACGACACAGTCAACCAGTATAAAACTGGTGCGCTCAATCCGGTCAATACCCCAAATGTAGGATCTCATTTTGGCATGGGCTCTGGACCCGGACCACAACCACCCATGGACCAGCCTGACGCAAATACGGAAATATCCGTCCTGAAACAAGAGGCTGATGCTCTTCAGCAACAGCTAGAAATAATGAAAAAAAGAATAAAAGAGCTTGAAAACAAGGGATAACCGGTTACAATCATTGGAAAGGAATAAAATGGAACCAAAGGAAACAAACGAAGAAAATATTCGAATTAAAGATACACTCAGTAAAATCAAGAATCGAATGCTCGTATTTTCAGGCAAAGGTGGTGTTGGTAAGAGCACAATTGCCGTGAATATCGGTCTTGCCTTGAGTGAAAGACAACTCAAGGTGGGTCTTTTAGACGTTGATATCCACGGACCAAACTTAGCAATGATGCTGGGTGTTGAGGGAAAGCGATTAGAATCAGCTGCAGACAACCGAATTTTGCCGGTAGCAGTCACAAAAGACCTTTCACTTGTATCAATGTCTTTTCTCTTACAAGACACCTCAACACCGGTCATTTGGCGTGGACCTATGAAGATGAAAGTCATCCAGCAATTCCTGGGTGACGTGATATGGGGTAATCTTGACTGGCTGGTTATCGATTCACCACCAGGAACTGGTGATGAGCCCTTGTCAGTTGCTCAACTGATACCGGCTACTGGTGCAGTAATCGTGACAACTCCACAGGATGTTTCTTTATTGGATTCAAGAAAAGCTGTTAATTTTGCCCGTCGGCTCAATCTGAAAATCTACGGTATTGTCGAAAACATGAGCGGTCTTGATTGTCCTCATTGCGGGAAAAAAATTGACCTGTTTAAACAAGGCGGCGGAGAACGCACTGCTCAAGAATTAGGTATACCATTTCTCGGTCGAATACCGATTGATCCAAGAATTGTTGAATTAGGCGATGATGGCAAATCATTTATCGCTCATCATCCAGAATCCGAAGCATCAAAGGCTTTAAATAAAATTGTCGATGGTATTATACAAAACAAATAAAGTTATTAGGAGACAAAATGAAGATCGCGATTTCAACTGACCAGGGTAACGTTTCAGCGCATTTTGGTCGGTGTCCGGAGTTCACCATTGTTGATATTGAAAATGGCATAGTACAAAAAAAAGAAACGATCCTTAATACTAAACACGAACCTGGTTTTCTACCCCAATTTCTTGCGGAAAAAAAGGTCGAGTGCATTGTAGCTGGTGGTATGGGACATAGGGCACAAACTCTCTTTGACCAGCATCATATTGAGACTGTTATCGGGATAACCGGCACAATTGATAGTGTCATAAAAGAAATACTCGGTGGTACACTTGCGGGCGGCGCTTCACTCTGTGATCGATCTCAGGGTAAATGCGAACATCATGATAACGAAAATACATAAAAGAATACAAGAATGAGTTTAGGTGATTAGACATTTACCGACATAAGGAGGTCTAACATGCCAAGAGGTGATGGAACAGGTCCACGTGGACAAGGTTTAGGAAGAGGCAGAGGTCGTGACAGAATGGGCGGTCGCGCATTAGGACCAGGCGGCAACTGCATTTGCCCTTCCTGCGGCGCGACTTTGCCACATCAAGCGACCGTACCCTGTAATCAAATGACATGTCCTAAGTGCGGCGCAAAAATGATAAGACAATAATGAAAATACCTAAAAGAACACAGGAATAAGTTTAGGTGTCTAGGCATTTAGGTATTTAGGCATTTACCGACGAAAGGAGGTTCTTATGCCCATATTCACATACAAGTGCAAAGACTGTGGTAAAGTTTTTGACTTTTTAATGTTGAATAAATCAGAAAAGCCAAAATGCAAAAAATGCGGCAGCAAAAAATTAGAAAAACAGTTTGCAGCCTTTGGCGTAAAGATGGGTACATCCTCGTCTACCAATAGCTCAAGCTGTCCTACAGGCACCTGTCCTTTTTAAAGCTATTAGGGGAACTCATGCCTATCTACGAATACAGCTGTGAAAATTGCGGTAAAATAACCGAAATATTAGTGAATAAGGAAAAAGATGATACCGTGTGCAAATACTGTGGCTCTGTGCGATTGAAGAAATTGATTTCAGTACCAGGCGCTATTATAATGGGAAGTTCGGAATCCAAAGGCACTACATGTTGTGGTAGGACTGAACGATGTGAGACACCTCCTTGTTCAGACAACGGAATCTGCAAGAGAGGTTAATAAATAGAACTGGAGTAGGGCATTTATGCCCGTTAATCTCCCCCAAAAAGCGAAAAGGATTTCTTGGAGGCTTGATAAACTAGTTAGGAACATATACGTGAAGATAACAATAATTTTTGACAATTATCCCCATAATGCAGAGCTAAAAACCGAATGGGGATTTTCCTGTCTTATCGAAGGATTTGAAAATGCACTTCTATTTGATACCGGTGGTGATGGTAAAATACTGCTTGATAATATGAAAAATCTTGGAATTGATCCTAACAAGATTGATAAACTGCTGATATCACACGACCACTGGGATCATACTGGGGGACTACAAAGCTTCTTAGAAAAAAAGTCCGATATCGATGTCTACATGTTACCATCATTCTCGAATGGCATTAAGGATATAGTCCGATCAAAAGGTGCGCATCTCGTTGAAAGTCATACTGCGGAAAAGCTATGTTCTCACATTCACACTAGTGGCACACTTGGTAAAACAATAAAAGAACAATCGATCATTATTGAAACTCAAAAAGGGCTGGTGATTATTACCGGATGTGCACATCCCGGAATTATCCACATCATCGAAAACGCACAGAAGTGCTTTAACCAAAGAATCAATATGGTATTTGGCGGTTTTCATTTAGGGAGTTATACAGACTCAGTTCTGAAAAATATTATCGCTCAATTCAGACGACTAAAAGTTGAAAATGCCGGACCATGTCATTTTAGTGGCGACCGTTGCCGAAAGCTGTTCGTCAATGAGTACAAAAATAATTTCCTGAATATTGGGGTTGGTTAAATCATCCAGATAGAATGATAATTTCATTTGCAAGTGGTAAAGGAGGCACTGGTAAAACAATAATCGCAACCAGTTATGCACTCTGGGTATCTCACGAAGATAACCACCCCGAAATTCAATTCCTCGATTGTGATGTGGAAGAACCCAATGCCGCGATTTTCTTGAAACCGAAAATAAACAAAACTATTTCAGTCGGTATTCAGGTTCCAGTAGTTGACACAGAGAAATGTACATATTGCGGCAAATGCGCTGACATCTGCGTGTATAACGCGATAGCCGTTGTTAAGAATACAAAACAGGTTCTTATCTTCAAGGAGTTATGCCATGGATGTGGTGGTTGTACGCTCCTTTGTCCAGAAAATGCACTATCAGAAATAAATAAGGAAATCGGCGTTTTGGAAATAGGAAATGCAGGCGCAATTGAGTTTATCCACGGCAAATTGAACATTGGAGAACCCATGGCATCACCACTCATCAGAGAAATAAAACAAAAAGCATTCGGTGAAACGGAGAAACGGAGAAATGGAGAAACTGAAGAAAAAGCACAAAGATATAAAATAACTGGTAAACAGGAGGAAATAAATAAACAGACGACTAACCAGTTATTATTTAACCAATTTACTATTATAGATGTTCCTCCAGGAACTTCATGTCCAGTGATTGAAGCAGTTAAAGGCTCTGATTATACTGTTTTGGTAACTGAACCAACCCCTTTTGGCCTAAATGACTTGATACTTGCCGTTGATACGCTCCGAGTATTGAACCTGCGATTTGGGGTCGTGATCAACCGTGACGGCGTCGGCGATAAGGAAACAGAAGATTATTGCAGAAAAGAACATATCCCTATACTGATGCGCATCCCTTTAGACAGAGAGATTGCTGTAGCCTATTCCAAAGGAATTCCCCTGCTCCATGTCAGTTCTCAATACAAAACTGCATTCTCCAAACTCCATGAAGAAATTGTGAGCAAAGTGTGAAGCAAATCTTGGTCATTAGTGGAAAAGGTGGGACTGGAAAAACCATTGTCGCAGCAAGTTTGGTAGTTCTCGCCAAGAAAAGCCTTATCGCAGACTGTGATGTTGATGCTGCTGACCTCCACCTCTTACTCCACCCTGAAATAAAGCAGACCCGTGATTTCACTGGATTGCCAAAAGCAGTTATTGATCTGGGGAAATGCACTGGCTGTGGCGAGTGCATTGAGGTGTGTAAGTACGATGCGATATTGAAAAACGATGACTCTCAATACGAAATAGATTCTATTTCATGTGAAGGCTGCGCAATCTGTACACATATCTGTCTAGCACAGGCAATATCCATGGAAGAACACAAAGCAGGACAGTGGTTTATTTCAGAAACGCAATTCGGCACCATGGTCCATGCGAAATTAGGTATTGCTGAAGAGAACTCTGGAATGCTCGTAACGACCGTTAGAAAAGAAGCTCAGGCAATCGCGCAAAAAAACAATCTGGAATATGTAGTAATTGACGGACCACCAGGTATTGGATGTCCAGTTATCGCATCACTCACGGGTGTTGATATTGCATTAATTGTCACTGAACCAACCCTCTCAGGGATCCATGACATGACACGGGTATTAAAACTTGCTAATAGCCTTGGTGTCAAGGCAGCCTGTGTAATAAATAAGTACGATATCAATATAAACAACACTGAAAAAATTTCGGATCTGTGTCACAATACTGCAACACCGATCCTCGGGCAAATACCATACGACGAATCAGTCATTGAATCAATAGTCGCAGGTGTACCTCTAACCATGCATGTAGACAATAACACAACGGCGGTACTTAAACAAATCTGGCAGAAATTGAAAGAATATTAAACAGCCATAACTCCTTTGAACAAACAGGTGTAATTCGGAACATGTTAGATTTCCTTGATTAATAGTATAAACTGAGTATTATTTCAATGAGTACATTATCATGGCTAAACTACTAATTGTCTCAAACAGACTTCCCATTACCATAACTAAAAGGGGAAGCAGTCTGAAATTGCAGTCCAGTGCTGGAGGTCTTGCTACGGGTCTTGATACCTTTCACAAATCACGTAGAAGTCTATGGATCGGCTGGCCAGGTTATGTTGCCGGCAAGGATGCAACGGAAAAAAGAATTGTAAAAAGGAAATTGGCTGCCAAAAATTGTCACCCTGTCTTCTTATCACCCTATGATGTTGAAAACTATTACCACGGGTTCTGTAACAAAGTTATCTGGCCATTATTCCACTATTTTACTGAACATGCTGTTTACGAAAAAAGATTCTGGAAGGCATACAAACGGGTCAATGAACAGTTTTGTGAAACAGTAAGTGCTATCGCCAAGCCGGGCGATAGAATCTGGATCCATGATTATCAACTTATGCTATTACCAAAGCTCTTGCGCCAGAAAAACCCTAATGCGACCATAGGTTTCTTTCTGCATATCCCATTTCCGTCTTCTGAGATTTTCCGGCTCCTGCCCTGTCGGACTGAAATAATCGAAGGGATACTGGGTGCTGATCTCATTGGATTTCACACCCATGATTATGTTCATCATTTTACAGAAAGTGTCCGCCTTCTCCTCGGATACGAATACACATTGGGACAGATAAATACGCCCGAACGCAAGCTAAGAGTTGATGCCTTCCCTATGGGGATTGACTACAAGAGATTTCACGAAGCGAGCTGCATGGCAGGCGTCCTAAGAGAAACAGGCAGATTACGGAAAAGGCTTGGAGACCGTAGGATAATCGTCAGTGTCGATCGCTTGGATTATACAAAGGGTATCGCCGAAAGATTGGAAGCTTTTGATCTTTTTTTGGAAAAAAACCCCGAATACAAGAAAAAGGTAACCCTCATCCTTGTTGCAGTACCGTCGCGTACTGGTGTTGAACAGTATGCCTCACTAAAAAAACACGTTGATGAACTGATTAGCAGAATCAATGGTAAGTATGGTGACATAGGCTGGGTACCGATATGGTATTTATATCGCCTCATGCCTTTTGACAAATTGGTACCCCTTTACTTCATTGGAGATATCGCACTTATTACGCCATTGCGCGATGGCATGAACTTAATAGCAAAGGAATATATTGCAAGTAAACCCGGTGCAACAGGCGTTCTGATACTCAGTGAAATGGCCGGAGCTGCTCGAGAATTAGGTGAAGCACTTATTGTCAATCCGAATAACAAAGAGCAAATAGCGGAGGCAATCAAACAGGCACTGGAGATGTCGACTGGAGAACAAATACGTCGTAATGAAGTAATGCAGAAACGTTTACAACGGTACAGTATTGAGCGATGGGCACACGATTTTATGGAAAGACTGCAACAGATAAAAAAAATCCAGGCGGATTCTTACATGAGCAAATTGACCCCCAGTATTAAGCATAGATTGTTCATGGATTACACAAAAAGTAAGAATAGACTAATATTGTTGGATTATGACGGCACGCTAACTTTTTTCAGTGAAAACCCTGATGATGCTCGTCCTGATACCGAAATCAAAAGAATCCTGCGTAGTCTGATGAACGATCCCAAAAACACCCTGGTTATCGCAAGTGGACGGCGCCGTGATACTCTCGACAAATGGTTCAATTTCGATGAAATTGATCTCATTGCTGAACATGGTGTTTGGGTTAGGAACCACGGTCAAAAATGGGAAATGATTGAGCGATTGGAAAACAAATGGAAGACGCAGATCAAACCAATACTTGAAGTTTTTGTTGACAGAACCCCGGGTTCATTCATTGAAGAAAAAGAGTATTCTTTTGTTTGGCACTGTCGAAAAGCCGACTCCAAGTTGGCTCTTATTAGATCTGGTGAGCTAAAAGAAACCCTGAGAAATCTTACTGGCAACCTTAATTTGGGTATTCTCGAAGGAAGCAAAGTAATAGAAATCAAAAATACTGGTATAAACAAAGGACGCGCCGCATTGAAATGGACAAAGAAGAAAAAATGGGATTTCATTTTGGCAGTGGGTGATGATTGGACTGATGAAGATATCTTTAAAGTACTGCCCAAAAGTGCTTATTCAATTAGAGTTGGGCACGGAGTATCAGAAGCACGTTACAGTATTGATGATTCTTCAGCGGTTAGGAAATTGTTGAGAGCAATGACCAAAGGAGGAATTTCCCGTGGCACACCGAATAGATGATTACACCAGAATCGTTGATGAAAAAGTAATGTTTGAAATCTATAAGTCAGCTCGACAGCTCTGTGGCAAATCTATCGTGCATATCAACTCAACGTATTATGGAGGCGGTGTCGCAGAAATGCTGAGTGCTCTTGTGCCGCTATTGAATGATACCGGTGCAGAAACAGGTTGGCGTCAGCTACGCGGTTCTCCTGACTTTTTCAATATAACCAAAAAATTCCACAATGCCTTGCAAGGCGACCACATTCATCTTACTAAGATGAAGAAAAAGCTCTACATCGAGGCAAATGAGGATTTCTCAACCTACACCCATATTGACCACGACTGTGTTATTGTTCACGACCCGCAGCCTCTTCCCCTTATTAAGTTCTATAAGAAAAAGCAACCCTGGATATGGCGCATACATGTCGATCTATCAAATCCAAATATAAAACTCTGGGATTTCCTTAAGAACCATATTTTGAGATATGATTTAGTAATAGTTTCACATAAACAATACCGGAAAAAAGAGATGCCTGTTGAACAAAGGGTAATTCACCCAGCGATTGATCCCTTGTCGCCAAAGAACATGGAGATTTCCGAAAAAACAATTGAGAAAACTCTAAAAAAATTCAAAGTCCCGACCGACAAACCATTTCTTTGCCAGATATCACGTTTCGATAAATGGAAAGACCCCGAAGGTGTTGTCGATATCTTCAGGCTTGTTAAAGAAAAATTCGACTGCCGGCTAGTGCTCTGCGGCAGTGCTGCCACTGATGATCCGGAAGGCAGTCAAACCTTCGAACGGGTTCGTAAAAAAGCCGATAATCATACCAGGAATGGCGATATCATACTCATTACGTCGCTTAACAATATCCTGGTTAATGCGCTCCAGCGCAAGGCATCCGTTATCATACAAAAATCATTAAGAGAGGGCTTTGGTCTTACAGTCACTGAAGGTTTATGGAAAGAAAAACCAGTAGTTGCATCAAAAGTAGGTGGTATACCACTCCAGATACGAAATGGCGAAAGCGGTTTTCTAGTTCCTCCAAAATCAACTAAGGAATTCGCTGACATCATTATTGAAATTCTAAAGAACCCCAAACTCGCAAAGAAGATCGGCAAAAAAGGTAAGGCGTACGTTAAAACCAATTTTTTGATCACACGGCTATTACTCGATTATTTGAAACTGGTTGACGAATTACTAAGCAGATAGCCGCAAGAAGGGAAGTGCAATGAGTAACCTCGATAAATTTGCTGAGGATCTTCAATCGGAAATAATGGCGGATATTGAGAAAATCTATTCCAAGAAAGTCATTGAGCACTGGAAAAACCCGAAAAACTGGGGTATCATGAATGACGCTGACGGCTATGGCAAAACCACTGGTCCTTGTGGCGACACTATAGAGTTTTCAATAAAGATCAAGGATAAAGTTATAATAAAATGCACATTTGATACTGACGGATGCGGCACAACGATAGCTTGTGCAAGTATCATGACAGAAATGCTAACTGGCAAGACGATTTCCTATGCAAAAACCATTACCCAGACGTCAGTACTTAATACCTGCGGAGGCTTGCCTGAAGACAGCAAGCACTGCGCGCTTCTGGCAGCCACTAGCTTGCAGGCGACAATAAGAAACTACGAAGAAACAAAGAACGAACCCTGGAAAAAGTTATACGAAAAATAATATTGACTTCACAAATTATATCCATATCATAGTCAGTGCATATCCTCGCGATTACAGATATTCATGGCCGTCAAGGCTATAATACTGAAGTCAATAAACTGATCTCTAATGCAGACCTTGTCGTAATTGCTGGTGACCTGACCAATTTCGGACATGACAGGGAAGCCAAATCAGTAATTCAGAAAATCCAAATGCTAAATGAGAAGATCCTTGCCATTTGCGGCAACTGTGATTATCCTGATATCAACAATACGCTTGAAACAATGGATATCAAACTGCAGGAAACTGCAAAGGTCTACAATGATGTCGCTTTTTATGGACTGGCCGGCTGTACTAAGACACCGTTCAGCACGCCGCAAGAATATTCTGAGCAGGAAATTGCAGCAACCTTAGCGGGTTTTCGTAAATATGAGAACGCGCGATATCATGTTCTGGTCACCCATTCACCACCTGCAAAAACAAATTTGGATAGAACATTCATGGGGCTTCATGTTGGCTCCAAAGCAATACGTGATTTCATTAAGGCATTCAAACCTGACCTGGTGGTTTGTGGGCATATTCACGAAGCACGAGGAGTAGATAAAATTGGCGAAACTATCATGATCAATCCCGGGCAGTTCCCTAAACACTATGCAATAATTGATATGTCAGATAAGATAACTTATCGTTTGTATTGAACCAAAGAGATTAATTCAATAGGGTCTTCCCTACTTTTATTGCCAATTCTTCGAGGAGCTTTGGTGCATTTGCCATTGCTTTGTTCAAGGATATGGATGACCTAACCAGGCTATATTGAGACAGAACTCTGTATTTTTTGAAAACCTTAGCATCCCGGGTTATACTTCCGCATATTAATATCACTGGTTTCTTGTGTATATAGGCAAGATCAACGACTCGTTTTAGAGTCTTGCCATAGAAACTCTCTTTATCCACACGTCCTTCACCAGTAATGACCAAATCACATGCCTTAATCGCATCTTCGAAGTATACGAGTTCTTTAATCAACCCAAACCCGGATATCATCTCTGATTTCATTACCGCAACAAAAGCACCGCCAATACCACCTGCTGCACCAGAACCTGGAATTTTGTCCAAATCTATCTGGTATTGTTTCAAAACGACTTTTTTGAAAGTCTTCAGAGCCTTGTGAATTAAAGGCATGGTCGCTTGCTTTGCGCCCTTTTGTTTGGCATAAACCAAAGCACCATATCTTCCAGTCAAAATGTTTTTTACATCAGATGCAATAGTGATTTTTACTGATCTAATACGCTCTGGCATCTGCGATGTGTCAATCCTTCTCAAGTCAAGGAGCCCTCTGCAATTAAGCTCAATTGGTTCATCCTTACGATCGAGGAATCTTGCACCAAGAACAGATAAAGCACCAACGCCGCAGTCAATCGTTACGCTATCACCAATGCCCAGGATCACCTTGCGATATCTATTATTTACTGCATCAAGAATGAGTTCTCCAACCCCTTTGGTTGTCGTAATAAACGGATTGCGTTCTTTTTTAGGTATCAACTTCAAACCGGCAGCTTCCGCGAGTTCAACGATCGCCACCCGTTGTCTGGAAACTACCCCATAGGTCGCGGTGATCATATTATTGGTCGGTCCAGTGACTTTCAGGCTTACGAATTCTCCATCAAGAGCCTTAGTCATTATGTACGACGTGCCCGTACCGCCATCAGCCAAAGGCAATTCAGTTATGTTGAATTTTCTCGAAACCTTTCTTAAACCCTTTGCAATGTAGTGTGCAACTTCTATTGAATTAAGCGATTCCTTAAAACTGTTTGGCGCAACCAGAATCTTCATTCGTAAACTTGTGGATTGATTGTATTGGGTGCTCTTCCCTTTTCAACAAGCAGGGTTACTATATTCTCCGCAACCATCATCGCCATCCTTGTCCTGGTTTCTATCGACGCCGAGCCGATATGCGGTGTGAGTACTGTATTTGGCATTTCAATGAGTTCCTCTTCAATGGTTGGCTCATCCTCATAAACATCCAAAGCACAGCCTGCAATTCTCTTCTCCCGCAGTGCCCTGACAAGAGCCTTTTCATCAATAACCTGACCTCTTGCTACATTTATCAAATACGATGACTCCTTCATTAGAACGAGCTTCTCCTTTGTTATCATATGATAGGTTTGTTCATTAAGCGGTACATGAATACATATAAAATCTGCCTGCCTCAATAGATCATCCAAACCATGATACTCTACTCGATACGCGGTCTCTTCATCGGTTGACAATCGCACCGAATCATGATAAAAAACTCTCATACCGAAACCATTTGCGCGTTGCGCAACTGCCCGGCCAATTCTACCCAAACCAATTATACCGAGTATTTTACTGTGGATATCCCGACCTAAGAACAACATCGGTGCCCAACCCTTGAAACTCTTTTGACGAATGAATTTATCGGCCTCAATAATGCGACGCGCGAGTGAAAGCAGTAAACTGAATGTTAAATCAGCTGTTGCTTCAGTCAAAACTCCCGGTGTATTAGTAACCGGTATTTTTCTTTTTGTCGCTGCTTGAATATCGATATTATTATAACCTACTGCATAATTAGCAATTATTTTCAAATGCTTTGCGGCATCAATAATTTCGGCATCTACCCTATCATTCAATAAGCAGATCAATCCATCTTTATCTTTGATTCCCGTTATCATATCGTGTCTGGACATTGGAACATCTAAAGGGTTGATGAACAAATCAATGTGCTTTTCAAGTAATTCGATGCCTGGTTGCGGCAACCGACGGGTTAAAAGGACCTTTGGTCGCAGAGTCATATAAGATTAAATCTATATTTTGCTAAAATTCAAGAGTGGGGTGCTATTACTTGACAACTACCCATAATAGCCGAGCAGGCGTACTAAATACCCTCCTTGCTGCTCTGACAAGATCATCTTGGCCAAAACACATATTGAAAGCATGCTCAGTGATCTTATACCTGTGTTTTCGTTTACCTTTCTCGACAGTTACCTCGATACCACTGGATTTCCATTTGCTAATCCCGATATTTCCCTTACCAAATGTGGCAAAAGTTGAACACTGTAGTCCATCAATAATGCATGTGAAGGGTTTCTCCGGTTTGACTTTGACTTTGATAATAATATCCATGATGCCTTTGAGTTTATGTTTTTTGTCAATATATTTGCCAAGCTTGTATCCCAAGGCCAGAAACGGACCATTGTGTCCGTGGAATCTGATAGTTTCCTGATACGTCAAAATACTAGGTCTTTTGAACTTCATACTTTTTAACTCTCCTTTTTGGTGAAAAAACTAAGCAAAGACCAAAAATCACACTTGAAGCAATTATTATTACAGCGCCGGACGGTACATTGAAAACATAAGAAAAGAAAAGGCCGAGCAGGCAGGAACCGATGCCAAAACAGATTGAAAGAACATACATTGTTTTGAGTTTGTAAGTGAGCTGATATGCGGCTGATGGCGGATTGACAATGAGACTGAAGATCAAGAGGCCTCCAATTATGTTTAGGTTGATGGTCACAGTCGCACCGCAGAGAAAAAGAAGACAGTAAAATAGAATGGTCTCAGGGATACCGATTGCACGTGCAAGCTCTCGGTTAAAGAGAACAGCCTGTATTTCCTTGTACAATAAAAGAAGAAATGCTATAACAATAAGTGTAATAAGGAATAAGTAGAATATATCGTGTGTAGAAATAATCAATATGTTACCCCAGATGAAATTGAGTGCCTCAGTCTTCGGTCCTTTTATCATTCCCATACCCAAGAAAGCGATGCCGAGAACAAAAGAAAAAATGATGCCTATAGAGATATTCGGGTCAACATCTCCCCGATCTGCAATCGGTCCGATCAATGCAGTCGATGCGAGACAAAAAATTATTGCGGTCAATAAAGGATTGACATGGAGTAATAGACCGAATATCGCACCGGCAAACGCAGCATGTGACATTGCAACGCCAACAAATGGTATGCGCATCATGACCACCCACACTCCAACGATCCCACAGATTGCACCACCGAGTATTGAAGCAACCAGGGCACGTTGTATGAAGTGATATTGTAGGATCTCGAACATCCTATTTGCCTCTAGCCATTTTTGGCGGTTCTATTTTGAAATCGTAGACCTCAGAAAGAAGCTCTTTAGTAAAAACTTCATTGATCCTGCCAGAGGCGACTATATGACCATTCTTTAACAACAATGCATTTGTGCAGAAATTCGGTAAATGATTCAACAGATGAGTAACGAACATTATTGTCAATTTCTTCTGTGAATAAATACGCTCAATCAATTTCGTGATTTCACATTGAGCGCGGGGATCGAGATTCGCAGTCGGTTCATCAAGTAGCAATATCCTCGGTTCTTGAGCTAAAGCTCGGGCAATTGACACTTTCTGTTTCTCGCCGCCTGACAAATGTCCGATCGGCTTTTCAAGCAGGTGATCAATATTAACAAGCTTGCATATATTATCGACTACAGTGTAATCTCCCTTACCTGGATAACGGAATAGTCCTATTTTACCGTAACGCCCCATCATGACTATATCATATACTGATATGGGCATCCGCGGGTCAATATCCATTTGCTGTGGCACATATCCGATTTCCTTGCGGAACCTGTTTATGTTTAGCGCGTTGACTGAAGTACCAAATATCTTCACCGTACCACTCTGCAGCTTACCTAAACCATTAATAAGTGTGAGTAGAGTCGTCTTCCCGGCTCCATTCGGTCCAACAACGGCGGTTAAACTCCCTGTGCTGATACTGAGCGAGATATTCTTGAGCGCAATGTGCTCGCGGTATGATACTGTTGCATTATGAATTTCGATTTCCCAAATCACTGTAAGGCCTGTACAACACTTGAAAAATTCTGAGCAAGTGCTTCAGGATATGAATTCCCAAGTGGGAAATTCGTCAAAGTTATATGATTAACATTTGCTTCCTCGGCAATTGCTAACCCTACATCAGATCCGCTCTGGAGATTATCAACGACAAGTCTGACTTGTTTGCGCTCTGCCTGCTTAATTGCTTCAGCCATCATCACTGGGGTCAATTCTTCAGCTCGTGGGTAAGTAAGAACAATATCCAAACCTAACCAACTGAGAAATTCAGCCTGTAGTTCGGAACATACGATTTTGATCCCTCTGATGTCCTTTGATCTATCCGTAATGTCTTTGACAATTGAATCAATCGCCGCCGCGTATGAAACATAATTTTTGGTGTAAACGGTGCGATGTTGTTGGTCTAAAGAACACAGAAGCGAGGTTACGTGTTCGGCTGCTTGCTTGTGATTATCTGGAACCATGAGATTTCCTTGAACGCCGATTATACGCAATGCTGGTTTATTATCGACCGCAGCGAGTAACTTTCCAGTCCACTTTTCCCATCCGTGACTGAGCAGGATCCTTGAACCGCTTAGCTCCTTCACATTCTCTGCCTTCAAATCAAAGTGCCCCGGGCACATACCTGCCGGGACGATCGTTGAAACATCGATCTCTTCCAAGCCTATGGCGTGAACTATGGAACCCAGTAACGCGGTAGTCGTGGTTATCTTTATCCTCTTTTCCTCAGGTGCCGCACAATAGATCATCAGCAAAATGAGATAAGCAATAAAAATATTAAAGAACTTAAGTTTCACTTTCATAATGGCGGTCTAAAACTCGTAACTAAGTCCAACTGTATAATTGCGTTCGGTCATCTTGTACAATCCAGCAGAACCACCTGGTAAGTTGGCATATATATCATAGTTGCGGTCAAGGATATTGTCTACAGCGACAAATGGTTTAAGACCAAACCACAGTCTATAGCCAATCTTGGAGTTTATTACAAAATAATCGTCAATCGGACTCTGCGAACTATCGGCAGCAAAATAATCAAAGACGTATTGGCCATTAAGTCCAATGCCTAAGGACGCGTAAGTAAATCCCAGGTTTAGGTCAGTTTTATTCTTTGGTCTACCAGTGGTCTTTTCTCCTGGATCAAGGTATGAATGGTAAATACGTGCCGTGACAATATCTTGATACTGCGCGATAATACCAACCTCAATACCACGGAATTCGAAAGTTCCAACATTCTCGAATATGTACATTGGCGGCGGGTTTTCATTGAGAACAGTTTGGATTAGATTTTCGCCCTCCATAATAAAGCCGGTTGCTTCAATATTGAGTCCGTGAGTAACTCTTTGATTCACACCAACTTCGTAATTCCAGACCACTTCAGGCTCAAGGTCAGTATTCGATGCTGGAAAGAGATAGAGCTCATTGATCTGCGGAGAACGGAATCCCTTATTGATCGCCCCACGAATAACTGTTCCATCAACTGGATGGATAACACAACCAATCTGCGGTGATATAAGCTTACCCGCAATCTCATCGTGATTATAACGTGCACCAAAGGAAAGAATGACTTTATCGAACAATATCTGCTCGTCATGGAAGAACACACCATATTCATCCTTAACCCACGGCGACAAGTCGACTTCTATTCGTTCTCCACCTTGTTGCCGAAAATCACCACCTGCAGTGAGTTTGTTTCCAGTGATAAAAGAGACCGTGCTTTGGACCATAAAACCGTTAGTAAAGTCCTTCGAGTACCAACCATCAGAAAACTCGTGTTTGCCTTGATTACGATAACCCTTGAACATCATTTCCCAATGCTGTCCTTTGCCAATGACTGTAAGATCAACTGCGGCGCGTTCATAGTCGTTCCAAACATCTGAAGACATAGTATCGGGATCAGTACTACGGAGGGGTTCTTCTTTGTATCCACTAAAGTACTTTGCGGTAACCACAGCATTTACATGATCGCCTATTTCATACCCAACGCGACCTGTTATATTCTTACCATCATATGCTGAGTTGTTTAAATAGCCCTCACTCAGCCGATAATCACCAGTAACATAGAATTGCAGCCTATTGACTTTACCTCCTGTCCTTAGTCTGTATTGTTGTGTTTCAAAACTTCCATAAGAAGCGATTACATCACCTTCAATCTGTTCCTGAGGGCTTTTTGTAATTATGTTAACCACACCACCAAGAGCATCTGATCCGTAGAGCACTGATGCAGATCCACGGACCACTTCTACACGTTCAACATTATCCATAGGAAGCGAGTGGGTAATCGTGCAGCCAAATAATCCCATCTTTACTGGTCTGCCGTCAATTAAGACCATAACTGATCTCCCGCGATCGCCAATGCCCCTGATATCAACATCAGCCCTTCCGAAATCTCCTGTTTTATGAATAAAAACACCCGGTAAGTTAGCTAATATATCTGTACTATTGCGGAGATTCATTCTTTCGATATCAGATTCAGTAACCACGCTCACCGTTGCCGAAAGATCTTTGAGAACCATATTATATCGGGTTGCCGTTATCACGACTTCATCAAGATAATAAACTGGAAGTGAATCATCAATGACATCCTCTCCGTGGACTATGTTCATTGCTAAAGTACAAATAACAAACCCTATAACCAATAGTCTATTCATTACTACTCCTTTCATCGTGTTACTTTTCCAGAAATAATAACACAGTATAATCTGATATCCCGAAGTGTCAAGAAAAGAGATGGATGTGTCCGAAAAGAATCAAAGAGTATTCATCGTCTAACAACCCTTTTTGTCTATGGTCCGGTTTAACCGGATGATCCAGAAAAAAAGTATGACGAGTTGATTTCTGGATTGCCCGATCCCTTCGACATACAACTCAGGACTACAGCGAGTCGGGCAATAACCCCGTAGAACTTCGTTTTAAGGAGCAGGCATAAGGGGAGTCGGATAAGGACAACAAACGTCATAAGTTCAAGGGTCATCATTTTTAGAAATCCTCACCCCACCCCTCTCCCTTATAAAGGGAGAGGTTGTATTAATTGGTCACGTTCCTCTCCTCTCTGAGGAGAGGACAAAGGTGAGGAGTTCCTTTGATAAATTCAAGATCAAGGGATAAAGATGTGTCCAAGTTTCTATCTAAATAGTTGATTTTCTTCTTTTTCAGGATATAATATATTTATGAAGATAAAGAAAGATACTTCAGTTGAAGATGTGCTAATGAGGTATCCATCACTCTCCAAGACTTTTATTGAAATAGGCTTACCATGCCAAGTCTGCGGCCAGGTATTTTGGGGTTCTATTGAAGAACTGGTACACCAGAATAATGTTGATGTTCAGAATGTTGTTGATAAACTAAATGAAAGAAGACGGGAACTCCATGAAAAACTATAGATTTTGTCCAATATGTAAATGTGTTTTATCAAAAACAAAGGAAAACCTGCATCTACGCCTTTCTTGCAAGCAATGTGGCTGGGTGTACTATTTTAATCCTTTACCTAGCGTTGCGGCATTTGTACATGATGACAAGAATAGAATTCTGCTAATAAAACGAGGTATTGCTCCAGGACGCGGTAAATGGGCTCTTCCCACTGGATTTGTTGAACAGAATGAACTCCCGGAACAAGCAGTAATCCGTGAACTAGAAGAAGAGACAAATATCAAAGGCAAAGTACTAAACCTGATCGGTGTTTATACTGAGAAAACCAAGGTCTATGGCAGTATTATACTCATCGGTTACAAGGTTCGCTCTATTGGTAACAAACCAAAACCAGGATCTGACGTTGTGGACGCTAAATTCTTTCCAACCAGCAAATTACCTCCAATAGCATTTACGAGCCATCGTTCATTGATCCACGATGGATTAATGACGCACAATAGTACAGTCTTTGTTCAGGTTCTAAAATCAAAGATCACTGAAGCAAAAGTCACACATACCCGATTGTTCTACAAAGGTAGTATGGGTATTGATAGTAAAATAATGAAAGCGGCAAACTTTTTGCCTGGCGAAAAAGTACAAGTTCTAAACTACAATAACGGCGAACGTTTAGAAACGTATACGATCGAGGAGAAACCTGGTTCAGGACGGTTTATCCTATATGGTCCGGCCTCAAAAAAGGGTAACGTAGGCGACAGACTCTGCTTATTATCCTATCAAACTGTTTCCCAAGAACAAGCCAAAATTTTAAAACCAACAATTGTAATCCTTAATAAAAGGAACCAAATAAAACGAAGACCTACATAGAATGTATCCCCTGTTTTTTTAAACAAGCCCTCAGCGCGGCAAGAATTGCCAAACTTGACGAGCACAAGATCAAGGAAATCTTTGATCATATCGCATCTTTACTTCCGAATATATCAATGACTACAACACCACCAGAAATGGGTATGCTTATCTATAAAGCGATATACCAAACCGCTGATATCGCTGACCCTTTCAAAGAAATAAAACAACAGTGTACAGCGCAACTTATGTCCCGCTATGATGAATTCAAAAAGCAGATAGTCACATCAGAAGACCCTCTTTATACTGCTTTGAAATTCTCTTGTCTTGGTAATGCAATCGATTTTGGCGCGAACCCTGACTTCGATATTGCAAAAGATTTGGAAGACCTTCTTGATAAGGATTTTAATGTCTGTAAATACGATGAATTCACAAGTGTTCTCAAGACCGCTTCCAATATCCTCTTTATCGCTGACAATGCAGGAGAAACAGTATTTGACAGGCTGCTCATTGAACAGCTTGGTAAACCTGTGGAGTATGCCGTACGCAGCAAACCGATCATAAACGACGCAACAATTGAAGATGCACTAAGCTCTGGTATTGATAAAGTCGCTCACATAATGTCCTCTGGCTGTGATGCACCCGGAACTATCTTAAAACTGTGCTCTGAAGAATTCAAACGAATTTTCAATGCTGCGGACATGATAATCAGCAAAGGTCAAGGTAATTATGAAACGCTGTCTGACCAAAAGCGTTCGATTTTCTTTCTTCTAAAGATAAAATGTCCGGTTATTGCCAGGGACATAGACATTGCTTGCGGGTCTATAGTTCTAGTGGAAAGCAAATATGGAAACTAAGTACACCTATGGACCAGTGCCATCCAGGCGACTCGGGTTCTCGCTTGGTATTGATCTTATTCCTTTTAAGAACTGCAGTTTTGACTGTATATATTGCCAACTAGGTAAAACAACAAACAAAACAATTAAACGAAAAGAATACCTGCCCACTGAGGAAATACTGAAAGGAGTAGAAGAAATATTAAAAAACAACGACCGTATTGATTACTTGACCTTTTCAGGTTCAGGAGAACCAACCTTACACTCAAAAATCGGTTATCTAATAACTGAACTGAAGAAAATAACTGAAATACCGGTCGCTGTCTTGACAAACAGCTCACTACTCTTTATGCCTGATGTACAGGAAGAATTGTCTAATGCAGACGTAGTACTACCAACTCTATGTGGAACAACACAGGAAATCTTCAATAAGATAAATAGACCTGTTCCAATTATTAATATTGAAAAAGTGATACGCGGCTTGATTAATTTTCGGCAACTCTACAAAGGACGAATCTGGCTTGAGATCATGCTTATTAAGGATATGAATGATGAACAATTGAATTTAGATAAACTAAAAATGGTAGTAGAAAAAATCGCTCCGGATAGAATACATCTCAATACTGTGGCAAGACCACCAAGTGAGAAATATGCTCTTCCTCTTTCAATAAAAGAACTGCAAAAAATAGAAAAATTATTTGGCGATAATGCAGAAATAATCGCAAGTTTCAAAGCAAAAAGAGGATCCGTCTATCTCCTTGATACAGAAAGAACAATTCTTGAGGTAGTAAAGAGGAGACCAGTAACGCTTGATGATATCTGCAGTGTAACAAGTCTTCATAGAAATGAAGTATTGAAATATCTGGATCAACTACATCGAGCAAAAAAAGTAAAACTAACTGAACACGATAACCGCAATTATTATGAGATTCTCTAACCTAATATCCCTCTCTTCCTTGATGGAATTGCATCTTTCGATTTTTCTATCACTTCCAGAGAGAGCTTTCTCCCATTTCCCTTCCAGGAAGAGCATCTTTCCATTCCCCTCTCCCTCTCAGGGAGAGGGGAATGGTGAGGGTAAGGGATGAGGGTTTATATGGAGGTCTAATGCTTGAACCAAAGGATCTAGGCAAAGAACAATTACTTGAACTATTGCAAGATGCTGCAAAAAACTGGCTTGCCCATGATGGCTTATGGTTTCAACAAGTTGAAAACAAATGCGACATGGCCACGGCTATTGAACTTGACGCAAACGCCTGGAAGCAATTTACTCAAATCGAAGCAAAACGCATAATGAAAAGACTCCATATACTACCTGGCGGAGGTATCCCGGCACTGATTCAGTCCCTGGCATTCCGGCTGTACGCCTTTATCAATATCCAGGAAGTATCCGAAGTAACAGACAAACGGTGCATATTTCGTATGGTTAATTGCCGTGTCCAGTCAGCACGAAAAAGAAAGGGGCTGCCTGATTTTCCATGCAAACCAGTGGGTGTGATTGAATATGAATATTTCGCAAGAACGATCGACCCACGCATTAAAACACGCTGCATTGCATGTCCGCCCGACCCCCACCCTGAAGATTTCTACTGTTCCTGGGAATTCACGATCAAAGACTGATAAAAGAAATACATTATAGATACCACCTGCGTGGTGATTACATATTGTATTAGCGGTTCCCCACCCTTTTAATGAAGTATTGGAAAAAACAACCTCACACGTTACCAAACCTTATCCATTACGACCCTACCCTTCTTATCAAACCTCACGCCCTCGAGTTCTAGAAGTTTTCTTTTCAATTTTAAGCCTCCACCAAAGCCTCCGAGAGAACCATCTGATCTAATTGTCCGATGGCACGGAATAATAATAGGAAACGGATTCCTGGCCAACGCCGTACCTACAGCACGTGCTGCACCAGGATGCCCCAACTTGTGAGCCAAGCTTCCATAAGTACTCACCTGACCATATGGAATCTGTCTTTCGAGTAATAGGACTTTCTTTTGAAAATCATAAAGTTGTTCCAGAGCAATATTATCTAAAGGAAAACATATAGGCTCTCCTTTAAAATATTGTTGAAATCTTGAGCAAATATTATCAATAATAGAAACCCTGCTAAGTATAATATCCGGATAGATCTTTTTAATAACTTGTTTCATCCTATCCCCTGGCTTTGGCAGAAGAACACGGATAATCTTTGCAGTTCTGTTTTCTGACTTCCACACAATCCCTATCTCACCGAATTTGGATTGCACGACCCTATAAGAAAAATGTCTCAACGTAGTTTTATTCCTATTCATTCTTTACCTGACGACATCCAATTTTTCACTGCATCCTCCTTGCATTTTTGATTGTATAAATTGCGTGCAGTATGTCAAGCGTATTGCATTCCCAGATTAAACCCTGATTATTACTGTTCGAGCTTGTTGTAAATCTCGAGCATGGCGAGAGACCCCGTTAGAACTTGCCATAGAATTTTATGTCCAGTAGATCAATGAATTAGAATATACGGATATTTGGTTCTAACGGGGCTTGTCGAGAACTACCTCAATGCGGATTTATGATATTGACATCGAACACACGTTTTGTATATTCACATAAGGCAGAAGATGATAAATACGAGGATTGATTATAAACCATTATTTATAACATGCGCATTAATTACATTGTTGACATTATCCAGTTGTACAAAAGAACCTGAAAGCGCTCTGGAAGAACCAGGAGATGTTTTCTTCCAAGACGATTTTGAAGACGGCAACTATGATGACTGGTTTGATGCATACGGCCCTCCTGAAGTTATTGACAATACTCAGACTGCACATTCAGGCGCCAAAGCGCTGAGATGTACTGCTGTTTATAATGATGGTAATTCTTCTACCGCGAGTATAAAATACTGGTTTCATCCTGGCTATGATAAAGTCTATTTTCGCTGGTACTGCAAATTTGATTCAACTTTTGACCAGGGCTGGGGCATGCACTTCTGTTCTCTATACGCGGTCGAAGGCGATAATAAATGGAATCAAATGGGACAGGCTGGCATCAAACCTGACGGCGATGATAGATTCGGTTCTGGTTTTGAGCCCTGGAGTAATTGGGAAACCCTGATTCCCCCCGGAAGGATGCAGTTTTATGCGTATTGGCATGAAATGCTTCCAGATAATCAAGGTAATTTTTGGGGGAATGTATTTTGTCCTGATACAGTTATCATTCCACAAAGAGGTCGCTGGTATTGTATGGAAATAATGATAAAAGCAAATGATGCAGGACACGACAATGGTGAAATAGCTGCCTGGATCGATGGCGAGCTTTACATGCACGTTACTGGTTTTAACTGGAGAACAACGAACGAATTAAAGATAAAACGAATTAGTCTGGGAATCTATATCCATAATAATCTAAAAGACAATATCTGCTGGTTTGATGATGTTGTCTTAAGCACCGGATATATCGGTCCGTAAGAATAGATCAGTCTTTCCTTACTACAAAAATCTGCTCACCCGAATGATAATTATACGGTGATTTATCGAAATCTCCAAATACATTCTCGACTTTGAAGCCATACTTTTCCAAAAGTAATTCTGCTTCGTATCTGAAAAGATACGAAAGTTCAAAAGACCAGATCTCTTCATGAGATTTGCCATTCTTATCTGTCCATTCATAAAACCTGTTTTCTTTCAAAGTTTGATTTGCTAAATCAAATTCGTCTTCACACCGGCGATTAATATAGAGATTATCCTCCTTATTATAGAACTTATCCAGGTTCAGACTTCGCTTAACCTGAGCAAGGATATCGTGTCGCGGTGCAAAAAGGTCGAGAATAAATAAACCATTATCTTCAAGATGTCTATTCACACATTCCAGACACGCCCCTTGATCTTGTTTTGTTAGAAGGCACTGAAACGAACGGAAAGCAATATATATCATTGAGAACTTTTTCTTTAGATAAAACTGCTTCATATCTCCTTGAACTATCTCAATATTTTCTTTTATGCTTTTATCCAATTTCACAGTTTTCCCCCTGGCGATATTGAGCATTTCCTCAGATATATCCATTCCAGTAAGTTGTATTCCCTCATGTGCAATCGGTATTAAAACCCGACCTGTACCGCACGCGAGTTCAAGCACGTTTCCCCCACACTTCTTCGCGTACTCCACGTAAAAAGGGATATCTTTAACAAAATCCTCCTGTTCATAATCATAAAATCTTGCTATTCTATCAAAAACCCTTTCACCCATAAATCACCTCCTCATCGACCCTCTTTATTCTACAGAGATGCCGCTCACCTCAAATTTGTTTATCAACATGGCAACATGTTAACATTTTAGCATTCTAACATGTTAGAATGGGATTAAGTTTCACTATGGATGCCTTTTAGTGACCGGTTGACGAATTTGGTAAGTGATTTCATAAGACCCTTTAGCTCATTTTCATATTTTATCCAGTAGTTGACCCCGTCATCTTTTGTTTCGTATCGTACAATTTCTAAACTTTTCAGCTTTGATAAATGGTAGCATGTTGTTGTCTTTGAACGATGGATAAACCTAGCTATTTCAGATAACGTCAGAGTTCCTTTTTTCAACAATAAACTGATAATCGCAAATTTGGCTGGTTCACCCAATGCTCGTGCGACACGAGATTCTCGATAGAGAATCTCCTTCATTGGCCTTTTCTGTACTATTCTGTTCATTTACATCCCTCCATATTTATTATACTGATACGGTTTCAAATAGTTCGTGTCCTATTTTTTGTTCGAATATCGACAATTTGAAACGGCACTGGTTCTTCTGCTCAAAAGCACTCCTCCTTGTCCTAAATCCCCATATCGATATGTATGTACATTCATACAATACATTTATACAATACAGTCATGATCATATCTTCCGCAACATAAAAAAAACTTTGCCGCTGTCGCGTTTCGGTTTGGTCTTTTTTTTCAAACTCTCCCAACAACCCAATTCTTTGAAATGTGCCTTCTTAAAGGACTTTCTAATCTCACTCAATCGATAACCTCTTTCCTTGTGCACCTCCACTACTCTGCGCCAATCACGAGCATGTTTAATGAAACCGACTATTCTTAAAGTGACGATGTTCCTTTTGAAAATGGACGAACAGATATGAACCTCAAATAGTCTATCAGTATCTTGTATAACACAAGGAGAATTGTCCTGCCAATTTACAGAAAGACCATAGATCGTATTCATATCAAATATGAATAAACCGCCATTTTTCAAAACCCTATTCACCTTGCGAAATACAGTATCGAGTTCTCGTTTAGTCAGTAAATAGTTCATGCTGTCAAACCAGCATGTTACAAGATCAAATTTAGTGCGGATATATAAATGCTGCATTTCCTGACGCACGAAATTAATCTTAACCCGAGCTTTAAGTGCTCTCTGTCTAGCATACCGAAGCATGTGTGGCGAAGCATCAACACCCGTTACATTAATACCTTTCCTTGCCATTGCCACGGCAAACCGACCATCACCACAGCAGAGGTCTAAAAACATCTTGGGTCGAATGTGAAAACGATTGAACACCTTTGGCAAATATTCCACGAGCCGTTCACTGAAATGATAAGGCCCTTTGGTATACAATTCTGCAAACCCTTTATATAATATCATAATATTATATCCCGCGCATTAATTCTATTGATTAACCAATAATTGTCAATATCAGTTAGCTGTTGATTTATTGGTCTTCATCCATATAATGAACTGTTGAGGTATGATGATAAATAAAAGAATTGAAACACAATCCAAAAACATGCTCCTGTTCTTTTTAATTGTACTACTCAGCACTTTTTTGCAGGCTACACCAGTAGTTGTATCCGGTGGACCGGAAAACGATTATGAGGGATGGATTGCGCGGTTAAGTGATAATCGTCTCATGGTTATCTTTGCGAGGAACCCGGACTGGGCATCAGGCGACTTGTATGTGACATTTTCTACAGACGACGGTGCATCCTGGGATTCTGTTGTAGCGATTATTGAAGAAAATGGTGATCAAGCAACCCTGAGCTATGTCCAATCAACCGGAGATACCCTGAGACTCTGGTATGCATCTAATGAAGATGGACAATACGGGATCTATACTGCCTGGTCAATTAATGGCCTTATATGGTCACGTGAAGGTCGAATTAGTTTAGGTTGGAGTATTTCTGATATGTATTATGACCCCACCGTTATCCTGGAACCCGACAGTTCATTGACAATGAGTTATCGCGGTCCAGGAGGTGCTTATATCACTCACTGTCCCTATAGTGGTGACTGGGATACTCTGAGAACGATGGTTGGCCCTGGAGGGTATCGACCTCGGGTTATGAAACATACAAACAATACATACCTCTATGTATACCATCGTAATACAGGAAATGGATATGAAGTTTTCTCAAAAACATCAACAGATCGCGTTACCTGGAGTGATGAAGTACAATTGACTTTCCAAGGTAATTCTCATGACCCATTTCCTAACCAGACACCTGACGGCGCTTATTTAGTATACTATGCTACTTATATTGCTCCTGCATATAACCTCTACCGTCGCAAATCATACAATGCAATAGATTGGGAAGCCGAGGAGCAAATTACCGCCGATGCCTCGAACAATACACAACCCCATTTCTTCATTGAAGCTAATGAAGTCTATTTACTCTGGGCACACGCAGTTTCACAACCGTATGACCATGATGTCTATTTTGAACGCTCTAATTATTTTGGTATCCAAGATACAGATATTGAATCGACGCTACACTCCCCCGTCTCCATAGAGACCTACCCTAATCCATGCGCACAAAAAATCAATATCTTGTTAACTGCAAGACAAACAGAAGAAATAGAAATTTCTCTTTATGATGTACAAGGACAAATGATCGAGCTACCGATTCAAAAAGCAATACACAAAATGTGTTCATTTCACATTAATACTGCACATCTGTCCAATGGAACATATTTCGTGAAAGTAAATTATACGAAAGGAACGTGTTTCAAAAAATTTATTGTGGTAAGATAATTTTTGCTTTCGTTAATACTTTTTTTGAAAACATAGGCTCAATAAATTGAGCAACTACATTCTTTTTTCACAGACCATAATATTGTTTTGAATCTTAAACTCCACAGGCAGGAACTTCTCCACAACCCAGCTATTCGCTTCGGCGTGTTTTGTCAAAGTTGGGATGCATATTCTCGATGCTGCACTTGTCTTGACAGTCGCTAATGCCATATAAGGGATTATCTGGTCGACCATCCAACTATCAATAACTGCATTAGATTCAAGGACGTGCTTTAAGTGACGTGCCGCATCGCGACCAACATCCTCAGCTTTCTTCCTAAGCTCGCCGAGTGCGCTTGCGCCCATACGGCAACTATTATCACAATAGGCAATTGCAGTAACAAAACAACCAGGAGAACGAGAACGGACATAAGAAGTCTTGAACCTGGCGTCAGGGATAATTTCTTTAAAACCCTTTGTCATCCGTTCTGCAACCTTAGTATCTTTCAAATGGTTGCTGGCGAATGAGAAAACTTCAATTTTATTCATTTCTCCGCGATCCGTAATATCTATACTGGTTAGTTGAGCAGGCATAACACTAACTGCAATTTCACCACCTCCACTCGGATAAAACCCGTGTCTATTAATGTACACTGAAACCACAACATTCATTAGTCTTAAGAAGTGACAAAAAACCTCTTGAAAATAGATTATTGACGGACTAAATGGGACTGCAGTACCACCTTTGATCACGAAATGATACGGTGATTCACCAAAGGCAGCTATCGGCAAAAGGGTCTGCATAACGAGCGTAACTGAACCAGCAGTGCGTGTGTCTATTGTGAAGGAACCTCCGTGCGCATGCTCTGGGCAGAAAGTAATGTCCAGAGATTGGATCTTCAGCCCTTGGACCGAGGCCCTGCATATCTTAGCAACTCCAGCAATTGCTTCAAGGTGTTGTGGTCTTAGCCCAGGATTTTTCCTTCCCTTTCGAATATTGAAAATATGCATCGATTTCTTGGTTATAACTGACAAAGCAATGGCGGTTCGGATTATTTGACCACCACCTTCAAAATAGTTACCATCAATTTCAATCATTTCTCACCCTCAGCCTCACCCATTCTTTGATGAGGTTTTTCCTATTCTCTCTGGATATTCAACTAAATTCTTAAATAACATGGCAAAACATCCGGTTTATCGATAGGATTTCGAAAGACGCCGATCTTTTAATTTACGATCACTGGTTTGACATCTTGGACAGTAATAAGTATCTGAATTACTGAAGCTAACATATAGAATCGGCTCTCCACAGCGCGGACATAGCTTGCCTTTCATGTTATGTATCTGCAAGAATGTCCTTTTTTCAGATATCCCCTTTTCTCGTATGATCGCGATGGCACCTTCTAAAACACTTCGTATAGCACTGTATAATCTCTTTATCTCATCATTGCTCAGTTTTGTACTGATTTTAAAAGGCGATAAACGCGCTAACCACAGAATCTCGCCTGTATAAGCATTGCCAAGCCCAGATATTTTTGTTTGATCGCATAGAAGAGATTTCAACTGACGCGCGTTTAAATTCAGAATGTTAGACAATTTGCTAACTGTGAAGTCATTATCAAATGGATCAGGACCTAACCTTTCAATTTGCTTTAAGGTTGCTTGGTTTGGTAGTATGTGTATTGACATCCTCTTCTTGTGACCGATTTCGCTGAATTCAAGTTTTGAGTGATCTGTGAATTCCAAAACCGCAGCCGCAGATCTCTTGATCTTTGCTCCTGGCAATAGAAACTTTAGGGATCCCCGCAACATCAAATGACATATCAGATGTAGCGAAGTTAATTCAAAAACCAAGTATTTGCCCTGTCTTTGCATATGTCTAATCGCCTGCCCAGCTATATCATCCTGAAAATAATTTTTCAGAACATATGGTTTAAGCACAATAAGATCTAAAATTACCTTATCTTTGATCTGGAAACCTAGTTTTTCTTTCAGAACCTCAAGCTCAGGCAACTCCGGCATATAAGATTATACCGGCAAAATCCTGAAAATCAAGATACTATTCGCAGAATTACAGGATACTAGGCAGAAATTAGTTCTAGGTATCAACAAAGAAGTTTAGGTATTTGGTCTTTTACTGAGTTTTAAATGCTACTTCGCCTTTCTCAATATCTACAGTTATTGTGCAGCCTTTTTTGAATTTACCAGCAATTATGCTTTTGGAAAGCGGATTTTCAATAAATTTCTGGATCGCTCGACGCAAAGGTCTTGCTCCATACATCGGGTCAAACCCTTCATGGGCCAGGAAATCCTCTGCAGTATCTGAAAATTTGATACTATAACCGAATTCACGGATGTTCTTTTCAACTTTCTTGAGCTCTCGTTCAACAATCCCTTTTATTTCTTCAAACTCCAACGGCTTAAAAACAATGATTTCATCGACACGGTTTAAGAACTCAGGTTTAACGCTCCTCTGCAATATTTCATACATTTCCTTCTTGCTCTTTTCGTAGTCGAATTTGCCGCTTTTGAGATCCTCTGTTATAACCTCACTGCCGAGGTTTGAAGTCATAATAATAATCGTGTTCTTAAAATCTACAGTCCTACCCTGTCCGTCAGTTAACCTACCGTCATCAAGAAGCTGCAATAGAATATTAAATACATCCGGGTGTGCCTTTTCAAACTCATCGAGGAGTATTACGCGGTAAGGTCTACGGCGTATTGCCTCGGTTAACTGACCACCTTCTTCATAACCCACATAACCTGGTGGTGCACCGATCAGACGCGACACAGTATGTTTTTCTTGATACTCGGTCATATCAATACGGACCATGGCTTCTTCAGTATCAAAAAGAAACTCAGCCAATGATTTAGCGAGCTCTGTCTTACCAACGCCGGTCGGCCCCAAAAATATGAATGAGCCAATGGGTCGATTTGGATCCTTGAGTCCTGCTCTTGAACGCCTTATTGCGTCGCTCACCGCAATTACTGCATCATCTTGACCAACAAGACGCTGGTGTATACGCTCTTCCATTTTCAAGAGCTTATCCATTTCCGATTCAACCATACGAGAAACTGGTATACCGGTCCAGGTTGAAACGATATGGGCAATATCATCTTCAGTAACTTTGTCATCAATCCCTCGTTTTTTCATCCACGTCTGCTTCTTATCCTTGAATTCTTTCTGGAGGTTTTCGACTTCGTCACGTAGTTCAGCTGCTCTCTCATAATTCCTTGTGTCTACTGCTTCTTTACCTTCTTGATTAAGTTCTTCGATTCTCTTCTCCATTTCCTTTAACTCATCAGGCATAGAATAGATCTCGATACGAGCACGAGCACAAGCTTCATCTATTAAATCAATCGCCTTATCAGGCAAATAGCGTTCTGTAATATAGCGATCCGACAGTTTGGCAGCAGCTTCTATCGCACTTTCATCAATAACAATACCATGATGAGACTCATAACGACTTTTCAAACCCTTAAGGATTTTTATGGTATCATCGATCGTTGGTTCACCAACAAACACTGGTGCAAAACGTCTTTCCAATGCAGGGTCTTTTTCAATGTATTTGCGGTATTCATTTAATGTCGTGGAACCGATACACTGAAGTTCACCCCTTGCCAATGCTGGTTTGAGCATATTTGATGCATCGATCGCACCTTCAGCCGCGCCAGCCCCAACAATAGTATGCATCTCATCAATAAAGAGAATAATCTCTCCCTTTCCTTTTTTAATCTCATCCATGACCGCTTTCAGTCGATCCTCAAATTCACCCCGATATTTTGAACCTGCAACCAGAGCACCCATATCCAGTGATAATATCCTTTTGTCTTTCAGTATCTCAGGCACATTCTTGTCAACTATCTTTTGAGCAAGACCTTCAACGATCGCTGTTTTACCGACGCCAGCATCACCGATGAGTACCGGGTTACTCTTTGTCCTCCTGGAAAGCACCTGGACAAGGCGTTTGATCTCATCATCTCGTCCAATGACTGGATCGAGTTTTCCCTGTTTGGCAAGCTGCGTGACATCACGGGCAAATCTTTCTAAAGCCATATACTTATTTTCAGCATCCTGGTCAGTAACGCGTTGTGTACCGCGAATAGCCTGCAGAGCCTGATACAACTTCTCTTTAGTGATGCCGAATTCTCCTAATATCTTTGCAGTCTCACCCTCACGCTCCTCAACGATCGCCAAAAGAAGATGTTCACACCCTACATATTCATCCTTCATTCGCTGTGCCTCTGCACGGGCACTTGTCATCAGTCTTTTAGTACGCGGGGTTATGTACATCTGCGCAGTTGCACCGCCATATACCTTAGGTTTCATTTTAAGTGAATCCTCAAGCTTGTGTTGAATCGTATTAGGTATTATATCAAGACGCTTCAGGATTTCAGAAACCAATCCATCTTCCTGTCGAACTAATGCCAGAAAGATATGCTCAGTATCCAATTCTTGATGATTGTACTCATCAAGAATCTCCTGGGCAATAGCCAATGCCTCCTGCGCCTTTTGTGTAAATTTATCGTATCTCATCACTATTATGACATATTTTACACAGGAATGTTTATCCACACAACAGCTAATTGACAAAAAGGAAAAACCGTCTATAATTAATAATGGCGCCGTTTGGCACGTATGCAGTACTGATCTTGCTTGTCATTTTCATCGTTATATATCGTATCGAGAAAACAAGACACGAAAATAGACTTAAATCGATCCCCGTACGCATCTGGGTCAATGGTACACGGGGTAAATCATCAGTAACCAGGCTTATTGCCGCTGGACTAAGAGCCGGTGGTAAGAAAGCACTCGCTAAAACCACAGGTACCAGCCCGAGGTTTATCATGGCTGACGGTTCTGAACAACCAGTATCCAGACTCGGCATGGCTAATATCAGTGAGCAGATTAGGATGGTCAGAAAAGCACAGAGATTTAAACCAGAGGCGATTGTCCTAGAATGTATGGCGCTGCGACCTGATCTACAAAGAACAGAAGCAATCCAAATTGTTGAGCCTAATATAGTGGTAATCACTAATGTCCGTCCTGATCACCTCGATGTCATGGGACCAACAACACGTGACATAGCCAGGGCTTTCATCAATGCAATCCCATCCAATTGCCAGGTTTTTGCCTCAGAACCCCATATCTTTAGTGATCATATCGACAAAATGCATAAGAAAAACATGGAGTTTTCTATATCAAAAAGCAATAAAGTATCAGATAAGAGCCAAAGTAAATTTTCCTATCTTGAGCATAAAGAAAATATCGCGCTTGCTTTAGATGTTTGCAGACATTTTGGTATTGATGAGAAAATCGCTTTGCAGGGGATGCAAAGTATGATACCTGACCCTGGTGCCCTGAGGAAATATATTCTCCGCCTTAATTCGAAACAGGTAACCCTGATCAATGCAATGGCTGCAAATGACCCTGAATCAATCCATCGAATATGGACGGCAACTGACAAAAGCTACACAGCAATAAACCTCCTGATTAATTGCCGCGCTGATCGAATCGATCGTTCATTTCAAATCGCGGACCTTATTCGTATGCATATGGAGGCTGATCATTACGTATTAACTGGTAAAGGTACTGGTGTATTGAGGAAACAACTTCAAAAAGTAATAGGGCATAAAACGATCATTGATCTTGGTGGCAGTACCCCAGAACAGATCATAGATACAGTGGAAAAGCTGGTTACTGACAGAAGTCTTCTTTTTGCTATAGGGAATACTGTTGGCTTTGGAGTTATGATGATTGAAGAATTTCTAAAATACAGGCACGAATAATGCTAATCGAAGCAGTCGGCATCGGTATGTTCCTTAGTCTTATATTAACTGAAACAATTGGACTAGCGGCCGGTGGTATCGTCGTACCAGGTTATATCGCCCTGGTACTTCATAATCCAATCCAGGTTATCAGTACGATACTCGCCGGTATCGCAGCATTCTTGATAATAAAGTTCATCTCCTTGTATATCATCATCTACGGTCGAAGGTTGCTAATAATCTCAATCCTTGTAGGATACTTAATCGCCTACTTCACAAAAATCTCGCCGTTACTCGCCTTGGATTCACTCAGCTTGAATATCGAAACAATAGGTTTTGTGATCCCTGGTCTAATCGCTTATTGGATCGCACGCCAAGGTATGATACCTACCCTGTCCGCGATGATTATCGTATCCAGTTTAGTGCGATTGATTATCATCATTATCCATAATGGAGCAGTATTACCATGAAGCGTCGTGAGGGCAGAATCCCAACACTGTTGCTTTCAATAATGACCATTTTTACGATATTGTTAATGCTTTTCGAGTTTAATTCAAAGCACCGCGTCAAAACTGAATTTTATGAAGAAAAAATAGCCGCTGCAGAATTGACCCAAAAGTGTTTTGATGAAATTAAGAAGGCGAGTGATAGCTTAAATATCCCGCTTGACAGAATCAATGATCCGAATGAAACCGGGATCATCGGTATCCAATATTCCCCTATCACCACAGAGCGAGGTGAGCTGGATGCGAAACTTACTTCGACGAATCCGAATCTGGCTGCATTAATAATAGAATTGATAAAAGCAACCCCTATAAAAAAGGGCAACAAGGTAGCAGTATCTTTTACGGGTTCGTTACCAGCTCTTAACGTAGCCGTCTTAAGCGGACTCAAAATATTAGAGCTTGAACCAATTATAATAACTTCAACAGGGTCTTCTATGTGGGGTGCAAATTACCCCCAGTTTACTTACCTTGATATGGAACAGGTACTCTCTGAGAAAGGCTTATTAGAATTCAAAACAAGCACCGCTTCACTCGGTGGTGAAGACGATATGGGTCGGGGTTTAAGCCCAGAAGGCAGGGAATATCTTGAAATAACGATAGCAAAGAAAGATATAGATTTTCTGGAAGCCGAAAACATAGATGAGGCAATAACAAAACGCATGGACATCTACCGTACCTTTGGCGATATTAAACTCTTTATCAATGTGGGCGAACGTAATACTTCCTGGATCAGTATCGACCCTGGTTTTGGTCTAATTCGCAGCGGTCAGGTGAAACAAGGAAAAGGATTAATAGCACAATTCTCACGCACCGGTGTTGCGGTTATCAACTTAGACCACATCACCCAGCTCGCTGAAAAATATGGTCTGCCAAATGCGCCAATACCATTACCTGATATTGGTGAGGGACATCTCTATTATAAGTATAAATACTCAGTTACGCAGGCAGTAGTATCTTTAGTTATTCTCGCTATCATTATCTTTGTCGTATTAAGGTTCGATATTGAACACTATTTTAGAAAAGGAGAATAAATGATAAAATTGTTCATTCTACTATGTGTTTTTTCTCAAATCAAAGAGCTTTCCCCTGATAAAAAATGGGCAATAGAAATTGTAACAAAGAAAACTGAAGACTATAATCTATTGATTAAAGATGAACCGATCATGCTTACGGTTGAGGGTCCCACTTATCTGCGCGTATACACAAGAATACCATGGCTGAGAGACTTCAAAGGAACTAAAATCTATAAAATTATTCTCCAAGAAAATGACTTTGACGAAAGAATAATAACCCTGGAATCTGAAATATCAAAGGTCACAAGAGACAAATCAGGAAGACCATTAAGTAAATGGCGTTCATTTTACCTTGAGGTTGGTGACGGAATCAACAACTACAAAATAATCAACTGGGCTTCACCGACTGATACAATACTGTTGAAGTTCAAATACGAAGCACCTAAGAAATGGAAAGACATAGCAGCTACTAACTACGCTTCATTCATCGAAGCTATTGAAGACGAAAAGATCATCAAATATTACGAGCTTAAAGACGAAACCCAAGTAACCCTCGGCATAAACGGACCCGGTAAACTTAAAATCATCTCAAGGTTAAGCTATGATGAAACGATAAGTGGTGAGCAAAGCTATACGATCCTTGTACGCGAGAAAGGAAAGATAACGAAATTCCCGTTGAAATGTTACAAATCCGAGACCATAGAGTACAAAAATCGAAAAAATATTGTCCCTTCCAATGCTAAGACATTCTATATTAAACTGGGCCAAGGATGGCACATCCTGGAATTCAGTCTATCCGGTTCCATTGCTAAAGAAGCAGCGCTCAGATTCCAAGCAGAATCGAAATGAATTTACTCATCTTGCTAATTGCAGTCTGGGATTACTCTTATCGTTTCACCACAGATTTCATCTATGATAGCAACGTGTTTTCTTATTCAGATCAATATATCGATGAGTTTGTCAACTCCATTCGCCCGTACCGCTTTCCTTTTGAAACTTGTGATGATCTTATTGTCGGGTCAAATCTCCAGCTCTACCTACGTAATAAGTTCTTCGACCAAAAAACAACTACCTTTGATATCAAAGTTAAGCCCAATCATTATGTGTCTAATAATCAAAAAAACTACTTGAGCCTGGCATTCGGACTCAGGCAATCATTTGGTAAGTCTGCGCTTAAGCTATCCTTCCAGATCATCCCGGATTATCTTATCCGATACTATAGAAACCCTCAAGCACAGAGTACTGAATATATTGGATGCGATGTTAGTTACCATAGTCTGGTAGGCAAACTTACAGTAAAACCCAAGCCATTCATACAACTGGAACTACGCTATAAGCATGGTTGGGATGATTACATCTCGGTATTCGACTTATATGATGCCAGCTATCACAATATTAACATAGGTTCGCAAATCGGCATAAATGAAAGAATAGCCCTCTGGTTTGGTTACGGATATAAGTCGCTTAAGAATGACTCCGCGAGTATTGCAACCGGGCTAGAACCCACTCCAGACGGTTCATATAGCCAACATATTTTGAGCAGTGAAATCAAACTTGAGGTTAATACACTGGTACCCACAAGGATTAAATCAGGTTATACTTATGGTTTCAAGAACTTTGCAACCGAATTCACTGCTGACTCAATGCACTTTGGTCGTCAAGACCATACGCATAAATTATCGATGGTTGTTGATCTAAAAATGTTTGTCGGTATGTACTTACGTTTATCTTTCCTACGGCAATGGCGAAATGCAACATCTGGGATATCACCGGTTGATATCGATAGAATAAAAGACTATACCAAGTATAAAATTGGTGCTGGCTTGACTTTTTATCATTAGGAGGATAGATGAATAGACGCGCAATAACAAGTTTTGTGCTATCTTCAATATTCATACTTTTAATTATCTCTTGTCACCGTCCTATACCAAATGAAAACGGTCATACCTTCAGGATATTGAGCACTTGCTCGCTTCCTGGATATGCTGAAGACGTGGATATAGCTAATGACCTGGTTTACGTTGCCGATAATCAAGGCGGTCTGCAAATTGTGGATATTAGCAACCCGGAAAATCCATTCATTATCGGTGAGTACATCAGTGAAAAAAGCATTGTCGGTGTTGCAGTAAGAGATACTTTTGCTTACCTCGCGGTATCTCACAGCCAAGGTGGCATCAGGATAGTGAATGTGGCAGAACCACAGAACCCTGTATTTGTCGGTGAAGACAACTGGTACTATGGTTACAGTGTCGTCGCACCTCAGAATGACACGATGTTCGTCTATGTAGCTGGGGGTTACTGGTTCGTGGTTGAGGATGTTAGCTTCCCCCAATATCCAAGTTTTGTACGGAGATTTGCAACACCAGGTAATGTAAAAGGCATATATGTAATCGACTCAATCGTCTTCCTCGCTTGTGAACAGATGGGTTTGCATATTTTCAATCTCGCAAAACCAGACAGCGAAGCACTTATCGCCTGGCTTGACACACCTTCAAATGCCCGCAATGTTTTTGTCGAGGATGACTATGCATTTATCGCGGATGGTCGTGCCGGATTAATCGTCATCGATGTATCCAACCCCCAAAACCCGATTCTTACCGGACAATATAACACCCCAGACTATGCTAATGATATTTTTGTCAGCGGAAATTTGGCCTTTGTCGCTGATGGTGAAGGTGGTCTCCAGGTCATAGATATCGAAAATCCTGCTGACCCGGTTTCGTACGGCGAAATCGAAATACCGTATGCAAATGGAGTTAATGTAAGACATGACACTATTTACGTTGCTGACCGTGATATGGGTCTTGTGATCATAATAGAGGAGGCAGCGCAGTGATCTCAGCGCTATTTATAATTGCTTTCACAAACCAGGTAAACCATGTGGAAATTCTTGAATCAGATCCTTATGCAACACGAATTCTAATTGAGTTCTCAGCTGATAATAAACAAATGAACCAACCGATCACTCGATTCATCATTGCCCAAACGCAGCCGAGTTTTACATACCAGTTCTCTGAAGTAGCAAAAGCAATAGTCCAAAAAGATGCTCAAGTTACGAATGTTGAGCCAATCCAGATCAATGAGCCGATATTCATAAAAAACTGCCGAGTATATCCTATTATCATATGGCCAAACTTCTTAAAGGAAAATATCATTACTTCTTACAAATCTATTGATATTACGTTGAATTACGACCCTCAAATAGAGGATCCCACACTCGCTCCATCATTGGAAAAGGCGTATGCACCATTATTCTTGAATTTGAATAGGTCTGGAGAATCAAAGCCTTTGGGCTTCCTTATCATATGCCCGGATGCCTTTTATGACAGTGTACTACCGCTTGCCCAATGGAAGGAAAAAAAGGGCTGGCACGTGTCTGTAAAGCCTTTATCAGAAACTGGCAGTTCACCAGCTGATATCAAGAATTATATAGCTAATGCATATCACACCTGGTCCCCTTCACCTGAGTATGTATTGCTGATTGGCGACACACCTCAACTCCCTCCTGCTTCCACAACCACCCCGGTCAGTCGGACAGACTATCCATATACGCTCATTGATGGTGATGATTTTCTCGCCGAGTTACTGATCGGTAGGTTACCAGCTAATAATACTAATGAACTAAACACCATGGTTGCGAAAATACTCGGCTATGAACAAACACCATACATGAACGACCCTTCATGGTTCACCCGTGCTCTGATGGTTGCTGCAAACTACCCATTGGATACGATGACGACACCTATTGCAACAAAAAGATGGGTAAAAGACCGCTTATTTGAATACGGTTTTTCCACTGTCGACACAGTCTATTATCCACCCGTATCAGGAGCTACTGAAATTACCAATTCAGTGAATCAAGGTGTTCTCTTTGTTAATTACCGGGGTGGGATCGCTGACCCCAATGGCTGGGTATATCCGAATTTCCACAATACTGAAGTAATCGGTTTATCAAACGAATGGAAACTACCAGTAGTGACAAGTATCACCTGTCTCAATGGTAACTTTGGTTATGCGACCTGTTTTGGTGAAGCCTGGGTCAGAGCAGGTAATCCAGTAACGCCCAAAGGTGGAGTAGCCTTTTTCGGTGCATCAGCTGCAACTACCTCAAGCCGTTGGAACAACTGCCTTGATTATGGCATATACTGGGGGATTTTACAGGAACACATCTATGATTTGGGACCTGCACTCTACAGAGGTAAGATGGAAGTTTATGCAAACTTCCCAGGTGATACTGCCTGGGCATCAGGGAGTTCATTCTACTTCCACACTTACAATTTGTTAGGTGACCCGTCGCTCGATGTCTGGACTGATATTCCTGATAGTTTTATTATTACTCACGTAAGTACGATGCCAGTTGGTTCGAATTACATGGCTATCCAGGTGTTGAATTCAAGTGCTCAACCCGTTGGCAGTGCAATGGTCAGTCTGTACAAGGATAGTGAAGTGAAAGAAATTACCTTTACTGATGCTTCTGGCAATGCGGAACTCAATTTTGCGACTTCAAACGCAGATACTTTGTTCGTTACCGTTACCAAGCATAATTTCAAACCCTATCTCGGCCATTGCCTGATCAATACATCATCAGTATATGTAAGTTATAATAGCCATTTGATCGATGATTCAGGTGGTAATAATAATGGTGAGATTAACCCGGGTGAACCCATAGCAATAACTATCACACTAAGGAATTTTGGCAACTCAACGACTGCCACGAATGTGTTTGCAAAACTGACAACTCCTGATCCTCTCATAAGTATTACAGATTCTCTTAAATCATATGACAGTATAGCACCTGGAGCAACAGCAAATGCATCGCCTTTTGATTTTGATGTGTCAACTAATGCAAAACACAACCACACGATAAAATTTGATCTTGAGATAACGAGCACCCAGGGTACCTGGAATTCAAGTATATGGCTCGACATTATGGCGCCTGACCTCAGTTATCAGTGGAATCAGATACTTGACGGTGGTAATGGTTTCCTTGAACCGGGTGAAACAAGTGACTTCATTATTTCATTAAAGAACTCGGGCGGTCTTACAGGAGATAATATATCGGGTATTTTAAGATCAGGAAATCCGGGCGTAAATATTATCGATTCAATAGGTTCATTTGGCAGTATCCAAATCAATGATTCTTCAACAAACAATAGTAATCGCTTCACAATCAACGCAGCAGCATCGCTCGCCCCAGGACATCCAATAGGTTTTACGACTGTGTTGTCCGGCGACAATAACTTTCGTGACACAATCGATTTTGAAATTATAATCGGTATTGTTAGCACAAGTGAACCTTCAGGACCTGATGAATACGGCTATTTTGCTTATGACAATACTGACGCTGCATATGCAGAACGACCGACCTACAATTGGATTGAAATTGACCCAGAATTGAGTGGTCCGGGCGATACTTTACACCTTGAAAAAGACGAAACAAAAACCGTAAGTTTACCGTTCAGCTTTAAGTTCTATGGCAATACATACAATAGGATTTCCATATGTTCTAATGGATATATAGCAATGGATTCGACCTGGATCGCAGACATGTACAACTGGCATATCCCAGCTGCCGGTGGACCTCCGCTCCTTATCGCTCCTTTCTGGGATGACCTCGATCCGAATGCAACTGATTCAAGCGGCAGTGTGTGTTATTGGTTCGATGCATCAAATCACCGATTTATTGTTGAATATTCCCGGATACAGCATATCCATGACCCGACAAATCCTACGCCTGCAGAACTCCAGACTTTTGAAGTTGTGCTTCTTGACCCAGCACATTACCCTACAGTATCAGGAGATGGAGAGATTCTATTCCAGTACAAGGACATTACTAACGACGATATCTGGCACAATTATGCAACGGTCGGCATTGAAAACAAAGAGCATACCATTGGTTTGGAATATACATTCGACAATATGTACAATGCAGGAGCAGCTGTGTTGGCTAATGACCGCGCAATAAAGTTCACTACAGACCCTCCGGATACTTTCCCTGGTATCGCTGAAGACGATCGAACTGCAGATTATTCAAAGATGCTGCTCTGCCCTAATCCGTTCCATGAACAAGTGAATATCAACTTTGGCAAAGAGCTAAGCGCAAAGGACATGGTGTTACGTATTTACGATATAAGTGGAAGGTTAGTCAAAAATCTTGAGCTCCCTACTCCC
>CBFDDH010000009.1:0-67633 GCA_965603515.1 uncultured bacterium
CCTGATGTTTCAGGTATCTTAGCTCCGACAAAGGTGAGAACCGTGTATATGGTGTTTGATGCTTTTATTGAAATACCTTTCCTAAAGAATATCTCAGTTCCTTTACCTGTATGCATATCTTGTTCAAACGAGATCACTTTTACTTTCTTTAGTCTTTTTTGATGTTTCAAAGAGATCGGGTTAAGAACCTGTGCACCTGAAGATGCAATGATGCCAAGTTCAGTAGAATCAAGTGAGCGGATTTTTTTAGCGTTGTCTTGCAGTTTAGGATCCAGATTCAGAATGCCTTCAACTTCTTTTATCAAGATAAGTTCCTTTGCCTTAAGAAGCTCAGCGATTAAAAATGCCGAAATATCACTACCACCACGTCCAAGTGTAACGATCCTGCCTTTAGTATCCTTAGCCACAAAACCCGGGATGATCAGCACCCTGTATTTCTTAAAAAACCCTTGGATATGATCTTTTATTTTCTTACGACTTTTAGCCAATAAAACAAAATCTCTTTTTTCATTCATTTTCTCCGCTGAAAGCATTGGCCTATTTCTCAAAGATATATACAACGGCCACTCTTTCATCCATGGTAGTATTGCTTTTGCCGCAGTGCCATTAAACTGAAAAGCAGCCTCAAAGAGCACGGCTGCCTGGATCTCACCAAACCCAACAAATCTTTCAAAGTTCCAGAAATCAGGTTGTGGTATCGCTCCAGAAAAAATACGTACAAGCTCACTTGTCTGACCTTTAATCGCTGAGGTTACAAGACAAATCTTTTTGTCCTTTACTCTGGATATCTTCTCTGCTATCTTGAGGAAATCATCCGGTTTCTTCAGGACTGACCCACCAGTTTTGTAGACTTTAATATACTTCATTGTCTATCAAGCTTGAAAACCTCTGTTTCTTCCTTATCATTCTCAGACCCTTCTTTACAATAACATATTCAGGTGGTAATAATCGACCATTATAGTTTGACGCCATGGTCCTGGTATATGCACCGCAATTATGAATCAAAACACGGTCGCCGATTCTTAATTCAGGTAAATGATACATGCCGAACTCATCAGTATTCTCACAGAGTGGACCAGCGACCCTTGTTTTCTTCTTTCTCCCGGTTTTTTTTAGAAGCGGTTCAATATGGTGATATGCTTTATACAATGCAGGTCTTGGGTTTTCAGTCATGCCAGCATCAAGTATATAGAGCGGCATACTTTTTCTATTTTTAATCGAGATAACTTCGCTTATTATATAGCCGGCATTACTAATTATAAACCTACCGGGTTCAAGAAAAATTTTTACGCCATGTGCTTTAGCGAGTTTCTCATAAGCACTTATAATGGGTCTAAAATTAAGTGGTTTCTCATCTGGGTGGTAAGGTACGCCAAAACCACCGCCGAGGTTTACATATTCAACGGCAATTTGATAACTTTTTAGATATTCTATTGAATCGATTACTTTTTGTACACCTTTGACAAAAGGTGTGGAACTAAGTATCTGTGAGCCGATATGAGAATGCAAGCCGACAAATTTCGCGTATTTGAAATGCTTTATCACTTTAACGATTTCGCTAAGCTGATTTATTTCCATGCCAAACTTGCTTGACGGTGCGCCAGTCGAAAGATGCGGGTGGGTTTCTGGAAAAATACCTGGATTAATACGTACAAAAACATTTATCTTTTTACATAACCTTTTTGCACATTGTTCGAGAACCAATGCCTGGTCAATCGCCTCAAAATTATAAAAAATCACACCTTTTCTTATCGCATACATGACATCACTCGCCTTGCGTGCAATATTATTATAGAGTATCTGTTTAGGAGTAAACCCGGCTTTCAGACACACAAAAACCTCACCGGGTGACACTACTTCAGCACCGAGTTTCTGACTTTTTACGATATCAAGAATATGTAATGCGGTATTTGCCTTTGCCGCAAAGAAAATCTCTGCCCGACATTTCTTGAAGTTACTCAAAAGAGTTTTCGTATTCTTCTCAATTACCGTACGATCATAGAGATAGAATGGTGTTTCTAGATTCTTTAGTCTATTTATAATTCTCTGCTGCACAGTCTTCGAGTATAATTGAATCTTTAGTCTTGTCAAGGCAATGGCGAAATTATTATGAGAGAGCGATGAATACTTTTTCAGAACTCTTGATTACAATCTGAAATCGAGCTGTGCACCAACTTGCTGCTGCCTGAGTGTATCCCGTTTAATAGTTGAATACTTACCGGTTAGCTTCAAAAAATCTACCGGCTTAAAGGATAAATACAAGAATCCACAATCGCCTTGGTAATAAAGCATGCGGTTGGTTACAATACCGGGTAAATCTAATTCATAAACAAAAAGCCTTGAAGCATATGAATCTGTCTTGAATAAACCATATCTTGCACGCAAACGCATCTTGCCGATCTCAATACCCATTTCAAGACCACCGAATATTCCCTTTTCAATAGTATCTGGTTCAAAGACATATTTTTCTTCAAGTCTCAAATCGAAAAACAGGTGTTTCATCGGTTTTAGGCGGATGAATACCCTTGAACCAGATAAATCGATCGTTTGTGATGTATATCTGCAGCGCGCCTGAAATTTCGCATGGAGTACACCGAGACTCTTTTCGACATTTACCCGCAGGCCATACTTGACAGTATCCTCATCGAGTTTAGAATCAAGGGTGAGGGCGATTCCGAAATCCAGGTACCTAGAATGATTAGTAATGTTTAGAACGCCACCGTAATAATTATCATCAGCTTCAACGCCTTTGGGTGAATAGAATCCGGCTGGAAAATACTTGCCGGCAAGTTCTATGTCAAAATGCGGAACAAAACCAATGCAACCAAATAGCCCACCTATTCGATCTTTATAAGTACGGGCGACCTCGGAGAAAAGTACAAGCGCGTCACTATAGTATTTCATACCAATGCTGGTGATCCAAAATGTCTCGCCGTAGAAATCAGTCATTGAATCAGAACAAACAAATGCTGGGTTGTAAGAACATAAATATGTTCGGTTGGCTATAAGTACATCACTGAACCTGTACTGCAGATCATATCCTAATATCTCTTCATTGATTCTATCTTTCCGGGCCAAAGAAGCCGAGTCTGTATGCTCACCTGATACGTCAAATGAACGCCCATAGCCAGACGAATCAACACGACCGTCAAGCTTCTGATTTGAATAAAAAATGGTGAAATTCATGAAAAGGGAATCGCTTAAGGCAGCGCCGAAAAAGCCACTGTTTTCCAGTACTGAAGTAAATGGTAGTATACCACGTTCTTTAACCAATATTCGAAAATCCGCAGTACTAAAAAATGAACCAAGCGGTGATAAAACTATACCTGAACCGATATCTAAATTGTATTTTCCAAAGGCATAAATTCGATGGTCATCTTTATAGATTATCCCTGAAGCCCAGTAATCAAACAAAGAATTTTCATACGGATCTCTTTCATTTACAAAATAAACATTATATTCACCAAGAATACACTGCGACTTAGTAAAATACTCAGTCGAACCTGGTTGCGCGGGTATTACTGTCTTCGCCCGCAATCTCGTTGTTAGCTTGTCTATTTTGAACGGTTTAGATTTAACCGTAATAAAAGGTCTTATTTGTTCAAGATGGAAGTGGTCAAACCCGGGGATCTTTAGCAAATCACGTGCTGAATCAAAATAACCGTATTTTTTCCGATGATCAATGATCTTCATACAATCTGTCATTGAAAGATAAGGGATCCCGATGAGTTCATCAAAACTTGCCGAATTCAAATTAACCGGGTTATCACGCAATATCTCTAAGTCCCTTAGCAAAATTTCGTAATCCCTTCCTTCATCAGTCTCAAAGATATCAGCATCAATGTAGAGAATAGACAGAAGAAAAAAGATAATCATCGACAAAACCGGATATCGAATGTGTGGGAAAGACCAAGATACTGCTGATTGCTACCTGAATAGCAAAAGATGAAATCACCAACATTCAATTCCATGATGTATTCGAGATAAACAGGATCTGTATTAACGCCCGCACCAACACGGATCATCTTATACGGAGAGAAAGCAACACCAAAATTGAAAAAAGGCAAGTCTTTCTCCATGCTGCGGACTGCAAAAGCAACATCGAGTTTGTGCTCTGTCTGGTAATCAAACCTCACAGAATAAGTGAGTGGTAAATAATCAACATTCGAGAAGCGTGGTATGTTCAAATTATTTAACCAGCCACTGATCTTCATAGGTCGAGTTTGAAAAATACTGCCAATGCATAAAGAATAAGCAAATCGGTTGAAATTATCCTGCACCCAATTATTAAACAAACCGACGCTAAACCCAACTGTCCAGACTTTTCGTAGCGCAAAACAACCTCCTAGCTTAAGCATATTCTCCCGGTATAGATCACAACCAAAACTTTGCGCGCTCAAACGATATGATCGGATCGTCGAATACACATAATAGGTACGCAACTCGGGCAACCCGAACCTCGACCCGGTTCCCATGACAAGCTGAAAACCTTCACGAGTCTCCAATGCCGGATTCGAATACTCCTCAAAAAATAGATTCTGAGGAAAGAGCGTTGTTTCAAACGCACTGATCAGTAATATAATAACCACGTTTTTTTGTTTGTTCCAAATTTTTTCGAAATCTTATACTATTAAGCTTTTTCCACCTTTACAATCATGTTTTCGCTACTCACAATACTTACGCTACTTCCTTTTTTAATAGTTACATCACTTACTGCATTCCAATATTCGCCATGCACAAATATCGTCCCTCCTGAAACAGTAATATCTGTCTTTGCCTCCCCGATTTTACCAATAAATCCTTCTTTGCCAGTTGCCTTCTTGGTAAATTGAGCACGGATACCCATGCTCGCAATGAAGATAAAAAATGCTGCAATAATAACAACCGCTATCACAATAACCTCCCATGATAATCTCAAAAACGCTACATCACTCTCAAATAAAATCAACGAACCAGATACCAGAGAAATTATGCCACCAATCGTTAAAATACCGTTCGAGGTGATGTAAATTTCTAGAATGAACAAAAACGCCGACAGCACTATCAGTGCAACACCAGCATAATTCACTGGCAGAAGTTGAAGTGCATAAAACCCGAAGATAATACATATACCACCAACCACACCGGGGAAAATCGCACCCGGATTCTGTAATTCAAAGAAAAGTCCATAAACACCTAAGAGCAATAATATATAGGCAATCGTAGGGTTCGTTAGTAACAATAATAATCTTTCCTTGAATGTCATTGGGATACTCTGCACTGGCTTTGATTCAGTATTCAGCACAATCTCTTCACCATCGATCTGCACAACACGACCGTGCAGTTTCAGAATCAAGTCGTCAATATTATCAGCAATTATATCACAGACTCTTTTTCTTAATGCTGTTTCTGCATCAATAGAAGCACTTTCGCGAACTGCTTTTTCTGCCCAAGCTATATTCCTACCTTTTTCTTTAGCGATTGCTTTAAGATAGGCCACTGCATCGTTAGTCACTTTACTGATCATCACACTGTCAAGTTTTTCACCGCCCATACTTACCGGGTGTGCGGCACCAACATTTGTCCCAGGAGCCATAGCGGCAACATGACTGGCGTACAAAATAAATACACCGGCCGACGCTGCGCGCGCTCCTTTGGGTGCGACATATACCACGACAGGGATTTTTGCATTAAGGATCTTTTTAGTAATTGCTCGCATCGAAGCATCCAAACCACCCGGCGTATCAAGTTTCATGATCAAGCAGACTGCGTCTTCTCGTTCGGCAACTGTAATTGCGCGCACGAAATATGAACTACTCGCCGGACTTATCACACCTTCAATTTCGCCCACCAGTATACTATTCACACCAATCAGAAAGAACACTATCGATACAAACATAAAAAATCATAACCAGATTCAACAACAAGTCAATAGTTACGGTTTTTTTAATAAATAATTCGCAAAAACAAATTATTTTTTCGTTGTAGTAAAAATTAACTCTTGACAAAATTTTAATTATGATTATAATATGCTATAAAAAGGAGGCAATAATGCCGAAGAGCGGTTCAAGGAAGAAAAAAACTAAAGCAAAGAAGAAAGTAACAAAGAAGAAGAAAGTAACAAAGAAAAAGAAAGTAACAAAGAAAAAGAAAGTAACAAAGAAAAAGAAACCAGCAAAGAAAAAGAAAGTAACAAAGAAAAAGAAAAAGAAATAATTCATAGTCGAAGCAGATTGAAGAAGGGGGAGTTTACTCTCCCTTCTTTGTTTTTCATCCTGTCCCATTGACAAAATGCTCGAGGTTTGTATAATTTAGCATGGATTATCCGACATTTACCACGTTGTATAAGAACCTTAAGAATAATATTGAAGAAATCACAAAAATCATCAAAACACCGGAACAACTGAAAACGCCGGCGGGCCGAAAAATTCTTGAAAGACTAAAATATCTCTTCTACAGTCTAACAAAATCAACGGTTGACATAGGACATAGTATCATCCTGGAAAATGACTACCGGGATCCATTGAATAGAACCGACATCTTCATAAGCCTGGCAGAACGAGACATTATTTTACCATCCGCTGTACGGGGTGTTAAGAAAGCAACGTTAGTACTCCCCAGATTGAACGACTATTCGGTTTCTGAATTACTCGATATAGTCACAAATAGCCTCAGTGATATACACAAATGTCTCGATTCATTTGAAGTGTACTTCAGCCTTAAAGACAAAAAGTTTTGAAGTTAATACTCTGTATCTTCTCTTTCCTTTTTGGTGCAGCTATAGGGAGCTTTTTGAATGTCTTGATCTACCGGATGCCCATCGGTAGATCAATTGTCAAACCAGGCTCATTTTGTCCTCAATGCAAAAAGCCTATCAAATGGTACGAAAATATCCCGATCGTAAGTTTTCTGTTATTGAAAGGGAAGTGTTCTGGATGTAAGAAGCCAATATCTATTCACTACCCGCTTGTTGAGTTACTCACTGGTTTAATTTTCCTTGTGCTATTTCTTAAGTTTAATATCGGTATGGAGTTCTTCTTCTATTTATTCTTCTTCTGTTCACTTATCGTCATATCAGGGATTGATTTCTTACGCCAAGATATCTTTGATATTACCGTAATACCAGGAATATTCATTGGATTGATCTTTCAATTATTGAATGGTAATATCAAAGTAGCTTTGATTGGTTTATTTTTTGGTGGCGGTTTGATACTTTTAATTCGAGTCATTGGCAAACTGGTATACAAAAAAGAAGTTATGGGACTCGGCGATGTTTATCTGACAGCAATGATCGGTGTCTTTGTAGGTTTTCCATTTATCCTCGTGACGATATTTTGCGCCGCGCTAACTGGATCGGTCATGGGCATACTCTATATCGTTTCAACAAAACAAGGTCGAGAAAGTCCAATACCATTTGGTCCATTTTTGAGTATCGGTGGCGCCGTTGTTATCCTCTTCCATAACCAAGTCATCGAGACGTTTGCACTCTTAGGAGTGTTTCTATAAAGACGGTCATCTGTTCTGCCAGCACGCATAACTACCAAAGATGAAAATCCTCACAATAATCGGACCAACTGCTGTAGGTAAAACGAATATATGTATTAAGATCGCTCGAAAAATCTCTGGTGAAATAATATCGGCTGACTCACGGCAGATATACAAATATCTTAACATCGGTACAGCAAAACCGACATCAGAACAAAAACAGACGGCTACGTTTCACTTAATTGATTTTGTTGATCCCAATAATAATTACTCATGCGGCCAATTCGCGCGTGATGCCGAAGCAAAAATCGAAGAAATCATGAAACGGGGCAAAGTGCCGATCATCTGTGGCGGTACTGGTTTGTATATCAAGGCCCTTTTTCATCCGCTCCATGCACTGCCGGAATCAAAGCATGAGATAAAGAAGAAGTTCCAGAATTCCCTGAAAAAATTCGGTGTTGATCATCTCTATAAGAAACTATTATTGATTGATCCGGAATTAGCAAAAAGGATCACACCGAAGGATAAACAGCGTATCATGCGTGGCTTGGAAGTATATGAAATGACTGGTACACCACTGAGTTTACTACTCAAAACAGAGAGAAAAAAAGCCAAGTACGTACCCTGCTATATTGGTCTAAACCTTCCCCGGCGTGAATTGTACCGGAGAATCAATGAACGCTTTGCCGCAATGATAAAACAAGGCTTGGTCAATGAAGTAAAAATGCTCTTGAGAAGAGGATTTGATCCTGCAGCAAGCGCGATGCGTACAATAGGTTATAAAGAGATTATTGAATATTTGCAGGGCCATATATCCCTCGAGGAAACGATCGAAAAAGTAAAAAGACGGACTCGGAATTTTGCTAAACGTCAACTGACGTGGTTCAATAAAATCCCTGGCTTACAGTGGTTTGACCCAGAAGACCCTGACATTGTTAAATATATTATTAACCAGCGGAGAAGAGCTACGTTAAACTAATTTCTGGTTTAATAGTTTTAGATACCTCTTTAGTTCTCTGTATACCCTCTCGAAAGGCGGTAATTCCATCATGTGGATGGCTAGTCTCTCGCTCCACAATCTATTATAAGTAGCTTCCTTACTTAGTAGAGTGTCATGAATCTCAAAGGAGGTCAAGCCTTTATAAATGCCCTTTTCCTTAATCTGCTCACATAAATCCAGAAATTCTAAACACTCGTTAGATATCAAATACCACAGATCATATATATCTCGCGGTTCTTTTCTACTTGGATCTAAAATGCTCAAGATTTTTTCCATAAATATTTCTTCCAGTGAATAAAGTCTTAATTTTATATCTTCAGGTATGTCATGGTATTCATCGTATTCCGGCAAAAGTGTTTTGATAACAGGTTGGTTAATTAATTTCTCCTTTATTGTAAAATCAATTTTTATTTCTCCTCTTGCTAAATCAGCCCCTAACGGCCCAGAGAAATTTATATAAAAAGTATAGCTATTAATATGTGTTTCTTTGCTTTTTAGAACTAATCTGATATTAACAAGTTCCAAAACATGTTCATAAACTTCTTCTAACATCTTCTCAAGATTCTCCATTGAAATGTTTTTTAAAAGTGTAAAATCTAGATCTTCTGAAAATCGATAATCAGAGAAATAAAATTTCTTCAACGCTGTGCCGCCTTTAAAACATACTGTATCAAACAGCTTGGACTTAGCAATTCCGATGAGAATCCAAGATAACACATAATCCTTTTCAATTGCCTTCACCGGTATGCCGCCTAATTTAGATTCTAATCTAAACAAATTTCGGGATTCTATCATTTTAAGTACTCACACTCTTTTTCATTTCCTCTGGGCTGATATTAGCAATCAGCTTCCAGGAGTTCTTATATGTCTCCTTAGTAGACAATAATGGATCTAATACATAATATTTATTGTTTATGCACGTGCGCAATTTTGCTAAATCACCAGTATCTTGTAGGCTTAGACTTTCCAATATATATCCAAGCCTTTTGATAACAACGATTTTTTTGAATTTTACTGCATAATCAAGCAGTTTTTCGAAGTCAATTTCTTGCTTCTTCATCCATAAACCTTTTACGATCTCTAAAACTCCACCGCAGTATTTCGGACGATATAAACAATCAATAACCGTTTTCTCTATATCACTGACTCTCACCTGTTCAGACTTTGTAACCCAAATCTTTTTCACTCCCCAAATGTATTTAGCACTCATATGAATAAACTCGAAAGTAGTGTTTCCCACAATTCTCTTCTTTTTATATTCCCTTTTTGGTGTAGTCACATATACCTTCGTAATAGGGTGTGTTACCATATTGTGTATATCCATAGCACTATAATATGAAATATAATAATGAGGACTTTTGACGATTTCTCTTGCTGCCACGTACCAGTTTCCTATATAACTAATATCCTGACCAAGTTCGTGCGGAATTATGACATATTTACCAGGTTTTAAACGCGCAATCACCTTTCTTTTTACTAAATCATATCTCAGTTTTCTAGCAGTGCTGCCTTTTAGGTCGGTAATTTTCTCAATGTCATCGGCTGTGAATACAACTTTTCCGTGTTCGTAAAGAGAGGTAATAAGTTTAGCGCTCACGGGGCCTAATGTTTTCTTGTAATTCATCCTACCTCCTTCGTGCAAATTGTTACTCTATATGTAACATTTTATACAAATCAGGTAGCTTGTCAAGTACTTTTTACTTAGTGATTATTTCGCTATGATAGTTTCTACTATTAACGAACACGAATCACGGGGCACAATTACATCTGGTCATCCTCTCCCGTACTATCTTCTCAACAAAACTAATTTCTTGTTCAATTGTTAACTTTGTTGTATCAACAACAATAGCATCTTCAGCTTTTTTCAAAGGTGAATGTTGCCTGCTTGAGTCATACTTATCGCGGAATTTCAGATTTTTTCTAACTTCATTGAAATTTGATTCTATATTTTTTTCGGATAGTTCTTTTCGTCTTCTTTGTACCCTCACCTCCAGATCAGCCTGCATGAAAATCTTAACCTGTGCATTTGGGAAAACAACTGTCCCAATATCTCGACCTTCACAAACAACATCTTTACCCTCTGCCACTTCGCGCTGTTTGTCAATCATCCAAACACGTACTTCAGCTAGCGCAGATATTGGTGAAACAAGATTATTGACCGGTGGTTTTCTTATTTCCAGAGTGACCTCACTCTCATCAAGATAAACATGGGTTTGATGATTTTCCTGTCGTAAATCAATTGTAGTCTTCTCTATTATCTTCTCAACAATCGACATCGCTATATTCTCAGTATCTCCTTTATACTGTAGGTATTTTAGAGTAATCGCTCGATACATTGCTCCAGTATCAAGATAAAAAAAATTCAACCTTCTAGCAAGTTCTCTGGCAGTTGTACTCTTGCCCGAACCGGCTCCACCATCGATCGCTACAACGAATTTTGCCATCTGTAATATGTTCTGATTAGTTCCTCATAATGTTTGGACATCTTGACATTTCTCCGCTGCATGACAATTTTTGCAGTAGCAATGGCTTTTTCCAAATCGTAGTTCTTTTGTTTGGTAGTACTTAACCATTTAAAACCCGGGATGTATTTAGGCATCATACCACCACCAAAGAAGTTCACAAACGAACCGATGATAGCACCGGTTGGGATCAGGGTACTAATACCTGTTTTTGTGTGGTCTCCGATAAAGCAACCGAGTTTTTTCATACCTGAATCGAGTTCTTTTGTACCTATCTTGGTGTGTACTGAACTATAATTGTTTTTGAGATCGGAATTTGTTGTCAACGCACCTAAATTCACCCATTCTCCAATGAATGAATGTCCAATAAACCCTTCGTGATTCTTATTACTATAACCCTGAAATATACAGGACTCAACCTCGCCACCGATACGGCATGATGGTCCTATACTAGATTCAATGATCTTTGCACGATCTATAATTGAACCAGGACCTATATAAGAAGGACCTACGATAGTTGAAAAAGGTCTGATAGTAACATCGTTGTCAATGTATACTGGGCCATTGGAAACATCAATAGTAACAAACTTATGGATGTGAACCTTTTGTCCTACGAACACTTCATTTTTTTTACCGATTATGTAAACGTGTTTGGGGATTTTGTGCTTTGCTTTTGCATACTTAAACTGACAGGTTAAGACAACACTATTCAGTCTTATTAAATCCCACAATCTGTCCAGGCGAAAGCCATCTATTTCCCGCGTAGTCTTTATTCTTTTAAGAGTCTTTTTGATTTCCTCTAAGTTCTGTGGAAAAGGTGGTTTTTGCTTGAAACATCCGATCGGCTGGGAACCAATTGAGAATTGCGTATCTTTGCCAGATATAACAATGCGCTTACTGATTATTGCACGGGCTGAAAGGTACAAAGCCGGACCACTGATTCCAATCTTCTTATTGTCAAACAGTTTGCGTGTCACATAGCCTATTTTAGCCTGTTTGAAAAAATCTGCTGTGTTTTCGCTGACTGTTCTCATCCCAACCCGAAGCAAGAATTGTGGGTAGAAATTTATCAATGGATCAAAGTGGTCGATATTGTCTTCGTAGATTATTACTTTCACAAAGAGAGGAAAATCGTTGCCAGAATAGCAAAAATTATGCCGAAGACTCTCATCGTAGTTATTGTCTCTTTCAAAAATATGAATCCATAGAGTACTGGAAAGATCACATACATATTTGTGAGAGGAAAAACTACTGAAGCAGGCCCAATTTTCACTGCTTTGTAAAAACTAAGTATTGCAACTAAAGAGACTAATCCAATCGGTATAGCATACAGGACGTGTTTAGTCACCATTAAATCCCTATGAAAACCAAGGTATATCGACAAAAAGATAATCCCCCAAAGAGAGATCCAAAATGCAGTGCTTGAAGTGTTGAAATAATGGGTCATCATTTTACTGCCAATTGCCCAAAATCCCCAGCCAATCAGGGCAATAAACGTATATTTTACATACCCCATAGCTGATTATAGTCAAACAGAACTGGAAGTCAAGAGAGCGATGACTACTTTTTCAGAGCTCTCCTGTCTAACTCTTGACAAATTAGAAAAATAATCTATAATTGACACATGGTTAAGGTCAAGGTCAAAAAGAAGAATTTCAAGGTCGAAAAAGGCTCGTGTATCAGTGATTTGATTACGGATAAGAAGGTTATTGCAGCATTGTTAAATGGTAAGCTCTGCGATCTTTCAAAGGAAATTACCAATGATTGTCAGCTCGAACTCATTAATTTTTCATCGGATATCGGCAAAAAGATATACTGGCATTCTGCTTCTCATGTCATGGCAATGGCAGTGAAATCTTTGTTCCCAGAGGCAAAATATGCTATTGGACCGGCAATTGAGCAGGGTTTCTATTATGATTTCGATACTAAAAAACGTTTCTCTCCGGAAGATCTCGAAAAGATCGAGAAGAAAATGGTTGAAATAATCGCTAAGAACATACCTTTTGAGCGACTCACCATGAAAAAAGAGGCAGTGATTGAATTCTTCAATAGAAGGGAAGAACAATATAAGGTTGAGCTGGTAAAGGCTATCCCAGACCCTGAAGTCACTCTTTACCGAAATAATGACTTTATTGACTTATGTGCAGGCCCCCATGTTCCAAGCACTGGTTATATCAAGGCATTTAAGCTACTAAGTATTGCTGGTGCTTATTGGCGGGGTGATATTGATCGACCCATGCTCTCAAGAATCTACGGGATTGCATTTCCAGACAATAAAGAGTTAAAGGCATACCTTAAGAAACTCGAAGAAGCCAAACAACGCGATCATCGTAGATTGGGCACTGAACTGGAACTCTATTCAATCTTCGAAGAAGCTGGTTCAGGATTAGTCTACTGGCATCCAAAAGGCGCGTTGATTAAAAGACTCATTGAGGAATATTGGTTGCAGGAACACATAAATGCCGGTTATCTAATAGTCTCCACACCCCATATTGCTCGTGGCCATCTTTGGCATCAGTCAGGTCACTATGATTTCTATCACGAGCATATGTTTATCCTACCTGTGGAGAATGAAGAATATATCCTTAAACCAATGAATTGCCCTGGGCATATTCTGATATACAAATCAAAAGTAAGAAGCTATAGGGATTTACCACTCAAGTACGCAGAACTGGGACAGGTTTACAGAAATGAACTCTCCGGGACTCTCCACGGCCTTTTGCGTGTACGGGGGATCACTATTGACGATGGACATATTTTCTGTCAACCAAGTCAAATTATAGATGAACTCTGCAAGGTTTTGGAACTAACCCTGAAAATCCTGAAGAAATTCGGTTTTGACCACTATAAAATCGACCTTTCCGTACGTGGGCAGCATAATAAAGAAAAATATCTGGGCAGTGATGAGGAATGGATCCGTGCTGAGAAAGGTCTTGTCTCAGCGCTCGATAAAATGAACCTGAAGTATACAAGAAAACAAGGTGAAGCAGTTTTCTATGGACCGAAAATCGACATAAAACTACTCGATGCCCTGGGTCGGGAGTGGCAAGCCACGACAATCCAATTCGATTTCAACCTGCCAAAACGCTTTAAAATCGAATATATGGACAAAGATGGTCAGCACAAAGAAGTCGTTGCCATCCACCGGGCGATATATGGTTCATTAGAACGATTCATTGGTTGTCTGATTGAACATTACAGGGGCGCTTTTCCCTTATGGTTATCACCAGTTCAGGTTGTCGTCATGCCCATTACCAATAAACAGGACAAGTATGCGAACAAAGTATTAAAAAGATTGCTAAAACAGAAGCTAAGAGTAGAATTGAATGATAAATCCGAGAAAATGAATTATCGAATTCGAGAAGCTGAAGTACAAAAAGCCCCATATATTATAATTGTTGGTAAACGGGAAGTCGATAATACTACTGTTTCAGTAAGAAAACATGGTAAAGGAGATATTGGTACAATGAAGTTAAAGGATTTTTTGAATCTTATAAAAAAAGACCTTGGAGGTAACGATTAAACAAATCCCAAGAGTGAATAGAAGAATACGGGCTCAGAGAGTCAAGTTGATAAGTGCTGATGGCGAAGTACTTGGTGAATTTCATATAAATGATGCCATGCGCATGGCTCAAGAAAAGAAATTAGACCTTGTTGAAGTTGCACCAAATACCAAACCTCCAGTGTGCAAATTACTGGATTTTGGCAAGTATTTATATGAAAAAAAGCGACAAGAACGAATAGCACGTAAACATCAACACCGAACTTCAGCCCGAGGTATGAGAATGTCTCTGAAGATTAGTGAACACGATTATCAAGTCAAACTAGTGAAAGTAAAGGAATTGCTTGAAGAAGGTAATAGAGTTAAGGTGACTCTACGTCTACGTGGTCGGGAAATGTTACATTCTGATCTAGGAAGAAAAGTTCTGGAGAGAGTAATATCCGACGTTGAAGGGATCGGCAAAGTGGAAAAACAACCGAAACAAGAGCATAATATACTATATGTTACATTTCTTGCTGAGAAGAAAAGGAGAGGATCTAATGGCTAAACAGAAAACAAAAAGAGGTTTGGCAAAAAGGGTAAAAAAGAAGAAAAGTGGAGAAATTTCAAGGAGGAGAGCTGGTAAGGGCCATAATCTCACCTCAAAATCAAAGAAGCGAAAAAGGAGACTCCGCCAACCAACCATATTGGCAAAAGGTGACAAAAAACGTTTAAAAGGCATAATTTAGCAACAATTGACAAAATTCGTAAAATGACTATAATTTCAAAAAGGAGATATTACGATGCCAAGAACTAGAAATGTACCGTACACAAGAAAGAGGCGGAAGAAATGGCTAAAAGCAGCAAAGGGGTACTGGGGAGCAAGACACAAGCTGTATAAAACTGCTCGGGTAGCGGTTATGAAGGCATGGGTTTCAGCTTACCGGGAAAGAAAGCGTAAAAAGAGGGTTTTTCGAACCCTCTGGATCACCCGAATTAGTGCTGCCTTACAAGACCAGGATATGAAATACTCACAGTTCATCCATGCCTTGAAAAAGCACAACATTGAACTGGATAGAAAAACTTTAGCTGATATTGCATACTCACATCCGGATGAGTTCAGTGCTCTTGTCCAATTGTGCAAGAGCTAATAACAGGTAGATGTCTTTATGGAAAAACGACTCAGAATACTACAGGAACAAATCCAAGCCTCGCTCGAAAAAGCAAGAGACAAAAATGCATTAGAAGACTTGAGAATAAAGTATTTGGGTCGAAAAGGTGAAATAAACAAGCTTTTCAAAGAAATCGCTCAACTTCCAGTTGAACAAAAGCGCATCTTCGGCAATGAAATCAACCAACTGAAGCTAGTAGTCAACCAGGAACTGCATCAGCGCTTAGAGAAGTTTCAAACCAAGGACAAAGACATGATCGATCTTCTCTTACCTGGTAAAAAGCCCTATGTTGGACACGTCCATCCGATTTCCAAAATCTTCGATGAGCTGATAATGTTCTTCACAAATTTCGGTTTTTCCATTGCCACTGGTCCAGAAATAGAATATGACTGGTATAATTTTGGGGCACTCAATATCCCACGAGATCATCCTGCACGTGATATGTTTTCGAGCTTTTATATCAAGGAAGACCTTCTTCTACGTAGTCATACTTCACCAGTTCAAATAAGGGTAATGGAGAATCAAGAACCTCCAATTAAAATAATATGCCCAGGAAGATGCTACAGGTATGATGCATTTGATGCAAGCCACGCACCTGTTTTCCATCAAATTGAGGCTTTATATGTGGACAAAGGCGTGTCATTTGGAGAGTTGAAATGGTTATTAAGTGAATTCGTAAGATTTCTCTTCGGTCCTAAGACAAAATATCAACTGAGACCGTCATTCTTCCCTTTTACTGAGCCTTCTGGTGAACTAGCTATTAGCTGTGCGGTTTGTGGCGGATCAGGCTGTTCAGTATGCGGTAATAGTGGTTGGCTTGAGCTCGGAGGATGTGGTATGGTTCATCCTCAGGTTCTGAAAAATGTTAAGATATCAACAAAAAAGTACTCAGGTTATGCATTGGGTATGGGTATTGAAAGAGTTGCAATGATAAAATATATTATTGATGATATAAGGGTATTTTTTAACAACGATATTAGATTTCTGGAGCAATTTTGATTGACTTCGTTAATATGATCACACGGAGCGAAAGCGAGGTTACATGCTAGTTACCGTGAAATGGCTTGAAGAGCTTACTCGAACACAACTAAATCCAGAAGACATCACACGATGTTCGCTGGATTTAGGACTTGAGGTCGAAGAAGAAAAAAGCCTCGCACCTGAGCATATTATTATCGGGAGAATTAACTCAATTGCTCCACATCCTAAACTCAAGAATCTAAGTATTTTGCAGGCAAGAACCGACCGAGACTCAAGAATTGTAACAGCCGCAAAAAATCTTCAAGCCGGTGATAATGTTCTAATCGTTCCAGCCGGTAAAACCTTAAATAACCAGAAAATAGTGGAAAAGAATTTTGCCGGTATAAAATCGCAAGGTATTTTGGTTAGCGAAGAAGAATTGGGATTAGCTGAGAAATCTGCTGGGGTCATTATTTTAGAAAAAGGTAAACCCGGCAAGTTATTCAAGGATTTCTTTGATGACTTAGTCCTGGATATGGGCACTACGCCAAATCGTCCGGATTGGCTGTCTATCGAGGGTATTGCTCGCGAAATAAGAATTGGTCTAGACATTCGTAATCCAGTGATTCAAACATCAATTCCAAAACAAGCGAATCGACTCGGCGCGTTTAAAATAGAACTAAAAGACCTACAAGCATGCCCGAGATACACCGGACGAGTCTTCGACAATATCTCGATCAAAGAATCGCCTTTCTGGATGAAATGGCGTCTCCATTGTTTAGGAATAAACCCAGTAAATAATATCGTTGATATAACGAATACCATCATGTTACTAACTGGACAACCGCTGCATCCATTTGACTTGGATTTAATAAAAGATCATATTATTGTACGAAAAGCACGAACCGATGAGAAATTCATCACTCTGGAAGGCACTGAATTAAAATTGAGCAAAAACGACTGTGTCATCGCTGATAATCAAGGCTCTGTTGCTCTCGCCGGCATTATCGGATCACAGCGTGCTCAGATATCGAACTCGACAAAAAGTGTCCTTCTGGAAAGTGCATATTTTGATTCGAAACGCATTGCTCACACATCGAGACGTCTTGGACTACTAACAGAAGCGTCAATCCGATTTGAACGGGGTGCAGACATTGCTGTAGTCGACAGGACATCAGCAATTACCGGTGAGTTATTCACAAAATATGCTGGTGCGCGCGAGAAAGAGTTTATCAGTACCGGCAATAAAGCAAAGACCATAAGTATTACCTTTGCCACCGATCGATTAAACAAAATACTATCGACTGATTTAACAGCTCGACAAATAAAAACAATCCTTAAAAAAATTGAAGTATCTGCAATTGGCGATAAAACACTTGCTGCAAAGGTACCGCACTATCGCCGTGATCTAAAGATTGAAGAAGACATCTATGAAGAAGTTGCTAGAATCTACGGCTATATGCGAATACCTGAAACAAAGCCTCGGAGATGGGGAGGGCGTGTAACGATAGACAAACCCCGCATACATGAAAAAGCAATACGTAACTGCCTGATAGGTCAAGGTTTTAGCGAAACCTACAATCTATCTTTAACCGCTAGTAAAAGGCTTTCAGATTTTGGATTCAAAAAATTTGTACGAATACAGAACCCTCTGAACGAGCGTTTTAATGCCCTCAGACCAACGCTCTTTTTGGGTCTCTTAGATTGCGTGAATTATAATTTATCAAAAGGAAATCGGTCCCTGAAACTTTTCGAGATCAGCAATATTTTGCTCAACGATGCACCGTTTCAGGAAAAGAAAATAGGCATTGTTCTCGGCGGTGAGCAGTATCCGGATTCCTGGAATCAACATGATAAGTTGATAGATTACTATGACGCAAAAGGCGTAGTTGAAAGCATCTTCGATCTACTCCATATAAAGAAAGTTCACTTCAAAACAACTGGAAAACACGGGTTCAGCCAGGTGGTCAACATCATCTTGTCAGGTAAAAAACTGGGCTATATCGGCTGCATCGATAACAAATTCTGTAAGGGAATCTTTTATTATGTTGAACTATCATGGGATAAACTATTACCCCAAATATCAGAAGCATTCTATATCCCACCAGCTAAGTTTCCCGCCAGTATCCGTGACCTTTCATTCTTACTGAACGAACATATTGAGGTACCGGCTATTTTCAACTTGATCGTAAAAGTCGGTGGTCCAATTCTGGAAAGAGTTGTTCTTTTCGACTATTACAAGGGTAAGAATCTACCTTCTGATAAAAAAAATCTTGGTTTCCGCCTCTATTTTAGAGCACCAGACCGAACACTCACTGACAGAGAAATCGACACTTTCATTACTAAAATCGAAAACGATATCTCCGAAAAATTCGCAGCTAAATTACGAAAAAAGGAGTAAGATTGAATGAATTAAGTAAACTTGAAGAGAAATTAGACACACTAATTTCTTCAATTAACGAGCTTAAACAGAAGGTTGAAGACCTCGAGGAAAAAAACAATCAGCTTACATCTCGTGGTCATCAAATAAAAGAGAAGGTTGATATGTTGATTGAGAAAATCGACAACCTTCTTATTTGAGGTTTATCTTGAAGAAAACGGAGATTGTTGTAGCGATCTTTGGAAATGATTATCGAGTCATTTCTGATGATCTGAATCCTGAACGAATAAAAGAAGTTGCTGAAATAGTGGACAGTAAAATGAAGGAAATCCACCGGGAGTTTCCTCTGCCGTCGACAACCAAAATTGCTGTTTTGGCTTGTCTGAATTTGGTGGATGATTTTATGCAGCGTGAGGATCAGCAGACGAAGAGGATTACTGAAATGGAAGAAAGAATTAGCTCACTAATCCTGAAACTGGACGAAGCTGTTCCTTAATTCGTTCTCTGCCGTGTTCGTGATGGGTATTTAGTCTTGAGCCAACACCCATTTGTAGGGAGCTTAGTTCGGCTATGGGAATTTCCCACAGTCGACAGGCGCCCACCTTAAGCCTGGGTTCATAGACTTTTGCTCACACGACACAGGCGGGGACATTTTGATAGTTATATTTATAAAAGTTAGGGGTTATTATGACATTACCAGGAATACTCATCAGTGTCGGCATTCTGTTTGCTGCCGTCGCTTTAGTGCTTTATTTTTACATAAAATTCGGTAAGACCAAATTGAGTAATGCTTCTCTCGAAGCAACAAGAATAATCGAAGAGGCAAGAAAAGAAGCGGAGAACCACAAAAAATCATCTGAAATAACTGCCAAAGAACAGTGGTATCAGGAAAAACTTAAGTTTGACAAGGAAACTGCTTCTAAAAGAAAAGAGCTTGAAAAAGCCGAGAAGCGCTTTATTGAAAAAGAAACGATTTTAGAACGACGTGAGCGTCTCATTGTGGATAAAGAAAATGAGCTTCTGACAAAAGAACACAATGTCCAGAACAAAGAGCGTATCATCCATGCAAAATCAGAGCGTTTTGATCAAATGATACGAGAACAGAATATCGCCCTCCAAAAAATCGCTAATTTATCAAAGGAAGAAGCCAAAAACACCCTCAAGAAAAACCTCGAAGCAGAAGCAAGACATGAGGCTGCGGCATTGATAAATCAAATCAAAGATGAAGCTAAGGCTAAAGCTGACGTCACTGCACGTGAGATAATAGCACAGGTAATCCAACGTTGTGCCACCTCCCACACTGCAGAAACAACGATTTCAGTAGTCGGAATCCCTTCTGATGAAATGAAAGGACGCATTATCGGTCGAGAAGGCAGGAATATCAGATCTTTTGAGAACCTTACTGGGGTTGAAGTTATTATTGACGATACGCCTGAAAGTATTTCTCTTTCCTGTTTTGACCCAATTCGGCGTGAAGTCGCTCGTATGGCCATGGAGAAGCTGATCTCTGACGGTCGGATACACCCAACGAGAATTGAAGAGATCGTCAAAGCATCCCGTGGTGAACTCGAGATGCTAATAAAAAACACGGGTGAAGACGTGATTCTGGAAATGGGAATTATCGGGATTACCCAAGAGGTCATCAGTTATCTTGGTAGAATGAAATACCGGACGAGTTACGGTCAAAATCTTCTTCAGCATTCCAAAGAGGTCGCCAACCTCTCTGCACTCCTTGCGCAGGAATTAGGTTTGGATGCAACGATTGCGAAACGGGCCGGATTACTGCATGATTTGGGTAAAGTGGGTGACAAGAACATTGAAGGTTCACATGCCTATGTTGGTGCTGAAATCGCAAGAAAATATGGCGAAAATGAAATCATTGTCAATTCCATTGAAGCACATCATAAAGAGATCAACCCCACCTCGGCATATGCTGGGATCGTGGAAATAGCGGATTCAATCTCTGGTTCCCGACCCGGTGCGAGACGCGAAACCATTGAGGCATACGTCAAACGATTGAATACGTTGGAAGAACTTGCTTCTTCTTTTGATGGTGTGGAAAGGGTTTTTGCCATACAGGCTGGACGAGAGATCAGAGTAATGGTCCAACCTGAAAAGGTATCTGACATTGAAGCTGAAAACCTAGCCCAGAAAGTCGCCCGTCGAATTGAAAAAGAAACACAATACCCCGGACAGATAAAAGTCACCTTAATACGGGAAAAAAGAGTCGTTGAAATAGCTAAGTAATTTTAGATTTAAGATTTCAGATTTAAGATTGAAAAAACCTATCAATTTTTAGAATACGGATTATAGCATAAAAAAGGTAGGCTGTGATTGGCCGACTTCCCCCTAAGCCTGCCCCGTAAAATAAAGTTGTACGGGGTCATTCCCTTGCTTGCTGTAGTCCTGAGTTATATGTCGAAGGGATCGGGCAATCCAGCTGAATTTCTACTGGTTTATTCGATCAAAATAATAAATGATAAAAACAGATTTGGATTACTTCAGTTTTGCTCCACGAACAATACGGTGATTATTCTCAATTTTAAATTCTAAATCTAAAATCTGCAATTAAAATACAATCCCCAGTATATCGGCACTCAGGGCAACCAGGAAATGTAGTATTGCGCAGGGCAAAAAACTTCGGGAACGTAAACCAAGTAAACCCATAAATATACCAGCAAATATCGACCCGTAGGCTTCTAACGGCTTTTTTCTATAATGCATAATGGCAAAAGGGATTGTTTGCACAAGGATACTCGCCTTGCCGAACTTTTTCTCAAGCCCGAATAGCATAAAACCTCTGAAAAAGTACTCCCAGGCAAACATATGAAAAAGCTGTATGCCTTGATACAGCAGGAAGTAGTTCATACCTCTTGCCGCCTTGCGGTATAGGGGATAATAATACTTCATGTCTGTGAATTTAAACACCACCAGAAGAATAAGCAACATTATAAGATAAAAAACCGCAACTTCTTTTAGCCATTGTTTAACCCTGCCCAGATTGATCCCATAATCTTTAGGTTTGCGTTTGAATAAGAAAAATAAAGGAAGCGGTGAAAGACCGTATAATATCCCCATAATAATCAACCTGTCAAGGAACAGCTCTTCGCGTCCGGAAAATACAAAGTGCATTCGGCGTAGATATATGCCGAACAGAAGGATAAAAGTAGAATAAACTATAATAACAACCGTTTCGATATCTAACTGTTTGATCTCTTTGATATATTGTTTTATCACATAATAGCATATTGAATCCTGTAAGAAAATCAAGCTATCATTACCTGAAACAATCGCTCATCCCTGAGATTGCCGCGCCCGCTTTCATCGGGCTCGCAATGACCAATGAAAGAGGATGTCATTGCGAGAACCCTGAGCTTGTCGAAGGGAACGAAGCAATCTCATAGCATGGCTAATGCATTACTTGATTTCCTGAAATAAATGCTTAAAATACTATATGCAAATCATACTTTGTGCATTACTCTTCATGCAGCCAATAAGAGAAACCAACCCCTTGAAAATAGTGATCAATGCAGGCATTACTATCCATCAAAAAATCGTGGCACCGGCCCAGGGCGACGTTTGTAACTTCACGCCTTCGTGTTCAAGATTCAGCAAAAAAGCGATCAGCAAATATGGCGTTATCTGGGGGTCATTAATGGCGGCTGATCGACTTATGCGCTGCAACCCATGGGCTGTAGATCATCTTAATACCTATTATCCCGGCATCAAAAAGGGCAAGATCTACGATCCGATCGAAAATAATTTCATATTCGGAAAAATCAAGAAAAGGGACACCACGTTCCCTGAAGAAGGATCAAATTTTTAGAGCGTGTTACCCAAATCCCGTTTTGTCATTGCGAAGCCCGACCATTAAGAATTGTAATGGTCGGGGTGTGGCAATCTCATTATATTTCACGAGATTGCTTCGTCGTTTCACTCCTCGTAATGACATTTTAGGATCCCCCATCTCTGAAATTGCCGCGCCCGCTTCCAGCGAGCTCGCAATGACCAATGAAAGAGGATATCATTGCGATTCAGCATCTGTTGTTGATCGATTATTCCTTATTGTCATTGCCCGACTTGATCGGGCAATCCAGTCATTCCTGCCCCGTCAGTTAATAAATATACGGGGAGTCCCTTCGTTGTCAGAAAAATGACCCTGCTTTTACTATTACTTTATGCCCAGCCTATAAACACCTTTTCCGAAGAGAATATCCTAGCATTTGCTAACCACCTCTATATTCAAAAAGACTATGCAGCAGCTTTGAATGAGTATCAAAGATACCAGTTTCTAACTGATTCAATGCGCAATGACGTGCCAGATAGAATCGTTGACTGCCTGATCAACCTAGAAAGGTACGATGAAGCATTAGCTAAATGTAATGATATGGATGATGAAGTAAAAAGGAGGTTTACTAAGGGCACCGTGTACTTCACAGCTGAGCAATATGATTTATCGCGTTCTCATCTCATTGATATCGGAGAAACTTATAATAAAGAAGCCAATAAGATAATTGGTTTGAGCTATGCTTTTGAGTTTCGATTCCAGGAAGCAGAAGAGTATCTCAAGCTTCCAAGGAACAAGCCAACCTATAAGAAACCTGCCCTGGGTGCACTCTGTGCTTTGCTCCCAGGTGGCGGGCATTGGTACTGCGGCAGAACTGGCGATGGTGTTTTCTCACTATTATTAGTTAGCACGACTGCGCTTCTCTCTTACCACTATCATCAGGAGGACGAAGATATCAAGTTCAATATCTGCCTTGGGACAACTATACTCTTCTACGGTGCGAATATCTATGGTGGTATTAATGCCGTACGAAACTACAATTACTATCAGAATGAAAAATACTTAGAGGAGATTCTTGAAAGCACTGAATGATATACTTATGCCCTGTCATTGCGAGAACCCTGAGCTTGTCGAAGGGAACGGACAATCCAGGAACGCCCCAACTTTATTCTGGATTATCCAATCAAGTTGGATAATGACAATAGAGAAATCATTGCCTAATCCATACACCTGCGTCATTGCCCGATCACTCCTCCCTGCCTGCCCCGTAAGATGTAAATCATACGGGGTCATTGCGAGGAACCCTGAGCTTGTCGAAGGGGACGAAGCAATCTCAAGGAGACGCGTAATGCCCAAATATCATCAAAATTGCTTCGCTAACCCTAACAATGACAATTCAGGTACCCTGGAATGCTAATAGCTTTCCTCCTATTCACCCAATTCTCACTTGCTGATTCCTTATATTCACACAACCTTTTTAATGTCGCATATGTAGAATATGAAAGAGCATTCTTTTTCTATCCAGAATTAGAATCAAACCCGCAAAAAAGGGTAAAATATGCGATCTCTCTTTTTCACTCAAACCAGTATAGAGGTATCAGAGAATTTCATAACATATTCAATGATCTACCCGATCTGAATCCTGAATTTAAAGTAGAAATCGCTTGCTGTTATCTTGATTCAGACTATGCCCATGAAGCAAGTGGATTATTCATTCAAACCGGTGAAAAGAGATTATTGGGTTATACCTTTCTTTTTGATAATAGACTATACAGTGCCCGTGATGTATTTGGCTCGATCGGAGATTCAGTGATAGTAGAAGAAATCAATACCTACTTTGAAATGCCAAAAAAATCGTTGCGCACCGCAGCGCTTTTATCGATAATATGCCCAGGAACCGGTGAAATATATGCTGGCGACACTCACCTCGGTATCCGGGATTTCCTTCTGAATCTCGGTTCTGGATACCTGATATATAATGCGGTGAAGCAAAAAAAGTATATCGATGCAGCCCTTGTTTTCAGCCTTCTTTTCAACCGGTTTTACCTTGGCTCAATCCATAATGCCCAGGTATCAGCGGAAAAAACTAATGAAAAATCAAGACAAAGATGGCTCAACCAGATGGGAAATAGGTACTTTCAGGATCTCGATCAGAAAACCCTCAGCAGGTAATCATCGGTTCCCGCTTTGCGGGATCCTCGGTCTTCCAATATCATTATATTGAATATGATAGACCGGGATAATCCTTCCGAAAGCTCTGATATTGACTATTGACAAATCCATAGTAGTGACTATAATTCACAACCTTATTTGGGCCTATAGCTCAGTTGGTTAGAGCGCACGCCTGATAAGCGTGAGGTGAGTGGTTCAATTCCACTTAGGCCCACGTTTTTACACTCTCCTATAAAAAATGAAGGGAGGAGAGAATTAACAAGATAACCGAGCGATAACGAGGTTATCTTGTGGATATTTTTTTGAAATAAGGAATGAAGATATTGTGAAGCTGCAAATCTTTATTCATAAATAATGGAAGTGTAGTCGCGCCATTCATGGTGCCCTACAAAAAAATAAGGAGGAAACAATGAGAAAAATGGCACTATTGCTGATTGCCGTAGTTGCATTGACAGTAATCGGTTGTCAGCCGCCAGAAGGTCTGACCGGTGGAGTCTCTCAAGAGGCATTTGATGAACTCAAAACACAGGTCGAAACACTGCAGACTGATCTTGATAATGTCCACGCTTCGCTAGGCCAGCTAATCGAAGACTATAATGCTCTTAAAGCGAAAGTTGACAAAGGTTCCAAGCCGGTTCCAAAACCGCCGGTTAAGGAAAAACCTGCACCGATTCAGAAATAAGGAGGAAAAATGAAGAAACTATTAGGCTTAACACTTGCTTTCGCAGCTCTCTTAGTTATGGTTGGCTGTGATGGTGAAGTAACCCTTGACACACCAGATGTCACCTATGCTGTCGATGCTACTGACGAGGGTGGTACCCTTGAACTTTCCTGGATTGAAATTGTAGATGCTGACGGCTATTACATCTTCGCTGATGGTGTTGCGACTGATACCCTTGATGATCCAGCTACTGTAACATTCGACGCAACAGTACCAGCAGCCGTTTATGGTGTACAGGCATATGCTGGTGAGGATGTAAGCGGAACAGATGAAGTCGATTGTACACCTGTCGTTACAACAGGTCTCGATGTCTGGGATATGAGTGAACCACCACCGAATCCGAGTGGCTTTGGTTTTGCTGCCTCAGGTACTGCATCTTCCTATTCAGTAAGTGATTCAACAAATCACCCGCTTATTGACTATTATATCGAATCTGGTCCACAGGAATTCTGGTCAGCGCATCATGGTGGTTGGAATACCGAAGTCAATGCAACAGTAAATAGTGGAAGCACAGATTTTGATGCATGTACTATTGCTGATGCACCAGGTGGCTATTCAACTCAGACTGCTGTCGCATCAGGTGCAGTGTATTATTTCTGGATTGACCCGACAAACAATGGATGGGATGATGCTACTGATTACTTCGGAAAAATCGTTGTTACTGCGGTTAGTGGAACACAGGTTACTATGACTCTTGCCTACCAGCCAATAGCTGGTTTGCGTTGGTGTGTAACTGACTAATCTAGACTTACTTTAGAAAAAGGCGGGCTTTGCCCGCCTTTTTTGTTAGGTGTAGTCCGCAATTCATCGGGCAATTGGTCGGCTGTGTCTGATAAATCACCTGTCTGCCTCAGGCTGAAACAACTACAAATGAGGATATTCTCTCCCAGGTCATTGCGAGAATCCTGAGCTTGTCGAAGGGGTCATGGCAATCCCTCTATTAACTGACGGGGCACTTCGTAGATAGATAACGAAGGAACTTCCCCCTCACCCCCGTATCGAGTACGGGGCAAGCTCTTACCCTCTCCCCCTTACAGGGGGAGAGGAAAAAGGAGAGGGGGTGTATGGAAATCGCAATAACGAGCGAGGAATGGTTGACTTTCCCTCAAATCAAAGTATAATACTCATCTTGGAGGTTGCATGAAGAAAATCGCATTACTGATTGTTTTCCTTGCCGTATATAGCTATGGCCAGTGTCTCGGTAGTCCGATCAGTACAAGGGTCGGGGTAAAACTCGGGCTCAATATCTGCACCTATGACCCGGGTGGCAATGCCAACACATTTTCAGGAACCGGGATGCATTTTGGTCTGGGCATGGGGACTGATATCATTAATTTGGTCGGTATCGATATGACACCACAATACAGATCGACTAAATATAGCCGCGATGAAGCACTCGGCAGACATACATATTCTTATGGCAATATATATTTTCCCATCTTCCTTTCCTTAAAAGCTGGCATGCTTCCCTTAGTATCACCTTATATTGGATTTGGCATAGGCTTTAATATCCAGGTAAGCGGCACTGATAGATTTGAATTCAATAATGGTACTGCAATAGATACACCGATCGAGGGTTCAGAAACTACGGCTAAATTGATCGTTGGCGGTGGTGTAGAATTAAAACTTACGAAATTCAGGCTGACCCCGGAATTCACCGCGAATATCGAAGCAAGGGATGAAACCAGCGGGCAAAAGAGAATAGATTATCATATATCCCTTGGTTTTTATTATGCTCCATAAATAACCACATGCACGAATACGGTATTGACGTCGGGTCAGTAAGTCTGAAGTTTGCTGAATTCATTGATGAAAAACTCATAAGAACACAATACATAAAACATCACGGCAAACCGTATAATCTTCTCCTCAAGACTCTGAAAACATTCACTGAGGTTGATCGGCTTGTACTGACCGGCAGTTGTGCTAAAGAGTTATATGCTATACTTGGCGCTGTTTATATTAATGAGGTCGAAGCTACAACCCAGGGTGTACTCCATTTCCATCCTGAAATACGTTCGATAATTGAAATTGGTGGTGAAGATTCTAAATTGATAAATGTAAGTGGCAAAATAATCAAGGATTTCGCTTCGAATACAATATGCGCGGCGGGTACGGGTATCTTCCTTGACCAGCAAGCACGCAGATTATGTTTTAATGTTGAAGATTTTGGCAAAGTTGCTCTGCGTTCAAAAAATCCGGCAAGGATTGCGGGTCGATGTTCAGTATTCGCAAAAAGCGACATGATCCATCTCCAGCAGATAGGTACAAAACCCGAAGATCTGATGTCTGGACTTTGTTTTGCTCTAGCTCGTAATTTCAAGAGTGTTATTGCAAAAGGGAAAACAATATCAAAGCCCGTTGCATTTGTCGGCGGCGTTGCTGGAAACCAGGGAATGATCAGAGCATTCCAGGAAATCCTCGATATATCTCCAAGTGACCTTATTATCCCAAAAAACCACGACTGCATCGGGGCAATCGGTGCGGTGCTCAGTGCAAGAGCAACTGATGGCACTGAAAAATTCAAGGGTCTTAAAGCTTTTGAACAATGGCTCAACCAGCCCCGGGTCATCAAACGGTTAGCACCATTGGATGGCTATAAAAAATGGCGCCCCACAACTAAGTTCGCATCACCAACCCGTAAGACAAAAACATACCTCGGTGTTGATGTTGGTTCGATATCGACAAACCTGGTTCTCGTTGATAATAAGGGAAGTGTCCTTGCCCGCAGATATATGTGGACACAAGGACGACCCATTGATATCGTACTCCAAGGTTTAAAAGAATTGGCAAAAGAAATCGGCACTAAAGTTGAGATCGCCGGTGTTGGTACGACTGGTTCTGGTCGCTATTTGATCGGTGAATTCATCGGCGCCGATATTGTAAAGAACGAAATAACCGCCCAGGCAAGAGCTGCCATTGAAATAGATCCAGCAGTTGATACGATCTTTGAGATCGGCGGACAGGATTCAAAATACATCAGCCTGCGCAACAAGACAATCGTTGATTTCGAAATGAATAAGGTCTGTGCCGCTGGTACAGGCTCTTTCTTAGAAGAACAGGCAGAAGTGCTCGGTATTGAACTTGAAGATTTCGGTGATATAGCGATTCGTGCCAAATCACCGATAAATCTCGGCGACCGTTGTACTGTATTCATTGGCTCTGAGGTAATCCACCACCAAAGCGACACCACAGAACGAGAAAACCTCCTCGCTGGACTCGGTTACTCTATTGTTTTCAACTACATCAATCGCGTTGTTAATGGCAAACGGATCGGTAATAGAATATTCTTCCAGGGTGGTGTTGCGGCGAACAAAACCGTTGTTTCAGCTTTTGAACAGGTCTTAAAGAAAAAAATCACGGTGCCGACTAACTATGACATAACCGGTGCCATTGGCATTGCGTTGCTTGCCCGTGAAGCAAACCTTAAAAAGACAAAATTCCGGGGGCTTGATCTTGCCTCCCGACAATACACTTCAGAATCCTTTGTATGTAAACATTGTAGTAATGAATGTGAATTAAATAAGATCGTTATCAAAGGCGAAAATCCGATATTTTATGGCGGTCGTTGTGAAAGATATGAAGAAAAAAAGAAAACGACATCTAAACTACCTGATTACTTTAGATTGCGTAATGAGATTTTCTTTAAAACAGAAGATATAGAAGGTATTGAGATCGGCATACCGCGCTGCCTGGGCTTCTATGAGCTTTTTCCTTTTTTCTACAGATTCCTCACCACGCTCGGCTTTAAACCAGTCCTCTCAGAACCAACAAACCGTAAGATCATTGAGAGCGGCGCTGAAGTTTCGGTCGCCGATACATGTCTACCAATAAAGGTTGCGCTCGGGCATATCCGTAATCTATTGAACAAAGGGGTCGATCAAATCTTCCTGCCTAGCATCATTTCTATGCAACCGAAAGATGAAAATTTTACCCGATGTTTTGTTTGCCCCTATGTGCAGACTATCCCCTATATAGCAAGAGCAATTTTTGGCAGCAAGATCAAGGTCCTTTCACCGAGTATCTATTTTGACCGCGGTAAAGATGGTGTTGAAGAATCACTTATTGCATTCGGCAGGCAATTTGGCAAAACTGCAAAACAAGTGAAAAATGCGATAAAGCTGGCAAATGCCCATTATCAAGAAATACGCGAAAAGATCGCTGATTTAGGACAGCAGGCATTAGCTGACACCAAAGACGTTGCTTTTGTTGTTTGCTCAAGACCCTATAATGGCTATGACCTTGGGTTGAACCTGGACATCCCAAAGAAAATCAGAGATCTTGGTGTACAGGCTCTACCTATTGATTTCATACCAATGGACTATCAAGCTCTCAAGGAAGATTTTTACAATATGTATTGGCACTACGGTCAACGTATCCTAGGAGCTGCCGAAACCATCAACAAAAACGAAAAATTATTCGCTGTCTATCTTTCTAATTTCGCTTGCGGGCCGGATTCTTTTTTAACGCGGTTTTTCAAGGAAAAACTCGGTGAGAAACCATTTCTCCTCATTGAAGTCGATGAGCACTCAGGCGATGCTGGATTTATCACAAGATGTGAAGCATTCTATGATAGCATCAAAGGAGCAGAGAATCTGGGTGTATCAAGAAAGATAAAGGCAAAAAGCGAAGTCCATAAGGATAGAACCATATATATACCTGATATGTGTGATACTGCTAAGGTTTTTGCCGCAGCAATGCGGTACGCTGGCATTGATGCAAGGGTCTTACCAACACCCGATGAAGAATCAGTGATCATCGGTCGCCAATTTACATCAGGAAAAGAATGCTTGCCAGCTATTATCACGGCTGGCGATATGGTTAAGAAAATAAATGAACGGGATTTCAAGCCCGAAAAGAGTGCTTTTTTTATGGCCCAGGGTTCTGGCCCGTGTCGTTTCGGACAGTATTATAAGCTCCACAGAATAATCCTCGACGATCTGGGATTATCTGAGATACCAATATACGCTCCAAATCAAGGACCGAGTCTTTTCGATGACCTGGGAACAATAGGGTTCGGCTTTCTCATTTCAGCCTGGGAGGGCATGTCCGTAGTCGACGGAATGGAAGCCAAAGTGCGCATGATCAGACCCTATGAAAAGAAGGTTGGTGAAACTGATAAGGTCTATAACAATGCCCTTGATACGATCTGCACCTTAATACAAGACGGCAAGCCAGTATTACCGTTTCTCAAATGCGTACGTAAAGAACTCGATGGCATAAGCATCAAGCGGGATATAATTAAACCAAAAATCGGTATTGTAGGTGAAATATATGTACGGTCTCAGAAATTCAGCAACAATTTTCTGATTCAAAAACTCGAGGAACTGGGTTGCGAAGTGGCACTGCCTTCAATCGGTGAATGGATCTTCTATACGAACTTCACGAGAGTAATGAACTGCCGGTGGTTCAACCAGTATCGAAGAGTGATTATTACCAAGTTATTTGACCGATATATGAAATGGCGTCAGACAAAGATATATAAGGTTTTAGGGTTGAATCCAGAAGCAGATATCATCACTTTATTGAACCATGCTGAGCAATACGTCCACGTCTCATTCGAAGGTGAAACGATATTGACGGTTGGCAAAACAATTGAGTACATCCACGATAATTTTTCTGGAGCAGTAAATGCTATGCCCTTCACATGTATGCCCGGCAATATCGTAACTACGCTTTATAAAAGGGTAAAAGATAAATATCCAAACTTCCCACTTTTTGTGCTCTCACTCGACGGATTAGACCATGCCGTTGAGTCAATGCGCCTTGAAACATTTGTAAATCAAGCAAAGAATTACTCGGAGCAATTGTTCCATCCTTGACAGTATTATAATTATAACTATAATTAACAAAAATGGAGGTATTATGCGCTATTTTAAACTAACAATGCCAGTATTATTAGTCCTCGTGTTTTGCCTGGGTTGTGCAAAAAAACAGGTAGTCCAACCCGTTGAAGAGATCCCGGTCGAGGAAGAAATACCGTTTGAAGAGGTTGAAATTCCCGTAGAAATTCCCGTAGAACCAGTAAGACCTGCGTTTGTGTTAGGAACTATCTTCTTTGATTTTAACAAATCAGATCTCCGCGCTGATGCTGTAGAAGTTCTCCAGAGAAATTCAGATATGCTCGGGATTTACCCTGAGGTTAGGACGCTTATCGAAGGCCATTGCTGCGAAATAGGTACGGCTGAATATAACTTAGCATTGGGTGAACGCCGCGCCAAAGCTACGCGTGATTACCTGTTGATGTTAGGGATCACACCGGATCGACTTACCACTGTTAGTTACGGTGAAGAAAGACCTCTGGATCGAGCTGACCTTGAACGCAATCGGCGCAGTGAATTCGTCGTTGAGTAAACGCCGTAGGAAACCCTGCCATAAAAAGCGCGGCATTTTTTAAAGAAGATGATTCACTTTTCCTTGCAACGGTGTAAAACTGGAGAACCTGAATCTTAACTTGCCCAAGAAAATAGGTTTTCTGCTATTCTGCATCGTTATTTGCGGCTGTTTTAACCGCACCAGATTCAATAATTTCAACTGGCAATTGGATAGCCTGAAATACTATACTGCAAAATTCGACAGTATGCTTGAGTATCAGAATAAAGAAATAAGCCATTTACGTATTGATTTCTACACTAAATCCAATGAACTCAGTGATAAAATAGAAATGCTCAATTCGCGACTCGGTGATACAGAATTGCAATTGACGCGCATATACGAAAGAACTGGACCAAGACATAGCGTACCAGTGGATTCTGAAGATATCTCAAGAATCAGCCCAGAAGCACGGATGATCTATGAATCATCCTATCTCAATTATGTAAAAGGTAATTACAGCGAAGCAATAAACGGGTTTGAAAACTACTTGAAAGTATCGCCCGATTCCCCTTTATCTGATAATGCTCTTTATTGGATAGGCGAGTCCTACGCTGCCATGGGTAAGAGCCAACGTGCTGTGGATGTCTTCAATGAGATGATAAAACGCTATCCAACCAGTAACAAACGACCAACTGCACTCTATAAAATCGCGATTGTCTATGAAGAAACCGGCGACTTAAAAAGTGCGAAATACTACTACAATCAAATAGTAAAGGATTTCCCGAATTCTGCTGAAGCCGCCTTAGCCAAAGATAAAATTACGAAGTAATGATACCAACGATCTGTATGCATCCGCGGTTATATGTTTGAATCTAACATTGGGATGTAATGTATGAATATCTTTAGAACATTCTTGGACTCAAGTCTTGCCGCCCAAAGCATAATGGCGATACTTGCCATTTTTTCAATATGGTCCTGGGCTATATTTTTGAAGAAACTCTTCGATTTTTCAAAGATCAAAAAAATGAGCAAACGATTCATGTCCACTTATCGTTTTCATCAACATACTAAAGAATTAGAAAACATGGGTGCTTTGCTAAATGACAATCCATACGGTAGAATTCTAAGAAATGGCTTAGAAGAATTCGGAAGGTTGAAGGATGGAAAAAGAACTTCCTCACCAGAACAGAACCCACATGGTGCACCTGGATTAGCAATGGAAGAACTCTCGGACAATATACGCTTGGCAATGGAGCGTACGAAGATCAGTGAGATTGCCGAACTGGAAAGATCGCTACCTGCACTCGGTACGTTTGTCAGCGTCAGTCCTTTCCTTGGGTTACTGGGAACTGTTTGGGGCATCATGCAAGCATTCTTGGACATCCGGTTACGCGGCTCAGCCCATATCACTATCGTTGCACCAGGCATATCAGATGCATTGATCACAACTGTTTACGGTCTCCTTGTTGCCATACCTGCTTTGATCTTCTATAATATTTCCAGGGCACGTGTCAACAACTACGGGGCTGAGTTAGATCAATTCATTAATGAAGTTTTTGCGAAACTTCGTAAAGAATTACTTTTTCAGCAGTGAAAACTAAAGGCTTAATTTCGGAAATGAACATGACCTCACTGGCTGATGTGAGTATCACATTGCTCGTGATATTCATGATCACTGCTCCCATGATGACACCTGGGATTGATGTTGATCTGCCGCGAACCGATGCTTCACTACCACATGATGAAGAAGGAATTACTGTTTCGATAAAGAAGACCGGTGATATTTACATCGACACTGAAAAAGTTGCCGCTGAAGACTTTGAACGTGTATTAAAGAAAAACCTTGATAATAAACCACCCAGTATTATTGTTTATTTACGCGCGGACGAGAAAATCGATTATGGCTATGCAATAGAGATCATCGGCAGAATGAGAAAAGCTGGCGTTAGAGAATTAGGATTAATAGCTGATATACCCCTGGAATGAAGCGCTTTCATTTTGCATCTGCTTTCATACATCTTTTGGTTTTCTCAGTATTATTATTGGCAAGCCGCAGCGTCAAGCCCATTCCCAAGGTTGAGATCTATAAGGTAAGCATCGCTCCGTTACCCCAACCCAAGATACTCAGCATTGAAGAACCAGTGCAAGAAGAAGAACTAAAAAAAGAAGAGAAGAAAGAAATAACCAAGGAAAAGGCACCGCCAAAAGAAAAAACATCTCCGGTAAAGATAGAAAAAAAGAAAACGGAAATACCAGAAAAGATAATAAAGAAAGGGTTACCTGATATCAAACCCAAGATTTATACAGGTAGTGGAAGAGGTTTCACCTATTCATATTATCTAAATATCCTCTTAAATAAAATAAACAAAAACTGGCATAATCCATATCAGGGACAAGACGTCGTTTTAAAAAGCATGGTGTATTTCGAGGTTGATAAAAAGGGCAAGATCTATAATGTACGATTGGAAGAGAGTTCTGGCGATAACATATACAACGAAACTACAATCCGCGCGGTAACTCTCGCCAAGAAGTTACCGCCGCTTCCCAAAGAGTTTGCTGATGACTATCTCAAGGTCCATTTAGAATTCCTGACCGCACAGTGAATTCATATATAAGCTCTAAATGCAAAGTACGAAATCCTAAATCCCGTTTTTCAGATTTGAAAAACGAGGATCCTCGTTTTACGGGACAAATTCAAAACATCAAATTCAAATCTTCTGAACATTTACACCCCTACCTCCCTCCCCCTCAAGGAGGAGGACTTCGACGTGAGCTCAGTCGAACGATTAAGAAGGGGTATTTTGAGCATTCGGGCTTAGGGCTTGTGCAAATTGCAGCATTGTTTCTCTTACTGTTCGCATTCAACGATCTTGCTCTTGGTCAGGATATCTATCTCCGTCTTACTGATTATGGGGGCGGCAAGACTAACCTCGTAATTGAACCCTTCACCACCGCAGAGATATCCTACGGATTATTGACCAAAGTGAGGAATGTCGAAATTGTTATTGCTAAGGATCTTGAATATTCCCTTTATTTCGATGTCTTTACTGATACTACAGCACTCAGCGATTCTAATAATCAAGGGATTCTCCTGAAAGGTAAAGCAGATATGACGCAGCTTTCCATTATCTGCGAGGATTTTGCATCGCATGAGGTGATCTTCGAACAAGACTACCCACTCAGTGATGCACTGCGTAAAATTGCCCATGAAATTTCCGATGATATTATCGAGTATGTTATCGGTGAAAAAGGTATCGCCTCAACCAAGATAGTATTTTCCTATCGGACTGGTAGCAACAAAGAACTAGCAATAGTCGATTATGATGGTTTCAATTTCACACCGCTCACCAAAAACGGTCGCTTTAACCTTTTCCCAGCTTGGGCTCCAGATAGTAGAAGGATACTTTTTTCAACCCACACAAAAAACAGTCTATGCATTTACCTGTTCGATTTAGTTAAAAAAGAAATCAAAATCATATCTTCATTTAAGGGGTTAAATTTTGCTCCGTGCTGGTCGCCCGATGCTTCGAAAATATGTCTGAGTTTAACAAAAGACGGTAATGCTGAAATATACATCCTGGACTTAGCTACAAAGAAACTAAATCGGCTTACTTATAACTGGGCGATTGATACATCACCTACCTTCTCACCAAATAGCCGGGAAATTGCCTTTGTATCAGATCGAACCGGCAATCCTCAAGTCTATGTGATGGACATTCATGGTGGCAACCTGAGACGGCTTACGTTCCACGGTGACTATAATACCTCACCAGCATGGTCACCGCGCGGCGACATCATCGCCTATGTTTCCAGGGAAAACAATCATTCACAACAAGTATACGTTACTGACCCTTATGATTTTTCACCCGTCCGTTTAACTTATGACGGGAACAATGAAGAACCGTCTTGGTCACCTGACGGCTTACACATTGTTTTTACATCAAACCGTACCGGCGTATATGAACTATATACAATGAACTGGGATGGTTCCCGGGAACACAAGCTAACTGACGGCGTGACAGCTAATGCTCCAGACTGGTCCCCGGTTATCGAATAACTGAGGTTAAATCTTGATAGGCTGATCGAGAATGTCGAAACTTCTTGGAGTAGAGCCTTTAGGCTCGCCCCGTTAAATAAAGGTATAGAAAACTGTTTTTGGTATACTGGAATCAGTATTTAAACGGGGCTCGTTAATCCGATTGATATCTCGACAATTTTTGACGGGGCTAAAGCCCCTACTCCTAATTCTTGGCCAGTCTGTTAACCCCATTACTTAATTATTTCACATTCATCTGAGAGCCGTTTCATCTTGCTACCCCAATATGTATCGCCAACATAAGCAGGATCAAGTATGTAGTATTTATCACCGATATATACAGCATCTTGTCCCTTCAAAATGTCCTCAGCTGTCCTGGTCTTTGGTTTCAACCCGATCGCCAGATGATTTGGCCAATTGATAAAAACCATATCTGCACTGTCATAGCCAAGTACTGCATCAAGCAAACAGTACAGAAAAATACTCCGTCCATCACAGTCATTATGTCCTTCGATCAATTGATGGGTGATACTCTTGATAGATTTTTTATTATCGTAAATAAAAATGCTTTCTGACTGGCTGAGTTTAAAAAGAAAATTGACTTGATCATATTCACCAAAATCCTCAACAAAATATTTCAAATCATCGATCAAACCCATATTATTGAATTCGTAAACCCCCGATGCAACAGTACCGAAAAGACTGGCTGGTAGATTCATGGTATATTCAGCCTGTCCATAAGGTATTACAGCCGTAATATGATACTTTTTATTTTTATAAAACCACACTAATCGTTTTTCATGAATAGAACCGCAAAATACTGGAAGGCTGTTGACCAAGGGAACTGGTTTCAGATCCACCTCAGAACTCTTAAGGCACTGATACGTTGAAGCAGGGTTATCACTCTTCAACTCACCCACGGGTGTTTTGTAGTCAAACTCCTTTAAGAAATAGCTCTTCCCATCTTTTTCAACCCAGTTACCTTTTCTTACCTGCCAATCTCCAGTGAGGTTTATACCCAGGTAATAATCATTTTCATTAAAAAAGACCTGAAAATCCCACCCCTTTTTCTGCATGATGGCACACGTAGCGACCACTGAACTCATCAAATTGGTGCTATTATTTGCAATCATATCCCGCAGCAAGAAACATTCATCACTATCTTCTTGGTCCATAGCTCTGAAATATTCAATGAAATAAAGCATCATCGCAAAAGGATTCCCGCTGATCCCCAACTCGTCAAACAGACTATTCCATGTTGTCAATAAAGAATCTGATATCTGCATATATGACCGATCAAAACACTCGTTTGTTTGATCTAATTTATCTGATATCAAAGCAAGCGTTAACCCATCATAGTTCAACCCGGTTGTACTCACCAAGATATACGAAAACCCGGCGATGATAACAAATAGACTGATCCCGAGGAATTTCTTCATGAAATCAGATCATGGTTGTGTAACATAAAGATATTTCTATAGCGCAGCCGCTATGCTTTCAATCCGGTTTACGCGTCCTTTGACCCTAAAGTCCCGATCTTTGTTTCCAATTCATCTATCTTTGATCTCAATTTCTCCTTTTCAGCTTTGGATATCTTTACGCGTACACGGACCAGGAGAAAAATTACAACTAGGATTAAAATGACCTGAGGGATAATAATAATAAGCCAATCCTTTACTAAACCAAAGATCAGGGTAAGGAAAGCTAAAATCAAAACACTGACTAAACCTTCGATCATGATACCTCCCTGTTTCCTCTCACTATCTCTTTGACTCTCATCAGGCGCGTTAAATCACCTCGCTCCATTTCTGACATTTTCAGCTTAATGAACTTGATCGTCTCGTCAATGGAAGGTATGAGAATATACTCTAATGCATTAACTCTTCTACGGGTTTTCTCGATTTCTGCGGCAAGAAGTTCCAGGGTTTTTTCGAGCTCAGCAAGTTCAAGTAACCTCGAAATGAGCTGGTCGATCTTCAGAAGGGCAAGATCCAAATCACCTGATGTGGTCATGAAACTATAACCAATCAAGCCACCTGATACCGTTTGTTCAAACTTGGGGATTTTTAAATTGAGAACACGCTCTGTGGTATAGACAACATCAATGACTTTGGTTGTTGCCAGAAGCGCTTCGTCAATAGCTTTGGGAGACTGCTTGCTTGAAGCAAAGTAGAAATAACCAAAGGCCCTTTTCAACTCCTGTTCAATCTTCAAGCGGGAATCCCGAATTTTTCCAATGAGCTTAAGTATCCTGCGCATCAATTCATCTTGTTTGTCCTTGAGCAATTTGTGACCGCGTCGGGCAACCACACTACGCCGCTTCAAACGCAGCAACTGCATCCTGGTCGGTGGAATATCCAGTTTCATAATATCTAAATCCTAATATCTAAATCCTAAATAATTTTCAATTCCAAAACACGAATATCTAAACTGAACTCTTGAATTTTGATCATTGTAATTTCGGGCTTGTTTAGAATTTCGTATTTCGTGCTTAGAATTTATAGCATCGTATTTCACTGTGTCACCTTTAGGGATTGAAGCTCTGAATTCATCATTCTGCTTTATCATAGTATCTCTCCAGGTATTCATCCCTTATTCTCTTCATTTCAACCCGCGGCACCATACGGAGTAGTTCCCAACCAAGATCCAGAGTTTGCTCGATCGTTCTATCCTCATCTTCGTTTTGAGAGATATAACGCTCTTCAAACTGGTTTGAGAATTTAAGAAAGATCTTGTCCAGATCAGACAGAGCTGCTTCACCCAATATCACAGATAGTTCAGCAGCTTCTTTACCTCGTGCATAACAAGCGATCAATTGATTGAATAAATCAGCATGATCTTCACGCGTTTTACCTTTACCAATACCCTTATCTTTCAGACGCGATAATGATTGCTGCACGTCGATCGGCGGTGTAATCTTTTTTCGATAAAGCGACCTTGAAAGAATTATCTGACCCTCAGTTATGTAACCGGTCAAATCCGGTATCGGGTGGGTCTTATCGTCTTCTGGCATTGTAAGAATAGGTATTAATGTAATCGAACCTTTTTTTCCTTTTATTCTACCTGAACGTTCATAGATACTCGCTAAGTCAGTATACAGATACCCAGGATAGCCACGCCGTCCTGGAATTTCCTTGCGCGCAGCAGATATTTCCCGTAGGGCTTCAGCATAATTAGTCATATCAGACAGAATAACCAAGATATGCAGACCTTTTTCAAAAGCAAGATACTCAGCAACTGTGAAGGCAACACGAGGGGTGGAAACACGTTCAATTGCCGGATCATCAGCCAGGTTCAAGAAAAGCACGACTCTTTCCAATGCCCCTGATTTAGTGAAATCTTGAATGAAGAAATTCGCTTCTTCAAAAGTGATACCCATTGCACCAAAGACAATCGCGAATTCCCCCGTACCACCAAGCACTTTTGACTGCCGCACGATCTGAGCGGCAACTCGGTTGTGGGGCAAGCCAGAACCTGAAAAGATCGGCAGTTTTTGACCCCTTACCAGAGTATTGATACCATCGATTGAAGAAATACCGGTCTGAATAAATTCATTTGGATAATTTCGGGCTGTCGGATTGATCGGCGCACCATTTACGTCAAACATTGCCTCAGGAATGATCTCAGGACCATCATCTTTCACTCTACCCAGACCGTCAAAGACCCTGCCCAGCATATCAGATGATACACCAATGTGTAGTGTCCGGCCGAGAAATCTAACATGACAATCCTGCACATCAATACCTGCAGATCCTTCAAAAATTTGAACCAAGGCTCTATCTTTATCTACCTCTAAAACCTTGCCGCGCTTCTTCTCACCGGTTCGTGTGTAAATCTCAACCAGTTCTTCATATTTTGCACCTTCAACGCCCTCAACAAACAATAGTGGACCCGCTACCTCAATAATGCTGCTGTATTCCTTGATCATTTCTTCCTCCTGGATCTGCGAATTTTCTTCACTGGCTTTTTTTCAACCTCCTTACCAGATTCTTCCTTCCCAGTTGTGCTTTCCTTTTCTTTTTTCTTAACTGGAGTATCATCGACAACGTCGCTGTCAATGTTTAGAAGTTTCTGAAATTCTTTGGTTATCTCATCCTGTAACTTATCGATACTTGAAAGCTCTAATTCCGACAAATATCTCATGCGCGATATTTTCTCTCGAATTTTCATTTTAGCGATGTCATTAAATGCAACACCTCGCGATAACGCTTCTTTTGCTTTGTTGTAGTTACTCAAACACACCGCAAGCATTTTGTATTGTTTATCAAGAGAAGAATAAGTATCAACTTCGTGGAAGGCATTTTGATGTAAGAAATCTTCACGAAGAGACCTTGCGCCTTCAAGGATCAAGCGGTCTTCTGGGGATAAAGCATCAACTCCGATGAGCCTTACGATCTCCTGGAGTTCAGCTTCCTGTTCTAAAAGACGCATTGCTTCTTTTGATAAATCTGTAAAATCCTTTGCGATAACTGTATTTAATTCCTCACTGACGTCGTCAATATAAAGAGAATAAGAATTCAGCCACGAAATTGCCGGGAAATGACGTTGATATGCCAATCTATCCTCAAGACCCCAGAAAACCTTCACAACACGGAGTGTCGCCTGAACAACCGGATCAGACAAATCTCCACCCGGTGGAGATACTGCACCAATCACACTCAGAGCACCTTCTCGGCTTGGTTTACCGACCACATCAATCCTACCTGCTCTTTCATAGAAGGAACTCACTTTGGCGCTAAGATAAGCAGGGTACCCCTCTTCTCCTGGCATCTCTTCTAATCTACCGGATATCTCTCTCATCGCCTCAGCCCAACGCGATGTCGAATCAGCCATAACCGCTACTGAATACCCCATATCCCGGAAATACTCAGCTATCGTAATGCCTGTATAAACTGATGCTTCTCGCGCCGCGACCGGCATATTCGATGTATTGGCGATCAGTACGGTTCGTTTCATCAGTGATTCACCAGACCTGGGATCCTTGAGCGCAGGAAATTCCATAAGCACGTCAGTCATTTCATTACCGCGTTCACCACAGCCGATGTAAACGATTATCTCAGCATCTGCCCATTTGGCTAACTGATGCTGAATGACCGTCTTGCCAGTTCCAAAAGGACCAGGACAGCAAGCCGTACCACCCTTGGCAATTGGAAAAAACATATCGATCACCCGCTGCCCAGTTGAAAGTATGAGGGATGGAGCAAGCCGTTTCTTATAGGGACGCGGTAAACGCACTGGCCAACGTTGCATCAATGTAAGTTGAACAATCCCGTCTTTGGTCTCAACTTCACATACCGTATCAGTTACTAAATATTCACCTTGTTTAATGTTCTTTATCTTGCCCTCAATATCATGTGGAACCATAATTTTGTGCGAAATAAGTACTGTCTCCTGTACTTCACCTATAATATCACCACCGCACACTTTATCATCTTTCTTAACGAGTGGCTTGAACGCCCATTTTACATCGCGTTCCAATGAAGGAACCTCAATACCACGAGCAATTCTATCACCAGTTTGATCTCTGATAATATCTAAAGGCCGCTGAATACCATCGAAAATTGATTCAATAAGTCCAGGACCGAGCTCAACAATAAGGGGCTCATCAGTTATGTAAACCGGCTCACCTGGACCAATGCCAGATGTTTCTTCATATACCTGAATTGAGGCGGTGTCAGCAGAAAGTCCGATTATTTCACCGACCAAACGCTCTTCACTCACGCGAACCACATCATACATCTTACTGCCTTTCATTCCTTTCGCAACAACAAGTGGCCCTGACACTTTAGTAATTTCACCTTTCCTCATTATTTGTCCTCCAAGAAAACATCAGCTCCAACAGCTTTTTTAATCACACCTCTTATCCTTTCAATAGCAAGTTTTGTCTTACCCCTTCCAGTTGGGATGGGGATCAAACAAGGGACAGTTTGATTACGGTATTTCATCAAAATAGCATCCAATTCATCAATAAACTCTTCAGTAAAAAATATGATCTTAAAGCCTTGAGCAACAAGATCTTCAATAACCTGGGCGCCCTCACCTTCTTCAATATAGACAACATGCGCTCCAGTTGCCAGAAATGGCATTATTGTTTCTCTTTGCCCAACTATGGCCATTGCTTTACCAGACACCAGCGATACTCTCCTTCAAATCATCGATCGGGACCTCATTCAACTTACCCCAATAGACTTGCCGTAGTTTCTTTGTTTCTGCGAGCTTAAACTGGTAATACGTAAATAATGGCTCGACACCAAAAGTCATCCTACGGGCAGCGAGCAAAAATTGCAACCTGATCTCCTCACATATCCTTTCCAATCTTAGAAAAGAATTCCTCTGTTTGATATATGCTCCCCCTTTATCTAATAATGATGCATAAGGTGTGGTAAAGAAATTTTTACCGAGTACATCATATTCACTCGTTAAATTATCGACAAATCTCTCTCGACCAATAGTGCCGTATTCTATAAATACCTGATTAAATATTTCGTGCGTGTTTTCAAAGTGCCGTGCTCTGAAAAAACTACGGATATTCTCAAGATCGAAAGAGATTCGAAAATAGCCTTTGAAAAACGGCATTGTCTGGGCAGTTTTGTATAGATATTTGCATAAGATTTTGTCGAGATTTGTTGAAAGTATAAAGGGATCTTTGCTCACAGCAAATCTTTCAATTTCTCCAATAGTCTCAGGCCAGTCTTCGATTTCCGCGCCGGGCTGCGCATAGAGTAAAGAATCACTACCCTCTTTCAATTTCACCTTCATATTATGAATCTGCTGAGGCCAGTCAATATACTGCTGGATCTCACTGTGCTGGCAGTATTTTCTGAACAAATCCCCAACCCTATCCTCCTCCAAATCAAAACCTGCGGTAATATCTTCATGCCCAATATAAGGTGAATCTGATAGTATTGTCGCAAAATTGCTAAACGTACTGGCGATGAGTCGGTCAAAATGACCTTTCGTCAGTAACCGAGCCTCACGTGCGCGTATAATACCATTTACATATGCATACCTTGTATCGTCGGTTCCTCTTATCATCGTGATTCAGTTATCTTTATTATTTCGCCCGCTTCATTGAGGGTCACGGTCAAAATCCGGTCAATCTCTATCTCATCAACAGTTGTCACTTTCCTTTCGAACTTCAATCGAAAGACCTTTTTCAATATCTTCGGTGTACCGAGTGACAGTTTCTTGTAGATTGCACTCTGCGGCTTGACTTTCCTTTCCAATATTTTCGGGTCAATCCCTTTAAACTCTGGAAATTTTTTAAAAATCATCCTTTTTATTCTATTGACTGTTTTCCTATTGATCATTCTTACTTCTTCCCTTTTTTCTTAGAAATTTTGTGCTCTAGTCGAAACGTAGGATCACCATATAAAACGAACTGAAGTAGAGTTTTCTGGTCATCGTCATCTAAAAATCCTTGACGTCTCAATACTTTCCGCGCAAAATCAAGCTTTGCATTCTTAAAGCTCTCACCCAATGTGATATCCTGGTTCACATATTCAAAAAAGTATTTTACCATGAGATCAGCCTCACTCGATGGTGGGACAATTGGTCCATAGGCAATTGTGGTTGAACCACAAAATCCGTAAATTCCTTTTTCACTAAGAAGCTTGAGGGCCATAGTATCTTCAGAGGATTTACCCAAAATGTATGCTCCATAACAGGCTTCACACCCAACCACACCTGATGCTTTTTTAATATTTTCTAAGCCGATGGCAACCGGGTATTTGCCACCTTCTTGACCGTACCAATTCGCTGAGAGTTTACTGCCGTGTAGGTTGAAGTATAAAAAGTCCTTATTTTGGAGCCATCGAGCTTTGAATGTCTTGCTCTTGACGGGCGGTGAAACCTTCATATCTCTAACCTTACCGATTTGCTGGTATACATTCTCTGATGCCTTTTTCCAGACTTTCGTACTTATACCAAATGACTTCAGTGTAACCTTGCTGTATTTCTTCAATTGTCCGATAATAAAGCCGGCATCATTATTATCCGGGATCCGTGCACAAACACGTTCGGGGATGAGGAAATTATCATCCCTTGAAGCATATGGATTATCAGACAAAACTTTCTTATCGTTGTCATCACACGGGTTTTTAAGTCGAAAAAAGGGTACTACCTTATCGCCGCCCAGGATCAACAAGCAGTCGATATCACCCCATTTTGTTTCTACTTTCTGAATAAATTTTCTGATTGATCGCGCATCTTTTTTTGTTTTTTCTACCTTAAACCGGTTTTTTCTATCATAATACAAAAAAATCACCTGATGTATTCGCTTGTTTCTAATGTATTTCTGCACTGCCTTTTCCAGGTTCAGAATATCGTCAATCTGTCGCTTTAGTCCATCCTTACCGCTGAGAATGAGTATGCGCATTGGAGATTATATACAATAAATACAAGGTGTCAAGAAACCCCGTTAGAGAATACTCTATAAAACTAGTCATAATACCCGATACTGAAATTATCTTTTAGTCCTGCTGATAGGATTGAGCAGAACTTAACGTTGGTATCCTCTAGCGGGGTTGACATGTATCGATATTTCGGGTATAATTTAAAACTCGGGGCGTGGCGCAGCGGTTTAGCGCGCATGGTTTGGGACCATGAGGTCGTGGGTTCAAATCCCACTGCCCCGATGATATATATATACAGTAATATAGGAAAGGGTCAGAACGAAAGTCGTGGGTTTCCCGTTTCTATCATTATACTTTTTACAAAGGAAACGGGATCCCGATTCCTTGAAATTAAAATACGTAATGGAAAATCGGGACAAATCCCACTGCCCCGATAACCTAACCCGTTTACGTAGAACCTGAAATACTAAAGAGAGGGAATATGTCCTGGCAAGAAGAACTCAAGAAAAATATCTCTACTATTGAACAACTCAAAGAATATATCGATCTAACGCCCCTTGAACAAAAACAACTGAAAAGGATCATCGATAGACATCCCATGAGTATCACCCGCTACTATTTATCATTGATCGACAAGAAAGAACCAAATGATCCTCTTCGGAAAATGATAATCCCTTCAGTTGAGGAATTTAATTTGTCAGGCTCATGGGACCCGAGTGGCGAGATGCAAATAACAAAAATGCCTGGACTACAGCACAAATATGCACCCACTGCCCTGATCTTGTCAACTAACCGTTGCGCTGCTTACTGCCGGTACTGCTTTAGAAAAAGACTTGTTGGTTTATCAACCGGGGAAATCATTGACAAGTTCGACGAAGCTGTTGACTATATCGATCAACATAAAGAAATTACAAATGTCTTGATTAGCGGCGGTGACGCGCTGATTTTGCCGACCGAAATGATCGATGATTTTCTAAGCAGGCTTTTTGCTATAAAACATTTGTATTTTATGAGAATCGGTACAAAAATCCCGATAATTTTTCCGGATCGTATACTCCAGGATGAAAAACTTCTGTCTGTACTAAAAAAATATTCAACTCTAAAAAAAAGATTGTATATAAGCACACAATTCAATCATCCCCGGGAATTGACCGAAAAATCAATACGCTCAATTAATAAACTCCTGCACAGGAGTATTATCATAAATAACCAAACTGTACTTCTGAAAGGTGTGAACGATGACCCTGATATCATCGCCGAGCTGCAAAATAAGCTATCCGGTATCGGCATTATCCCCTATTATGTATTTCAATGTAGACCTGTAAAACGTGTCAAGCAAAGTTTTCAGGTACCGCTTTATAAAGGATGGACGATAGTAAATAAAGCAAAGCTTAAACTCAACGGTCACAGCAAAAGATTCCGATATGTAATGTCACACCATACTGGTAAGGTCGAAATACTGGGTATTGTCGATGATGAGATGTACTTCAGATACCATGAAGCAAGAGACCCAAAGAATTTAGGTAGGCTTTTCAAGCGTAAACTTAACTATACTGCAGGCTGGCTGGACGAACTTTAATGGACAATAAAAACAGAAGAAGAAAAATCATCATCCACAGTCTGCAAGCACAATTGATCGTAGCTATCTTAGGTTTGGTATTTGGCATTTCTTTGATCCTGCTCGTTTCACTGTATTTGATACTCAAAAACAACCTTGCGAACTTACCCATTGCTGAGGAACTCATCCAGGAAGCAATGAGGGCTTCTATATGGCCAGTCGTAATAATTGGTATTGTCCTGCTCATAGGGTCTGGCTGGTCAATAATATTGATAACGCTCAAGATTTACGGACCGCTTTATCGACTCCGGAAATATATAAAAAAGATAAGTGACGGTGAAAAAACGCCTGAACTGGAATTTCGCAGGGGCGATGCGATCAATGGACTTCAGGAAATTTATAATGACCTACGTCAAAGCATGAAAAAGACTCTACATTATGATTATGGAGCTATGGTCAAAATATTTTCAGAACTCCAGGATATTTTGGACAAGATGTATGAGAAAAAGACCTTTAACCATCATTTATACGATTCACTCCAGGAGGTCTGCAGTAAACTAGCTAAAGCACTTGATATAACCTCTGAGGCTATAGAATCAGAGGAAGAAAAATAGCATACCGGAAAACAACCAACTAAGCCAATTTGTCTTTAACGAACCGGGCAACCTCAGCAGGTGTTTCACCAACCTTAATCCCACATGCCTCGAACACCTTAACCTTTTCTGCCGCGGTGCCTGAAGTACCAGATATTATTGCTCCAGCATGGCCCATACGTTTATCAGCTGGTGCAGTTTTGCCTGCAATAAAACCAAAGACAGGCTTTTTAAAATATTTCTTCACATACTCTGCAGTATCTTGTTCATCCCGACCACCGATTTCACCAACCACTACAACTGCCTTAGTGTTGTCATCTTTGGCAAAAAGCTCTAAGCAATCAATGAACTTGGTCCCGATTATGGGGTCACCGCCGATGCCGATGCACGTTGACTGACCAAGTCCGGTTTTTGTAATATGGTCGACTATTTCATAAGTCAGTGTCCCGCTTCGCGATATGACTCCCACGCTACCTTTCTTAAAGATATTACCTGGTAAGATACCAACCTTTGCTTCACCTGCAGAGACAATACCAGGCGAATTTGGTCCAACAAGACGACAGTCTTTACCTTTGAGATAAGCAGTGATCTTGACCAGTTCAATTGTCGGCAACCCCTCAGCAACACACACGACTAATTTCACACCAGCATCAATTGCTTCGTAAACCGCCCCCGTTGCAAATTTGGCAGGGACAAAAATGACTGCGGTATTTGCCTCAGTTTTCTTGACCGCCTCGACCACCGTATTAAAAACTGGCACACCTTCGACTTCTTTGCCGCCTTTGCCTGGAGTCACGCCCGCAACAACATTGGTCCCAGATTTAATCATCTGACCAGTGTGGAAACTCCCGTCGCGGCCAGTTATCCCCTGCACCACAAGCCTGGTGTCCTTGTTAATCAATATACTCATCTGATCGCTCCTTTCAGCCTATTTAAGTAGTTCAATCGCCTTTTTCGCCCCGTCATCCATACCCTGGGCAAAAATCAGACCTGCTTCTTTCAGTATATCCATTGCCTTATCTTCATTTGTACCAGTCAGACGGGTAATAATCGGTTGTTTGATATTGAGTGCCTTTTTAGCTACTAGAATACCATTAGCCACATCATCACAGCGTGTAATCCCACCGAAGATATTAAAGAATATTACCTTTACGTTCTTATCATTCAGCAGAATCTCCAACGCATTTTGGACTTTTTGAGGTGAAGAAGATCCACCGATATCGAGGAAGTTCGCTGGTTCACCGCCAAAGTGCTTCACTAAATCCATAGTTGCCATTGCCAAACCAGCACCATTGACAACGCAACCGATATTACCATCGAGTTTTACATAACTTAGATCCGATTCTCGCGCCCGCTGTTCGTTCACATCTTCGCTCTCACGATCACGCAGCAGTTCAATATCTGGATGTCGATAAAGTCCATTGTCATCAAAATTGATTTTTGCATCAAGGGCAATAAGTTCCCCTGAATCAGTCACAACGAGTGGATTTATTTCAGCCAGAGATGAATCGAGTTCAATGAACATTTTATACAGTTTTTCAGCAATTTTGGCACAGGCGAAAGCTGTTTTAGGATCATCATATAAAAACAGACCTATTTGACGTGCCTTGTGGGGCAAAAATCCGACTAAAGGATCAGCATAGACTTTGAATATCGCCTCAGGTTTTTTCCGAGCAACCTCTTCAATCTCAACACCACCTTGTTTACATGCCATCATAACAGTCTTTTTCGCAGTACGGTCATTTATGATGCCCAAATAAGCTTCGCTAGCTATGGAAATAGCCTGAGATACCAATACTTTTTTAACTAGAAGCCCCTTGATCTCCATACCGAGGATCTGCTTGGCATATTCATTTACTTCTTGTTCAGTTTTAGCTATCTTTATACCACCGGCCTTACCGCGACCGCCCACATGCACTTGTGCTTTGATAACACAGGGCAAGCCGAGTTCAGTCGAAGCCGCAATAACCTCATCAACGCTAAGACACATCTTCTCTTTAGGCGTTGGAATATCGTATTTATTGAATATTTCTTTTGCCTGATATTCGTGGACTTTCAATATACCTCCTTGATGGCAAATACCTGAAATTCTTGAGTGTATTTTTGAAGGTCAAAAATACACCATAGCATAGTCATAATAACTGCAAAGTCAACACTTAGCGTAAGCCCGATCTAATTGGGTCAAATTTTTATTTCTGTAATTAGGAGAGCAATGAGTTCTTTTCTAAAACTCTCCACACAACCCCCTTGACAAGTAATCTGTTCTTGTTAAAATGAAGTGTAAGTATAGAATATTTTCTGATATGGTTACACATAAAATACACAATATAATAGCATTCAGGTTTAGATCTGAATGGAAGGAGGTAAGAATATGTCAAAGAAATACTGTTTTCTCCTTTTCCTGATGCCGTTTTACCTATTCAGCAGCGAGCTCAACCAGACTGTGTCATTCTCCATACAATATCTCCAGTTCAAAGAATATAACGGCTATGATGTCATCCGATTAGAGGGTTGCACACCAATGACCGCTATTAGTGAACCAGAATTAGCTGTGAAACCTCTCTCCGTGCTCATACCTGCCAGCGCGACGGTCAAACGCATCGAAGTCATTGCTTCAGAAAAAGTAACGGTCATGGGTAATTACAATATATTACCCGCGCAAATCCCTGAGCCGATCTCACTACCTAATAGCCAACCTTTTATTGAACCAAATAGAGCGATTTACTCAAGTATGAATGAATACCCCGGCATACTTGCTGAACTCACCCATATCGGAACAAAAGGAGGGTTCAAGATAGCGACTATCGCGGTCTATCCGCTTCAATATATACCTAAAACAGGCAAGCTCTTTCTTTACACGAACATCACCTTTAGAGTAGTCTATGAACAGAACAATATCGCACCTGAGACCGTATGGAAAAAAGAATATGATTATCAAAAAGAAGCAGTCAGGAAATTAGTGATCAACCCCGAATATATTGAACAATGGAGCCCCATAGTAAACGAATGCACCCGACAAATAAACATGAGCGACAATGGTCGGGCTTTTGATAATCCTGAATATGCTATAATGGTTGATGATGCGTATGCATCATATTTCGAACCCCTGAAAGAATGGAAAACAAGAAAAGGGGTTGCCACTGAGATATTCCTCGAAAGCTGGATCCTAGCCAACTACTCTGGTGCAACCAATGAAGACAGGGTCAGAAACTTCATCATTGATTATAATACAAATCATGGAACCTTCTACTTTCTGTGTGGAGGTGACTGGGGTATTTTCCCGATGAAAGCAGTGAACACAGTTGATGACCCTGCTACACCCAGTGATTTCTGGTATGCTGATTATGACGATGATCTGTACACTGAGGCATATATTGGAAGGGCTTCAATAGGTAGTGCTGCTGAAGCCGCAACCTTTGTAAATAAGGTCCTCAAATACGAAAAAGAAACACCGGTAACATGCTTCCATGAAAAGATATTCCTCCCCGCCTATTTATTGTGGAGCGGATATGGTTGTCCAGTCAACGATACAATTGCCTTATATGATCCAACATCATGGCTTGATGCTAAACGTTACGACGAAATTCAACCTCTATCAAGTGCTGAAATAAGCGATTCATTCAATGTCGGCTATGGTTATACAAATATCGCGGCTCACGGCGCATGGAATCAGTGGGGTGGTACCAGCTACCACACCAATGCAAATGCTGATGCCTTGACAAATGCACCGCCATTAACCGGCATTATCACTGCAATCTGCTGTAATATTGGCGAGCTTGACTATGGCAGTGACTGCTATGTAGAACATATGATGAATAATCCCAATGGTGGTAGTGCTGCGTTTTGGGGTAATAGCCGGCATGGCTATGGTCAGATCGATTCTTATGGACGCTCTGAATGGCAATGCATCTGGTTCTATGATGAGTTAACCAATAATGATACATATAATATTGGGAGAACTGTTGGCGCTGTTAATGACCGGTGCGCGCCTTATTCACCAGGCGATGATTATGTCTTCCACTGCATGAATTGTTGTGTGCTCTTTGGTGATCCGGAACTGTGCCAATACTCTTACTATCCTGACGTGTTGACTGGCACACACAACTCAGTTGTCCCACTGGGCGCTGGAACATTTAATGTAACCGTAACTGACACAAGAGCACCGATTCAAGATGCCATCGTGTGTTTATCTTGTAAGACCGACACTATGTATCGCGTCGGCTATACCAATGCATCAGGCGTTGCTAATTTCAGTACTAATTTAGCGATAGAAGGTGATACGGTTTTCATTACTGTAACGAAGAAGGATTACATACAATATGAGAGTCATGCAATAGTAACCCTTATCGGTGTCAACGAATCAGATAATACTGGAGTGTATACCTTCGGGCTAATGTTACCGAATCCAAATCCAGCTAAGGATCGATTAAACATTACTTACACGATTGCCAGGGATCAAAGCATTTCACTCAGATTGTTTAACACTGCTGGCCAACTCGTAGCGACACTTGCTAACGGCAGGGAAACTGCTGGAAAACACACGATAACTTGGCAACATCACAAGGCGCTTTCATCTGGTATCTACTTCTTAAAACTGACCGCCGGGAAAGAATCGACAGTACAGAAGGTAATCTTCATTAAAGACTAACCAAGAAAAGTCCCGCCCTTATCAGGGCGGGACTTTTTTTATCGAATAACTTAAGGTCCAGCACCCCTTCAACCTGTGAAAACAGCAATCAAAAACTTTGCCGCCAGTTCAATCATTATCATCCTGTTCATCTGTGCAGTGCACCTGCCCTTTTCTTCAAAGCATCAAGAAATTGAAATCTCGTATCCTGCAGACACCTATTTCAAAAAAGGTCTTGGTTTCTTATCTCTTAATTCTCTACCCCCTGCAGCAAGGGCTTTTAAATTAGCCATTGTCTATCAACCGTCTTTTGCCCCATTCCATTATTATCTTGCTCTTGTATATGAAAAACAAAATAAATATGAACAAGCACTAAGTGAATACCAGAAGGTCACAGAAATCGACCCTGAATTCTACCGGGCATTTCACAACCTCGGCAAGATGCTCGGGAATATCAAAGAATATCATTCTGCCATTACTGCACTTAGACGGGCAGTACAACTTAACCCCTATTATGTTAGCGCATTCAATGATCTGGCTAAAATGTATGTTGAAATTGGAGACCCCGAAAGTGCAGAAAAGATCTATGCTTATCTGAAAAGGCTTAGCTTGGATGAATAGGATCATCACAAAAGAGCGAGCACTCCTTGTTCTCATTTTTCTGTTTATGGCAGGGTTCAAGGTGCAGGCTATTTACCGTGGTCGAAATTTCAACTTAAAAGACGATACCGGGTTCTTTTGGACCGAATCAGCGCTCCAGCAAAGAACTGCCAGATTAATAGCGACCAATGGCCGGTTGCCGACATCAGACAAAAAAGCTCAATATCCTGAAGGATTAGAATATCAAACTCGGTTGACTGTTCTCATGGAGATCACTTCGGGCTATATCTATCGATTGTTTATTCCAAAAACCGTGCCCTTTCACTTTTATCTCATGATCTTTATATCAATCTGGTCTTCTCTGTCGATCATACCTCTTTATTTATCAATAGATTTATTGACCAAGGATAAGGTCTCGAGTTTGTTTGGATGCATATTCTATGCTTTAACGCCGGCGGTTTTTATTACAGTAACCGCGCCCGCTTTTGAATTACAGGATTTCGCTCTGCCTTTAATCTTTACCCATTTATATCTCTTCGCACGTGCTATGAAGACAAACAAAACTGTAAGGTACTCTTATGCAGCTCTATCAGGTGCGTTCTTGTTTGTAGCACTGATTTCATGGCATCTTACCCAGTTTTACTACGCGTTATTCGTGCTGTTCATTATTGTCATCGCGTTTTTTACACCAGCAACAGATATAAAATCATTTTACGTGATCGCGGGCATGAGCACCTTGGCCGGTTTGCTGGTCCCAGTACTCCAAACAGCTGGTTTCTTGTTTTCTTTTTCCATGCTCATGTCTTATGGCGTTATCGTCAGTTTGTTAATCCCAGGCAAGAATGTCCTATTAAGAAGAATATCCTTATTGATATTCGTCGGCATAGCAGTTGTTTTAACAATGCTTGTTGCAACAACGAGAATCCCAGAATACAGCTATGTCTATGGTTTAATGCTTGAAAAGGTCAAATATTTCGGCATAAAACCTTCTGATCCAGCTAAGCTATCCTGGGAAACTCTCGTCATGTGGGTTTCTCCTTTCACAAATCCCTCGATCAAAGAAATCATCTTTTTTATCGGTACGCTTTTAATTATCGGACTCGCCGGAACTTTCATAAGTATAAGAAGGCTTTTCAAGAAAATGATCAATACATACGATGGGCTTTTTCTTTTCTTCACCGCGGCATTTCTTCCCTTGTATCTTCTGCTCATTAGGTTGGATGCTTTCCTCATCTGGTTTTTGTCATTACAGGCTGCATATGTGTTCCGATTTCAAAAAAAGGGTCTTCGTCTTATCCTTTTATTATCTTTGTGTATCAATGCTCTTCTCCTCTTGAACCAACCATTAAAAATACTTGGGCCAGAGCACAATTATTTACTCGGAGTTATTAAGTATATCAGAAATGCAACTCCAGCAGACGCGGTCGTGCTGACCAGTTTTGCCTACGGACCATCAATAATTACTTACGCAGAACGGTCAATAATACTCCATCCTAAATTTGAAGCCAAGAATATGACTGCAAAAGTAAAGTCGTTCGAACATAGCATCTTCGAGTCTGAATCTGAGTTCCATAAATACTGTATGACTTATGGAGCACATTTTTTTATATATCAGGCTGACATGCTATTGGCGCACGGTTCTGAATCTATTAGATATCGTACTCACAACCTGACACTAAATAGAGACTGTATTGCCTATAAATTGCATTTTCAACCAGGGGACCTGGACCATTTTGAACTACTATACTCAAACCCGCATTATAGAGTATACCGCATTCTGAAACCGGGTGATCGGCGATACGACAAGTCAAGCGACTATTTCAGGATCTATGATGAAAAAATCGTTGATTTAAGCACCTTGGGAATATTCTAAAGATTTTTTTATGGAGAGATTAAGATATTATTTTAAATCAGTGCGCTGGTTTGAAATCGCTGTGCGCATGGGTGCACCAGTTATTGCAATCCTTATCGCTCTACCAGCATTCAATCTGGTCACGGGCTTCAAAGCACTGCACGCTTTCATTGCCTTTTTTCTTTTATGGGCACATGGTTACGCATTCAATGAATGGGGTGGATATAGTTTTGACAAACTGGATGCGTCAAAAGCAAAAACGCCACTCCTTGCCGGGTACGTGTCATCCAATGAGTTCCTGATTCTTTCAATTACCTTTGCTGCGATCAGCGTTGTTCTATATGCAATGCTGGATATGAAGTTTCTTATTATTGTCTTCTTTGATATTATTATGGGGATATTATATGTGCATCCAAAAATACTCTTGAAGAATTTACCGATAGCTTCTTTTGTGATCCTCTTTATCGTCTCGGTAAATGATTTCTTACTCGGCTGGATAGTCTTCTCGCCGAGCATTACACAAGGATTGTTAATTGGAATATATTTTGGCTTATTAGGTATCACTGGACAGCATTTTCATGAGGCAGGCGATTGTGATTCTGATAAGAAAGCAAATATCAGAACTAATGCAGTAAGATTTGGTAAGAAAAATATATTTATCATAGGTTTCATCTTCTATACACTTTCCTGCATATATTTTATACTCCTTTCGCTCCTTCAGATCATCCCACGATATTTATACTCTGTGCTCTTAATAACCTACCCGATCTATTCTGTCATCTTCTACAAATGTTTAAGATCTAGTATGGGTTCTTCAGATATACACTGCTTTGTTAAAAGATATAGACAACTCTATGGATTTATTGGACTATGTTTTATAATCCTGTTGTTTTTTGGAATATAGATATCGGATAGAGATTTATCCCTATTAGTGATACGATATTAGATTGCAGGAAAAGTATCGGCATTTCTGTTGCGTTATTTAACAGGGCCCGTCGTATTTTGAAGTCTTGAGGGTCAGAACTTCCCAACTTCTTAAGTTCATCTTTGCCCGTTAACTGAGATCATCAGTCCATTCAGGTACATTAGCCCTGAATATCGTATCTATAGTCTGTCTGAAACCCTCGTCAAGTCCGCATCTTTCTAAATCGGTCAAAGCGTGTTTGTATTCTTTAGTAGTAATACGCCGGTCTATGTCAGGAGCCTGACTGGCTTTATAGGTTGGATAGTACTGGGCCATGACGTTCACAACAGTGTGGACTGAGAGGTGTTGACTGACAAACTCAAAGCATGTCCTACTGCCGGCGATATCATTGGGCAGCACAAGATGTCTTATCAAAAGACCTCGTTGGGCAATGCCATTTTTCACTTTCAAATCACCTACCTGTCGATACATCTCTTTCAGCGCTGGTCTAACAATATCCCAATAATCTGGCACTATCGAATATTTTTCAGCGTGTTCATTATCAGCATACTTAATATCCGGCATATAGATATCAATGACCCCTTCAAGCAGCTTAAGGGTTTCAAGTGATTCATAACCACCGCAATTATAGACGATGGGGATGTTCAATCCCTTATCTTGTGCGATCGCCAGCGCCTTTACGATCTGCGGTACCCACGGTGTCGGTGTCACAAAATTTATATTATGGCAACCCAGATTCTGTAACTTAAGCATCATTTCACCAAGCTCTTCCAGTGTCGCTTCTTGACCTATACCGAGTTGACTAATTTGATAATTTTGACAAAATACGCAATGCAAATTGCAGTTAGTGAAAAAAATCGTTCCCGAACCATGTCTTCCTACAAGCGGCGGCTCTTCTCCGAAATGTTGATGAAATGATGAGATCTTAACTTTTATCCCGGCACTGCAATTACCGCTTTCGCCATCCATCCTTTTAACCTTGCATGCGCGTGGACAAATTCGACAAGGCGAAAGCAACCCGTATAATTCGTCAACCAGTTCCTTGGTGACCTTTTTTCCCATTTTTTTTCCTTATTCGCTCTCTTTGGATTTTCTTGTAGCTCTCTAAACCGCACCCATATTTGTAGTAAGCGGCACAGGAACCTTCAGATGACACCATGCAGGGACCAACCGGGGTCAATGGAGTACATTTCTTGCCATACAATTTGCACTCAACTGGCAGGCTTATCCCAAGCAGAACTTTACCGCAAATACACCCTTTTGGTATAACCGATTTCGGTACCTCTACTGAAAATTTTTTCAATGCATCATACTTGCGATATCGGGACTTGAAAGCCAACCCTGACTTGCTGATCAAACCAATACCACGCCAGTTTGCATCACATGGCTCACAGACTGTATATAATATCTCAAGCGCCTTCTGGTTGCCTTCAGGTTTGACAACCTTGCTATACTCAATTGTGATGTCTGCCTTCTTATCTGTCAGTTGCTTTACGAGATTCAAAATACCGCGCAGGATATCGATCGGTTCAAACCCCGTAACACAAGCAGGCATGTGGTACTGTTTTGACAGAAACTCATAAGGTTTAGTACCGATTATCGCAGATACGTGACCTGGTAAAATAAGTCCTTGAACATTTATGCGCGGTGAACTCGCAATGAAATCTAATGCTGGGGGTATCAGTTTAAAAGCCGGCAAAACATAGAAGTTACTGATCCCCTTTGTTTCAGCAGCCAAGATAGTTGCAGCAATTGTTGGCGACGTGGTTTCAAAGCCGACGCCGATAAAAACAATGTCTTTACTCTTATTGCCTTCGGCAATACTCAAAGCATCTAAGGGAGAATAGACAACTCTCGGTGCATAGCGTTCTAAGCTCGACACGGTGCCAGGTACGCGCACCATATCACCAAAGGTTACGATAAGAATGTTCTTGTCTTGAGCGAGTTTGATGGTATAATCTATAGTTTCTTGAGCAGTAACACAGACTGGACAACCAGGACCCGATAATAATTTCAATTGTTTAGGCATCATAATTCTAATGCCAGAACGGGCAATTGACATGGTGTGAGTACCACAGACCTCCATTAGACTAATTTGCTCAACGCTCAAATCGGATATTGTCCGAATAATCTTTGAGATAATATTATCCATCAATCTGCTAATTCAGCATGCGCTAAATGATTATATCTTTTCCATCCTTGGATGGTGTTGTTTGACTGTATTACGACCTGCTCCCTTTGCGTCATAGAGCGCGGCGTCCGCTAATCTAATAAGTTCTACAGCTGATATTGCATCATCAGGATAAGAGGAAACACCTGCCGAGAAAGTTACCTGTACTTTTTCTTTGCCGCGTGCGAAATCGTACATCTCGAGGCTATGGAGTAGATTTCCAAGAATTCTGGCGGCTTCCTGCCTTTTTATTTCAGGACACATAACAATGAATTCATCACCACCGTATCGAGCAACAGTGTCTGTTTCTGAAAAATGCTTTTCGAAAATCCGAGCCAACTGGATCAGAAGGTGGTCTCCGGCCTGGTGCCCATAGGTATCGTTGTATTCTTTGAATTTATCAAGGTCGATAATAGCCACTGAAAGATGGTGTTGAAATCTCTTGGAACGTTCTAATTCATTGATCAATAATTCTTTGAAGTACCCGATATTGTATATTTTTGTCAGTGGATCAGTATGTGCGGTAAATGTGATATCTGCAAAACTTCTGGTATTGTTAAGAGCAACACCAGCAATACTTGCAACAACACCTAACAGGTTCTTCTCGCGTTCATCCAGGTCCTTCTTACGAATAATGGCAATAACTCCAAACCTTTTCTTTTGAAAGAAAATTGGGTAACAGATATCAGGTTCGAATACAGGGAAGGGTTCGGTCAAACCTAGTATGGCAAATTCATGTCTGGTAATGGTATGTTTTTCATTGAAGCTGACACCCACCTTACCCATTCTACTTTTATTATCCAGTTCATAGACGAGTTTGGGCAACCAATTGTCATTGAGTCCATGATGCGACACAACAGTAAGCCTTTTGTTTCGTTGGTCGGCAAGGAAAACAGCCGTTCCATTTGGATCAAGGCAATTGACCAACAAATCCGTGATTTCTTTGGCGATTTTTTCTGGCTTGAGATTTGAAGTAAGCCTTATCATAGATGCAAAAAATAAGTTATCCACAGAACCTATCCGCCTGAGTTCTTCACGTAGATGAAGATTCTCTTTTTTGTGTCGATCCAATTCATCAGCAAGAATTTCAACGCTATTCAGTACCGACGTTTTCTTCTTCGTTTTAGACAAAACAACAATGAGAATTATAACAATACCCAGAGAAAAAACGGCAACGATAAGTTGAACAAAAAGTCCTATGTCCATATTCAATTCTATTTATTTTATCTCTTATGTCAATATTATTGACAATTTGCATTCCCGGCGTATAATGAAAAATGGTTAAGTATTTCAATGTCTTTATTTCCTTTGATATGGAGGGCGTGGGTTGCCTGACTTCGTGGCAAGAACTGAAAAAAGAGTCACCGTCATTAGCGCAGATAAGAGAACTTGCTACTGAAGAAGTTAATGCAGCGATCCGTGGTATAAGAAACGCCCGTCAGGACATTGGTGAAATAATTGTCTGCGATTCACACGCTGGAGGTGAAAATCTCCTGATCGATATGCTTGAAACTGGAATCCATTTGGTAAAAGGAACACCACGCAATTATTACATGATTGAAGGAATAGATCAGCAGTTCGATATCCTGCTCTTTATCGGATATCATGCAATGATCGGAACCAAAGGTGCGGGCATGGACCATTCATACTCTTCTTCGTCAATCTACAATATCAAACTAAATGGCAAGTATGTTGGAGAAACTGAAATAAATGCTGCGGTCGCAGGCCACTACAAAGTACCTCTAGGTCTTGTATCGGGTGATGATAAATTGGTTAAGGAAGTCAGAAAATTCTTTGGGCAAGAAGTAGAAGTCATCATCACCAAGTACGGTATCTCGCGTTTTGCAGCGAAATGCCGACATCCCCACGATATCCAACAGGAAATAGAGAAGAAAGCTGAACTGGCAGTGAAAAAGGTAAAGAAATTGAACCCCTTTATTCTCCGACCGCCAATAAATGCAGAAATTGAGCTTATTAATACCGTAATTGGCGATGTCATTGAGCCAGTACCTGGTTTGAAAAGGGTATCAGGACGGAAAGTTACTTTCCGGACAAAGAATATTATTGAATTCTATCGCCTGCTTAGAGTAATTTGTAACCTTGCATCTACTGTAAGATAGTATCTACCCTACCGGATTTACCCCGTAGGAAACCATGATCTATTTATTCTTCAGCACCTACACCTCAAAGGAGGATATTTTCCAACGGGGCTTGCTATTCTATTGGTTGTAGTTCGAATTCACAAACTGCAGTCCGCTCCTTATTACTTAGTAAATCTACGGTCCGTAAAGTAATAATATAAGAACCAGGCTCAAGGTCCATAGGGTGATATAGAGCTGCTAAATAGGCGACATCGCCCGCCTCTATTTGGTCTTTGATCACAACATCGATTATTTCTCTTTTCATCTTTACTTTATTGGTGACTTCATAAGTCATCTTCAATCGATGCATACCATTTTTCGTTTCGAGGTTATAGACCTCGGCGTAGAAGTAAAAAGGGGTATGGATCAATAATATTGGTTGGATCATCGGGATAACCCGACCCACTGGTTTATTGAATTTTTCGTGCGAAAAAGTGTTATCGATCAACCACACCGGAACCAGATCACTGATCTCTTTGGCATCATTCTGATAATCAAGCAGGTTAACCCATCGTGTTTTCTTCCCTACGGTTCGGTTCTTGATATCGTTCATTGTGATTTCTAACCGATATTCAGCAGGATCAAGCCAGAAATTAACTTCATCAAAGAAAATCCCATGATCACTATCTACAGGGATTAGAATACTATTTTTTTCTTTAACGATATTATCCTGGTTATCAAAGACCTTTACCTGTCTTGAAAAAGAAATCCCGGTTGTGTCATTAACCAATACGGATAAATATATTTCAAGACGGGTCAGATTTTTCTTTTGTCGAAATCTCCCGGTGGTCACAGCAAACTCGAGTAACGATGTCGATTCAACTTCTATAAAGCTATCCTGATGCACTTCTTTTAAATGAGGTACTCTCACATGCTCGCCGAATTCTGCCTGGGCAATCATCTTATAAGCACGCGCATACCTGACAAAATCAAAAATCAAGCCTTTTCGTTTATAGGTCCATATTTCGGCAGGCTTCACTGATTCTTTGACTTTTAAGGCGATTTTCTTTTGGGGCCAAATCTCTTCTCTTTTTGAAGGTTCGCCGTATTTCACGAATATCTGTATACGATCATCACTTATTGGCGAATGCTTACCATAGTGGCGAAAGGCGTATTCAATCCTCTCTTCAAATTGCTCGCGGTCTTCGGCACTCTTACCTTCCCAAAATGCATCATAGTACCTGCCGCGTTCAGATGCTGATGGTAAATTGATATACTCTTCTGCAGCTATAACATCTATTCCTTTCAGACCAAGGTATATCTTCCTTTCATATTCAAGCAGACGGTAGTAACGTGCGGCAAATATGTTTATTGCAGTACAGTAGATAATCAAGAATGCAAAAATGATCGCTGTTGTTTTTACTATTCTATTCTTCTTCAATTTGCTCCTCCAATTGTATCCTATCTTCTGTTCGGTATGTTCCCGGAGCAATATCATACAACCATTGATCATCTCTAATTTCATCACCAGCCCTGATGATTTTCACCAGCTCAGGATTGCCGTCACTCATCTTGTCACAGAATACTACGCGGTAACCCAATGTGTAGTAATACCATACCTCAAATGGTCTACCCCAAGTAGTTATTGGCTTATCTTCGATTTTGTCGGGCGGCCCATTTCTCAGATAATATTTCCCTCTTTCCGAATCCCTGCCCTGTAGAATGTGCGTTGAAAATTCAGCATCCGCCTCAAGGAGTCTTTTTTCAAATAACCAGTAGTTTTCCTTTAGCCAGAATTTCTTGAGATAACCTCTTTTTTCAAAGTGGCTGAGGCGATTGAAACTTTCATAATCACCAATGCTTATCAGATATTGAATATCCCAGTAAAACGGCATTAGCGACGTCTCATCATATAGATATTCAATGCGAAATTTCTTAGCTGATGAAAACGACCCACCAGATGCCGGGTCTTGAACCGTGATTCTGTACGAGTACGTGCCTTCAATAAGATCAGCCAGCAATATATACACTGTATCAACCTGGATATAATCATATTTCAATCGTTGGTTGCTCTTTGCGAACACAGTATGCTCAAGACTATCAATAATCTGATACTCTACTTGATAATAAAGACTATCTGGGATCAAACCATAAAGCTCCAGATATACGAGCAAGGTATCCTGGTTGGAAAAAGTAGACTGGACTATGGGAATGAGAGAGAAATCATGGAAGAAGATATCTGCGCGGTCTGGTTTTCTACCGAATACAATATCACTGCTCCATAAAACAGCGGTATCTGGCAGGATCTCAAAAGTGTCAATGAAAAAGGTATCATATTCACTATTATTCATGGAAAACGAATAGTGGAAATTACCAGAATACAAAGATGCAGAAATATAATCGATCATGGACTTGTCTTCTTGCTCAGTAGTAATATAGGTTCCTTTTGTCCCTTTAATGTGTGCTGAATCATTATTTAACACATCATAGATATCAAATTGATATTCGAATGATACAAAAACCGAATCACCGAACCGCAATGTTTCCTGTTCAGCCTTTGATAATACCAAACTTATCGGTATTTGATACCAGAGTTCTATGTAATCATCGTTAAAACAGTACAATTCAACGACTGGCGTCGATGAAAAAAATAAGTATGTTAAAAGTAACATAACTCCTCGTCTGAAATCATTATAACAACACAATGTGTGATGTCAAGGTTAAAAGTCTTCAATGATGGATATTGACCATCGATGATTTCTATATAGAATATAATATGACCAAGGCGTATTTATCTTTTACCCTGCATTCCCACCTGCCCTGGGTCTTAGGCCATGGTCGGTGGCCTCATGGTACCGACTGGTTGAGCGAAGCAGCTGCTGAGTGTTATATCCCGATCTTAAATCAGTTAAACAGATTAATCGAACAAGGCTACTCCCCCCGTATTAATATCGGTATCACACCGATATTACAGGAGCAGTTAAAGTCTCACCATTTTCATGACGAGTTTGAATTTTATTTAGAACACAAGATTGAAGCAGCTGAAAATGATATTAATGAATTCAAGCGCAAGGGGCAAGAAGAATATTTCATTGTGGCGAAGATGTGGCGAGATTTTTATGCAAATATTGAACATGATTTCGTTGACAAATTCAAAAAGGATTTGATTAATGCGTTCAACCATTTACAAGAGCAAGGCTGTATTGAAATTATCACTTCGGCTGCAACCCATGGTTATTTACCCCTGCTTAAACATGACCGTTCAGTGAATGCCCAGATCAAACTCGGGGTGCAGACTTATAAAAGGAATTTCAACAAACCACCGAGCGGTATCTGGCTGCCAGAATGTGCTTACCGACCGGCTTATGACTGGGCGCCAACCATTGGTTCGGACAAGAATGTCTATGCGCGACAAGGTGTTGATGAATTGCTCAGCAAAAACAATATTGATTATTTTATTGTTGATACCCATCTCTTGAAAGGCGGTAAGGCAATCGGCGCTTATTTAGCAAGGTTTAAAGCCCTGGCAAATCTTTGGCAGCATTTTAAAAAAGAATTCGTTGAGATCAAAGAAGATTTCGACAAGACCCCTTATGAGGTTTACTTAACTTGCTCAAACCCTCAATCTAAGCCCGTCGCTATATTTACCCGCGATCCTCAAACCGCAATCCAGGTTTGGAGCGGTGGAATCGGGTATCCTGGAGAATCATTGTATCTTGATTTTCACAAAAAGAAATTTCCCGGTGGGTTAAGATACTGGCGCGTCACTGATCCTAAGGTTGATCTAGCAATGAAGCAACATTATGCTCCAGATATTGTTGAAAACAAAATAGAAGAACATGCCCAGCATTTTCTATCCTTGATAAAAGAATTATCAAGTCAATATTATGCGAGGACTAACAAACCTGCTTTGGTTTGTACGCCGTTTGATACCGAACTCTTCGGACACTGGTGGTTTGAGGGTCCTCGTTGGTTGTACCATATCCTCAGAATAGTTGAACAAGACCCTGAGATTGAACTGGCTAGTGGTAATATGCTCCTTAATGAATATAACCCTGAAAAAATCATATCTTTACCTGAAGGTTCATGGGGAGAAGGAGGGTTTCATTATATCTGGTTGAACAAATGGACTGATTGGACATGGGAGAAAATCTATCAGGCTGAGGATAAATTTTATAAACTATATGACCGTTTTTTAAATACGCAAGACAAGAATAAGTTAGCTTTGCTCAAGCAACTTGGGCGTGAGCTCCTACTCATGCAATCCTCTGACTGGCAGTTCCTCATATCTACATGGAGTGCACGAGATTACGCAGAACTGCGCTTCAGTCGTCATTTTGAGAACTTCATGTATTTGGCAAAAGCCCTTGAGAGAAAGAAACCGAGTAAAGAGGAAATGAACTTTTTAAAAGATGTGGCTGAGCAGGATTCCTGTTTTACGGATTTGGATTTATCAATATTTGCAAAAATATAACCACTGGAGGATCCCGCATCTTTCTTCCTTGTTCATAGCGCCTATGCCCTTTGTAGTTGCTCAATTCATTGAGCAGCCTGATAAATCAGGCAACCACATTCTCTACTGACTCTTCTCCACTTTTTGTAAAACGTTGTCAATATTGATCTTTTACAACATCAAGGTTCTTGTCATTGCGAGCGAATCCTGTCAGTGAGCAGGATGAGCGTGGCAATCTCAGCGTAGCTTAAAGAGGCAATGTCATGTTTTTTCGATATTTTTCTCCGCCCATGAGATTGCTTCGTCACTTCGTTCCTCGCAATGACAAACCAAGGTTCTGAAAAAGTGGAGAGGACTCAGCATTCTCCATTATTGACTTTTCAACCTTTTTAAATATCCTAATATAATGATCGAGGTTAGTGAATGGAAGCACGAACGAGAACGTATGGTAGAAAAACAGATCGTGAAGCGTGGCGTCAAAGACACAAGGGTTATTCAAGCAATGAAGAAGGTTCCCCGACATCTCTTTATCGATAAAACATACTATCATCAGGCATATAATGATTATCCCTTACCTATCGGGCAGAGCCAGACAATATCTCAACCCTATATGGTTGCTTCCATGACTGAGCTACTTGAATTAAAGGGTGATGAAAGGGTTCTTGAGATCGGAACAGGTTCAGGTTATCAAACAGCTATTCTGGCACTTTTGTGCTCAAAAGTCTACTCCGTGGAGCGGATTTCTGAATTAACTAAAAAAGCACGATTGACTCTCAAACGATTGGGTTTCAATAATATCAACCTGATTGTCAGAGACGGAACCTTAGGATGGCCCGAGTTCGCGCCGTATAATGGCATAATCGTCACTGCTGGCGCTCCAGAAATACCAGACGCATTGATCGAACAACTCGCCAATAACGGTCGAATGGCCATCCCAGTCGGTAATGAAGCTTGCCAGACCCTTAATTACGTGGAAAAACATAAGGGACGTATCTATCGCAAAGAATTCTTTGGCTGCACATTCGTTCCTTTAGTAGGCAAAGGAGGGTGGAAGTAACATCAAAGAAATTATATGTAATCAGGCTACTTGTAGGAATAGAGTCTTTAGGCTCGTTAAATATGGAGTGCAACGAGTCCCCTCGTTGCATACAATGTCAGGAGACATTGCATTCCCAAAATACGGGCGTAAAATTCGTACGGGGCGTAGCGCAGCGGTTTAGCGCGCATGGTTCGGGACCATGAGGTCGTGGGTTCAAATCCCACCGCCCCGATGAAATAAAGAGAGAGATATATATACAGTAATATAGGAAAGGGTCAGAACGAAGGTCGTGGGTTTCCCGTTTCTATCATTATACTTTTTACAAAGGAAACGGGATCCCGATTCCTTGAAATTAAAATATATAATGGGAAATCGGGACAAATCCCACCGCCCCGAGTCTGAGAAATGGAGTAGGGGAGAAAGGGTGAATGGGAGAAAAACAAATAAGGAAAATAATAGCGGTAATTGGTGGTTCAGAACCTGACGAGAAAAGCCTGGAAATAGCTGAAGAGATTGGTTCTTTGATTGCTCAAAGAGGAGCTGTACTGATCACTGGCGGCATGGGCGGCGTCATGAATGCAGCTTCAAAAGGAGCAAAGAGCGCCAATGGTTTGGTTATTGGGATCCTACCAAGTGGCAATAGAGCAAATGCCAATCCTTATATTGACATACCGATTGTCACTGGCATGAGCGAGGCAAGAAACATAATTATCGCCCGAACCTGTGATGCGGCTATTGCCATTGATGGTAAATACGGTACGCTCTCGGAAATAGCATACTGCTTGATGTTTAATGTCCCGGTCATCGGTATCAATACCTGGGACATTGACGCACCCATTAAAAAAGCGAAGAATGCAGCACAGGCAATGAAAATAATCTTCGAGGAGTTTTTGACGTGAAGGCTCAAATAATCGTCCAGGGTACAGTCCAGGGTGTTAGCTATCGATTCTTCACTGTCGATATGGCAAAGCAATACAATATTAGAGGTTATTGTCGTAATCTTCCTGACGGCAATGTTGAGGTTATTGCCGAGGGTGATGAGGGCATGGTGAATGAATTTATCAAACAATTGAAGATCGGTCCTCCTGCTGCTCATGTCACAGGTGTCGATGTGAAGTTGGATAATACTGACTCTGGATTTGATAATTTTGGTATAAGATACTAAGCGATGGATAACTCGGTTAGGGTTTGGATGCTAGATTCTACTTTCCTAACCCAAATCCCATGACCATTTGTTCACAGGAGACTATATGGACCTAAAACAATATATCCGTGATATCCCGGATTTTCCAAAAAAGGGAATCATTTTCAAAGATATTACAACGCTTTTAAAAAAACCCGAGCCCTTTCAATATGCGATTGATACGATCGTCAGTAAATACAAGGACAAAAATATTGATAAAGTAGTTTCGGTTGAAGCGCGCGGCTATATATTTGGTGGTGTTCTGGCGTATAATCTCAATTGCGGTTTTGTCCCGGTCCGTAAACCAGGGAAACTACCTTCAGAGACATTCGCCCTGGAGTATACACTTGAATACGGAACAAATACTATTGAAATACATAAAGATGCTCTTAAACCAGGGGAAAAAGTATTGATATTCGATGATCTCTTGGCAACTGGCGGAACGGTCCAAGCCACGTGTCAACTTGTAGAAAAACTAGGCGCGAAAATTATTGGCTGCGCCTTTCTTATCAACCTCACTTTTTTAAAAGGTTCAGAAAAACTAAAGGGCTATGAAATCTTTTCGTTGATCGAGTATTAACCTTAAAGAAAAGATAAAGTCATTAAAAGACGATTTAATCGTCCCGCTGAATTTTATTCTACGGGATAAATTTAAAACGCTTAGATCGTTAGTATCGTTGTTTTAGTCTTTGTAGTTGCCCGATTCATCGGGTCAAAACAACCGAACCTGTAGTCGCCTGATTCATCGGGTACAGTCTGATAAATCAGACCACTACATTTTTCCCGAACTCCAGTAATTTCACACTTTTTTCACAAAAAATCATATCATATACCGAGAAAAAAACGGTTTGATATTGTTTTACCGGAGAGGAGGAATCATGAAAAAATGTATGGTACTTTTTATTGTCCTGATAAGTACACTTTTAGCAATACCCGCAAATGAACAGGTTTACCGCCCGGCAGAAATAAAAGTTCATAATATTAATGATATTGAATTGCTGATATCAAATTATGGTAAGATCGGTGAGCTAGTCTATCCAAAAGGTAGTGGTCACAACTATTTATATGGTGCTGGTATATGGTTTGGGGTTATAGATTCTTTAGGTGATACGCTTGTTACGATAGGATACGGTCCACACGGCGGAGAATCGGAATTTATACCCGGCTTAGCCAGTCAGAACCCGGATGATCCATCTGCAAAAATATATATGTCCCCATTTTTATGGCCTGCTCCATATGCAGTCTTTCCCATGGCACCACAAGACACCTTTTCACACCAGGATTCTTGGTGTTGCTATAATGATACTGATATAAACGCTCATATCCCTGGTGATACACGTCCTATTGGTATTGAAGTATATCAAACTGGTTATGTCTGGCAACTCGCTGGTTTACAAACTGAGATCTATCTTATCTGGACTGTAAAAAATATTACGAGCGACACACTCCACGATTGTATTTTTTCATTTTGTGCTGACCCGGATATTGGTAATGAATCAGGTACGGGTAATGACATCGTAGCAGGGATTGTTGGACAGTGGTTTGTTATCGACGGAGAATCACTATATGTTGATAATTTCGCCTATGTTTGGCAAAATGAGCTGGAGGCAACTCCAGCACCACCTTTTTGGCCAGATGCGATCGGGTGTGATTTTCTCCAAAGCCCATGGGATTTAGTAGAGAATGCAGACAAAGACAATGACGGTATCCTTGATCAGTACGAACGAGACAGTGCTTATTACTGGGATAATCTACTTCCAGAAAAGTGGGATATTGATCTTGATGGTGTACCTGACTGGCGTGACCCTAACCAGATCCCCCAGGTAGGCATGACATCGCTTAAAAGGTTTACCTTGAATCTTGAACCTAATCTTGACAATGAACGATATTTGGTCATGGCTGGTTATAACCGTTGGGGATATGAGCCTTTTGATACAATGCCATCGTATCCTGATGATCAAAGGTTTATCATGTCTGCTGGACAGTTTGAACTCGCACCTGATTCTGAGGCAACCATAACTATCGCTTTTATGCTCGTTGCATGGGATTCACTTCAAGGGAGACCAGATACAGCTTTTGTCCCTCTTAATCATTATTGCCAGTACATTTATGATATTAACTGGCTCTTGCCCCAGGCACCACCGCCACCGCGTTTATCCTGCATACCGGGCGATGCACAGATAACACTTAGCTGGGATAATCTTTCAGAGATCACACCGGATCCTTTTTATGCTTTTGTCTCAGATCC
>CBFDDH010000010.1:0-64132 GCA_965603515.1 uncultured bacterium
CTCAGTCGGATAGAGCAACGGATTTCTAATCCGTAGGTCGGGGGTTCGAATCCCTCCAGGCGTGTGTGAATTTTACCCAAATTCTAATTTGGTTGTAAAATTCAGCACCCCGCATCCACCGAAGGTGGAAAGGGGTTTCCTTGATGTTCTTTGAAATCTCTAATGCAATTGCAGAATTGATGACCCTGAGTTTATCGAAGGGTATGTTGTAATGAAAATATAATCCCCTCACCCTTACCCTCTCCCCAAAGGGGAGAGGGATTTGTGACGCGATTTCTCTGAGATTGCTTCTCCGCCTAAGGCGGATCGCAATGACAGGAGAGAGAAATGTGCCCCGCTAGCTCAACCCGGCAGAGCAGCTGATTCTTAATCAGCGGGTTACAGGTTCAAATCCTGTGCGGGGTATTCGACCGCGAAGCGGTCGAGCTTATTGCAAATGGCATATAGCAGATGGCTTATAACGTATGGTTAATAATATGGATTACTTGTAAAACCGGGAATTGTGTGTAGAATTAACTATATGCTATTTGCTATAAGCTGTTAGTTAAAAAGAACTTCGTTCTTTTTACGGTGGGTGTAGCTCAATTGGCAGAGCATTGGACTGTGGTTCCAATGGTTGGGGGTTCAAGTCCCCTCACTCACCCTTTTTCCTTTGGAAAAAGGGAAGTTCCAAGATCTCCCGCATAGCGGGAAGTTATTGAGTTACTAAAAACGTTTAGAGCGTTAATATCGTTTAGATCGTTTTGAACGTTAGTACCGTTCAGGTCGTTTCTTTTGTCTATTTGTTTTATTTTTTCTTCAACGAAGTATATCTTCAGTTCGCCATATTGTGTGGCGGACGTGTCTTCAATAAAATGTGTCTTCAGCGTGCCCTGTTAAACGAAGTTGTACGGGGTGCTAGCGTATATTCAGCGTAAGCGTATTACGCATTTTCTTTCCAGTATCTTTTCTCCAGTTGCTTTACGAGTTTTTCGCGTTTTGCATAGAGCCGGCTTAAAGGTCTTTTCTTATGTTTAGCTAGAGCATAATGCGTTAAAAGCGGTAATGCAACCGTAGCATCCAGATAACAAACCACTGCATCAGGCAATCGTTTCGGGTCGATCTTACCCCAGGATACAGCTTCATGCGGCGTAGCGCCGGACAGACCGCCAGTATCAGGACGGGCATCAGTTATCTGCAGAAAATAATCATGACCGACATCTGGAATGTGCAGGATTTCCTGTATATGCGGCTCGGTCTGGAGTATGAAATTCTTTGGACTTCCACCACCGATGAGCAAAACCGCTGATTTATTTTTTGCCTTTTTTGCTCCAAAGACAATCGCGGCTGTTTCATTAACATCGATTGAGGGAATTAGCCGGGTGCCAAAATCACGCAGGGCATTCTCGGCCAGGTGCATACCAAGAGCAGAATCACCAGGTGCACTTGTGTAAATCGGAACTTTGGCACGAAAAGCCGCGGCCAGCATTGATGCACCTTTAATGCCATTTCGCTCTTCAGCCTGGGCAGCATATTTGCCGAGCAGATAATGGAATTCAGCGGTGCCCATTTCTTTCTGGAATTCTTCGTTACTCAAGATCGTACGCACTGCTTTGTCAGTCTCGACCAAGCAATCTGGATAGCTGAGTAGGATATCATAAATGCGGACGATATAGTTTTTCCTCAACTCAGCGTCATTAACATGATGCGAACCAACATGTAGGTTGAGATCTAATGCAAAGTGCAGGTCATGAAATAGATTTGCGCCGGTCGATACGATCCAATCCACAAATCCAGCATTGATCAAAGGCACGATCGCTGATTTGCCAAGACCGGCCGGGGTAAGTGCGCCAGCTAGACTCATACCCACACAAACCTTTGGTTTGAGCATTTTTTCAACGTATAATCGGCAAGATTCCTTGATGCGTGCTGCATTGTAGGCGAGAAACGCCTTATCAATCAGGTCGGTTGCTTTTTCTTTACCGCTTATTGGATCAGGAAATATTCTTGGACCGGATAGATACTTAGACTGGTGACGTGGTTTTTTCTTCTTGAGCCACTTTGGTGTATAATCGTATTTCTTCTTATACTTTTTACGTTTTTTCTCTCTCATAGTCATCTTAGCCATCTCGAGCTTTTTTATTTCCTTGTATTTTTAATATGCAATCAGATCCTTATCAAACGACTTGAGATCGCCCTCTATTTCCCATATCCGCAGGCGCATTTGCTCAAGTTTCCCCAAGAGCTCATACATGTCTTCATTCAGATCTTTCAACTCATCATTAGTAATAGTGATCGGGTCATGAGGTAGATGAATTTTCTTGATCGGCAAACTAGGGAAATTCTTCAGTAATTGAGGTGTCAAGATCATCAATTCAATCGATGTATATCCTTCACCAGTTTGGGTGATTTTCAAAGGATAGTAAAGTTTGTTAGTTTTGAAAGTGTATTGAATAGGTTCATTAGTCACAGTCTCTGTGCCGAGTGTAACCACGTCAAAGACAAACCAGGTAAAATCACCTTTAACGTAATCTTCGATCAGGTTTTTCATTGCTTCTGAAATCACATCTTCCTCGATATCAAGCGTCTTTAAGTAATCGCGGACCCAACCAATAAAACCATCAGCATTAAGAAGATGGGTTACTGATATATCATGAGCACCGATCTTTTCATGAAACGTAACTTCACCACCCGGAGTTTTCATGTGACTCTCTCCATCGCCGTTCCTTTTACCAAACATTGCGACTTCACGCAGCTTACTGTTTATAAGGTCAGTGGCTTTGCGGAAAGTTTCAAGGTCGCCCTTTTTCACTTCGGGTTCTGAAGGAAGCGGTAGAACCTCTAATAGCAGAGTTGAATCTGAAGCACTCAGATCCGTACTCAATAAAAGGATCTCCTGCGTACCATCCCATGCGATCATTGCGCGCTGGGTCGGCTCAAAAATCTTGATGTTGGGATTAACCGGGATCATCCCGCGGTTCCCAAAACACAGCGCTGCAAACAGGAAAGAAAAGAGAATAATTGAGATACTTGTTTTTATCTTCATATTGAATTATATCAATTGAATCAAAGAAGTCAATCTTTTGGAGAGTTGACTCCTTTCCACTTTTTGTGAAGCAATCTCATAGGCAGAGAAAAATATCGAAAAAACATGAGATTGCCACGCTCATCCTGTTCACCATCAGGATTCGCTCGCAATGACAAGAACCATAAGGCTGTAGAAGAGTAATATTGACAACGCTTTACTTGACTTAGGAGATTGCGCAGCTTGTTCCGAACGCAGTGAGGAATCTCGTTCCTTCCGCCACTCAAAAGGCGGACAGGCGCAATGACAAATCAGTATTTCAAAAAAAGTGGAGAGGACTCAGTTTACAAGAGAAATAACCAAAAATAAAACAGGGTCGGCTGATGCCGACCCTGTTTTGAGGGAGATGAGACTTATTTTACTTCGATTTCAATTTCTTTAGGCTTCATTGATTCTGGTTTTGGCAGGGTGATATTGAGAACACCATCTTTGTACTGCGCCTTGATCTTATCTGCATCGATATCAGCTGGTAATTGAATCGTTCGATAGAATTTTCCGAAATACCGTTCACTTCGATGGAATGTCTTTTCTGCAGTTTTCTCTTCTTGCATTCGTTCACCTGACAGCCGGAGCATATTATTCTTGATCGTGACTTTGATGTCATCCTTGTTCATACCTGGTAATTCGACCTTGACCTCGATATTTCCGTTATTTTCAACAATGTCCACGATCGGCGCCCAGAGATCCTGTCTTTCCATGGGCATTCTACCAAAGAAATTCTCAAAAAGACCATCAAAATTGTTTCTTGAGCTGAGAAGATTTCTTAAAGGTTCCCAGTAAGTTAGTTGTTTTTCATTCATATTAATGTACCTCCTCTTTCTGCAATTTAGACAGCTCTTTATGCCTTTGGTTTATTTTGAATTCCGAGATTTAAGTCTTGACTTTATTAAATATCCAAATATCATTTACACGTGAAAAGAACAATTACTACCCTTTTAATCATTTATGTATTTACTTATGCTCAGGAAATAGGTGCACGCTATTTAATAATCACGCATGATAATTTTTACAATGCAGTTCAACCACTTGCCCAGTGGAAGCACAAAAAAGGACTGCGCACTAAAATTGTTAAGCTATCAGAAATAGGTTCGTCCAGTTACCAAATCAGAAATTATGTTGCCAATGCTTATAATAGCTGGCAAACACCACCTGAGTATCTTCTGCTCGTCGGCGCGCCAGCCTATCTGGCTTTTGCTCAGATTAGCTGGATATTTACAGATAATTATTACACTAATGTAACCGGTGATATCTACAATGAGATCTTATCAGGTCGTCTGACCGTACACAATACCACTGAAGCTCAGACCGTTGTTAATAAGATACTTGCCTATGAACGCACTCCGGATACAGCTGATCCGTTGTGGTTTACAAGCGCCTGTTTGATCGCAAGATTAGATTGGGATCAAGATGACTCGATATACTGGTCAGACACCTACCACGCTGCGGATTTAATGGTCAATAATGGTTATACGACCATCGATACACTTTCTAATTATTACGGTCATAATACTAGCCATGTACTAGCCGCGATAAACAATGGGCGTTCGATCCTCATGTACCGTGGTTCCGGTGTAAACAACTGGTACAGTCCTTTTGCTGTAAACCCTGACCAAACACAGAATGGTACAAAACTACCGATCGTTCTATCCTTAACCTGTCGGACGATTGGCACCGGTTCCACCCCGGCGACTGCAGAAAGATGGTTGCTCACTGGAAGTCCAACCGTACCACGCGGCGGCGCTGGTTACTTCGCGACAACGACAAGCGTGTATGGTCAGGCATATTTACGTAGTGCAGTTGCGAAGGGTTTTTTCGATGCAGTATTTTTAGATAATAAGAGAACCTTTGGCGAAGCATGTGAAGCGGGCAGAGTAAAGGTCTATCAGATGTATCCTTATCAAGGAGGTGCTGCTGAATACTATGGTTTCACGACCCTTGGTGATCCATCGATGAATCTCTGGACCGCGTGTCCTAAGTCGATTGAGGTTATTCACGATTCATCGCTCATTGTCGGCGATGATACGCTGAATGTCCATGTTGAACATGTTGAAATACCGGTTGAATCGGCGTTTGTCTGCATAGTATTGGATTCGACCATTTATGAAACTGGTTATACTAATCATGCTGGCGATCTCAGCTTTGCCATCACGCTGCCCCACCAGGGCGATATCGATATAACTGTTACCGGCACAAATCTCTATCCATATGAAGGTACAGTTATTGTTATCACCGGCATAGAAGAGGATCAGCAACAATTGTCACCATACAGTTCGATCCCATTGCTTCAGGTAATGCCAAATCCATTCTTTGGAAAAGTTATGATCTGTTGTGTCACGGACTATCCGGGTTCACATTATGATCGCGCTAAACTATATATATATGATGTAACAGGTGTACGAATAAAGACCTATAATATAACAGAATTGGAGAATGGACATTCAGAAAACATTTATTGGTCTGGATTGGATGAACGCGACCATCAAGTACCACCTGGTGTATATTTTGTGCAGCTTAATTTAAAAATAGCCGGTGAACCTAAAGAGCGATCAGTAACGAAGAAGATAATCAAACGAAATTAGAACACAATATTCGATAAGATTTCCAACTCAATATTGTTTTCGAGATTTAAGTCTTGACATCTATGAAAATCCCAATAGTATTATTCCACATGTTTAAGGTTTTTATGTTATTTTTCAATGATAATTGATCTGGAGGTAATGAAAAAAGGAGTTGGAAAATGAAGAGATTCTTAGTTACAAGTATTATATGTGCCCTGTTCTGGATCGGCTGTGGTGGTGAGGATACTGAAGCCCCAACCGTATATATCACCAGCCCTCAAGACAGCGCGGTAGTGGGCGGAACGGTCAGAATCAATGTGCAGGCAAATGACAATCAAGGTGTCGTTAGCGTTGAATTCTACATTGATAATGGTCTTATTTCCACCGCAGCAAATGTGCCATTCTATTATGATTGGGATACTGATTCTATCCAGCAGGATAGCTCAGCACACGAGATCTATGCCATGGCTTATGATGACGCAGAAAATTCTGGTACCTCAGAAACCGTTTCAATAATCGTGTTTAATGACAGCATCTTAGGTACGATGAAATGGCAGTATTCTACAGGCGATCAGATTTCCTCCTCACCAGCAATTGGTTCAGACGGTACGATCTATGTTGGATCAAATGATTTCTATCTTCATGCGATCAACGCTGATGGTACAATAAGATGGAGTTATCTGACTGGCAGTTATGTACAATCTTCGCCAGCGATTGGCTCTGATGGTACCATCTATGTGGGCTCATTTGACCAATCTTTGTACGCGATCTACGCTGATGGAACCAATCGATGGTCCTGCGGTGTTGGGGAGCGCGTTTATTCCTCACCGGCAATCGGTCCGAACGGAACAATCTACGTAGGCACTTATGGCGGTTCATTGTACGCTATCCGACCAGATGGTTCGGTCAAATGGACTTATCCGACCGGCGATCTTGTTGCTTCATCTCCGGCAGTTGGTTCAGACGGCACCGTCTATTTCGGCTCTTGGGACAATAATTTATATGCAGTCGATTCAAATGGCGTTTTTAAATGGCAATATGATTGTGGTGCCGATATTACATGCTCGCCTGCAGTTGGGTCTGACGGGACAGTCTATATCGGATCTTTTGACAATTACCTCTACGCGATCGATAATAGTGGTTCAATGAGATGGCGGTATCAGACGAGTGATGACGTGGTTTCTTCACCAGCGATCGGCTCAGATGGCACGATATATGTGGGCTCATGGGACCATCGATTGCACGCTATCAACCCTGATGGTTCAGCAAAATGGGAATATGGTGCAGATAGTGCATTGATTTCTTCACCTGCGATCGGTTCAGACGGTACGATCTATGTTGGATCAAATAGTGGAACCTTATATGCTATTAATCCTGATGGATCTTCAAGATGGCAATATTCTGCTGGTGCTGGGATCCTGTCTTCTCCAGTGATCAGTAATGACGGTACGATTTATGTGGGTGCATATGATAACTATTTGCATGCCATCCACGGCTCAGGAACTCTCGCAACTACAGATTGGCCAATGTTCCACCATGATGAGGAGCATACTGGAAGATTCGGTAACTGATATTAAGTAATATACTCTGGCGGCTTACCCATCCTGGTCATTCCCTGGCTTGACCAGGGAATGACCAGGGGTTTTCCATACTTCTCTAGATTATCCGGTCCCTTCGACATACAGCTCAGGACTACAGCAAGCCGGATAATGACAACAACGAAAGATTATCTCCCGGCTTGCCCAGAATCTTTGATTTTTTAAGAAATCTCGTTATTCTGGTTATCTGATTTTAACGATCTTTAAGCGAATACGTCCTTCGATCTCGATAAAATATACGCCAGGCTTTAACTGGTTGGTATTGATGCTGCGACCTGAAATATCGTAGATCCGATATTCAATATCTGCTGGCAGGTCCAATGGTCCACTCAATACTGTACTCGTATAAAATGGCATTTCGTTTCTTACAGATACTTTATTTTCTTCAATACTAACCGGTCCCTGGTCAATATTACCCCAGATATCAGTGGAGCCCTGTCCCCAGACGACCAGGTAATTACTGTCGGATGCAGCAAGCATAGGCCACCATCGCATGCTACTTGTATTGTCGCTGATCAGGAAATTGTTACCAATCAAAGAACCGTCTGTAGCAACGCCTTGACCGTGGATGAAGTTTGGACCAGGACTATTTGGGCCACTCATCCAAACCACCAGATAGTCTGAACCATCAAAGATAATATCAGGCCATCTCAAAGTGTCATTATTGTCTAGAGCAATGGTGATTTGACTGCCGACTGGAGTTCCTTGCGGTGAAACGAATTGACCATATATATTATAGTTTGGCCATGTCCCTGCTTGATAGACAACGAGATAATTCACACCATCGTAGGCAATAGAAGGACCACCTGCGCCTCCCGAAGCGATGGTAAGGATATTATCTTCGGGTTGACCGGCATTATTAACGAAACGTCCTTGTACACTACTCGACTTGGGCCAGACGACAAGGGAACGACTGCCGTCATATGCAACCTTAGGTCGGTATTCACTGCTGCCCGAACCACTTGAGATGCATACACCAGTATCGAGTACTGCACCTGCAGGTGTCACCCGGGCAACGCAAACAGAGTAGTAATTAACACCACCAATTTTTTCATCACTCCAGGCAACAATATAGTTCTCACCATTGAAGGCTGCCGAAGGGTAGGTTTGGATCAAATCAGGATCAGCTGGATTGCATATTTCAAAATCACCCAAGCTGCTCATATTTGGAGCGACACGCACTCCAATAATATCACCTTTGGTTCAGCAGTAATTCCTGGTAATAATGAGTAAGTTCGTACCATCCGAGGCAACATTGCAATCATAACCTGCGCTATCAGTATATAGTTCTGTCCCATTGGGATCCAGGATCGTGCCGTCTTTGGTAATGCGAGCTCCATAGATAGAATAGTTGGGCGATAACCGCTGATCAATCCAGAATACATAGTACTGATCATTAGCATAGCAGATAGAAGGGTAGCCATTGAAGCCTGCCGCTGTACAGATAGGAAAATCGGCGCTTATAAGGGTAAGGATCAATGTAATTATCATAATTGAATTATACTGGATACATGCAATCATGTCAAGACTTAAGGCTTGACTTATAGACTAATAATTGTATAGTAATGAGTAAAACATTTTGTATTGTTTTGTTTAAATAATCACTTTTGGGGGATTTAGTTGTAGCTGATCTGAAAGCTGTGTAATAATGCCAATTGATAAGGAAGTCCCGTTTCTTCTATCGAAGAAACGGGGACATGGAATTTTGCAGCCACATCATAGATGTGGGCAGAATTCATGGAGGCAAAAAATGAAAAAAATCTTTAAAGTGTGTTTATTGATCGTAATAATGTTGCTTACAGTAAGAGCAACATGTGGTCCCAAAGCAATGTTCAGAGAAACAGTTCAGGCGATGAAGATAAAGGATAATGTTTTCTTTCACAATGTCGGGATAACCTATGATGGGCGTCACTATTATACGATCAACGGAGGCAATGAAGAATATTGCGTGCTCAACGAGTATAATAAAAAAGGTAATTTTATCGAATACTATGATCTGGAACTCGACTGTCGGGCTATTTTTCATAACCCGAAAGATGGTAACCTGTATTTGAAAAACTATGGCACAGATCTATATGTGGTTGATCTCTGGGATGAAATAGCTGATGTCGAATTAATGGATGTCTTTGATGAAGAAAACAGTTCACCGGCGATGTCTCCAGATGGTAAATATCTATACGAATGTTATGAAGGCAAAGTAAGAGTGCTGGATTTTGAAACTGGTAATGAACTCGACAAATTCAAGTTATCCAAATGGTATGATGAACACGGATACAATTACGCTATTGCAGCATCAAACCAGCATCTATTTGTCTGGAGCGATGAATTCAAAATAGCCATCTATGACCTCGACGGCAATTATGTGACTGAAATAGACCTTCCTCGTACTGGTTTTGGTTTCTCTCTATCCTGGTGCAAGGGCCTGCTCTGGATCGCGCGCGATGCTGATGCCTCAAGTGATGGTGGTGACGGATATTGGTACGGGTATAAGCTATAGAGTAATTGAAGCATCACTGATCGTAACATAAGGACCTGAGGATTCTATGGTTGTTGTCAAAGTCACGAGATCCGCACCTGTATTTCTTGTCTTCTTTTTTATTGACTTTGAATTCACGAAGTGATATAGTATACTGTTTTAATTTCTACCTTGATAAACAATGGAGGAAAAATGAAAATTTTGATTATAATTCTTCTTCTCTGTATACTACCCATCCCACTCTCTTCTCATGTTGAAATCTTTCATATAGGGACATCACAACGTTTGACAAATGGAAACACACTTATCTGTGATGGTGGTCTTTTCATTGTTCATTCAGGCAGCAAAATCCTCGAAGTCGATCCTCGGGGAAGTCTCGTCTGGGTATACATAGAAGGGGACATTCTTTTTCCGCACAGCGCTCAAAAACTCGCAAACGGAAACATTCTTATCTCCGACTCGGGCCACGACAGAATAATCGAAGTCGACGGACATGGAAGCATCGTATGGACCTATGATACCAATATCAATGTTCCGAATGATGCAGACCGTCTCAGTAACGGAAATACTCTCATTACCGTTAAAAGTAATGATAAAGTTATCGAAGTGAATCCTTCGGGAACGGTCGTATGGTCGTACACACAATTGAACCGTCCCCATAATTCAGATCGATTATCCAACGGAAACACGATGATTTCAAATTCTGACGATAATGAGGTTTTAGAAGTTGATTCTCTTGGAAATATCGTCTGGTCGTTTTCAACAGGATTAGATTGGCCGAGAGATGCCGATCGACTTGCAAATGGGAATACACTCATTTCGGATTCACGTAGTGGAAGAGTAATTGAAGTCACTCCTGGAGGAACTATTGTGTGGAGTTACACCGAACTCAATTCACCATATGAGGCAGATCGATTAAGTAACGGTAATACGTTAATCTCGGACATTGTTCGAATGGGAGTAAGTCAGGTCATTGAAGTCGATTCTTCTGGGGCGATCGTGTGGAGGTATCCAGAAACCGTACCAACCGTTGTTGATACGGTGTGGATATACAATCCCTCTTCAGGATGTACACTTTTTGTAAACATCCATCGACCCACTGACGCTACACCTGCAAATCCTTTCCCGGGGGTGATCATGATACCTGGTGGAAATGAAACGGGAATAACCTACGACACAACAGGGCTCGCGAATAGGATAGCAGACGATGGTTTCATATGTGTTCATTTTGATCCTGATGGTCGAGGAAATAGCACAAATCATGGAACGTACACAATTGAAGACTACTGTGGATACATACAACAGGATGGTTTGTGGGAAATAGTACGATACCTTTACACCTATCCTTACATTGATACGACAAGTATCGGCTTCTTCACCGAATCGTATGGTGTCACAATGGCGTCAGGAGTGCTTTCAAGACATACAAATGATCCATACATCAAATTTCTCCTGGACTGGGAAGGACCTTCGGATCGATATCAGACATGCCAGGATTCTGGTGGTCATGTACCGGTACCTCCTGATTCACAATCTTTCTGGATTGAACGTGAAGCAGCGCTTTTTATGAAATCGGCGAATGTCTACTATCTACGGGTTCAATCAACAACCGATCACAATCCGAATATCACCGATAACTCACATGCAATTGCTTTAATTGACAGTGGAACTGCAACAACGTATGGAGGAAGTGGAATATGTCCCTGGACAAGAGTCAATGATTCTTTGATGAATATACCAAATACCATCTATACTATCGGTTTTCCGCCAGAATGGATCCTTGATACTCTCGAACTATACGATGAAGAACGACATCTTATTTTTCTTCATGAACTTGCTTCAAAGCCAGTGGTCAGTGTTGAAGAAGGAAAAGACGAAGAAATCCCAGATCTCTCACACCCATTTTTCTTACCATCGATTGTGAGATCGAAAGAAAATACAGAACTGAGATTCTCACTTACTGCATCACAAGACTTAACAGTTCAGGTGTATGACGTCTGTGGACGAGTATCACAAAATATATTCAAAGGGTATCTTCCTGAAGGTGATCATCGATTCTCTATAAATTTTCCACAATCCGGTATCTACTTTCTGACACTCAAAAGGGGTACTCGTCTCATTAGTGAAAAAGTAATTGTGTTGCATTGAGATCCTTCTTCGATTTATATACTAATAATAAAAGTGGAGATCCCATTTTTAATTCCCCTATATAAGCTCCAATAGAAATATTTTTGGGCAATTGCACGTGTAAAATCCAAGCTGTCGTCTGGGATTGAACCGAAATAGCCGGAAGCATCACTGAAAATTATCTTAGGTCTTGACATTTGAGGAATTAAGGTATAATCATATAGGGATTTAGTTATTTAATAAGCAATTCATTTTAGGGAAGGAAAAGGAGGAGATATGCATAAATACATCATTCTTGTTGTACTGGTTAGCTTAGGCAGCGCCAGTGTGTTGCTGACGAACGGCGACTTCGAGCTACCTCTAACAACTGGCTGGCAGCAAATTGAAGGCGGGTCTTATTCTGAGGTCAACCGGGCAACAACATACGACCCGGATCCTGATTATGAAGCATATGTCAAAGATCAATATGGAAATTATGCAAAATTATGGCAAACTGTTGATATACCAACAACCGATCTTGAATTCACAGTCTATACAAAACTCTATGCCTATGATAATAACGAAGATACGCTCTGCTGGGCAGGAGCGGCAATAACCATTTCTTATCTGGATGGTTCTGGATCTCTCCTGGGTCAAACAATGATATGTCGGTACACAACTCCATGTCCCTGGGCGAATTCTTCTACATGTCACTTAATAATAGCACCAAATGCTGACTGGAACTCCTATTCATTTAATATCAACTCAGAATTAGGTAACCTGTCTGGAGTCAACCCGACTGACGTCAAAAAGATCGAAGCAGCGCTCTATGCTAAAACTGACCATACGTGCTGAGGTGCATCAGAAACGGCGGAGGTCTTCGCCGACGATATTGAATTAAATTATAATGGTTCAGAAAAATATCTTGCACTTTTAGAGACAATAATAAATGATATTGGTGGTAACGGCAACGGGTATCTTGACCCAGGTGAAACCAGTGATCTAACAGCTACGATCAGAAATATTGGTGGCGCTAATTTCACAAACCTTAATACCATCATACAATCGAGTGATCCTTACTTAACAATTACTGATAATTCAGGTTATTTTGGTTCGCTGCTTATTGATAGTACAAAAGAAAATACCAGCGACCCATACACTGTATATGCGAGTCCTTCATCACCAGATGGTCATCCTGCCCTGTGTCAATTAATCGCTACTGATGGTAGTTTTGCCGATACAATCGACTTCACGCTCATTATCGGCAGGATCCATTACTATATATGGAATCCTGACCCGACGCCAGGTTCTGGTGCAACAATGCACAGTACCCTGGGAAGCATTGGCTACACAGGTAACTACGGTTTGACCTTACCCACATCAGATCTTGACTACTACTCTGCTGTATTTGTTTGTGTGGGTATTTATGCCAACAACTATATAATCGGTGCAAGTAGCGCTGAGGCAACAGCCCTGGTTGACTATGTAAACAGTGGCGGTAGGATGTACTTAGAAGGTGGCGATGTTTGGTACTATGATCCGCCGACTGGTTATGATTTTGGTCCGCTCTTTGGGATCAATGCGACTGCTGATGGGACGAGTGATGGTGGACCATATGCCGGTCAAACGGGTACTTTTACGACCGGTATGAATTTCGCTTATTCTGGTGAGAATTCCTGGATGGATCATATTTCGCCGACCGGCACAGGTTTCCTTATTTTTTATGATACAGATAATAGTTATGATTGTGGTGTTGCCAATGATGCGGGTACGTACAGGACCGTGGGTTGTGGTTTTGAGCTCGGTGGTTTGGTCGATGGCAGTGGTGTTTCAACAAGAGCAGCACTCCTTGACTCGATCATGAATTTCTTTGGCATTTCACTCGTTGGTGTTGAAGAAGTTACTAAAACTCATGCAGGAGTTATGACTCTGCAACCTTATCCTAATCCATTCCGCGACCGAGTGGAAATTCAATACACTCTACCGTCAAATACAACGCAGGTTCAGTTTAAGATCTTTGATACCGCGGGCAGGTTGGTTAACTCGATCAATGGGTCATCTTCTGGTAATTCTATTTATTGGAATGGGCAAGATCTTAACGGTAAGAAACTAGCCAGCGGTATCTACTTTATACATATGGAGGCTGAAAACCAACGAGCGGTTAAGAAAGTGATCCTGGTTGAATAAATAGTACGATTTTACGATAAAAGAGGGTGGTAAAACCACCCTCTTTTTTTTAACCAATAGTTATTTTTGTTTTACTGTATCAATAATCAATACTAATGCCGGTAAAACAGTTATACTCATAAAATATCCGTATACATAACTTGACAAAAGAACTACTGCATATATACTCAAACCTGACGCAAGTGTTATGCAAATAATATTTATTCTTGTATTATTATTGAATAATTCCAGTTCGATTAGCGGGTTTGTTACCGACGCTGAGAACGGCGAACAACTTGCTTATGCCAATGTTTATCTTGAAAATACCGCACTTGGCAGCGCGACGAATGAAAAGGGTTATTATATCATTCATAATGTTCCTGAAGGCAGTTACCAGATCGTTTTTTCTTACATCAGTTATGAAACAATAATCCAGAAGATCGAAGTTAATGTTGGTCAAAATTTCACATTGAATATTGAATTGAAACCATCGATCATCGAAATGGAAAGGATCGTCGTTTCTGCAGAAAGAACAAGATTTGAAGAAGAGGTCGAAATAAGCCGGGTTAATTTTACCAGGCGTGAGATAAAGGCGATCCCGAGTTTACTTGAAAAAGATTTGATTAAAACCCTCCAGCTCATGCCCGGTGTCATTTCAATGCACGACCTGTCTAATAAATTATATATCCGCGGCGGCAGCCCGGACGAGAACCTTGCGCTCCTTGATGGGATCACGGTTTATAATCCATCATCACATTTATTTGGATTGTTTTCAACATTCGATCCTGACGTGGTCAGTAATGCCGAGCTTTTTGCCGGTGGTTTTCCAGCAAGTTATGGTGACCGATTATCCTCAGTCCTGTCGATCACAACAAAAGAAGGCAATTCCAAGAAATTCGCCGGTGAAGCGTCTCTCGGTCTGGTAACGTCTAAGCTAATCATTGAAGGGCCTTTACCCAAAGGTTCATTCCTCATAAGCGGACGCCGAACATATTTTGATGCGCTCGTTTGGGCATATTCCAAGATAACTAATGATAGCCTTTCTCTTCCTTATTACTTTTATGACGGCATCGCCAAGATAAATTTCAACCCGTCGCCAGAAAACCGCTTTACCCTCGCTGCACTCGGCGGTTCAGATGTCCTGCAGTTCGAGGAAAATTTTCAGGGTGGTATAGCTGACGAAAAGATAGAACTCGACTGGGGCAATCGTGGTGTGTGCTTGCGCTGGCGCAGGGTTTTCAATCCAAAACTATATGGCGAGATGATCGGTGCCTGGAGTAATTTCGTGACGAATTTCGGTTATGAAGACCATGAGGATTCAACTAATAATTTTGCGATCCATGAAGAAATCATCGACTATACAGGGAAAATTGACTTCAATTACTTTCTCAATGATCGCCACACATTTGACATCGGTATCGATGTCAAACAACTGAAGATCATGTATAACTTAGACCTGAGCAACCTTGAGATCGCCGAGCATTCCTATAAACCCAGGATATTAACCGCTTATGTGCAGGATAAATGGTCTTTGCTGCCCAGTGTTCTTTCTGTCCAGGCAGGTTTGCGTTCTACTTATTATAGTATTAATGACCGCTTTTGTTTTGATCCCAGACTCGGTCTCAAATACCACATCGGACCTAATACTGCTTTTAACCTTGCCTGGGGAAAATACAGTCAATTTCTCATCACGATCAACAGCCAGGAGTCCTATTTCTCGATCTTCGACTTCTGGCGACCGGTCGATTCCATGCATACGATCCCGACTGCGTACCATGTAATTGCCGGCATTGAAAAGTGGTTTGACGATGACACAAAACTCACTATTGAGCCGTACTATAAAAAATATTTCAACCTTTTGATACCGCGCGAGTATGATATGTATTTTAGCCAACCCTCGGAAAGCTTAAAGGTCAGTTCGGGGTACGCCTTTGGCATCGACTTTTTTCTCAAAAGGAATTATCGCGATATCTTCGGCTGGATAAGCTATTCATTTGGTTATACCCGACGCAAACAGTTTGACCGTTACTATGCACCGCGCTATGACCGCCGGCATAACCTCAATATCGTACTCGGCTATAAAATACCGCAAAGCGTGCCAGTATTAAATAATGGAACTTTCAATTTACGCTGGTATCTTGCATCAGGTCTGCCCTATGCTGAGGACCTGGCGCGCTACCGAGTGTACTCATACGACCCTTTTGACGCTGCCTATTACTGGGAATGGTATACTATTAAAGGCCCGCGCGATGCTCACCGCTTACCAATAACACACCGTCTCGATGCTCATCTGGAAAAAGACTTCAAGATATTGGGTATCAGCGGTTCATGGTATATCGATGTCATGAATGTTTATGACCGGGAGAATGTCGTTTTTTACGGTTATGATTTTGATCGAGACCCCCCTGAGAAGAAAAGCTATACTCTTTTGCCTGTTCCAATACCGAGTTTTGGTATAAATTTCAGGTTCTGACATGAGTAAAATAATCAGTACTTCAAAGCACTTGAGTTATCTAGTAATGCTAATATTACTATTCATGGCATGCGATACAGTCACAGTAAGTGAATACGAAAATCAGCTCAATGTCTATTTACACTTGAATAATTATATAGGCTATACAGAGGCTTTTGTTGACCGTGCTTATGAGATCGACGAATTCTCTGAGCCGTATCTTGATAATGCATTCGTCACGATCTCAATTGGTAATAGAGTTGACACGTTGATTTTCGATGAGCTGTTCGAAAAGTATATCAGTTATTCTATAAATATCCGGCCAGGATCTACGTACTACCTCACCGTGAGCAAAGAGGATTTTGATACTCTTTTTGGTGAGACAATAGTCCCCGGGGATTTTGATTTTCTTAATCAACCAGGCGATACCATTACCCTAGAGGATACAATTACTTTCAGTCGAAGTGAAGGTGCTATTGTATATTATTGTTCATTTGAACGAGCTCACAGAACCGACTGGCTCTGGCTCAAGCCTGATACCCTTGATAGCCTCATAAAGATACGCGTCGGTGACTATATCGGTAGTCCACCAGAAGGTCTTTGTGAAATAAGAGTTACTGCATTCAACCGCAATTATTACGAATATTATTTTGAACCTGTTGACAGTTTAATGCAAGTAGGAGTCACCGGAGGTCTTGGTCTCTGCAGTTCAGCCTGGCAAGAATACATTACACTATATCTTGATATACCCGAGTAAGACACGCTAAAAAACCCAATAATCCAAAATCACGGCATAATTGTAATTAATTGACTTAAACCCAAATCCCTCTATAATATGAAAGCAAATATGAAGTATGTTTTATATTCAGTCCTTGGATTTCTCATAGCTATTCCTCTTTTCGCTCAGTGGGAACCCACGACACGGCTTACTCATTGCAATAGTGCCTTGCTTGCTAATACCTGGTCAATCTCCGCTTCTTTTGGCGGGATTATCCATGTGGTATGGTACGATATACGCAGTGAAAATACACAGATCTATTATAAGCGCTCTCAAGACCATGGTATTACCTGGGAAGATGAGATGTGTATGACCAATACAACGGGTAAAGCTGAAAATCCTGGTGTCTCAATCGCCGGCGTGATGAACCCGGTAACGCATATAGTCTGGGACGATGATCGGGACGGAAATAAAGAGATCTACTATAAGCGTTCAACTGATTGGGGGCTAACCTGGTCTGAGGATATTCGCTTGACCAATGCACCAGATTCTTCAGTGCAGACTACTATTCATGGCTGTGTCTGCTGTGGCGCTGACGTGCGCATTGTCTGGGTAGACAAACGGAATGGTAATACAGACATTTATTATAAATACTCAGCGGATAATGGCATAACCTGGTCTGAGGATATTCAGGTCACGGATAATCAATCTTCACAACTCAATCCCAGTCTTGCATTTTGCCGTTCTTTAGTCCAGGTTGTCTGGACTGATTTTCGAACGGGTCGCGCGGAAATTTGGGGACGACGCTCTACAGATTGTGGGATAACCTGGCAGGTTGAAAATTGTCTTTCCGATCAAACATTGTATTGGGCAGCGTTCCCAACGATCGCCCATGTTGATTCATCACTACATTTAGCATGGCTAGCACAGACTGATTCCACAAAAGACCCTCATTTTGACATATTTTACAGGCGCACGACAGATTTAGGAGCTACCTGGCAGCCCGGTATTCGCCTTACTCATTACGATATAGCAGATTCTTTTCCTTATCTATCATGTGCAGCGCTGCGTTCAGTTATCCACTTGACCTGGGTACATCCTCATGATGGTATTTACTACAAACGTTCTACAGACAATGGAATAACCTGGGAAAAAGACAGCTGCCTTATACCCCTACCTGGGGTCGATGTTTGGAATCCCTCACTGGCAATAGCGGGTAAATACGTTCATCTGGCTTGGTATGACAACCACCAGGGAAACCCTGAGATCTATTACAAACGTAATCCCACTGGGAATCCAATATTATCTGAGTAAAGCTTTTAATCTATAATATCTTTACTACTCTTTTTAGAATTTCCCCCTCATCGGTATTAATAATGACGAAGTAGGTGCCAGAAGAAACTTTAAAACCATTCTCGTCTTTTCCATCCCAGATAACTTTACATGGAAGTTGTTCTCTGTCCGAGGAGCATGTTTTTATCAGCCGTCCCTGACAGTCAAAGACCATGACCGATGATACGAAACCTTTACCCTCAAAATATATCGTGGTAAAATTCCGGAAAGGATTAGGCTCAATAACTATTACTGGTCGGTTTACCGCAGGGTTTTTATCCTCAGATATACCCGTATCCCAAGTCAGTACATAGGCATTATTATAGTTGGCACTATAGTAATTACCACCAAAGAGGATGAGACGATCCCTTTGTTCATCAAGTGCCCAGGATGGACCTAATCGTGAAGATGGACTTGTACCTGTTGCACTGATCAGAGACCAAGACGGCGTTGAAGATAACGGGTCTAAACTTCGAAGGTCATTGAGCGCAGAACTCTGAAAATATCCGCCTCCAAAAAGAAGCATCCTATCACAAGAGCCGTCATATACAGAGGCTAACCACATCCGTCCTGTGGGGATTGAACCACCTGGCGATAATTGGGTCCAATGCCCGTCGCTTGTCTGAAGACTATCAAGAACCCAGACATTATTTGGATAAGCTTGAGCAGTGTTCATACCGCCAAAAACATATAGACGATCGTTATTATAGTCATAGACACAGCTTGCACCCCATCTGCCACCAGGTCCTCCACCAGTAGGGAATAGCCGGCGCCAACTAGGGCTTGAATCAAGATTTTCCAGCACATAGACATCGTTTTTCCAACTATATCCACACCATCCACTGAAGAAAATCACTCTCTCTTGAATTGGATCATAAGCAGCAGCACTGCTTTGTCTAACAGTTGGTGCAGAGCCGCTGACTGAAACATAACTCCAGCGCGGGCTCTGTTGGAATAAACTGTCTAAAAAATAGACTTGATTATAGCAACTAGCTGACATATTATAACCACCAAAAATGACCATTCGCCGCCTCGGTGCATCATATACAGGAGCGCAAAAGCCTCTTGCTCCAGGGATAGAACCTGTCGGTGTCAACTGTGTCCAGACACCATTACCTGAAGCTGTGCCATCTAGAGCGTAGAGGTTGTTATAGGCTGCTCCCCAGATTGCTCCACCAAAGACAATAAAGCGATCAGCAAGAGTGTCATAAACACTCGCGGCGCCCCAACGACCTGATGGTGGCGTACCACTTGGGCTAAGCAGTGTCCAGTTCTCTCCTGCACCGTACAAGAAGCAGAATAATATCAATACCAAAAAGATCTTTTTCATCTTACCTCCTTATATTCAAATAACCATACTGCAATTAAGATATATAACCTCCTAGTACTTAATGATCTTCTCAGAAGGATAAACCACACCTTCTTGTGTGACCGACAGAAAATATATTCCTTCTGGTAATCGTGCAATGCGATCCTCATTTAATTCTAGTCGAATAGGAGTGGAGTGCACTGTGGTTTCGTATACTAACTCACCAAGAATAGTGAATATAGCAATCTTTAGATTTTTGGTTGATGGTTTAGCAAATTCTATATCGATCTTTTTCTCAAAAAATGTCGATACAAATACGAGTTTCGGTAGTCGGTTTGAAGCAAGATAATGTTCATTTATTCCAAAGACTGGTTCAAGGCTCACCAGTAAAAGGTCGACTATTGTGTTATTGTTAAAACACATACCAGCTGCATAGACATTGTTGTCTAAACCATATGCAATTGAATTGGCGTGGTCTATTCGATCATGGGAACCATTATATCTGTATACTCCTAATGCCTCGCCTGCCGAACTCAAACTGACAACCGTGAAATCTTCTCGTGTTCCAGTATCAAAACTATAACCTGCAGCATAGACATTGTTGTCAGAACCGTAGACAAGAGAAAGTGCTTCGTCTCTATAGTCACCGGGCCCATTATATGTATATGCCCATCGTTCATTACCACTGGTGTCTACACTGATCACTGCAAAATCACTATCTGCACTCGCATCACAAGCTAATCCTGCTGCATAAAGATTGTTATCTAAGCCGTATACAATTGATTTTGCTTCATCACCAATATTGCCCGGTCCATTATACTGATAAACCCAGTTTTCATCGCCTCCAGTAGTCAAACAAATAATCGCGAAATCAGAAACAGTAGAGGAACTGCTAATGTATCCTGCGGCATAAAGATTGTTATCTAAACCATATACAATTGATTTTGCTTCGTCATCACCACCAGCGCCATCGTATTTATAAATCCATTCTTCATTTCCAGCCGTATCAAGACATATTACCGCGAAGTCAACATCATTACCAGTACCGCCGCAATATCCTGCCGCATAGATATAATTGTCTGGACCACATATAATTGAATTTGCACCATTCCATGGTCTGCCGCCGCCGTCATAATTGTATATCCACCTTAAATCACCCGAGGGAGTCAGACTTATTACAATAAAGTCAGTGACGCCAGCGGCAAACGTAAACGTAAATCCTGCAGCATAGATATTGCCATCAAGACCACAAGCAATAGAAAATGCATTATCGACATAATTAGCAGTTCCATTATACCTATACACCCATCGCTCATCTCCTGCTGTGTCAACACTTATTACAGTGAAATCGATATCTACAGAACCACCGTTAGTCCATCCTGCAGCATAGAGATTCGCATCTGTACCATAAACAAGGGCATTGGCACCGTCTGTGAAATGCGCAGGACCGTCATAGGTATACACCCACCGTTCATTGCCTGCAGTATCAACGCTGAGTATGGCAAAATCATTATCACCTACAAGTTCAAAACTGATCCCAGCAGCATACAGCTTACCATCTGACCCATAAACAACGGCATACGCTTCATCTGCATTATCTGCAGGTCCGTTATAAGTATATACCCATTTCTCAGTCTGGGCTTGGACGGCTATGACTAATGTCAGATTTAGACAAATAACCAATCTATTCATTAAAGGCTCAGGGTTCGTTTGAGCGTAACTCCTTTTTTATCTCACAATTATTTTACCGGTTTGATTAGTAACTTCGCTTTCGAATCTGTAACAATATATACCTGAACTTACATGAGTCTCCGTATTATCTTCAAGATTCCATCTCACGGATTCTTTAGCACCAGAAGCGATGCCATCTAATGTCTGTATACGACGTCCGGAAACATCATAAATAGCTATCTTGTAATTGGTACCGATTGGCAATTCAAACTGAAATGACGTATTGCTCACGCAGGGATTGGGCACTGTAGTTACCGCATATACTGGCATAACATCAGATTCATATTCTTCAACACCAACTAGTGCTGTAACAGGTGTCTTGCCACCCTGCCACATTTTCCTTGTTCCATCAGTTTGAAACCAGGCAACGATATTACACATATCCTCATCCCATCCGGCTTGTATGGTAAACGGTTGAGTCACAATCACAGAATCTCCCGCAGGGATAGTGATGTACTGACCTGTATAGCTTGGCACATAATCGCGTGCGACATGGTTATGCCATGGATCACCATTTGGTCCCAGATAGTACAAGCTATCTTCAGTAATAACGATGTAAGCTCGTGCACTGATTGTAACGGTCGTATCATTACGGAATTTAACATTGATCGTACCACTACCATCTGAATAATCGCCATACATTGTTATGGTAACTGTTGAGGGTATATTAAAACGACCGGTGATTAGGTTTTGCCAACCGCCATAGCCACTACCACCATTAAGACCATCATACTTTAGCATCGGTGTAGCATAAGGACTAGGATAATAATACATACGTGAGAAAGCCTCTGCACAATATAGAGGATAGCCTGATCTCAAATGCATCTCGATCAAGGCAACCTGGTCTGGATAGTTGATTTCAATTTGTGCCAGTGTCCCACTGGCATACCTACAGGAACCTCAAGTCTCTTGATACCATTCCTCGCAGACAACCACACGTTCTGCCGCGAACACATTGCTGATTAACCCAAGGCATAGAAACAAACCAAAGGCTAATGTGATGAACCGATTCATAATACCTCCTTTTTCTGAATCCTTTTTATTACTATTAATTATAATCTGAACTGTGTATGTTTTTGGATTAGTAACCCTTTAAAAGTCTTTGTTTTTCGGGGGATTTGCTTAATTTGACTCCGGTCTTGACAAACCGTTCAAAAATGATATAATGTTTCCACATATGTATAATATTGACACAAAGACCCGGATTCACGCGGTTGAGGATTATCTAAAAAATAGTACTAGCTTAAAACGAACCGCGGTAAAATTCAATATCCATTATCAGAGTCTATTCAAGTGGGTTAAGCTCTATAAAAAAGAAGGCGAAACGCGACTTTTATCGACTTATAAGAGACCTTGGAACAGATCAAAAAAACCAATAGAAGATGAAATTGTACTTTTAAAAGAAAAAGACCCCACATTAACGGTTAGAAAAGCAAAAGAACAACTCGCCCAGAAAGGAATTGAGATATCTATCAAAGGTATTTGGGGAATCTGGAAAAGGTATGGCTATGCAGGATTCAGAAGGGAAAGATTATGTCCTGATTTCACTGAATATTGTTCGTGGACCAAGGAAGCAGAAAGGAAATTTGATCAGGCAAATGAACTCTTCAAGCGCGGCAATCAGAAGATGTCAGCAGAAATACTCAATACGGTTCCTATGTTACCGAAAAATGAACTGCTTGTGAAAATACCAGATTCCCTTTTGAATTTGAAAAGACGTGTAGAAAAAATGGCATTATCATATAGAACAACACCGATACGCTCTTACTTCGCAACAATAGGCAGTTTATATAAAGAATGTAAGCAAAAGAATCTAAATTATCTGGCGCTCAGAGTGAAAATTTTTGAAGTAGGCGCCTTATCATTTACTGGTGAACCTGCCAAGCAGTTAAAAAGTACTGAAGAATTGAAGAAGTCGCTCAAACGAAAAGGCGATTATTTTTCTCCTCTTCTTTTTCCCTTAAATTTTCCTATCCTTGTTTCTGAAGGTATTGCCCGTGCTCAATTATCAGAAATTAAAAAAGCATCCGAAATAAGCAGACATTGTTGTGTTTTAATAAAAAGACGGAAATATATATCAGATAGCTTTATATATGATCTCGGTTCACTTTGCACCTGGACAGAGAATTTTAAGAAAGCAGAATATTGTTTTTTGAGAGTACTGGATGAAGCAGAGGAAGAACAAAAACAAGCCCATAAGAGAAACCTTGGTTTTTTATACTTTCATAAGGGAGACTACAAACGAGCTATCAGTATCCTTAAAAACGTAAAAATGCGTGGTTGGGGCTATGATTCCAAAGTACTTATGTGTGACGCTATGTATTCTTTAGTTAAAGGAATGCCCGATGAAGCGATTGCTCTTTCATCAAGGGCTCTTTCAATATCAAAAAAGAACGAACTAAATATCGGAATAATAACGGCATACTCAAGAATAGCTAGTGCTTACTGCAGTCTTGGCAAAAGAACAAAGGCCTTGGCTATTCTGAGAAGAATACTACCATTTGCAAAAAGAAATTTCAAACGGATTGCAGACATATTTGAATATATTGTTTCTCCAACAACATGGCCCAAACTCAAGAAAGTATCAGCTGATAATCTTCTGCCAACTGTAAAACTGATTCATCTTCTGAAAACCGGACATTATATAGAAGCTTTTTCTTCTGCGCAACGAAAATATCTGATGACACATTTCCATCAATATATTGTGTTTTTTCCTGAGACAGTGATTAAATTACTCGAAAAAGGGAAACCAACACACCTTCCCCGTTCTATGTTGAAGCTACCGATTTTCAATGAAAAGGTTCCCGTATATAATATCAAGTTTCTTGGTCCGCTGGTTGTTTATAAAAATGATCAATACCTTAGAATAAAATTATCACCAAAAGATACTGCTTTTTTGATCTACCTGGTCATGAGAGCTGGTGAACCAGGCAAGAGAATTATACTCAAGAATTTATATGACAACTTTTGGAAAAACAGCTCTCGTCCATCAAGAAATCTTGCCCATCTCCTTGTGAAGATTAGAAAAAAATTGAGGATACCACCTCATCTGCTTACAATTACCGCTCGAAAAGACGAAGCAATCCTGAACAATCGGGGGATTCATTTTATGACGGATTATGATGAATTCAAACAAATACTCGTTACTGCACAAGCCTTTGAAAGAGCTGGAGAATGGAATCTTGCTCGTAAAGAACTTCTGAGAGCATTTGTCCTCTTCCGGGATGAACCGTTCGTAAAAATGTACGATGAGTGGTCTGAAAATATGCGTGTTGTAGCACTTAATGAATTAGAAAAAAACGCAACTCATTTTATTGAAAGTTGTTTTAAGCAAAACAATATAAATGATGCAAGACGAGTGATCGCTCGGTTTGCCAAAATGATGCCGCATTTAGATGAAAGAAACTCACGAGTAAAAGATCAACAGAAATCATTGAATCAAAAAAAGAAAATAGATGATAAGATTGCAGGTGAGCTGCTAAAGAGTTGATTGTCCTATTTAAGCATAAATAATGAATGTTGAATATCAAGACAATTATCTCTTTTCAACTTCTCATAATTCCTCTATACCAATTTTTTTCTAGTTTAGAGGACTGATTCCACTCGCATCCGCAGGGGTTCGTCTTAGCATAAAAATTCATTTTATTACTATTAATGACAAAAAAGAACAGGGATCGTCCTCTGAAGTTACAACGTTCAGTTCAAATCCATTATTTCTTGCGGTTGCATAAACATCGATACCACAAGCTTCCATAGCTGGTCGAGCTTCATGTGGATGCTTGCAGGATTTTTTCGTTTCGCAGGTTTTACAGAGTCCACATGGACCAGCAGCCATTCCAAGCACCTTGTAATAATCATCAAGGAAAATTTCCCGTTCAAGATCAGCCACAATCCGCTCTAGGCTGAAATCCGGGTTCGTATCAAAAGAGATATTCGTTACTTGCATTAAAAGACCTTTAGAATATTCTCCAAGCATTTTCCTCGTATAATCAGGTGTCGGTGAATAGGGTGGACATGTAAGATTCTGGCCATAACCACCACAGCCATATTGGCATTTCAACCTCACCCAATCGCCAACAACAACTGACTTTGGATCAATGATTTTTGCCTCTGTAATACCCATAGACTTTGCTTTCTTTATGTATTTATCGAACTCTGGCATATTACTTCTCCTTGTAAAATAATACAAAAAGCCAATGGAATGTCAAGGGAGTCAGGACAGGCAGAGATTGAAATAAAGATCACGGAGATAAAGGCCGTTGCTGCTTTGAAGAGATGAGGATCATCAGCGTTACTGGCAATAAGTCTGTTGGCTTGCAGAATACAGAGTTAGTATAAGTCACCTCCTGCGCTACCGGTTTCACCCTAAACTATATATGAAAGGAGGAGTCTAATGAATAGAAGGAGGGAACAAATGAAGAAAGTGAAGGATATGGGAATTCTCGAAATGCAACAGATGCATGGTTCTCAAGGAATGATGAGATGATCGGCATTATGTACCGAGTATTGCATAACTTTTGGTGTCTTGGTCCGTCTATTATATTGAGGTGGAAGGATGAAGCATGTATTTGAAAGAATCTAAGAGGAGGTAAATCATGAACTCTTTGGGAAAATTACTATTTGTACTCATGCTACCCATCACCCGTGTGTTGGCGCATGAGAGCAATGGGCATATGATGGGTTGGGGCCATATGAACTATGGCTATGGAGGTGTAATTATGTGGATTATATTGCTGGTTCTTATTGCTGTTGCCGTATACTTTCTCGTTAATGGAAAGAAATTGATAAAGACGGAGCAAGAGATACCATTTGAGATATTGCAGAGGCGATATGCTAAAGGAGAAATATCTAAACAGGAATTCGAAAGGATGAAAAAGGATCTACTCTAGCATTGAGAGCGTCAATATTGCTTGATCTCGAAATCAGCTCTTAATATTTTCGGGCAAGGAGGTGATTGTTATGGCCAAGGATCCAATCTGTGGTATGATGGTTGATCCCCAAACCGCAGAATTCAAAACTGATTTCAACGGTGGAACCTACTATTTTTGCAGTAATGCCTGCAAGCTTCAATTCGAAAGAGACCCGTTAGGATATTTAAAAAAGAAAGGTTTTATCGCACGGCTTCTCGAGCGGCTTGCCAGTGCCAATGCGAAGGAATTCAAAGGAAAACCGCCAACCTGCTGCGGTCAATAGGGATGAAAAGAAACATTAACATAGTGAAAAGAATTGTACTTCATGGATTCATTAGAGCACTGGTTGGATATTGTATACTGCAGCCCGCCTCTATGCTCATATATTACAACTTCGAACATAATCATCCGGCAAACTGGAATACAATTGTGTTGTTCTTTTCTCATCAATATCTTTTGACAGTCTAATAGCATTCACTAACTATAAGTAGGTTGTAATACAGCAAATACTGATTATATTATTCAAAGTGAATTTTCTGTCAATTTTACTTATTGCCACAGGTTTAGCAATGGATGCCTTCGCTGTGTCAATCACAAGCGGAATTACAATAAGACACCTGCGAATCAAACATGCTTTGAAAATCGCGTTGTTTTTTGGATTCTTTCAAGCAATTATGCCAATAATAGGTTGGTTATCCGGAATGAGTTTGAGGAATATCATTTCGGGTTTCGACCACTGGATCGCATTTGGGCTTCTGAGCATTATCGGCTGTAAAATGATTTATGAATCATTTAAATTAAAATCAAATGAAAAGGAAAATAATCCCCAAAAAATCTATGTTCTATTTATACTTTCAATCGCAACAAGTATTGATGCATTAGCTGTTGGCCTCAGTCTTTCATTTTTAAAGGTGGCGATTATCCTTCCTGCGATAATTATTGGTGTCGTAACATTTCTATTATCATTTTTTGGCGTTTATGTTGGCAATAAAGTTGGCCATTTCTTTGAAAGAAAAATAGAAATGATTGCCGGCTTAGTTTTAATCGGTATAGGATTAAAAATATTGGTCGAACATTTATTTGTGCCATAGGTACCATAAAGACTGTCCAAATTTTAAAAAGGGGGTCGGTTTTCGCCGACCCCCTTTTACTGATTAATTATATACTCAATTAAGCGAAATACACCTAATCGAGTAAGTCGCTTTTAACCAGAATATACTACAACTTGCTTAATGGACTCAGTCTCAACCTGTGCCTTGGTAAATAGATCCTCGACACTCTTTTTATCAGGCGCACTCCAACAACAAATTGCCTGACCTGTTGCTTCGTCGATATATGCTTTGTCCATCTTGAGATCGCCTCCAACTGAGGCGTTTATTACACTTGATCAAGCGGACATGACTTTGTCTTTCGGCATAGGTGGTAACGTGATTAAGAACATAGCCATAAATAGCTCCTTTCACATATTATAGTAGCAATATCCATGCCAGGTAGGACGGCAAAGGTAGAATAAAGAGTAAGCAGTGGATTTGTACTGAAAAATAGACGAATTAAGCCTTAACTTAAGCAAATACTATTCATTGTGTTCGCGTTGCAATTAGTATAATTGTTTCATTAATGAGACAAATTCGTCCTTTATGCGTAAACAGTACTGTATGATTCGGAAAAACAATGTTCTAATAATGAGACATCAGTTCATTTTTGAAACAATACAGCAAATAATGCTGCTAACTTCAGCATTTTCTTGAGATTGGATGATTTATTTTATGTTGTATTTTTGCATCTTACGCCAGAGCGTAGCGCGGGAGATCTTTAATGCTTTTGCAGTTTCCCCCCGGTTTGATTTGTTTCTTTTTAAAGAATCAATGAGCACTTCTTTCTCGATCTCTTGCAACGGATTTTCTGTCTTCATTATCTTATCTGTTAAAACCTTTGATTTTTGTCTTATCGCTTCAGGCAAATGCCTTGCCTCAATGACTCTTCCTTTGCAATTGATAGATGCATATTCGATAGCGTGCTTAAGCTGACGTACATTACCTGGCCAAGGATAATCAGTCAGTAAATCCATAGCATCTTGAGACACTTGCGTGATTTCTTTGGCAAATCTTTTTCCGAATGTTTCAATGAAGTATTCAACGAGAAGATGAATGTCTTCAGGTCTCTCGCGTAATGTGGGCATGGTTATCGGGTAAACATTCAACCGATAATAGAAATCTTCCCGGAATTTACCTTGTCCAATTGCTTTCTGCAGGTCGCGGTTTGTTGCTGCAATAATGCGGACATCTATCCTGACAGTTTTAATGCTGCCGAGTGGTTCGAATGCACGTTCTTCTAATGCTCTGAGTAATTTAGCCTGAGTAGATGGAGGAATTTCACCGATCTCATCAAGAAAGATCGTTCCGCCATCAGCCATTTCAAATTTACCTGGTTTATCGGTTCTTGCATCGGTGAATGCCCCTTTTTTGTATCCGAATAATTCGCTTTCCAAAAGTGTCTCGGGCAGTGCTGTACAATCGAGCTTTACAAAGGATTTATATTTCCTTTGTGAATTACGATGAATTGCCCGTGCTACTAATTCTTTACCGGTGCCAGTTTCCCCAAGTATCAATACTGTTGTGGATGTTGGACTTATTGTTTCTATGAGATCATAAACTTCTTGCATCTTTCTGTCTTTGCCAATCATATCCCCAAATCGATATTTCGAGCTTGACTCTCCAGTTAAGTGATCATCCATCTATGCAGTTTCGTTAATTGCTGAAAAGTAGACGACAGCGATGATATCCATCTTTCTCAATCTATCCCTCAGTCCCACAACCGTCTTAACCCTATATCCAGGTCTAACCGCATTTCTTGACATAATTAACCCCTTCTTCTTTCAGTTAATAAAACGATGTTTTTTAATTCCTCTTCATTTCTTGCTTCCAACCATTTTTTATCGAATTCAGGATTCTGGACAACCTGGGCAATGGCAGCCAGATCTTTCAAATGCAGACTACGTTCACCAGAAGAACCTACAAGAACAAATGCAACATGAATCAGTTTGTCATCAGGGAAGATAATCCCTGTTTTTGCTCTAACTAGAATGATCTTAAAATAGTTTTTTCTTGGAACAACAATATGAGGAATAGCTAACCCATTTCTCACAACTGTACTTGTTAATCTTTCCCTTTCAATGAATTTATCAAATAATTCTTCAGGTTTTAAATCGAGTTCTTTACTTAAAAGATCCGACACTTCTTTGAAAAGATCTTCCATTTTGAGAGGCTCCTCAATATCTAAAATTTCACTTTCTTCAATCAGTTCATGAAATCTATCAACCTCAATCTCATCTCGTTGAATAACAATATCTTTCAATTCGGTGAGGAGACTATCTGACGTCAGGTTTTTGTCGCGAGCGACCAATTTTTCTAAAACATAAATAAGAGCAGAATCCTGAGCTGCTCTTTTCTGTGCATACATTCTATACCAGAGAAGTGCTAATGAGAGAAAAATCATAGTCATAAAGAGGATAAATGTTCCCATCTCAATTAAAAGAAACAATCCTCCTAAAATACCTAAAATCTGCAAATAAGGATAAAACGGAGAACGGAATTTTGGTTTGTAACTAAGGATTTTACTTTCTCTGAACAAAATCAAGGTTAGATTGGCAAAAATATATAAAATAAGCAGCACACTGGAAGCGATTTTAACCAGCAATTCCAGCCTTAACAACAAAATAGCTAAAACAATAAAAGAACCAGTAAAAAGAATAGAGATATAGGGGGTCTTAAACGCAGAACTTATTTTCCGAAACTGGACAGGTAAAAGTTTATCTCTGCTCATTCCTAAAGGGTATCGGGATGCAGTCATAATTCCTGCATTGGCTGTAGAAATAAAGGCTAAGAATGCACCTATGCTTATCACTATTTCTAAAAGATTGCCTCCAAAAACACCTGCGCCATCAGATATAGGAGTAAGGGTTTGTGTTAGGTTTCCAGGATCTAAAACCCCTATTGTAACAGAGATTACTGCGGCATATAAAATGGCAGTTACGAAAATAGATAGGATCATACCTAAAGGTAAGTTTTTGCCCGGATTTTTTGTTTCTTCAGCCAATGCCGCGACTTTAGTCAAGCCACCGTAAGAGATAAACACAAAGCTTGCAGTAGCAAACACAGGGTTTAGTCCTTTAGCGAAAAATGGTGTGAAATTCAATGGATTAACTGTCCTTGAACCCCAGATTATATAGACAAAAAGTATGCCGATGAGTCCTAAAACCAAAAACACTTGAAATCTACCTGCTTCTTTTACACCTATTAAATTAAGAACGATAAAAAACAAACAACAAATCAGAGCAATGATCTGTAAGGGCAGATTAGTGATTATGCTTAAATAAGCTCCCATACCAATGAGGGCAAATGCTCCCTTTAAACTTAAAGAAAACCAGGTAGAAAATCCTGCTACTGTTCCGAAAAGAGGACCGAATCCTCTCATGATATAGAAGTAGTCACCGCCGGCTTTGGGCATTGCAGTAGTTAATTCTGCCATACTCAAGAGAGTAGGAATACAAAATAATCCTGCTATTATATATGAGAGTATAACGGCTGGGCCAGCCTTAGCAAAAGCTAATCCAGGAAGAATAAATAGTCCTGAACTGATCATTGCTCCAGTTGCAACACAGAATATGCCAAAAAAGCCTAAATCTTTCTTCAACTCCTCTTTCACCTAATACACTCCTTATCTACACCGACGAATGCTTATGTATCTGCATTAGTCAGGCCAAAACCCAACTTTTGCCTAACCGGGTTTGACCTCTCTCTCATCGATGTATTACCTTCGTGTTTAACATAACATATTTAAATCTTTCTGTCAAGAAGAGTGTTTAATGATCTGTTTTAGCTGTGTCTTTACTGTTACACTTTATAATGATTATCTGATCTTAACTACCCTCTTTGTAGTTTTACTGTCAACTTTCGTGAAATAGATATCTGGTTTTATCCTGTTGTGTTTTACAACGCTTCGCGTCACGTTAAATACTTCCTGCGACGGATTTATTTTGTTTGAATATATTCTACCAGGAGCGACGTCTACCACCACCTCCTCGCTCGCCTCCGCGTTTTCCGCCGCCTCGATGATCAGGACGAGGGCGTGCTTCGTTAACATTGAGTGGTCGGCCCATGAAATCCTTACCATTCAAACCATCGATTGCAGCCTGGGCTTCTTTATTGTTCGACATACCTACGAATCCGAATCCTCTTGATTGTCCACTGAACTTATCTTTAACAATGCTTACAGATAGAACTCGTCCAAAGGTTTCAAAAGCCTTCTGTAACTCGCTGTCAGTAGTGTCATGCGACAAGTTACCTACGTATATATTCACAAAACCTCCTTGATATAGAATAAGTATATCCAAATCCAGCGGAATGTCAATTTTAATGTCGACATATGTCTAAGAGACACCTGAAATATGGTACAAAAAATGAGAATGCCCCGTACTTTTTAAAGAGTGCGGGGCTTCCCCGTTTGCTACAATTTGTGGTTTTCTATCTAACCTTGACTACTTTCTTTGTGATGACACCATCAATTTCAATGAAATAGATACCGGGTTAGACGTGTGTAAAACAGGATGAAAAAGACAAGACATACAAGGCAGCATTATTCAAGAATCTCTAATACTGCGCGTTTCCCTTGCTTCATTGCTGCAGCGGTGATAATTGTTCTGACCGCTTTTGCTGTTCTACCTTCTTTACCAATCACTTTACCTAAATCACCTTCACCGACTTTAAGCTCATATATAATGCTCTTTTCTCCAGCGATTTCCTTTACCTCAACTTTTTCCGGATTATCTACTAATGCTTTCACAATGTATTCGATAAGCTCTTTAAGCTCGTTCATCATTTGCCTCCTTCTTTTGCAATCGGTTAAGTCACAGTATTGGTAGGTTAAGCTCCTTGAGAAAGCCAATACTCGATGAGATCCCAGTTCAATTCTAATTCTTTACTTCGGGGATCTTAATGACCCACTTTTTCCACTTAATTACTACCCTTGCCTTTTTCGAACCTGCTACTACAACGCCACAAATAGATCTTTATCTCCTCCAATTAATCTATCCTTAGGCTAATCATAATTATATATACATTAAGATGTGTGTCAATGGAGAGGATTTAATAGTGAGGAATTATTACATCGGCACACTGTCCAACCTGAGATTAAAATAGTAGCTACTTGATGTACACAATAACCTACAGACGGAAACCATTACGAATTAATTATAACGGGGCAGGCAGTCCATCGATCTGGCTTTGGTAACTAAGAATGTCCGATGTTTTTTTGCTATTGTTGTATTGAATCGATCTGTTCCTGAACCTTTTTCCTGAATTCCAAAGGAGCCTCAATTTTATGAAAAGGGGTACTTGTTCCACCAGTTCCTTTGATTACGATCGTCCCATAGTTTAATATTCTTCCAAGTATCCCTTGATTGACTTGTATTCCTTCAACCTTTGTCAGAAGAGTTTCTAAAGAGGTTCTTCTAATCCAACCAACTTTGATTAGAATCCTCTTGTTTGTCACTCCGATTTCCGAGGTTTTGAAAGCTATAAACGAAGATATCACCCGGATAATTGCTATAAAGAGAAATAAAAGAAAAAAGTAACCAACAGCAGCAGCATCGCCACCAGTGAATAATAAGACAAGTATAATTAAAGCAATTATTACAGTAAAAATTATCGGAACCCCGATAGTTGCCCAATGCAATTTTGTTCGATAAATCACCTGCTCGCCACCCATAAGGTTGTTATCAATATAACTCATAACTGACCTCCATTCATTTTTGTTCTATGACGTCTATTTCAGCTGACTCGTTCATATCCGAACTTAGTAACCCTGCACCACACCATTTTACACAACACAGTATACGATCCTATCCCAAAAAATCAAGCACTTATTCTTTTCCATCACTATCTCGCTCACGAGGACTCTCGGAGTAATCTGCTATTCTTACCCCGTTACTCAAAAAAGGTTTGCCCCCAGTTTTGTATTCACTATTCGAGATTTGACCCCACATCCGGTTACAGACAATGGGTGTATTATTGACATATGATGGGAAAGAGTCGAGAGTTGGGGTTAAATTTTTACATTGTACATTTTAATATATCTAAATATGAGATTGCTTCGTTACTACGCTCCTTCCGCCACACAAAAAAGCGGATAGGCGCAATGACACCTTTGGTGAATTATTGATACAGAGATATCGTTGACTATGATTTTCTCACCGAGAATCATATGATTAGCAGTGCAATGCCGCTTTGATTATTCGACTCTTCTTCTTGCCCAGGTTACCCTGTAGTCTCCTGTTGTTCTTACAACGAGGTTATTCACGAGATTGCCATAAGCTTTATCAGGGTCATCTGCGTCAAATGAAAAGTATCTGCCACCAGAGAGGGACACCCCGCCTATGTTTTCTGTAGCACTTGCAGATCTATTCCAGACCGATGCACCCGTTACTGTTTCGAGCATTTCAACAGCCAGTGTTGCGTCGACATCAGCATTTACTCTCATGTCTAAACCAAATGCGATTGTGACATCTGGCCTGATATTGGATATTACTAGTTCACCTGTGAAAACTGTGCTGACGTCGTATTTTCCGCCAATAGCCTTGAATGCCGCTGCATCAAGCTTCTGACTGCCGATAGCCTTGAGGACCTCTTTTTTTGATCCCAACTTAATAATACGCACCATACCCTGATCTTCACGGATAGCTTCCATGAATCTTTCTGTTGTCAGTGCCCCGAGTTTTCCTTTGTTCGTACAATCAAAGTCAATTATTCCAATGACTTCATGCTCTTTGAGGTCAATTCTTGGCGGAACCATCACTTTAATCATCTTGGGTCCACAATAAAGCGACATAATTATTGAGATCAATATTAGGCTAAAAATTATTGTACGTTTCATCTGAGATCTCCTTTCATTGGTATATGTTAGTATAGAGCGGAAGGAAATTATGTCAAGTGACCCGAGGCTGTGGGTTACAGTAATTGATTTTTATCTAACCTTAACCACCTTACTTGTTATCTTACCATCAATTTCAATAAAATAAATTCCTGGTTTCATCTTATCCGGCATTACAGTTCTGCCGGTAAGGTCAAAGACTTTGCAGGTCTATCCTTCTGGTAAGAGTAACGGACCACGGAAGATAGTGGGACCAGGGTTTGTACTTTATTTGATGGGGTATTGTCTTTCCTTTTCATATATGTTGATGGCTCCGGAATTTATCAGGTCGATCGCGAATTCCAGTACGCGGTCTCTTCCATCCTCCAAATCATCTTTAGTATTGATGATTCTAAAATCAGGAGGTATTCCTATTCCTTCCCAGCAGAAACCGTTACGATCAACAAATAGATTCATTGAGATTGAAAAGGACCACCCGTTCGGCAATGTGTCCACATCAGCATCGGCAAAGCAACCTGAGGTAAAATCACCCACAATTGTTGCATGAGGAAGAACTCGAATTGCAAGTGCAAAATTTTCAGCCGCACTAAGTGAAGTTATATCCGTAAGCAAAATTACGGGTTTCGTAAATTGAATTGGGCCATCCGGTTCAACATGCCACCGAACGGGTTTCGCAAAATCATCATGATCGGAGCCATTTTTTTCTTGTATCATCATGTAGAGTCTCTTCTTGTCGGCAAAACGATCTACAATTGCTTTCCCAACCCTGTCGTCTCCACCGACGTTTCGTCTTACATCGATTATCAAACCTTTTGCATTCTTGAAATAGTCAACGATTTCATCAATAACTTTTGAGCTTTGGTCGATATCACTGAATTTTTTGAAATGAAAATAGCCGATATCATCCGCCAACCAGGTATATGCAAATATGTTATCGTGTCTTTCGTGGACTTCACTTTTAATGTATTTCTTGTCCAGTGGTTTCTGTCGGAGGAAAGTCATAAAATTTTCAATAGTCCCAAATCGTTCCATTAATAATTCATATGATTTGCTTGACCTGAAACTCCTTGGTGGGTCGTGCGAATCAAGACTGACGTGAAAATCATTAAGGTGTGTCAGCATACTGGACATGATATCGAACAGTTTATCATCTGGAGTTTGCGGTGTGACTTTTGGACGGTAAACCTTGTGGAGCGATGTCCAGTCAACCCGCTTCGGTAAGAAAAGGGCATATCTTTTATCAAACTTACTCCAGAGATGCTCAAAATTCTTTTCTGGCTCGCTTAGCTCCTCGGCATTAGAAATTACAGAACCAAAGAAAATATTCGTGATTACCAAAAAGCATAGATATGTATTCATCATAGTTATCTCCTCTTTGGCTTAATTATCCTAAATTTCAAGATAAAGTCAAATGATTTAATGCAACAAACATTACAAATACATAGTTCAGAAATCCCCAGTTCAACTCACCGGGATGTTACAGGTCTACGGACAAGCAGTCCGTCGGTCTACTTGTGAAGCGACTGACAGACATGATACAAATCTGACACACAATCTAAAGCGTAGAGCGAGGTGAGTAGGGCGTAAGGCGTAGACTTATTGACACAACGTGTTCTCCGAATATAATATTAGTACCTAGTGCATAGTTCTTAGTGTTTAGTAAGTAGTGCGCGAAGTGCATGCCGAGATGGCGGAATTGGGAGACGCGGCGGACTCAAAATCCCATTTCGCCATTTTTCATAACTCTCACGATTACAGCAGAAATCGCACAAACGCAGGACAGTTATACACTTGGACCATTCTGAATGTTATGGGATATTCTGTATATCGCCATACGTTGTGATGCCAACATGGTACAAATATGGTACAGGGGTTCGATTCCCCTGTGCCATAGCAACATAAAGCGATTTTAGCTTTATTATACTCAGAGGGAGTGTAAATTGATTACAGAAATACAAAAAGCGAGTTTGAGTATTATTATGGTTGCAGTCGTGGTTCTTATCGCTGAGGAGGTCTGTGCAGTTTGATAGAGCAGCGGACTACGGATCCGATTCAGCCATTATTGAGAACTTCTGCAATTCCATCAGAAATAGCAGACAGTCAATAAACACAAAGCTCCGCACCATTCTGACCTTTAGGGGATTTTCCGAATCATACCATATTTACAGGTTTAGTAAAAGCACAAAAAAAGCACACTTAAGGTCGGCAGTGTATTCTACCGACCTTAAGTGAACAAAAGGAGGTATATATTATGAGTAAAAGATATAGACTCACCAAAGAAACACTGGGTGACGTGTTTGGAAATAGGATTATCGACGTGGATACACTCGATGTGGTTGCCTATATTCTAAAAGAAGAAAGAGACCCCGTTACCGGTAAGCGTCGTTACAAGAAAGTAGCCCATACATACTTTGACGAAAAATGGGAAGCACACAGCAATGTATGGGATCCGCCTTTGCCTATATTGAAACAAGACATGGATTTAATACATCCACCTGGCAGGTATATCATAAAAGTTGTGAATGCTTACAATAAATCAACAAGTTATGGATCAATAACATTCTACAACAAAGGTGAACAATATCTCTGGGCGGGTGAAGATACGAACAGTTCAACTGCCAATACGAATAAGCCAGCAATGGAAATTGAATTAAAGAAGCTCTGGGCCGAGGTTAGATATCTGAAGGAGGTAATGGCAAGAAAAGTGCGATAAGAGCCAGGATCTAAATAGCGTGATAATATGAAGCACTCCTCGCCAGAAGGGCAGACTTGATTGCTGCAAGTTGCATCTTTTCTGGAAAATATTGATGCCTATTTGAAGAATACCCGCTATATCTTTAGCACCGAGTGTCTAAACTATGCTATAACCCTAAAATAATCTGTAAAAAGCCGTTTTATGCGTTAAATTCACTGTTTCAGCAATTATATATTAGATAGTCAGTAAGAGACAGTTGTAGCGTCCCTGCGACAGCAAATATTCGCATTGTGTTGAAGACTGCTATAGGGTTTTTTAAACATAGCGGAGATACTGCATAAATGCCACAGAACATCGCTTCGGATGGTTAAAGATAATTGCAATTCCACATTTGACTTGTTGACAGTGCACTCTGCCAACATATAATCTCGTAGATGAGCAAATATCGAGCTGTAATTTCTGATTGTGGCGGTGTTATCTTCTCTTGTTCATTTGATAATGCATTCAATTATTGGGCAAAGGTGAGTGGCAAAGATATTAGTGAAATTAGAAACAAGTTCGATTTCGATGAAATATTTAAAAAATTTGAGAGAGGTGAAATTGTTTCTACTGCGTTCAGAAAACATGCTTTGAGTAAACTCGGCTTAAAAATTAGTGATGAGAATTTTGACAAAGGATGGAATAGTATATATTTGGATTTAGTACCTGGCATCAAACACTTACTCCAAGAATTAAAGCAAAAGTATAGATTGGTTGCCTTAACAAACACAAATGAAATCCACGAAAAAAAGTGGAGAACCATGTATGCGCCAATACTCAGTTATTTTAAGAAAGTGTTTAGTTCGCACGAGATCCATACGCGAAAACCGGAACAAAAAGCGTATGACACTGTATTGAATTACCTCCGATTGAATCCTGATGAGGTGATATTTCTGGATGATAATTCTGAATACGTTCAAGCTGCTTCGAAAATGAATTTCACAAGTATTCACATAACGTCATTCTGGCAGATGATTGAAGAACTAAACAAACTTGGTGTTTAAGTAAAGAGTATCGCCTGTAGCTCAGTCGGATAGAGCAATGGATTTCTGATTCGTGAAAAGCACTTCTTCAGACATACGAAATCGCAGGAAGTTCTTGAAAACAAAGGAAAAAATAGGCATGTAGACTATCTCGCTATTGCCAGGGATTCTACCCAATTCCGTACCTTCTACGTCAATATTTGGACCAAAAGTGGACCAAATCAGAATAAGGGGAGTGATGTTAATATCACTCCCCTTATCTTTCCAGTTGCAGAATCAGTAGTTAATGCATGAAAATAAGCTTACGATGAGATTTATATTCTTCCGTATTCATCTTGATGAAATAGATCCCGGATGCAACTTTTCTATCATAGTCATCGTCACCAGCCCAATGTATCTGATAATATGCTGGTTCAAGTATTTCAGAAACAAGTGTCTTGACAAGCCTACCGCTCACATCATAAATCGTGATCTCGACAGATGTTTGTTCAGGTAAAGCATAATCGATACGCGTTTTCTTGAAGAAAGGATTGGGGAACACATTGAAAGCATAAAAGATCGGCAATGTTTTAGTTGGAACACTCTCGGAACCCTGTGGCACCAATTCTGTTTCAAAACCACCTTCTATCACTAATTTTATGTTAGCCTTACCCTTAACTGGATACTCGGTCTCGGTTATCAAATGGTCATTTAGACGTCTATCATCCTGGTATATGCTGTAGCCTACCACATAGTCATTAAGGGGATCTTGCCAGTGAACAGATGAGAATTCATTATTTAATCTTGGCATAGGGATAGGAATAAGTGTAATCTCTCCCAGATACTGGACATCCACTTTCTTATTCAGTGTAAATTCCACGGCGGCAAAATAGGTTTTATCATTGATAAGTGCTTCAACGCTGAGAATTATGTCTTGTGCGTTTTCCCAATGGGTGTAGAAATTGCCAACATTGAACCACATTGTGGCCAAACTATCATTTATGGCGAAACCACTTCCAATTGTTTTTTCAGTTACATTATCAAGAGGGTTATTTGATCGATATGCAGTAAACACCAATCTCTCAAAATCTTTTGGGTTTAATCGTGCATGCACAACATGGGATATTCTTCTCTTTTTTAAACCATCTCGGATCTGCAGTATTGGAGTTGATTGAGTGCTTAAGTCATCTGATTTTAATGATACAGGCATATAGTCGCCGTTTTCTAATATCCAAGATGGGGAACGGTCTGATTCAGAATAAATGCCGCAGTAAGATTTTAATGCAGATTGCTCGGGCATTCTCTTCACAGGTATGGTACGATCTGTTGATCTATTAGTATATTCAGTTGGATCCCAAGTCGTATCTGTATCTACGATAAACTCATAAGCACGGCCGTCTTCAATCGAAAAATTCGTACCTAACCAACCAAATCCCGGGATGTACGTATAATTCTCATAGAGTTGATCATCGCGTAGATTATTAACCTCAATCAGCGGGTCGCCTGAGGGGCTGTATTCAGTAGTAATATCACTAACATCATTGTAAACAGCATTATATGGTATAGAAACCCAGTTCCTATCAGAAACTTCTTGTTCTTCTTCTTCACCAGAATTTTCGTTTAGAACAACCAAACCATCTGGATTGTTCGCACCAACGAGCATTACTGTGTCGTCTGATGCAGCAATTATCTCATAACCGCGTCCCGAGACGATCGAAAAATTCGTACCGAGCCATCCTAGTGGAAAAATATAGGTATAGTTTTCGTAGAGTTGGTCATCACGGAGATTATTTATTTCTATAAGGGGATCCCCTGATGGGCTAAGATCATCCGTTAGATCCGAAACTGTTGAATAGTCATTATGCCAGGGCAGACTTACCCAGTTCCTATCACTCGTTGGACCAAAATTCTCATTAACGAATTTACTAAATTTATATCCCATGTTCAACTTCTCGCTTCTATTATCTGTACTGTCAACTGCCTTAACAAGATAGTAATAGCAATCTGAAGAATCTAATACACCTGAATCAGTATAAGTAGTATCAGGATGACTTACATAGCCGATTGAATCAGCGATTCCAGGCACGAAGCTCGGTGATGTATTCCGATAGACCACATAATAATCCATGGCTTCCTGATTGCCAAGCGTATCAGTCGTTATCTTATCCCAAGTAAGAACAACATCACTGTCATTGCCTGCCTTTTTGATTTCAGCAAGGTACGGTGCACACGGCGGGAATACATCGATGAATGCCGTAGTCTGGTTGGAAAAACCGCTCTCATTGGCTGCATTGTCATACGCAGTCACAACGTAGTGATTATTACCATCCATGGGTACGGTATCAGTGTACGTCGTGTCCGGTACAGTTACCGTCGCATACGGCGTCGTACCATACTGGTAAGCAGTGTCAGAACGATATACTTTATATCCGGCAAGGTCGGATTCTGAATTCTGGCTCCAGGTGAGTTTTACATCTTTGTCATTTGCCTTTGCATCGATGATTTCGTTTTGTAGATTCTGTACTATAGACGGAGGTGTGTTCAACGTATCTCCAACGTAAAGATAGATCTCATAATCGTTACCATCCCAGGCATCGAAGACCACGAAACCATCGTGTACTTCAATACGATAGGTATCACCGGCACCTAAGGTGTCTTCTGTGAGATGCAGGATTGTATCACCGTCATAAAAGGAGGCGTTGTAACAGCCATACCAATATGGATCCTGATAATACCTATAGACAAACCTTGTCCATGCAACTTGATTGTTATGTACACATGGTGAATTAAATGGGTAGAAAACAGCATCCTTGTCACGTGTCATTAATGTTGTTTCATCACGACCATCATACATCGCAAGTCTCTTTGTAAAAACTGTGGGTTCGTCAAACCATATTATTGTACCATTATGCAGATATGGATATTGTATAGGCTCATTTGTTGTTTCTATTTCCCGTTTATTAGCACCATCATAAAACCACAAAGATCCCCAGGTTGATCCACCCCATGAACCTTTTGACCATGCAATTTGCCCATTCGATATATCGGGTGTCCAGTCATTAGTATCAGGGTCAGCGGATAAGTTTGCAACTGTATCGGTATAGTAGTATATTTCATGTTCATTACTCAAAGGGGAAGGGACATAATCATTGTGCTCCCAAACCAACTCACCTCCGTCTATATCTGCACGACCATTATTCCTGCCATCGTAGTCAATGAAGGTATCAAGGGTTGCTACATTCCCAGTATCCGGGTTGTAATATTCAACCCAAATCGTATCGTAGGAACCTTGATGCCATAAGTAAGCACGCCAGATAATTCCTTCTTCACTTATCTCCATTGAATAGCGGCCGCGATTTGCCGGTGCAATCTGTTGTGTGGTGCTGCTGTCATAGTAGTATACTGGATTTGTTGAACCCCACCCGTATCCAATCCACGCAACTTCATCTTCATAGATAACAGGAGAATTATGTATACCACCCCCAGGGCTAATTTGGTAAGTTGTGTCATTATAAAACTCGTAGAACATAATTTCACCCTGACCATTACCTGTTGAATCATGAGTCCAGACAATGTTACCATGATAAACATCAGGTTGAATGTCGTCAACATCATTATCGGTCAATTGCATTAAACCGACGACAAAGGTTAATATGTAAGATATATTCCCTTGCCCAGAAGTATCTTCAACACTTTTGCCTGCAAGATCTGTTACTTCGTCATAGAATCGTACTTGTACTGTATCCATGAATCTGAATGAATCAACTTCAATGTGAAGTCTATAAATGCTATCAATATATGTCAGATTGGTTATTGTGTAATTAAAGCTGTCTGATTTTAGACTTTGAATTTTAATATTGGTTGCGGTGAACGACGTCGTATCCATTGCTTCAGAAAAAACGAACCATAACTCCTTTTGTAGAGTGGGTACAAAATTAAATCCTTCTTTAGGTTTTGTCTCCTTAATTTTGGGATTGAAGTTATCGACTAAAATCGTATCTAATGCGACTGCAGAATCAGCTGAATGCGACCAGACTTTTATAGTCGTTACGTAATAACCATCAGGAAACTGTGCTTCCTCAATGGAATCGGCATTTGCTGTACCTGCTGTGTTACTTGACGTCCACCAGCAGTTTTCTTGAATGTTGAATAATCCGCTGCTATCCTGAGGTAAGCTGTCACCGCAATTGGTGACGATATACCAGTTGTAGAAATGACCGGACAGTGTGTCACCACTGCCTGTGTCTGGATTCGCGTATGTAAGGTAGTATTGTAATGAATCAGCTTCTCTTATTGTATCTCTCATCTCAAACATCTTTCTAAAGGATATGTCACCACCTGTCTTCACTGGTTCTGCACCGTAACCAATCGCATACACACCACAGCGGGGATCTAACTCTACTTCAGTGTGTGCTTTTACAAGAATATCTATTGAATCTCTAAGATAGGTTGTTTCATAATAATTTGTGGTATCTTCTGTCCCATCTGATACATAAAAAATTCTATAAAGATGGTTAGGTATGCCCGATCTCGGGTCAACATGAGGTACTTGCGCAGGTGAAGGTGATAGGCTATCTAACGGATTTAGATACCCTGTGATTTCACTATAATCATTATCACTTCGTTGAAAATGAAGGTGATTATTGTTAGAAAAACCTTGAAATGTAGCAACGCAGCCGAGACTGTCACCAGTGTGTACACTATCACCTTTTTGGAGTGCGGTGTTATAATGAACGTGATGATAACTCCATGCTAAGGAGTTGAGTGTATCAATAGCAATATTTATAAGACCAGTATCACTGCCTGTACCAATTCGAAATTCAGAAACCACACCGTTTATAACAGCGTATACTGGATCCCCTGAATCTGCAGGAATATCTATACCACCGTGAAATCCCATTGTGGTGTCAGGGATGACTTGCATACCATTCCAGTCACCATAGGTCTTATTCGCTGCATGTACAGAATCCTGATCGGCTACTGGCCAGGGAATGCTGTGTGCTATATCAACGAATAATAGTATTATTGTCAAACACAAGGTTTTATTAACCTTCATCTAACACCTCGATTCTATATAGTCCCAATCCTTCATGAGATTCCAGAAAAAGATAATTCCCCGTAGGGAACAAAGAAAGTTCAGTAATAATATTACTTGATGATCCTACGTTGAATAAATCAAATAAACTTTTTTCGAGAAGTATTTGCCCATCTCTATTATACAATCGAATAAACTCATCATCCTTTTCTAAAATGAATTCTGCATCAGATGGTATATAACAAACAGAATGTCGAGACAACATAGATTTTTGCCATAGAATTTCACCGGTTGAAGACTTAATGAAATAAAGAATACCACCATCACTCGGAATCGCTAAATATTGTCCATCAGAAGATAATTTTATAGATCTCTGTACCCCAAAACCATATTCAGCAATTATATTTGCGTCCTCATCTATCAAAGTGGTAGCAGCACCCCCGTATATTATATCAAGTGAAATAACAGCGTATTTATGGTTATCTGCAACAACAAAGCTTGAAGCTCCTCTTGACCTTTCACCAGGAACGCGTCGTTTCCATAATTCATTACCATTTCCATCAAAACACGCAATTGCTGGTTGATGAGATCGAATATTTATAGCTGCGCAGAATCTTTTACCATCAGCAGATAAATCTGTATATCCGGAAATGCTGTTAAGACTACCGATCTGTCCTGATATATCGCCTTTTTCATTATAGAAGATAGCTGAACTAATGAAATGTGGTCCTGGTACTGAAACACTTACCTTCCCATCATCTGAAATATATGATGGTGAAACAATATCTTCGCCTTTTCCTGTTAATGAATATTTCCACGCTTCTTTGTGCCACAATATATTGCCTGTTTCTGTCTCGATAATTATTACTGCTTCACGTTCTTTTATATTATACTCGATCGCACGATATTGAGAACTGAGACTATCACTAATTTTGAGCCAGTAGTGCGTACTATCCAGGAATTCTTGTTTCTTAATACCGTCAGCCCTCTCGTACTTCGTCTGCCACTGCGAACAACGTTTATATGCATCAAGCCATTCATCTTTTGTCTGTAAATAATTATCTTTCGACACAGAGCCATAATCATAGTGTGCCGCATAGATAATCATATATTTCAGATTGTCTGATGTTGTAATACTCTTCAGGTCATCCGGCAATTGGATTGCCTTACCATCATTGGTGTAAAGTATTTTCTTTCTCTTTGCAATCTCAATGCGCAGGCTGTTTAACAACCAATCCTTGTCCTCTTGGGGTATATCCTTACGATTAATAATTGTTTTTATCTCAGACGGTGGAAAACCTTCAGACCCAGCAATTTCATCGAATGGTTTTTGATAAATCAACTCCATTTTCATCTGTGACTCTACTTGTGCCTTTCCCTGGCCATAAAGTCCAACTATGATGCTTAAAGCAATGATTGTTGGTATTACTAATTGTTTCATCGTTTCCTCCTCCTTATTATACTATTCTACTCCATATACTTCTTTATTCAATGCCTTCTTTACTATACAATCATAATGCATCACATCCTTTCATCTACGATTGAAAACAAAAAAGTACATTTTCCTCAAAGAGAGCAAATCCCTGCAGGGAAAACACACCTTCTCACCATTATGTTAATGAGAAACGCTGGGTTGTCAAGACCATAACTGCAATCGTCAACAAACATAATTGCTGATTTTTTCTAAGTTCCGAAATTACGTACGAAATCAAGGAAATGCAAGCCAATTAGGGATTTCCACCATTCTGACCGTTATGGGATTTTCTGTGTACTACGGTTCTTTTTGGTAAATGGACCGCACAAAAATAGCACACTTAAAGAAAAGGGGAGTGACTTCAATCACTCCCCTGGTGCTTGACAATAGAATAAATCAGAAGTATGATTGGATGGAGTGAATGATGCCGCATGTGATTGAATTCCTTAAACAAGAATTATTATGATTTCCAAAAAACAGCTAACAGAAAAACTACATTCACTGGTTAGAGAATCTGATTTATTAGATCAAAATGTATCCGTTATTCAAAGATTTTTTGAGTTTTGTGCTTCAAACTACAATGAATTTGATGCGGAGGCAAAAAAATTATGTAATCACTCAATTGATGGCTTGCTTAGAGATATTAAGTTGAAACTGAAAACTGTGAGCAATGGTGTAGATAAGAGGAAAGCTATCAGAGAAATAAAAAAGATACTTAATGAGCATGTTGATAGCTATGTGCTTGTTGAGGCTTTAGAAAGAAAGAGTACAAATGACTCAGAGTTTGTTACAGATGCAAGAATCTTTTTCATGAATGAATTACAGATTTTACTGAATGTATTATGCGATGCAACTGAATATAAAACCAGTGGTGTCGCCAATTTCGCAAAACTCCAATTATTTTATTCGTGCGTCTATGAATTAGTGGCTTCCTTTCATTTGACACAACATGGCTACATTAATCAATCCTACACACATTTAAGGACTATATTGGAAACGTTGGATAAAATTAGATTATTTCAACAACAACCTAATATGGCTGAATTATGGGCAAGCGATGATCCGGAAGATACAAAGGCAAGACGAATAGAACTAAGGCCAGCAGAGGTCCGAAAAAAATTGGGGAGCAAAAAGAAATTTGACCCCTTATATAATTGGTTTTCGGAAAAGGGTCCCCACAGTACCTTTGATGGATTGCAAGCATATAGCGGTATGGTGAAATCAACTTCTGAGGGTAAAACAGAAATTATAATAACACTTGGTGGCAGTAATTTCAAGGACGAAATTATTAATCTTCTGGCATTTTTCTTATATGTTCTAATAAAGGTAATTCATGAAGCCATAGATATATACTCAGAAGTATTAGACACTAATGAAGCCATTGAATTGCTCACTACTATTGGTGTTGATTTAAAAACATATCATGAAAGATACTACATTAATGACTTTATCAAGAACGAAAGTGATCGAAAGATATTCAGAAAAGCGTTAAACAAGTTAACTGATTATGTACCAACGAGTAATAACTAAAGAATTCCATACATTCTGAGTAAAATACTGTCCAAAAACTGTCCAAATTTTGGAATGGGGGAGGTCGGTGATAAGCTGACCCCTTGCTGAAATTAGTATCTTCCTCATTGCTAGACTTATTTGTTCATAATCTCATTGTAGATTTCACTTAGATCGAAAACATTCTCTTCAGATAATTTAATATCAACTCTTTCACCAATCTCTGCTTCAATTGGGATAACCCAACATACAGGTTTATTATCCATGAATCTAGCCTTAGTCACCATCCACTTCTTCCCGGCATAACTATCTGATGAAAAAGAATGATTTAGTTCTCTTGTCAACAGATAAACTAAATCGCCAGGAATCTGGCTAAACCCGAAGTTCCAACAAGCAAGCATTTGACAAGCTATTGCTAATTGCTTGTCTTCCTCAGCAGTTTCTGCCAAAATTTTGGTGTAGATGACCTTTCCTCTTTCAAGCCGTTGTCTGTAACCAGGGACAGGGTCTTCTTTAAATAATGCCCATTGGACAACCTCTGGTTTTAGTCTGGGTACATTTAACTGCAATTCCATACCCCAAGTTGTTTTTCTGCGCTCTTCCATTTTCTCTTCGGAAACTGCATGTGCAGTTGAAAGTGATAAAAGAATGGTTAGTAAAATATATAAGGCTTGTCTGTATAGTTTCATGTTATCCTCCCATATTATTTACTGAGTTATTATATGAAGTTATTGGAGAGTTGTCAAGCCTCTGTTCAACTCACCAGGATGTCATAGACAACAAATGACAGGCAAAATTTTGAAAGTGTTGTTTGGAGTAGTAAGGGATTTTGAACGAAAAGGCTTGAATTTACATACTACCTGTATTATAATCAAACGCAGGAAAAAGATGAAGACAAAAACTATTATTTTACTCGCGATTTTTGTATATATAACGGCACCAGGATGTGAAAAAAAAGAACAGATTGCACTAAAGGGAGATCCAAAGGCACAAGCTTTATATGAAAAAATGATTCAGACTATGCGTAATGCGCAGACAATCTACTATGAGAGTATATATGAGTGTGAAGAATTAGAAGGAGAAACCATACCAAAAAGCAATTACAAAATCTGGATGAAAAAGCCAAATTACGCTCTTATAGAACTTGAACAAGAACGTGAGCTAAAAGGTGTTATAATTGGCGACGGTACGTATTGCTGGCTATACTGGCCAAATGAACGACCTTGTTTTCCATGGGAAGACTCAACAGAACATGTGAAAACGTGTTCAACGTCATATATGAAAGAATTAGGTCTATACTCTATTGCTCATTTGATAGGCCGGTTAAGAATAAACATGGGCCTGCCAATACTGCAGCCAAGTGTTTTCCACAATCGTCCTGACCATCTTGTTAAATACATAGACAGCGTCGTATATTTAGGAACTGAGAAAATAGATGTGCAAGAGTATGATGTTATTGAAGTGAGTTATATGAATCATCAGCGCAGTAAATACTACTGGTTATCTAAGGTTGATCACTTGCCGAGGAAGCTAAAACAGGTAATTCGGACTGCTGAGACTTATGTATCACATGAGCTATGGTCTGATGTAGCTATTGATATGGAAATACCTGATGAAAAATTTACTTGGCAACCACCTAAACATTGGCAAGAGTATGGCTTTCCGCAAAAGAGAGATGGGTTATTGAACCCAGGCACAGAAGCACCTGATTTTGCATGTAAGGGGGTAGAGGGTAGTACTATTAAGCTTTCAGATTACCGCGGCAAGATTATTATAATAAACTTCTGGCGTGTAGGGTGTCCGCCGTGTCGCAAAGACATACCGTATCTTGAAGAATTATACAGGAAATATAAGGATAATGGTTTAGTAGTTATCGGATTCAATTGTGACGATGATATGAATATCACTAGGGATCTACTAAAAGAACATTCGGTTACTTATCCTAATATTGTAGATGCCTCTGATGAAGCAAAGGATGTATGCTATAAACAATATCAAACTATGAGAGGAAAATCCGCTGTGCCATTACATTACTTAATAGATAAAGAACGTAAGGTTGTTGATGCTTGGTACGGATTTGGTGGTGAGGAGTTACTCCACCAGGCATTATTGAAAGCAGGATTGAAATAATAACTATTACGAAATCTAAGTACACAATGACCCATGGATGAACAGTTCGTTGTTCAACCTTGACATTTCTCTTATCTTCATTATAATTTGCTACCATGTGACGTACTGCACTGAACATAATCGAAGGAGAAATTATAATGAGACTAATTATGTTTGATTATTTGATTTATTCTTGGTGGATGAAGTCCACATGAAGTAATAGAATTCATTTTAGAATAACGCCGTGGGCTTCGTCCTACGGCGTTTGTTTTTTTTGTGCAGGAGGCTGAAAAAATGAGTAAACTTCTTTTAAGACTTAATAAGATATCGTACGTGTATCCTGGCATGAAGGAATCACTTTTTGAGAATGTAACATTCTCTATTCATGCTAGTGAACGGATTGGCATATTGGGGTTCAATGGCTCTGGTAAAACTACCCTCCTTGATATTATTGCTAATCTAAAAAAACCTGATACCGGCGAGGTTAACAGGCTCTGTGACAATGTATTCTACATGCAGCAAGAAGATTATGCGTCTAGCGATATGACACTGTTTGACTATTTATTAAGTAGCCGACCTGATCTGTTCAGCATATACAGCACAATTCGAGAAATGGAGCAAGCAGGAATTTCCAAACCCGTCGAGTATTCAGAATCGGTGAATGAATTCAAGGAAAAATACGGTTATGAATTTATCCAGCGAATTGAGAAGACAATTGATTTGTTGGGATTTTCAGAAGAAGCAATAGGACGACACGTGAACACACTCTCAGGAGGCGAAAAAAGATTATTGAAACTGGCAACTGGATTCATCCATGATTATAATCTCTATCTCCTTGACGAACCAACGAACTATTTTGATGATAGAGGTATGCGCTTCCTTATTCAAGGAATCAACTCAGTGCAAAAAACATTTCTTATTGTATCTCATGATCGATGGTTTCTTGATAAGACTGTTCACAAAATCCTTGAGATTGAGCAGAGGACTTTGAGAGAATATAAGGGCAACTATTCAACATTCTCTCACACAAAGCAGACAGAATTAAAAGAGAAACTGAGAAAAAAGGCAAGAATTGAGACAGAGATCAAGAAGCTCAAAGATGTCGAACGCAATTACAAAGCCTGGGGCAACCGCAAAGAAAAAACGAAGAGTGCCCGGTATAAGCGCGATCGGGATAAGAAAAGCGCTGACAAAGGCAATATCGGTCACAAAGCAGCAAAGCTGATGAAACGCGCTGTGCTGGCAAAGGAACGTGTGCAGAGTAAAATTGAGGAGCTTGAGCAATCAAAACCGCATATTGAGAGGTATTACGCCTTTCGATTTGAAAAGACAAAAATCCATGCCGGTTCTTGCCTATCAGCAAACAGCTTAACGAAAACATACCAAGGCAAGACAGTATTAAGTAATATATCTTTTACTGTTGACTGGGGCGAAAAGGTTGCAGTCGTCGGTCCAAACGGCTCCGGAAAAACCACGCTCTTGAAGATTTTACTTAATAAAGAAGTACCTGATAGAGGAAATGTATTCTGGGACAAACTCACGAAGATTGGTTATCTCGCACAGCAATGGGAACCCGAAGAGGACAACCTGGCAGTGTCTGTTCTCTTCCCAGAAGATCAACATGACAGGGCACGCACTTTGATTGGGGTACTTAAGGTTATGGTACATGGTAATGTGTTTGATAAAAAACTTAGCGAATTAAGCGAAGGGCAAAAAAGAAAAGTGAAATTGGTGCAATTAATTGTCTCTAAACCAAATATTGTTATTCTGGACGAGCCCACTACTCATCTGGACTATCAAACCGTGGAGTTCCTTGAAAAGGCATTGCAGGATTTCAACGGCACAGTCATACTCGTCAGCCATGATGAATTCTTACGTGAGAGAGTTACCACAAGAAAAATATCAATACAAAAATCCACAAGGAGGAAATATGATTGACTATAATTTAAACAACAAAATAGCTCTAATAACAGGAGCAAATCACGGAATTGGTGCTGCCACAGCAAAAGCACTAGCAGCCGAAGGGACAAAAGTGTTTATTACCTATTACCGAACATCACCTGAAGATTATGGCATAGATTATGAAGATGCCAAAGCCGCCTCAGAACCAGGAATGCCATTGTATCATTTCTTGCGTACAAAAGATGCACAAGAAGTAGTAGATTCAATTGTGAATAAAGGTGGAATCGCAGATTCATGGGAGACAGACTTGAGAGAGCCTAAGAACATAACTCCTTTATTAGATAAAGTCGAATCTAAATATGGCAGTGTAGATATTTTAGTAAACAATGCAGCTGAATACAGAAATAATGATGCAATTGATACAATAACTGCTGAAGATATTGAAAAAACTTATTCCTTGAATGTTGAAGCTACGCTTCTTTTGATTGCAGGCTTCGTCAAAAGACATAAGAAAAATAAAAAGGAATGGGGAAGAATTATAAACCTGAGCACTGGACCTTCACAATGTTTTGTTGGTCAAATATCTTATGGATCAAGCAAAGCAGCTATTGAGGCATTCACTCGCAGCATAGCTTTTGAAGTCGGTCCCTTTGGCATTACTGTCAATACTGTAGCTCCTGGTGCAACGCAAACAGGGTATATACCAGCAAAAGATGAAAAAGAACTGATTCCGACCATACCCCTAAGACGGTTAGGACTGCCCGAAGATATCGCGGATGCGATATTATTTTTAGCATCTGATAAAGCAAATTGGATTACTGGTCAAATATTGAGAGTCAACGGAGGTAGAGACTTGTATTAAACAGTCCAACTCCCCAGGATGTTATAGACAACAAACAGGCAAAGTATTGAGGGTGGTGTTTGAGAGACGAGTAAAGAAATTGTAAATATTAGAATTTTTTATCATACCAATTAACGGGCGTAACTTTCTTATGCTCCCAGGCATCTTTGGTAATGCCATATCCGATAATATCATAACACAAATCTTTTTGAACTTGATTCTTTCTCCTTCTATAATGGCCTTCTTTTACATAGCCAGATTTACGAAATACTTCTCTCATAGCCACGTTATCCTGTACTGTAAAAAAAGGTGGCAGGTCTTGACATTAGACAATCAGATACCTAATTGTTTCTTGATCAATTCACATAAAGTATTCTATATCTCTGTGTGTCGCGGAATCGGTGCCCTCCTACCATTTTTTGTACTCTTATAAATATCATGCTTTTTCCCATGACGAACTAAGATACACCCCGCCTTTGTTAGAATTCTTATCAACTCCTTTCTTTTCACAATGTGATATGTACTTCTTTTTCTCTGGGTTGTACTGACAATTTTGGTAATGTTTCTGTTTCCATCATCAATTTATATGCCTCACAAATATTCTCCTCAAGCTCTGCCAAAGATTCACCTTGACTAAAGACTCCTGGAACTTCCTTTAGTCTTCCAACATACCAACCCTCATCCTGCCAATATTCTAGAGTAAAAACTCTTTCCATAAAACCTCCTCAATATGATGTTCTGTATTTCTTTCTTACTTGCATTATAGTCAACATATTTATTTAATCAATAGCTATTTTAGAACGTGGATTGACTATATCTAAAAATCAATTGTAATAAAGTGTTTAGTTCTTTGGAATTTATTTCTTGGAGTTTGGGACTTCCCCATAAGGGACTTTGCGCCTGTAGCTCAATCTATTTCGACTCATCCCTCGACAAGCTCGGGACTCACTCAATACAGGGGATAGAGCGGCGGACTTCGAATCCGTAATCAGTGATATCTAAATGTCTTAAGATTACGAAATATCAACCGGAAAGTACAATTTTACGTTGTCTTGTTATGGTACGGAAGTGTACTCAATTCCATACATTCTGAGTAAAATACTGTCCAAAAACTGTCCAAATTTTAGATAAGGGGTCGGTGAAAGCCGGTCCCTCTTATCCTTAGATTCAAATAATCAACTGACACGGAAAAGTTGAGTATACCTTAAGATTTGCTAGAACGCCTCTCCAATAGCAAAATGTAGTACTCCAGGTGATTCACCTGTTTGTCGTCCAAGCTTAAAGCCATAATCAAGACGAACACTGCCAAGTGGTGTTTTCAAACGTAATCCTGCACCGATACTGTACCGTAACTTGCCATTAAAATCACTGTATTCCTGCCAGACATTACCTCCATCTGCAAATAATACACCACCAAGAATTTTATAGATAGGAAACCTGATTTCGCTTGATATTTCTGTAAGTATCTTTCCTCCTATAGGATTATCCATTTCATCTTTTGGTCCTATGGCCCACTCTGAGTATCCCCTGATTGATGATGTTCCGCCACAGTAGAATCGCTTATAGACTGGCACTTCAAGCGTTGGGGTAATCTCTTGGACAAGACCGATCTTAACTGATATTGCTCCGACTAGAAAAATCAGTGGTCGGAAAAGACGGTAATCAAATGTTGGTTTGACAAAATCAACATCAGATGGGAATATGATACCACTTGTTTCAAGTAAGATATTTACATAGTTACCCGTTCTGGCAAAAAGAGGATCATCTCTTTGATCCTTGAGCCAGTTGAGTGTAATCCCCTGTAACCAGTCATCTTCAGTGCTATCATGGTCAGGATAATATGTTCGTATGCGTTCAACCTCATATTTAGTCGAAAATGTACCTTGAAGAACTCCAAAATGGGTTGTCATATACCCACCAATACTTCTTGTTTTGAAACCTATCTCTTCTTTAAATTGAAAGAACGCCCCGATGCTGTATTTGACAGGGAACATAATAAATCTTGGAAATGTCAACTGTGTGTTAAGTCTATATTCAGCAAAACTCCATTTTCCATCAACCTTTCCTCGCCAAGCTCTGCCCAAAAGGTTTATATGTTTTACTCCCGCACCAAGCCGCAGATAGTCCAGTGTTCCATATCCAATCCGAAAATAGAAATGAACAGCTTTTTTCTCATTAAGATAAAATTGTGCAATTTTATGATTAGGCTCGTCTGCATTCTTAATCTGAGTTTTTACTGACTTAAATATTCCCAGGTTATAAAGATTACGCTGACTCTTTAGGACATCGGCATACCGAAAAACATCACCTTTATAAAAAACTATCTCTTTATGCAAAATTCCTTCCTGTGTACGCTTTATTCCATAAAATTCAATATTTTGCAGGTATTGTCTCTCATTTTCAGTTATCGTGTATATGATTTGTGCTTTATAATCTTTAATACTGTAATCTGCTTGCACGATTGCATCGGCATATCCGATATCATCATAAACAGATGTGATAACATAGCTGTCTAGCTCTATTTTTCTTTTATCAAACGGTTCATTAAGCTGTGCGACAATCTTCGTTCTCAAAATAGAATCACTGAATACAATGTTCCCGGAAAATTCAATTGTTTCTATAAAGGTCTGGTTTCCTTCGTCTACATGAATGTTAATTTCGACTTTTCGATCCGTACTGTCAAACACAAGTTCATAGTCAACCTCGATTTCAAGAAAACCTTCATATTTATATAGATTTTTGATAGCAGTTATGTCTCCCTTAAATATTTCTTGATTGAAGACGCCTTTTCGAAAAATTCCGGGTGTTCTAGTAAGCATAATGTTTCTGATTGCCGGTTCTTTAAAATACTGATTACCATTAGTCGCTATCTTTGCAACCCTGAATTCAACGGTGGTTAATAACAAAAATAGGAGTGCAATCATTCAATATCAAAATGGATTTCTAAATCCACACTTGAATTCACATTTTCTTGATCATGGAGCGTGAAGATTGATAGATTATCAGTTAAATCGTAATTCATACCGATCCTACGCAACTCCCAGGACTCGATTCCCGTATCATAGATTAATGTCAATTTCTTCGCAAACCTTTTCTCAATACCAATATCTAATTGTCTAACTTTGAGAAGGTCACCAGTGATTGTAAATTTCTCCACACCTAATTTCCGCTCGGCGGTTTTCTCAATAGTACCTCGAGCCATACCTATGGCATAGTCTTTAGCAGCTCCTTTTAAATTAACTCCCTTCCCTATTTGAGTGCCAAGTCTTCTTTTACCCATTATCAACAGACTAACAATATCCTGTTCAGGAACGGGTGGAGATGATGTTAGCTCCAGTCTCCAGTCTTTTATAGTTCCGCTCAAATGTAAAAATATTTCATAATCACCATCGACCGATGAAACAAAGTTCGATGCATCAAGTTCGAGAACAGGGTTTATTTCATAGGGATTGTCAAATTGCATCATGGCATTTAAAATATCAAATTTCTTCCCAAGGTATTTTACTGTTCCTTTTCCTGATGTAGCGATAGTACCATAAACATTTACTTTTGAAAAATAACCCTTAATCTGTAAATCTACCTCTGCGTTAACATCGGCAACATTGTTTTTGACGCTTATTCCCTTAGGAGATGCGACATCCAGGTGACAATAAACCTTTTTTAGCATATCTGGTTGCTCTTGAGGAGGTTGATTGACCTTTGTAAGGGTCTGGATAATCGTCTGAAGATTAAACGGAACATCATATACTGCTTTATTAATTATCACTTCGCCATCAATTCTTAGATTATCTTTCTGTGCCGATACATACATTGTACTGTTGAATATTACAGAACCAAATGCTTTGTTTTTTATATCTATTTTATCCAATGATACGGTGATATTGGCAGTATCTAAACCGGTTTCAGATAGACTTACAAATCCGTTCATATTGAAAGTACCTCTATTTATCTTTCCTTTGACATATTCAATATTCATAATACGATTATTAAAGGTCATTAAGCTGTATAATGAATCAATAGCAAAATCAAGTATTGAGCATTTTATATTCTCAAGAACAAGCTTCCCATTGACCAATGGATTTTGAAACGGTCCCTGGACATCTACATCAACAAAAATTACTCCAGTCATAGCGGGAACTTCTGGAATCAATGCAGCAAGATCTGCAATTTCAATTCTTGATGTTTCTATGGTCATATTCACGTCACCCTTCGCAAAATCAAGGGGCACTTGTCCCTTTAAAAATATATGTTGGTCATGGACAGCAAGCACGCATGAGATGATATCAATGATATTTTTATTGATAGCAATGTTAATCATTTCCACATTTTGTATTGTACTCTGTTGCAAAGAAGCAAATATAGTATCTATCTGCACTACACCAATAACGTTATCTGGAGCTGTGACTTCACCTCGTGCAGAGACCTGAGCTGTTATAAAAGCCTCATCTGCTGGAGTGTAATCCTTCAAGTTAAAATGTCTCAGATTTAATTGTGCATTGAAAGAAAAAGGATCGTATATCATGATATCTGTCACAAGCTGCAGTGTCATATCATCATTAAGTAGATTAATCTTTGCAACACTATCCTTCAGATTGAATTGAACGGAATAATTACCCAAATTTAAAGTATCATATGTAATATCTTTGAGATATATCTTTCCTTCTCCTATTGGATTTAATATTTTTCCGCCAAGATTTATATCAAACTCAACATTGCCACTGGCTAGAACTATATCTTTGTCAATAATTTCAGGGGCTTTTAATACCATTCTATCGCTCTTCAGATGCGCCCTGAAGGTACTATCGTCGAGTTTGTACATACCGTCCACTGCAATAATGCCTCGTGGACTATTAATGATTCCTGAATCAACTGTAATCGCTGAATTCTTATAAGTGACTTTGAAATCAGCATTTGTAATTCTCTCATTGAACATCTGTATTTCTTCCAATTCTATGCTGCTGGCGAGAACGGGTTTTTGTAACGTTCCTTTAATTTGTGCAGAGAGATGCATCTTTCCGTTTATCTTCTGAGGAGTTTCAATAAACTCGTTAATAAAACTCATATCATTGCAGGACATTGAGACATCAGCTGATATCTTCTGTGGCTTTTCTGTTGCAGCTGAAGCGTTACACTTGACTGAAAGTTCCTTGCTATTAATCTTGAAATTCTTCAAAGAAATTTTATTGTTATGATATGTGATTTTACCAATTATCTCTGGCTTAAAGGACAGGTATTTAAGTCTTCCAGCGATTTCTCCAAGAAACTCTGGATTTTCAATTTCACCCTTTACATAACCTTTTAACTGCATCTTTCCATGTGATGAAGATACATTACATACCAATTTCCTACCCCGTGCGTCGAGCGATACTTGCCATTGATCTCTTTTATTTGTGCCCTTATGCAGCGACGGTGTTTCCACATCTACCTCTGCATTAATAATAAGATTTTCTAAATCAGGAGATTGCCATTCACAATCAACCGTACCGGTTATGTCATTCTCCTGATACGACACATCCAATTCAGTATTACTGGTTAGATGGGGTGCAGCCATCTTCCCTTGCATACTACCGCTGCCTACAACAGAGCCCTTTATATTCAGACCACCAAAATCAAATTCATCCATTAAGAGATACATATTATATGCTATACTAAGGCTACCTTCTTCGTCAATCGGTACCTGTCCACTGATTGAAATGTTTGAACCACCAGTTTTGATTATCAGCGTGTCTATAAAAAACAGATCAGATAACAGTTTACCTTCAAAATTCAAATCAACCTCAATATTACGATTATTCAAGACGCAAAAAAGCTCACTATTTTTCGCGGACAGTTGCCTGATACGTACCTTAAATGCTGATTTTTTCTGCTTTTTTTGTGAACTTTTTTTCTTTGCTAAACTCTGCATCAAGGTATTCAATCGATTCATGTCAGCATCTAATCCGTCAATCAATAATGAGTTGATATCGACTTCTTTTGATAGTAATTCTAGCACATTATAAGAAATCTTCAATTTATTAAACCTTATAATGTTATCAACATTAATATCTGAAACCTCTACAGAGTAGAATAAATTTCCCTTCATTGATTCTATATGAATTGGCACGCCGAGTTCCTTATTAAGGACAGCCGTTAACTGAGTGTTGACAAAATTAAGGCAAAATGGTGTCCCTGCAATCAAAAAAAGAATTATGACCAATAAAAGCAATACACCAAGTATAAATATAATCTTTTTCATCTTGGTTATTATAATAAAAATCATTATTTAGTCAATGACACCGGTAAGTTTAGAAATATGCAGCACTTTTATCAAATAACAGATTGACTGATTGTACAAAATTGATATAATATAGCATGGATAATTAACATTGGTTTTATGGAAACACGATACTTAAGAACTTTACCGGAAAGGAGTATAACATGAAAAATATAATTTGCACAATATCATTGCTTGTACTGGTAATTAGCTTTGTCCAAGCACAGTCCTCTACTGATATATTTAAAGCTGTAAAGAGCGGAGAGGTAGAGAAAGTCAAACAGGTACTACAAAAAGACCCTAATATCAATGTAAAAGATAAGGATGGCTGGGCACCTCTACACTGGTCAGTCCAAAGGGGCAATATAAAGATTGTTCGGTTATTAATAGACAAACATGCGGATATAAATGCTAAGGCTTCCACTGGTTGGACTCCATTGCATGTGGCTGTTAGAAATGGTTTCAGGGACATCACCGAATTATTATTGCAGAAAGGTGCACATATCAATGCACGTGATAATGATGGTAGGTCACCTCTACACCACGCAACAAGTGATGGCAAAATAATAATGTGTGATTTACTGACAGGAAATGGTGCTGATATTAATACCAAAGACAAGAATGGCATGACTCCATTACATCTTGCTGCTAAAACAGGAAAAGCAGGAGTCGCAGAGTGGCTGATCAACAAAGGTGCTGATGTGTATACGAAGGACAAGGACGGAAACACCCCACTGCATATTGCTTCCACAGAAGGAAAAACAAGAACTGCTGAATTACTTATTCAAAAAAACACCGATGTTAATGTTGGTGATAATAGCGGCAAGGTTCCTCTCCACGTAGCTGCAAGAAACGGACATACTGAAACGGCCGCACTATTGCTGGAAAGAGGTGCCATAGTAAACATAAAGGATGGCTGGGGTCTGACACCGTTACATGATGCAGCTGACAAAGGCAGAACTCAAATGGCTGATCTGCTGTTACAAAAAGGAGCCGATGTCAATGCAAAAAGCAACCAGGAAATAACTCCTCTACATTTGGCCGTTCAGAATGGACATTATCAGACCGCGGATTTTCTTATGCAAAAAGGTGCAGATGTTAATCCCAAAGATAAGGATGGTAAGACTCCATTTCATGCAGCAGTAATATACGGACATTTCAGAATAGTCGAGTTACTAATTCAGCATGGCGCAGACACAGATGAAAGAAATGTCCAAGGAAGTGCAGCTATACATGAAGTAGCTAAGACAGGGAGAACAGATATTGCAATGGTATTGATTCGAAATAAAGCTGACATTAATACTAAAGATAAAGAGGGTAAAACACCATTACATATTGCAGTCGAAAATAGAGATAAAGCAATGCTGGGATTATTAATATACGAAGGTGCCAATATAAATTCCTATGACAAAAATGGATGGACATCGCTACATTGGTCTGTTGTGAAAAAACATACAGAAATCTCAAAATTTTTATTGGATAACGGAATTAATGTTAATGCAAAAACCTTAAGAGAGTTAAAACATAAAAAGAAGAAATACCCATCAGAATCGACATCACTGGACATTGCAATAATATCGGGTGACAAAAACACAGCAAAATTACTAAAGGATTATGGTGGCGAACAGATTACAACAAAATGACAAATAAACACGATTAGTTTATGAGATATCTTAAAACAGGAGCTCCTTATGGAAAGAAAACATTTATTAAATAAGTTTATTCTATTTAGTTATTTTTTTCTATGATTCCGTACATCACAGGGCGACTGAACTATGCACAAGCCTTACCTGATCAGGTTCAGGAGTTACTGAGAAATCAGATTGAGACAGCAGGTCTTCCGCCAAAGATTGTTATTGGTGAAGAGCTTATTCATGCTTCAAGAACATTCCCGTTATTCTATGAGCGCCGGGGCTACTGGCCTGCCTGGAGTGATGAGAAAGGCCTCCTGTCTGCTCATCTTTACATGGAAAGAAATACTTTTTTTCATTCCTACTGCCTGTATTGTATCACGCGTGTTGACATATGGTTCAAAAAAAATACAATTATAAATGGTGAGTAAACATTATCCATGTCCTCTATTCAGGAATCAAAACATAATAAAAGGCGGTAAATATTATGGGAAAGCTAATTAAAAGACGCTCGAAAAAAACAGGACTTGCACCAGGGGTTCTTGTTCATATAGGAGAAAAGAAAACTGAGAAAGTTAGGATTACGCTTATCGATTATGACGAATCTGTCTTTCAGGAAAAAGAAGTCGAAAAAATAGAAGAATGTTTCCCTTTTAAGAATAAACCCACTATTACCTGGATAAATATTGACGGACTTCACAATACAGAACTCATCGAAAAACTCGGCAAGGACTTTGAATTGCATCCCTTAATCCTGGAAGATATCCTCAACACAGGGCAGCGACCAAAAATAGAGGATTTTGAGAAGTATATTTTCATCGTACTAAAGAAGATTTACTATGACGAAAAAGAGAATGAAACAAAGATTGAGCAGGTCAGTCTAATCCTGGGTCAGAATTTCGTCATTTCATTTCAAGAAAAAACAGGTGATGTATTCGAACCAATAAGAGAACGAATCAGAAAAGCTAAAGGTCGCATCAGAAAAGCGGGAGCAGATTATCTCTTATATACTCTGCTCGATGCCATTGTTGACAGCTACTTTGCCATTCTGGAGAAAATCGGTGACAGAATAGAAAATCTTGAAGAATCTGTGGTTGCAAACCCCAGTTCAGAAACACTTCAGACAATTCACCGTTTAAAAAGAGAGATGATCTTTTTGCGCAAGTCGGTATGGCCGTTGAGAGAAGTAATAAACAATTTGGGAAAAACAGAATCCTTGCTCGTACAGCAATCCACTGATATTTACCTGCGTGATGTCTATGATCACACGATACAGATTATCGATACAATTGAAACCTTTCGTGATATGCTCTCTGGTCTACACGATACATATTTATCCAGTATCAGCAATAAAATGAACGAGATAATGAAGGTCTTAACCATTTTCGCAGCAATCTTTATACCCTTGACTTTTATTGCTGGTATATACGGGATGAATTTTTCGTATATGCCAGAACTTGGCTGGCGGTGGGGATATTTTACAGTCTGGGGAGTAGTTCTCGCTGTTGGAATTTCTATGGCTTTTTATTTTAAACACAAGAAATGGTTATGAATCGTTCAGATATTGACCATTGCAAACCGTATAATCTTAAAAGCGTACGATGATGGCTAATATTTACGGTACACATAGTATCCCTGTAGAAATTAAAAACGAACAAATCGACATAACTTTGGAAAAACACAAAGACCGTATTGTCTACCGAAGAATATGTGTCGGTGAGGAAATTGAAAAATTGGTTCTTAGGCCTGATGCCACAATCCACATCAATCCCATTGAACCGGTCAATCTCCCAAAGGAAATCACACCGCATCTGCTCATTGAATTCGAAAGATCTTTTATTGTAGGACCAAAACAAACACGCGAACTTTTTGTTTCTTTTCCGGTTGAAATAGGTATCTACATCTCTGACAACAAAAATTTTGAGGTAATTGACATTCTCACGGTGGCAAAAAAGAAATTCACCCTTTATGGTGAACCGCAAAGTGGTGTTATCTGCAAATACTGGAAGAGCAATGTCTATACCTCAAAACCTTCAGTAAATCCTCTTTATGAAGGAATACTCAAGATCAATGTAAAAAACTTAATGAATATGTGGAATGAGATCACCAAGATTGTCTTGAATGCTTATGGTATGAAAATATACTACAACGATAAAATGGTCTGCATGAATGCAAATATGAAAGTTTTAGGCAAAACAACTGCTGAAACTGATTTTATAAATTCACCGATCGATAAGAAAATGAAGAAATCCCTTGAACTCTATACTTTGAGAAAACTCCCGATTGTCTCTGCTAAGTTTGTTATGGAACAAGGAATATAATGTTAGATAAAATAATCTATGGCAATGTTACAGTGTTGAATCTCATTGTTGCTATCACAATCATCATTACTGCAATTATTATTGATAAATTATTGACACTCCATCTGAAAAAATCACTTAAAGAAAAAATAGATAAAGCCCATTTAGAAGTTATTGTCAAAATTGTTTATTATGTTATTATTGTCATTGCTGTACTTATTGTCTTATCAATACTTGGTGTTCAACCTTCAGGTTTGATGGTTGCTGGTGGTATAGTCGGTATAGTAATCGGATTTGCCAGTCAGAGTATCGTAGGGAATTTGATATCAGGTGTCTTTCTAATTATCGAAAGGCCAATAAAAATTGGTAATGCTGTAAATATTGATGGTACTATAGGTTTTGTCGAAGATATTCGCATAGTTTCAACTACTATCAGGACCTATGATGGAATATATGTAAGAATTCCCAACGAGAAAGTATTCACCACAAACATCACCAACTATTTCGCTCATGCTGCCAGAAGATTTGAATATGTAGTAGGTATAAGATATAGTGATGATGCTGATAAAGCAATCAAGATCATTAAAGATCTCATAGAAGCAGAGCCTTTTGCCCTAAAACTCCCACAACCACAAGTCTTTGTACATAATCTTGGCGACAATTCTGTCAATATTGTTGTGAGACCATGGGCACCATCTACTTATTGGTATAATCTCAAAATGACGCTTCTGTGGAAAATAAAAAAGACATTAGAAAAGAATGGTATAGAAATTGCGTTTCCACAACGTACTCTGTGGTTCGCAAATGAACTTAAATCATCAACAGCCAAAAAGAGGGAATCAGGAAAATCTAATAATTCCTGATTATTGTAGCACATCATTTCATTCGTCTATATAACGCGTAATCTACAATATGAAATTTCAGGCTAAAGATACTTTAACAGAGCAAGAAGTTCAATCTGGTCTAAAAATAGTTATCAAAGATGGATTGGCGAGCCAGGCCATGGTTACCTTAACAGGGGGCGTCTTTTTAGTTGCCTTTGCTCTAAAACTTGGAGCATCAAATACCATCATAGGACTACTGGCTGCAATACCAGCCCTTGCACAACTCGTTCAAATTCCAGCAATCTATTTTATTGAAAAATACCGAACAAGAAAAATTATCAGTATTTATGCATCGGGTTCGAGTCGAGTATTGTGGCTTATCATAGCACTCATACCATTTTTTTTCAATACCGGTGTTGGAATTGTAATTCTAATATTAGCCTTATTGCTCCTGTCAGCATTTGGCGCAGTATCTAGTTGTAGCTGGAACTCATGGATGCGTGATCTTGTGCCTCAAGATCAATTAGGTTCATTTTTTTCTAGAAGAATGAAATTAACGATGATATTGGCAACTATACTCAGTCTTGCTGCTGCCTTTTATCTTGATAAATGGAAGAACATTTTCCCTGAGTATGAATTACAGGGCTACTCTATTCTTTTTATGCTCGGACTCCTGGCGGGTATGATTGGTCTCTACTTCATATCAAGAATACCTGAGCCAAAAATGTCACCCGCGGCTGAGAAAACACAAATTTTTAAATTGATCCTACAACCATTTAAGGATGGAAATTTTAGGCAACTCATTATATTTTTGGGCTCCTGGCATTTCGCGGTAAATCTTGCTGCTCCATTTTTTACCGTTTATATGCTTCTTAGGTTAGACCTGGGCATGTCTCTCATTATCGCCTTGGCCGCAATGAGTCAAACAATGTATGTAATTTTCATACGAATCTGGGGTAGGTTCTCCGACCATTATAGCAACAAATCAGTACTCCGTGTGAGTGGTCCCCTTTTTATGATATGCATCCTTGCTTGGACATTCACTACCTTTCCTGGAAAGCATTTTCTTACAATACCATTATTAGTGGCTATACATGTCCTGATGGGCATTTCGACTGCTGGAGTAACATTGGCTACAGGCAATATCGGACTGAAACTGGCACCAAGAGGAGAAGCAACTGCATACTTGGCAGCAAGTGGTTTTATCAGCTCTTTGGCTGCGGGTGTTGCACCTTTATTAGGTGGTGTGTTTGCCGATTTCTTCGCAGAACGCGAATTGTCTCTGATATTAAAATGGATAAGCCCAGGAAGGGAATTTTTTATTCAAACGTTAAATTTTCAACAATGGGATTTTTTCTTCTTCATTGCTTTCCTTGTTGGTTTATATTCTATTCACCGATTGTCACTGGTAAAGGAAATTGGAGAGGTCGAAGAAAGAATCGTCATAAATGAGCTTGTGTCAGAGGTGAGAAGAATTTCAAGAAATCTAACTACCGTTGGTGGTCTACGCGATATGATTCTTTTCCCGTTTGCAATTATAAAAAAGGTTCCAGGTGTTGTAAATAAAAAGAAAACAAAAACTAATAAGGTCACAGAAAATGAATAGAATTGAATCTTGTAGGTTCAGGAAGTATCGCGTATTTTCTAACTTTCCTCTGAATTCTCGCTTCTTTTAATGTGTATGCCTTTGATTGGCAACGGTGTACCAATACCCTCCTGCTTAAGACGTTTATGCATTGCTTTGATGAACTCATGTTTAATTAGAGTTAAACTCACAGACCCTTGTACATGTAATTTTAAAGAAAAGTAAGTACTTGAATTGCAGAATATAGGGGGGTCTAGAAGAACGGAAGATTTAAATTTGCATTTATCAGTCCCAATTAGTCTTAATACTTCTTGCCCTGCTTCGATGGCGATTCTTTCAAGTTCTTCAAGATCACTGTCATAACGAACTTCACACTGAATGATAATTATCATTTCTCTTAATGTATTGTAAAGTCAATATTACACACTTGATTCAAGTGGAGATAATTTCCTACACTCATAGAACAATCCCGTTTCATCTCAATCTCGTGCCTGATAAGCTATAGTTATACCTATTTCTATTTAAATGTCAACCTTTCTATGAACTTCTTCAAACAGCAGCACGGACGAGCACCATTACAAACTCATTGTAACGGGGCAGGCATTCCGTAGGTCTATTCAGTTGACA
>CBFDDH010000011.1:0-61540 GCA_965603515.1 uncultured bacterium
ATATGTCGAAAAGCAAAGGGCGTGGAGAAATATGTGGTTTGCAATGCAGATGAGGGTGATCCTGGTGCTTATATGGATAGGAGCCTTCTAGAGGGAAATCCCCATGCTGTACTAGAAGGTATGATTATTGGTGCGTACGCAATAGGCGCTAATAAGGGGATTATTTATGTCCGGAATGAGTATCCACTTGCCGTTGAGAATCTTGGTAGAGCTCTTGAACAAGCGTATAGAAAGGGATTCTTAGGAGTGGACATTCTGAAATCCAAATTCAACTTTGATATCGATATTGTCCGTGGTGCTGGTGCATTTGTCTGCGGTGAAGAAACTGCATTACTAGCGTCAATCGAAGGAGAGGTGGGTAGGCCTCGATCCCGACCGCCTTATCCTGCGGAAAAAGGATTATGGAATAGACCAACGAATATCAATAATGTAGAAACCTGGGCGAATGTACCGCAGATTGTTATTAACGGCGCAAATTGGTTTTCACAAATTGGGACAAAGGGTAGTAAAGGAACCAAAATATTTTCTCTTGTTGGCAAGATAAACAATACCGGTCTTGTTGAGGTTCCAATGGGTATTACTTTAAGAGAAATTATCTATGATATTGGCGGGGGTATTCCTGGTGGTAAGGAATTTAAGGCAGTGCAGACCGGAGGTCCATCTGGTGGTTGTATACCTAAAAGTCTTTTGGATCTACCTATTGATTATGAAAGTTTAACAAAAGTAGGTTCAATGATGGGTTCAGGTGGTATGATTGTAATGGATGAAGACACCTGTATGGTGGATATAGCTCGCTATTTTTTGAATTTCACACAGGAGGAATCCTGCGGTAAATGCCCGTCGTGTAGGCTGGGTACAAAACATATGTTTCAAATTCTTAATCGAATTACTGAAGGTAAAGGTAGAGAAGGTGACATTGAATTTTTAGAGGATATCGGTAACAACGTAGAGCTCACCTCTTTGTGTGGATTAGGGCAGACCGCAGCAAATCCAGCTCTAACAACAATTAGATATTTCAGGGATGAATATCTTGCGCATATCAAAGAGAAACGCTGTCCCGCACTGGTCTGCAAATCGCTCATCTCTTTTGTTATTGATCCTGATAAATGCGGCGGCTGTACGATATGTGCCAAGAAATGCCCAAGCAATGCGATAACTGGTGAACCAAAGAAAGTTCACACAGTAGATCAGGCTACCTGCATTAAGTGTGGAATCTGTATTACTGTATGTCCTGAAAAATTTAAGGCGGTGAAAAAGGTCTCACCGGTTGTGAAATGATTAAGTTGCATATAAACGATAAAGAGATTACCGCCAAGAAAGGTGAGACCGTTTTAGAGGTTGCGCAGAGACAAGGTATCTACATTCCTACATTATGTTATCATAAGGACCTTGTACCCTATGGCGGTTGTCGTTTGTGTATTGTGGAAGTCAAGGGTTGGTCAATTCCTGTTGCCTCATGTACACTGCCGGTCGAAGATGGCATGGTGGTTAAGACTGATACGCCACGACTAAGAAAGCTACGTACATTTTCTCTCCAGTTGATTCTTTCAGAACATCCCCATGCCTGTTTGATATGCGATAAGAAAGAGGAGTGTGCTGAGTATCAAGAATGTATCGAGAAGTCAGCAGTAACCTTTGGATGTAAATTTTGTGCACGCAATGGTGATTGTGAATTGCAGGAACTTGTGGAAAAACTTGAGATTAAAAAAATACCATTCGAATTCAGTTATCGGAATTTGGAAATCGAGAAATTCGATCCGTTCTTTGAACGCGATTACAACTTATGCATCCTCTGTGGAAGATGTGTGCGGATGTGTCATGAGGTGAGGGGTGCCGGGATTTTGGATTTTCAGCACCGTGGTCCGGAAACGCTTGTTGGCACTGCGTATAATCTGTCCCACCTTGAGACCGGGTGTCAATTCTGTGGTGCTTGTGTAGATGTATGTCCCACTGGTGCGTTGAGAGATAGGTACAGTAAATGGCTTGGTTCACCCCAGCGTTCTGTGAAGACAACGTGTGCGTTGTGTAGTGTTGGATGTTCAATCAATATCAATGTCCGCACTAACACCGTTGTGAGTTCAGCACCTGATAACAATCCAATTTGTGTACGCGGTCGTTTCGGTATTGCTCCGTTGGTCCATCATCCAAAGCGTATTACATCTCCAATGTTAAGAAAAGGGGAGCGTCTTGTTGAGGTAGAGTGGGAAGAGGCTTTCGCTTTTGTCTGCACTAAACTCAGTGAATATAGGAAAAAAACCGGTATGCTGTTGTCCCCTCAATTGACAATTGAAGCTATCAATTCTGTTTATGGTCTTGCTGATCATTTAGAATGCGGGAAGCTTGCTGCAACGTCAGCATTAGAAAGTAGTGTTGAGTCATTGAACCTAAAAGAAATAAAGGGTAATGCAGCATTTGTAATAGTAAATACCGATATGATCAGTGATTTCTCTGTGCTGTTCCTGAAACTCAGGTCACAGCTAAGGGATGACCCCACTTTTTTGGTAATTGACGCCGTGGCGAGCAAACTGACTCAGATGGCGGATTTTTGGCTTAGACCAAAATCAGGGAAAGAAACGGATGTTTTGAAACTTCTTTTTGCCCAGAAAAAAGCGAGAAATACTACAGGCGTTTCCAACCAGCATATTAAACTCTGCAGTGATTTATTAGATGGGAAAAATATCTACATACTCTACACTCCCTGCAATGTTAAGAACTTTACTGCACCTAAATATGTCAAAAAAATACCTTTGACAGCAAAGATAAATACCTTGAAAATCATTGATATGGGTGTAGATTCTTCAGCCATGGATTTATTGCAGGACAAAAATATCGACTGTTTATATTTACTCGGTACAGCCCCAAAACTGAGCAGCGAGTACAAAACTATTATTGTGCAAGACTGTTTTTATCCTCAATTTAAGTTTGATCTATTTCTACCCACTGCTACATTCGCCGAGGTAAATGGTAGTCTTGTGAATATTGAGGGAAAAATAAAAAGATTACGTAAGGCGATTGAATCTTTGGGCAAATCAAAATCTGATCATTGGATAATTACACAAATAAGTAAGCAGTTAAATCACAACGCAAAAAATCGTAAATTTAAGAAGAAAAAAACGGTAGTTTCTGGCATTGCCAAAACTGGAAAGGTAAGTAAACAATATCCAATCCATTTAATTGTTCGAGAGAACAGTTATTCCTATAGGGGTCATCGTCTCTCTGCTTTAATGAAGGGCTTTGAACGACTGCGCGGTGATAATTGTGTGTGGTTGAATAATCGCACTGCAAAGAAATCAAAAATCAAGGATGGGGCAGAAATCAAAATAACCGGTAGGACTTTGAATTTAGTAATGCCAGCTCGAGTCACTGAAGATGTCCCTGAGAATAGTTTTCTTGTATATTACCATCCATCAATGGGAACAGTCAACAGTCAGCCAGTGAGAGTGGAATGCGTACACTAAAAAAAAGGATATCAGGTAATGAGGTTATCAGTAAAGGCGGTAAAGATGTATAGGGTTCTGAAGCGAGAGCAGATCGTACCGAACATCCATCTGCTCGTTGTTGAGTCAGATATCATACATAAAAATGCCCAGGCCGGTGAGTTTGTGGTGGTTCGTGCCGATGAAAAGGGAGAGCGCATTCCTTTGAACCTTGTTGATTGGGATAAGGAAAGTGTCAGCATGATCTTTATGGAAGTAGGAACATCAACAAGTAAACTTGCGGTATTGAAGAGTGGTGATGCTATAGCAACCCTGGCAGGACCATTAGGTAAACCTACTGAAATAGTCGAAGGAAAGAAGATCGTCTGTCTTGGGGGTTGTTATGGTATCGGTGCGCTCTATCCGGTTATTCGCATGTTTAAAGAAAAGAAAAATTATGTAACGACAATAATCGAAGGTCGCAGTGATTATTTGCTGTATTGGCAGGACAGGTTTAAAAAGTACAGTGATGAATTCCATGAAATAACCAGGGATGGTTCTAAAGGATTTAAAGGTCATGTTAATGATTTTTTGGTCGACCATATAAAGGAGAAGGGAGCAGATCTTGTTTATGTTCAAGGTTGTACTTATCTAACCTATTTAGCGAGCCAGACGACACGTCCCTTGAATGTTAAAACGATCGTTGGATTGAACCCGATAATGGTTGATGCTACAGGTATGTGTGGTGTGTGCCGTGTAATCGTCGGTGGCGAAACCAAATTTGGGTGTGTTGACGGTCCAGAATTTGATGGTCATCAGGTTGACTGGGATACCTTGCTTGCACGCCGCAGGATCTATCTTGGTGAAGAGAGGTATTCTCTGAGTTTCTACGAATGTGAGAGATATGGCTAAGAAAATTGTACCTAACAAAACCCCGATGCGGAAGCAACCACCAAAGGAACGTGCTAAGAACTATGATGAAGTTCCGTATGGCTATAGTGAAAAAGAAGCTATGCAGGAAGCCAGGCGCTGTTTGCAGTGCAAGAAACCGATCTGCATTAAGGGTTGTCCAGTAGAAATTGATATCCCCGGATTTATACAATTTATTGCCGAAGGTAATTTTCGGGGTGCCATAGAAAAACTAAAGGAAAAGAATGTATTGCCTGCAGTGTGTGGTAGGGTATGTCCGCAAGAAGATCAGTGCGAAAAATTATGTGTTCTTGCTAAGAAATTCGAACCTGTAGCGATTGGCAGATTAGAGCGTTTTGCTGCTGACTGGGAAAGGGCACATGGTGAGTCGTCGGTGCCTAAAATCCCTCGTTCAACCGGTAAAAAGGTTGCCATTATTGGCGCTGGTCCTGGTGGATTGACTGTAGCCGGCGATTTGATTATGCTGGGGCATGGGGTCACGATATTTGAGGCATTACACAAACCTGGTGGAGTTTTAGTTTATGGAATTCCAGAATTCCGGTTGCCCAAGGCAATTGTATACCGCGAGGTTGATTATTTGATAAAATGTGGCGTTGTATTAATAGTTGATTTCATCGTTGGAAAAACAGCAACGATTGACCAGCTCCTTGAAGATTTTGATGCTGTATATATTGGTACTGGTGCTGGCCTGCCCTGGTTTATGAATATCCCGGGTGAAAATCTTAATGGTGTTTATTCGGCGAATGAATATCTTACACGTTCAAACTTGATGAAAGCTTATCTTTTTCCTGAATATGATACACCCATAGTGCGTGGCAAAAACGTAGCGGTCATTGGTGGCGGTAATGTGGCTATGGATTGTGCACGAACCGCTCTACGTCTCGGTGCAGATGAGGTCCATAATGTATACCGTCGTTCACGTAAAGAGATGCCAGCAAGAGATGAAGAGATCCACCACGCAGAGCAGGAAGGTGTGATATTTGATATTTTAACCAATCCATTGAAATACATCGGTGACAAAAATAACTGGGTTAAGGAGATGGAATGTATTAGGATGAGGCTGGGTGAGCCTGATGCATCAGGGAGAAGGAGACCCGTGCCGATGGAAGGGTCGAATTTTATCACGACGGTAGATACTGTAGTATGTGCTATCGGTCAGAGTCCAAATCCTTTGATTCCTCAAACCACACCAGATCTAAAGATCGGCAAATGGGGGAATATCGAGGTTTGTCCAAAAACAGGAAAGACATCTAAAAAAGGATGCTGGGCCGGTGGCGATGTAGTACGCGGTGGCGCCACTGTAATTCTGGCTATGGGCGATGGCAGAGTTGCCGCAATGTCAATGGATAAGTACTTAAAAACTGGCGTTTGGTAAAATAGTGAAGGGTGACAAGCTCGTTATACAGGAATGCCATATTAAGGCGGCAAGAGGTCTTTTAGATTTGCTCTTTCCACAAAAAATAAAGACCAAAGACAAATTCATTATCACTATTGCAGGTGAATCCGGCAGTGGGAAGTCAGAAATCGCTGCGGTTCTTGCTGAATTACTTGTTGAAAAAAGAGATATAAAAAGCCTTATTATTCAACAGGATGATTACTTTGTATATCCACCAAAGACAAATGCTAAGATGCGCAGAAAAGATATCGATCATGTTGGGCTTTCTGAAGTCCATCTTGAATTACTTGATCAGAATCTTGAGGACATCCTGAAAGAGAAAGAAGAGATAGAAAAACCATTGGTAATTTTCGGTGAAGACCGCATTACTAAAGAAATAATCAATCTCAAAGAAATCAAAACAGTCATAGTTGAAGGAACCTATACAACTGTACTGGAGAATGTTCATCAACATATCTTCATTGACCGAACTTATATTGATACAAGAGAGTCGCGCAGGCAAAGGGCAAGAGAAGAACAGGATGAATTTCTTGATAAGATACTTGAGATCGAACACAAAATTATATCATCACACAAACCCAGGGCTGATATTATTTTAACAGCCACATATGGGGTAGAATGAAAGGAAAATCAGAAATCAAGATTAGAAATATTTGCATGCTGAGCACGCACGGATATATTGATCCAATCCCGCAGCTGGGCAGGACAGATACAGGTGGACAGGTTGTTTATGTATTACAGTTAGCCAAGGCACTTACCAAGAGCAAGATAAAAGTAGATATTTACACGCGATGGTTTGATTTTACAAAGAACCAGATTGATTCTGTTCTGGATTATCCTGATGTAAGGATTATTCGGATACCAGCAGGACCCGAGAAATTTATCCGCAAAGAGGATATCTACGACGTCTTGCCAGAGCTTGCAGAGAATATGATAAAATTCATTAGAACAAATAATCTTCACTATGATCTATTCCATGGTCATTACGTGGATGCTGGGATTGTAGCACTCGACGTGGCAAAGGTGTTTGACAAACCAGGTTTTTTTACTGCCCATTCAATTGGAGCATGGAAACGTGAAAAGATGGGTGGAGATCCTGAAGAGATGGAGAAAAAATACAGATTCAAACACAGATGTGCAGAGGAAATTCGAATTTTCAAAACAGTAAAGGCACAGACAGTAACGACCAAGCTCCAGCAGGAAAAAATCGAGCAGTTATATGGATTTACAGCAGATAATATCGTTGTTATCTCTCCGGGCGTAGATGTTCACAATTTTCATCCACCCAAACCAGATGAGAAAAAGATAAGAACAGGGCTGCCTGAAAAGTATATTTTTTGTCTGAGTCGGATTGATGCGAATAAAGGGCACGATCTTTTGCTCAATGCCTTTGATATTATAAGAAAGGAAATACTTGATGTTCATCTTGTTATTGGTGGTGGGTCGCCTAAACCGTTGCAAACAGAACTTGAGGTTCTGGTTACGATGAAGAAGATTGTACATGAAAAAAACATGCATACTAACGTACGCATTATGGGTTATGTACCAGATGATAAACTCGTTGCTTCTTACCAACAGGCAAAGTTGTTTGCCTTACCTTCCATCTTTGAGCCCTTTGGTATGACAGCGTTAGAGGCTATGGCTTGCGCGGTTCCGGTTGTTGCTTCTAAATTTGGCGGGATCAGAACCGTTATCTCTTCCGGAAAAAATGGCTTATTAATAGATCCAGCTAATAAAAGGGAATTTGCTGAGGCTATAATTAAATTGTTAAAAAACCAAAATTTGGCTCTAAGTTTAGGACAGGAAGGTTGCCGTACCATTCATAAATATTTTAGCTGGGAAGTCATTGCTGAGAAGCATATGTCATTTTATAAAGAATTTTTTCACTAAATAAAACATTTCACGTGGCAAGCTGGCCGCAGCCAGCGCGTATTCTACTACCGCGCGATTTTCGAAGCGTGATGGTATGGTTTGATCTCAACAAGAAATCATGAAACCGTTTGACCTTAGCTGGAGAAGGTTTTTTATAAGGCAGCCTTGGATATGGGTTGTACGTAATAAGGTTTATTTTTGATGGAATCCCTTTAACCAATTTGAGTAGACGTTCGGCATCCTCCAAACGGTCATTGATACGGTCGATCAAGACATATTCAAAGGTAACCATAGACTTCTTTAGTGAATACTCGCGTGCTGCACTTACGAGTTCAGTAAGTGGGTTATTTCGTGCTGCAGGTATCATCTTTTGTCGCAGTTGTTGGTCAGCAAAATTCAATGATATAGCCAATTTCACTTTGAGCGTTGATTCAAGGAGCTCGTTGATACCTTTTATAATCCCCACGGTTGATATCGTCATATGTCTTTGACTGATGCTAAGTCCAATCGGTGAACTTATGATATCGAGTGCTTTGATGACTTGTTCAAGGTTTAGCAGAGGTTCACCCATTCCCATAAAGACAACATTAGTTATTTTACTGCCGATACTTTGCTGGACAAGACAGATTTGATCAGCGATCTCATAAGCCTTGAGGTTTCGTTTGAATTCCATCAATCCAGTAGCGCAAAAACGGCAGTTAAGTGGGCAGCCAACCTGGGTTGAAACACAGATTGTCCTCCTTTTCTGTTCAGGGATGGATACCGTTTCGATATGTTGGTTATCTTCAGTCTTGAACAAGAACTTCTGAACGCCATTTTTTGTTTTCAGTATTTTTTCTATCACCAATCCCTTAAGATCAAATTCTTCGGCGAGTGCCTTCTTTAGTGTTTTTGAAATGTTGGTCATCAATGAGAAATCCCGTGTGTTTTTTTGCCAGATCCACTGGAATATCTGGGCGGCACGGTATGCTTTGATATCACGGGCGGTCATGGCCGACTCAATTTGTTCAAGTGAATAAACCATCAGATTGGTTCGCATCGCATGATTATATCCGGATTGAATACGATAATCAACTCTTGGTATCTGCGCAAATAGACTTAAATGTTGACAATTTCGTTAATCTATTTATAATTTAGTGTATGAATTTTTGCTATGAAATTCACTCACAGGAAAAAATGGTGGGGGTCATTCTTTAAAGGTATTGTATGAAAGAGTGCCCATCATGTTGTCATAAATACAGTGCCGAGCAATTTCTATTTTGTCCGGCATGCGGCGTGCGCATTACCATTGAGGATAAGAAATTAGATGCCTCTGACCGCCTGAGATTTTGGGGCGGTGAATCGCGCATGCTGTCAGTTTTCTTTATTGGCTTTTTTGGTTTGGAGAATATGATCGGACAAAAGGATAACCAGGATATAATGCTTACTCAGAGAAAGTGCATGACCGATGTTGAAGATATCATAAAACGCTTCCAGGGAACATCCAATCGTATTGTTCCAGATAATCGGATGCTGGCAGTTTTTGGTGCGCCCAAAGCCCACCAAGATGATCCAATACGGAGTCTCAATTGTGCATGGGAAATCAGGAATTGGTGGTTGGAATACAAAAAAGAAGTCGATTTATGCAAAGATGTTAAACTCATGATAGGGATGAATGCCGGTCGTGCCTTTTTCGGCTATATTCTTGAGGAATTCTCGTTCCTTACAGTAATCGGCGATACAATTAATACGGCAGCTCGTCTTACGGAAATGTGTCCACCTAATGAGTTGCTGATGAGCGAAAACACGTTCAATCGAGTCAAGGACTATGTCGATGCTGAACACATTGGAGAGCGCAGTATCAAAGGCAAGAAAGACAAAGTAAATATCTATCTCGCTAGAGGTCTAAAAGAACCAGTACAAGCAGGTGTGGGTAAGAGAATTCCATTTTGCGGTCGGCAACGGGAATTAACTAAGTTGATCGAAATCGCTCAGTCCATTAAAGAAAAAAAAGCCGAGTTTTGTGTAGTTACTGGTCAAATGGGCATTGGCAAGAGCCGTCTGAAAGAGGAGTTTGAGAAATACGTCACTAAAGATGGATCCTTTAAATACCTTGAAACTCACTGCTCAGTTGAAATACCATCCCCTTACTTTCCTTTTAAGCTTCTACTGGCTCGTTATTTCGAGATAAACGAAAATGATGATAGTGGCGTAGTAGCCAAGAGAATCAATGAAGCTATTGCCCGAAGACATCTGTCGCCATTAATTACCAAAGGGTTGCAACATCTATTCCTTACTGACATACAGCGCATCAAACACGATGAAATGCTTTCCATAAATGAAGAGATATATACTTCAGTGAAAAGCCTTATTCGTTTTGAAAGCCAGGCTAATCCACTTGTTATTATCTTTGAGGAATTCAATAAGGCAGATGAGATGTCGAAGTATCTAATGGCCTATCTTACTTCTGAGCTGAAAGATGAATCGGTTATGTTCCTCATGGTTAATGTGTCGAAGGAATTCCTTACTAATATTGATGTCCCGATTGAAGAAATCAATTTAACCCCGTTGGCTTTCAATGAAATAAAGGATCTGATTACTCATATCCTTGATGATGTGGAAGAGACATTGGTGCAGTTTATGTATAAATCGGCTGGTGGCAACCCGCTTTTTACCATCGAGGCTGTACGAAACACGCGTCGTACAAAAGTCATCAAAAAAGTATCCGGACGCTGGATATTAGGGAAAGATCAGCACCTTTCCTTTCTCGATGACTTATACGGTGTCGTGATGTCCACGATTGATTCACTGCCTTCGAGGTATCGTTTGATTGTTGACTACGCAGCGGTGGTAGGTTACAGTTTTAGCTATCGTATTCTCCACGGTCTATTGGAATACGAAGGTTTACGAGAACAACTGCAATATCTTGTTGAAGAAGGTTATATTATTATGTCCAAGAATGGTCAGGATCCTATCTACGTATTCCGTCACAATCTTCTTAAAGATGCTGCATATACTGTTTTACCAATGAGAAAAAGACGGGAAATACATAAACTTGTGGCGATATTGTTTGAAGAACTCTATGCTGATCAACTCTCGACTTTTTATGAGAATATTGCCCACCATTATTTATCCTGTGAAGATCATGGAAAGGCCGCCACTTATTTCGCATTGGCTGGCGATAAGGCAAAGAACCTTTACGCTATTGAACAGGCATTGGAGTTCTACAATACGGTGCTCGAAATCGACAAGGATAAGGGAACCGTAACGACTGATTTGATACGTTCGGTTTTTCTTAATATGACGGATCTTTACGAAATAACCGGTGATGTCAAAAAAATGAAGAAGATCTCCGAGCAAGGACTGGAGAGCGCACGTTGTGACAAAAACCTCGAAAGTGAAGTCACTTTTTTGGAACGCTTTGGTAGTTCACTTTTGCTAATCAATAAACTCAACGAAGCTGAAGAATTGTTCCTTACTGCGATTGATAAATGTGGTGGTGAAATGGTTGAAATCCTTGCTGTCTTGTATTCGGATTTAGGGCTCCTTTATCAGGCAAGGAATGAATACGAGAAGAGCATTCTCCATTATAGTACGAGTTGGAAAACAGCCCAGGCACATAAGATAAAGAAAGGTGAGATATTATGCTTACTCAACATGGCTAAGCTCCACAATAGTTTAGGCAATTATGAACAAGCACTGGAATATCTTGATTATGGATTAGATGATTTGATCCCGACGGAGGAAATACGCTGGCAATTGCAGTATAAGTACCAGACCGCGCAAACCATGTTTGAAGTTTGGGCTCTTGCCCAATCTCAAGAAGCTTTACTAGAGTGCTTTGAAATCGCTGACAGCATTGATAATATTGAAACATATTTAAAATCAGCATTGGATCTTGCGATCATTTTTGCAATCAATGGGGATTCTCAAAAAGCAGATGAGTACATCCAATTCGCTGATGCGAAGTTCTCATTTTTCATAAGAGATGAATTACTCGCTGAAATGAACTTAAGAAAGGCGAAGATTAACTTCCATGAGTCGAATCATCAAAAGGCAGTTGATTTCGCTATGTATGCTCTTAAGACGGCACAGAAACTGAATCGTCGGGAGCTTGAATGTCAGTGTTATACATTACTGTCTTCACTGGAGAGCGAACAAGCCGACGCATATGCTCGAAAAGCCCTCGATATTGCTGAGGAGATCAAGTTGCCACCTTTGATCGCCGCTGCTCTTTTTAGAATGACTGAGATGTTTTGTGCTGAAGAAGATTTTGAGAAAGCCAGACATTATGGCAGGAAGGCTCTGTTCATCCACGATGATATCAAACTTAAACTAAAAGGAGCACGACGTCAAGTATATACTAATAGACCTGAATACGTAAAGCTACTGGAGTTATAGACTATGAAATGTTCCTGTTGCAGCAAAGAAATCGATGGCCAATTGCGCTTCTGTCCTTGGTGCGGTACTTTGCTCGATAAAAGCAGTGATTTGCCCGTGGACAAACTCGAAATGGTTTTCATGCGTGCTGACCTTTCAGGTTTTACAAAGATGAGCGAAAAAATGATCGCCGAAGATGTCATGGTTTTTCTCAACGAGGTATTCACACATTTTTCAAGGATTATTGAATCATATAAAGGCGTAATATATCAAATCATCGGTGATGAAATTGTTAGTGTGTTTGGTTTTCCTAAAGAGTCCGGTTTTGCTGCACATATGGCGGTTTTTGCAGCTGAGGAGATGCTCAAGAAATTGGGTCAATTAAATAAGAAGGAGTACTTGCTGAGTCCGGTTGGTTTGAAAATAGGTATGGTGCTTGAACCGGTTTCAATAGTCAACATATACGTCAACCTACGTGATGCTTTGATTATCACTAGAGGGTTTGGAAAATCTCAGATCTTGCAGAAGAATGCGATTGAGAACTCGATGCTTGTTTGCGAGAATTTATATGATGCAACAAAGGCTTTTTTCAGTTTTACTGAAGTTGGCGAGTTTGTTCAAGACACTTTATCTGTGAAGGCTTATGAGTATAAGGTAAAACAAAAATAATTATGGAAGATTATTCAATAAAGTTCCTCAATGATTTGATCAAGCAGATCGGGTTGGGTTTCAATATATCCAAAACATATCCCAAGGGACATCCTTCGTTGCTGCCGGTTGTAAAACGTCTGAGGCTATTACTTAGAGAAGTACCAATAGAGCAGGAAACGATTTCCTTGGTGATCGTTGAAGATGTAATAATGATTGAGAACGAACGTTTTGATTCAAAACGATTACCCATGGTGAGGAGTTTGGTAAGCAAATTGAATAAACTGGGTGTGAAGAGTATAACCTTTAATGTTCAGCAGACTGAGGAGGATATCCAGGAATTCTTTAATGCGATGGGGTCCACACCTGCTGATATCGCTGATTATGGTGATATCGTTGCCTTAATGAGGGCGCGAGGTGTTACAAGTATCAGAGTTAATAAATTTCGTGTGGGTGTGATATCGGGCGATGGTAGTACACAGTCGGTGAATTGGGATCAATTCCTGGACTCTTTGACAACCGGTCAGGCTGCGATGAGCGAGGATGATAAGATAAAGGAACTCAGCAATTTCCTGTCGGGGATCGGCATTGGTGGTAAGGAGCCGGTTGAGGTGCAGACGGGTACGATCGTCTCAGGTCTTGAGAAACTGGCTCTTATGGTTGCCGACCAGTATGGTGAAGATCGATGGGACGAATACTCGGTGGTGTTTTCACGAATGTTATCTGTTCTTTCACCGACTATAAAGAAGAATATTACCAAGTATAGTACCGAGAACAAGAAGCTAGCTATTCTCTTTAAAAGCCTGATACCAACAATGTCTGATGAAGACATCATTGATGTCGTTTCAGTGAAGGCGAAAGAGAAGTCACCTCAGGTCGAGCATGAGATTGTTAGTATTTTGAAGGATGTTACGGGTTCAAGATTGCCGGGTATTCTATCTGCTTTGCGAGTCAATGTGCCGGAACTGAATTTCGAGAAAATTGCTTCACGTTTAATGAGCGAATTGAAAACTGTCAAAGGAGATAAAGCGGCGGATAAATTCATGAACAAAAACATGGAACAGGAAATGAGGCTGATTTTTCCACGTTTACGTGATCCATCGCGTGATGAACGTATTAAAGCCGTTGAGGACCTTATGGCGTTTCAAGACCGTATTTTTGAATCAGATAATTATGATCTGCTCAGACTGCTCGTTGACCGTTTTGACACAATGGCTGATGCTGAAACAGAATTGGAGACTTTTATTAAGGTCATCAGCGCCCTCAAGAATATCTATTTGAAAGCAGAAGCAGTGAAAAAAGATGACATGGTGCAATTCGTCTCGAAGAAATTTGGTAAGCATCTCTTAAGAAAAGATATGGCCCTACTGGAGAGAAAGAAAACGGTGATTCGTACGATCGGCGAGATCGAAGATGAGAACTACGTGCCTGAGCTGGTTTCGTTGCTTTGGGATCCTGGAACGTTTGTCGAGGCACGTGATGCACTGGGTTCGTTGGCTTCATTTTCAGCACCGGTACTTATTGCTACGCTAAGGGAAACTGAGGATCGTCCAGTTAGAATGAAGATCATCGATGTAATCATCAGAATGGGCGAGCGGGCAGCGTCCGAGGTCCAGAAGCTCCTTGATTCATCTAGATGGTTCATTCGTAGAAATGGCGTGTTTATCTTGGGCGAATTAAAGACAAGCATAGTGATTGATAAAATCGGTCCATCAATAAGCGACGACCATGAGCAAGTGCAATTGGCAGTTATTGAGGGTCTCGTTAAGATCGGTGGTGAAAATATAAAATCCTATTTACTTAAAGGACTGCAAAGCAAATATCATAATGTGGTTATTGCAGCGATGAAACAACTGGACAAGGATGATGTGCTGGGTAAACTTGCAGAAGTAGCAGAATGGTTGAAATCCCGCAAGGGCATCCCGGGTGTCAAAGAAGAGCAGTCCAGACAGGAGATAATCGAGATTCTGGGGCGTCTTGGTGATGACTCGGTGCTCGGACCATTAATCGCGGTTTTAAGTGAGCACTCGATGTTCAAAGCACACCTTCTTCAGCCAACAAAGAGCGCGGTTCTAAGAGCCTTTGTAAAAATAGGCAGTGAAAAAGCGATTGGAGCGCTACGTGAAGCGACCAATCATAAAGATCAGTTTGTTGCGGTAACTGCTGAAGAAGTACTAAACAAACTTGAGAGTTAACCGGGTTACTTGAACCCAAATTTCCGTTCCTGTCAATATACTAGATGAAATTTCAAAAAAATATACATAGGTAACTCTTGATTCTTAGTTAATTCTTTGTATAATCTTGGGCTATATGAGGGATGATGTTATTCACAAAATTGTTCAATGGTTAAAAGATGAATTGAATGTAACCAAGACAAAGGGTTTTGTGTTTGGACTGAGTGGCGGTTTGGATTCAGCAGTCTGTGCTGCATTGACAAAAAAGGTAACGGATGACTGTCTTGGATTGATATTGCCGATCGAATCTGATATCCATGACCTTGATGATGCCTCAGAAATGGCTGCCGTAATCAGTTTAAAAACACAATATATAGATTTGACTTCAGTCTACAATAGTTTAATTAAATTTCTGCCAGAAAGTGATCAGGTTGCACTTGGTAATATAAAGGCGCGTTTACGAATGGTTGTTTTATACTACTATGCAAATCTTAATAATCATCTTGTCTGCGGTACCGGGAACAAAACCGAGTTAGCACTTGGTTACTTTACAAAATATGGTGATGGTGCTTCCGATATTCTGCCGCTTGGTGACCTGTATAAGTGTGAAGTGAGGGATTTGGCAACGGCGCTTGATATCCCTGAAGCGATCATAAAAAAGACACCGAGCGCAGGTCTTTGGAAAGGACAGACTGACGAAGAAGAGATCGGTTATTCGTATGATGAACTGGATAGGACATTGCAGGAGATTGAAAATGGCAAGATAGAAAGTGATGTTGCAAAGAAACTGATATTTAGGATAGAACAGAATGAACACAAGAGAAAGTTGCCCAGGATATGCTATGTCAAGCTCCAAGAACCAAGCTCCAAGAACCAAGTGAGATAAGATGTTTCCTTTATTCTGGATAGCACCCGCCGGCTCGTTGCTCGCATTACTGTTTGCAGGCTATCTGTCAAGGACTACCAGAAGGTTCGACGAGGGCACTGATGTCATGCGGCAGATTGCACAGGCAATCAGGGAAGGCGCCAGGGCATACCTCAAGAGGCAGTATCGTGTCGTCGTTATTATCTTTGCTGTCATTTTTGTCGTTCTTCTCATTCTTTCATATAATAGGTTGTTGCCGACATTTGTACCCTTTACATTTCTTACCGGGGGTTTTTTCTCAGCGTTTTCTGGTTTCATTGGAATGACACAGGCAACGAATTCTTCTGCTCGGACTGCTAATGCAGCGCGGACAAGCCTCAACAGTGCATTGCGTGTTGCGTTTGGTGCGGGCGGCGTCATGGGGTTCGTTGTAGTCGGGTTGAGCCTTTTAGATTTGAGCGTGTGGTTTTTCGTGCTGAACTGGTACTACGGGGGTCTACCTGTGAACGAGAGGTTGCTTGCTGTGACACAAACACTCATCTGTTATGGAATGGGTGCTTCCTTTCAGGCACTTTTTGCACGCGTTGGAGGTGGCATATTTACCAAAGCAGCAGATGTCGGGGCTGATCTTGTGGGTAAGGTCGAGGTGAATATCCCTGAGGATGATCCCCGTAATCCGGCTACGATTGCCGATAATGTTGGTGATAATGTTGGTGACGTGGCGGGTATGGGTGCAGATCTCTATGAATCGTACGTCGGTTCTATAGTTGCAACGATGGCATTAGCATTTTCAACGGGGCTGGGCATGACGGGCGTGCTTTTGCCGCTGCTATTGGCTGCTATTGGGGTACTTTCGTCGATTATCGGAACGTTTCTCGTACACACTAAAGAGGATGCGACTCAAGCTTCATTGCTTGCTGCATTGCGAAGGGGCGTGTGCGGTGCAAGTATCCTCGTGGCCGTCTTTTCGGGTTTTATCCTTTATTATCTCCTGCCCGATAATTTCGGCATCTTCTGGGCGATCCTCGCGGGACTTGGTGCTGGAGTTTTCATTGGATACACCGCAGAGTTTTTTACTTCTGACCATTACAAGCCAACGCGCGGCATTGCTCAAGCTGCTAGAACTGGTCCGGCAACTGTAATATTGGAGGGTCTGAGCGTTGGCATGATTTCCACAGCGCCGTCGGTAATTGCCGTTATTGTTGCGATTTTGGCAGCATATTATCTGTCCGGTGGTGCAAGTCATCCAGAATTAGGTCTGTTTGGTGTCGCGATTTCTGCAGTCGCGATGCTTTCGACCCTGGGTATTACTCTGGCTACGGACGCATATGGGCCAGTGGCTGATAATGCAGGAGGAAATGCTGAGATGGCGAAACTCCCGGCAGAAGTGAGGAAAAGGACTGATGCGCTCGATTCTCTGGGCAATACTACAGCAGCGACTGGTAAAGGTTTTGCAATCGGCTCTGCAGCTTTGACGGCACTTGCCTTGATAGCTGCTTACCGTGATCAGATTCTGCGGTTCGGATGCAAACTTGATTTGAGTTTAATGAATCCAGCGGTCATGATCGGTCTTTTCCTTGGTGCAATGATGCCCTTTGCATTTTGTTCTCAGACGATCCGCGCCGTGAGTCGAACCGCAAGTAAGGTCGTATTGGAGGTTCGTCGGCAGTTCAAGGAGATAACAGGTTTGATAGAAGGTAAGGCAAAGCCCGATTATGCGCGGGTCGTGACAATTTGTACGGAGTCAGCACAAAAGGAAATGATTACACCTTCTTTGATGGCGATCATTGCACCGATCCTCGTCGGCGTGTTATTAGGTCCGAGTGCGGTGGTCGGGTTGCTTGCTGGCGCTTTGGTATCGGGTTTCGCGCTTGCCTTGAAAATGGCGAATGCTGGTGGTGCCTGGGATAATGCCAAGAAGTATATTGAAAAAGGAGCCCTTGGAGGAAAAGGATCGGCTGAGCACAAAGCAGCAGTGGTCGGTGATACAGTAGGTGATCCATTTAAGGATACAGCTGGACCGTCGCTAAATATTTTGATTAAACTGATGTCAACATCATCGATTACCTTGGCTGGTTTTGTGCTGCGCATGACCCTGTTTAAGTAGATATACAAAACACATGAAAATCAAAGACTGGCCAGAAAATGACCGGCCAAGAGAAAAGTTTTTTCAAAAGGGTAGTTATGGTGTAACCGATACTGAACTTCTGGCGATTATTATTGGCAAAGGTGTGAAAAACAAATCAGCACTTGAATTAGCTAAGGAGATCCTTAGTAAAATTGGTAGCCTGAAGAAATTGAATCAGAAAACAGTCAGTGAAATTGAACGGCTGGGGATGAAAGGTCTAGGTAGAGCAAAGATCGTTTCTATGCTTGCCGCACTTGAATTAGGCAGACGTTCGCTCTCAAAGAAAAATGATGAGCAGATCATTTTCAAAGACCCCAAAGATATTTATGATTATTATTACCCATTAATTTCCGGGTTGAAACATGAATTATTTAAGGTTGTGGCAGTTGATGGCAGGAACGCACATATTAACGAAACGACGATTTCAAAAGGTATCCTCGACGCAAGTCTGGTCCATCCGCGCGAGGTTTTCAAATTCGCCCTTAATGAGAACGCCAGTGCGATTTTTCTTATTCATAATCACCCGAGCGGGATACTGAAACCATCCGAGGATGATTTGAAAGTCACCGAACGATTACGGAGTGCCGGTGAGTTGATGGGCATACGTATTGTAGATCACATCATTATTGCTGAAAAAGGTTTTTACTCATTTTCGCAGCATAATCTACTTTGAAATTTTAGATTTAAGATTTGAGATTTGACATTAATGGTTGTAGCTTTGAGAGATTTAATTATTCAGCGAGGATTTTTGTTATTGTATAGATGTCAGGATCAATCTTTTTCTTTCTTGAATAAGTTTTCTCAAATGGGGTATAGACGATCTTTTTGTTGATTTCACCAACCATGCAGTCGTGCATATTTTTCTTTAAACCATAGACGGCTGCATAGCCAAGTTTAGATGCCAAGATGCGATCACTAGCGGTCGGTGCACCACCACGCTGGATATAGCCGAGGACTGCGACACGGTAGTCCTCATTTAATATCGCTTTGATCTTTTCGCCGATAATAAAAGCATTGCCTGCTTCATCACCTTCAGAAACAATGACGATATTGGACTTCTTACCTTTTCTTATATTACGGTTGATCTGCTTGGCCAGGCCATTGATATCGGTTAGTGTTTCTGGGATGAGGACATCCTCAGCACCACCTGCTAGACCGACGGCCAATCCAATGAAACCGGCATATCGACCCATGACTTCTATGAAAAAAAGTCTTTCCAAAGACGAAGCAGTATCTCGTATTCTATCGACTGCTTCAAGGGCGCTATTTACCGCAGTATCAAAGCCAATGGTAAAATCAGTACCAAAAAGGTCATTGTCAATCGTGCCGGGGAGACCGATCATCTTAATGCGATATTTCTTGGCAAACTCATGAGCACCCTTCATTGAACCATCACCGCCGATCACAATAAGTGCATCTATTTTATGTTTGTTCAATGTTTTCTTAGCTTTTGCCATACCAGGATCCGTCTTGAATTCCGTAGAGCGGGCAGTTCCTAAGATCGTACCACCGCGCTGGATAGTATTGGCGACGGAGTTACGTTTCAATTCGATGATGTCTCCATTGATAACACCATTGTAGCCGTGTTTGAAACCGAATATCTTTATCTGGTAGTGTATTGCAGTTCTTACCGCAGCGCGGATGGCGGCATTCATACCCGGCGCATCACCACCGCTTGTTAGGATTCCGATCCTTTTAGGTCTCACAGAGTATTATAGTCAACGATCTTTGTATGTCAACTGAACTACCACATTCCTCAACGCCCAACTGTATGCTTCAAACAAAGGATTCTATTCTGTTAGTTAGCGCAAATGCTTGTGTATCTTAGATTTCCCGTGCAAGGTCGGCGCAAACCATTGCCAATACTTAAGTTGGGGCTTGACAAATGTTGAATTATCAGTATAATTAGTTAATGATTAGAAAGGAGGTGAAAAAAACATGACAAAAGCTGAACTTATCGAGAAAATTGCGGCAAAGGCAAAGATTTCTAAGAAGGCATCGAACATTGCGTTAAATACTTTTGTGAGTTCGATTACTACAGCTCTTAAGAAAGGTGATAGAGTAACACTAGTGGGTTTTGGAACGTTCTCAGTTACCAAGAGGAAGGCAAGAACTGCACGTAACCCGCGTACGGGTGAGCCTATTCGCGTGCCTGCAAGGAAGGCGCCAAAATTCAAGGCTGGAAGTTTCTTGAAAAAGGCGGTAAAATAATTCCTTAACGCAAAGTAAAAGGGGATGACATTCTGTCATCCCCTTTTTTTATTTGGGATTTCTATTCAATGCAGCAGCAAAACTTTCTTGACTACTATGTTAGCGTTATCGATCGTACTCACAAAATATATGCCTGAAGGTGTGCTTTGTCCAGACCATGAAGCATGTCCTTGGTCATTAGATCTAAGTCGTCGTACAAGGCAACGATTGATATCATAGATGGTGATTACTTGATTCGTTTGTCTTGTCATGATGCTAAGCTTTTTAGAGAATATAGTAGCTGATACATCAAAGGTAGATACCAGAGAGCGGGTCGTTTTTTCAGTAATTTCATAATATTGAATATCTATTCTAAGTCAAGTCGGTTTTACCATACTGTTGACAAAACACTCAATTCCATTAGAATAAATCAGATTAAAGATGGAACGAGAAGATTTTTATAACAAAGTCAACGATTTTATTATATACCTGCAAAAGGAAAAAAACTACTCGCGCCATACCTTGAGGGCTTACCGCACGGATCTCGAAAGTTTTTTTGATTTTCTTCGGGTTAAGAAAAGAAAACGCGTAGATCAGAATGCGATTACTTTATTTATGGGATTTCTCCTAAAGTATGGGCTGGATGCAAGAAGTGTTGCACGGAAACTTTCGTGCATCAAATCGTTTTTCAAATTCTTGAAGAAAACTAACGTGATTTCAGAAAATTCTGCAATCATAATAAAAACGCCGAAGACCAAAAAACATCTACCCGGTTTCTTGAGCTACGCACAGGTTGAAAAGGCTATGGAAATAAGTAAGCCAAGAGACCGTGCGATCATGGAGGTGTTGTACAGCTGTGGTCTTCGCGCCAGCGAATTAGTGAATTTGAGGATCAGTGATATTGATCTTAATCGTGAGGAAGTTAAGGTTAAAGGGAAAGGTAATAAACAACGTATTGTCCCGGTTGGCAAGCCTGCTAAGAATGCGATACTTAGCTATCTAAAAGTCCGACATAACCCTGATAAGCACAAAACCGTTGGGTCGGATGTGCCTGAGTTATTCCTGAATTATCGAGGGGGGTCTTTATCAACACGTTCTGTACAGAATATAGTACGTAAATATCTTGTCAAACTAGCTCAAGCAACCGGTACTAACCCACATATTCTGAGACACAGTTTTGCTACCCACCTGCTAGAGAACGGAGCGGATTTAAGGGCGGTGCAAGAACTACTTGGTCATGCATCACTTTCTACGGTTCAGATATACACCCATATGACAAGCAAACGTCTAAAGGAAATCTACAAGAAGAGACACCCGAGGGCAGAATGAAGGATGAAGGTGGGAGATACAAGGTATTGACAGGTTATGTTCTCGGAATTTTTATTATTGGTTTGCTACCAACTCTTGCGTGTCATACTCGTAATTCATTCAAAAGCCTTGAGCATGGAGATTTTAGCCTTGTTTTCTCGGGGAAATATAAGGAGGCAACTACTTTCTTACGCGATGGTGCTGAGTACAAGAGTGTGGTAGATGGGTTGAGGACGGAGATTGGAAAGAATCCGTTTTTATTATCAAGAATAACAAAAGAACACTATGATGTATCAGGGGCATTGGTGTATAAGTTCAAATTTGCCGCACTGGACAGTGTAAGTAACTACCTGATATTGAGATATTTCACTAGGATATACAATCACCCGCTACTTGCTGGTTATCAGGTTCAATTGGTTTTTGACGCTGAATCTCGCGAGTTGGTAAGAATATATACTGCTGAGGTGCCCCTTGAGTAGTATCTTACTGTTGGTGATGATCGGGGGAGGAGTTTATTTCAATGATCAATCCCTTGATGAGACAGCGAGGTATTTTGAACTGGTTGCATCGATTGCCCCTTCCTACGAGAATTACTACCGCGCTGGCCTTTACGCTTTGATAAATGGTGAATTGAACAAGAGCAGGCAATACCTTGAGGTTGTGTCCAAGAGATCGGGAGCAGTCTTTACCCTTGGTGTCGTTTATTATCAACTTGGTTTGTACGACCTGTCGGCAGAGCATTTTGACCGTCTGTTGAAGAAACGCAGTGATATCTGGCAAGCCTATTACTACTTAGGTTTGATAAAACTACGACAAAGTGAAGTCACCGCGGCGATGCAGTATTTCGAAGAGATTCCGGATTCAATAGATATCGTTTTGTTAATCGATTACATTGCGGATTACAATGAACTAGTTAGTGCGCGCCAGAAATTTGAGCGCGCTTTGTTCCATGATGCTATTAGGCAATATCAAAACGTGAGGACTTTTTTTGGTTATCGAGAAGTCGGTCTGGCACTTGCTTTTTCTAAGCTAGAGGAGTACGAAACAAGCCTTCTTTTGTTTGATTCAGTTATTTGTTACAGTGACAACGAAACAGTGAGGCAGCGCGCAAGATATGAATCAGCTAGAATATACTATTTTCTCAGGGATGACTTAAAGGCACGCGAGCATCTAAGACAATATCTAACTTTCCAAACTGATTACCAAGCCCAATTTCTTCTTGGTATGACGTTTAGCAATGAATCAAAGTATGATTCAGCTATTCATTATTTCGAAGGTTTACCTGACTCAGTAGACCAATACCTTTTCCATAAGGGAAGGGCTGTTTATTTTCTTGGATTCTGGGGAAAGGCAGAAGAGTTGCTTTTGCGGCAACGTGAGGACTTCCCGGATTCTCCATACGGTGATAGAGCTACATTTATCCTCGCTTCAATAAACTTCAAGAGAAAGGAGTATGATCAGGCGATTGATTTCTACAGTGAACTCGTGGGGATCTATCCCAAGTCACTATATGCAGCGGTAGCGCAGAAGAACCTTGGTGATTCCTATTTTCATTTAAAGGAGTATAAGCAGGCTCTGAAATCCTATAATTTAGTCAAGGAGTTCAAGCCATCGCAGAACATTGCGGCGCAGATAGTTTTAAGAACTTATGAAACGCTCTACTATCTAAAGAAATACCCTTCATTAATAGACGCGCTGCTGAGGTTTATTGAGGATAATCCCGCATCGAGTCTTGTTTCCAGTACCCAGCTGCGTATTGCTAAGATATTGTACAAAAGACAGGAATATTACCGAAGTCTTTCAGCTCTCAATAAAATAATTGAGAAAAAACCCGGGTCATCGGTGGCACAAAAGGCGTTAGTTGAAAAGGCAAGGGTATATCAAACAATGGGTAATGTCTATGAGGTCAAGAAGGTTTTTGTTCAATTATTGGTGGACAGTAATGCCGAGACGTACTATTCCTATGCCGCTGATGAACTCGGTATGATTTATTTTGAGGAATCAAAATATGATTCTGTACTGTACTACTATAATCTGCTTTTAGAGAACGAGAAATACCGCGAAAAAGCTATTTTCGAAATAGCCAAAACGTACGATATACTGGGTCAAAGCAAAGAAGCAGAAACGATGACAGACAAACTCATTGCTGAATTTCCGTTATCGGTTTTCCTGTTCGATGCCTATATTCTAAAGTCAAAAATCTATCGAAGAGCAGGTTACTACGATAAGGCTGTAGAGACATTGGAAGATCTGATACGGAAGGCCGGTAAAAGACCTGAAGTCTACGTTGAAATCGGCAACCTGTACATTGAGATAGAGGACTATCTGAGCGCACGTGAGTACTACCTTTTAGCTTGCGAATTTTTTAAACAGAAGAGAGATGATGCAGCAAGGGCATTACTTTTTGCCGGCGATGCATCGATAGGTCTGGGTGAGAAAGAGGTGGCCAGGCAATACTATTTGCAAGCAAATAGTATTGCCCTGTCGCTGAGCTTAAAGAATCAAGCTACTGCAAAAATCAGTGCGATAGGCGAGGAATAATGCTTTTTATTCATTTAGAGACTTGCTGATCTCCTGTAGAACTGCCTTTATTTCTTTCAACGCCTTACTTCTATTCCGGAGCGGGAGCGATAGCTGTTCTGGTCCATCACTCAATCGAACAAGTTTCTTTTTTGCACCGGCAATGGTATAACCTTGATCATACAAGACACTTTTTATCAACTTGATAATGTCGATGTCCTTTTTTGAATAGTATCTTCGTTCCACACGATTCCGTTTTGGTTTGAGAATCGCAAATTCCTTTTCCCAGTATCTTAATATGTAGGGTTTTAAATCCAACATATCAGCGACTTCTTTAATCGAAAAGAATTCTTTTTCAGTCATATTCCCTCCTTGGTATTCTACGAATACCAGCATGCATACAGATTGAGGCGGATTCAGACAGATAATATCTGTTTGCATCCGTTTCCATCAGTTTGTGTCTAATAACATTCATGTTATTCATATTTTAATGGTCTGGTCATGAGGTCCCTTAACCCCTGTTTTGGAGGTTTATTCTCGAACAATATACTGTGTACCACCTCACATATCGGCATTTCAATTTTACACTTTTTAGCCAGCGCCATGACTGCTTTTGAGGTCGGAACACCCTCGGCAACCATGATCATCTCGGTTTCGGTTTCAGCCACACTTTTGCCAGCACCGATGTATTCACCAAATCTGTGGTTACGTGATTCTTCACTGAATGAAGTCGTTACCATATCACCCAAGCCGGAGAGTCCCCAAAAGGTCTTTGCTTTGGCGCCCAGTTCAATACCTAAGCGCTGCATTTCGACGATCCCACGAGCGAGCAAAGTACCTTTGGCATTCTTTCCAAATCCCAAGCCAGCGCTTATCCCACAGCCGATAGCGATAACGTTCTTGATCGCCGCACCGAGTTCTACGCCAATAATGTCATCACCGATATAGATTCGAAAGTTGTTCGATGCTAATTCATGCTGGAGGTTTGTGACACCTACAGGATCTGAACCGACAAGCACTACTGCGGTCGGTTCCCCCCGGATTATTTCATTAGCTATTGATGGACCAGAAAGTACATAGACTCGATCCTTTGCCGATGCCAGCCGATTTATGATCTCGGATGGTCTTTTCAGCGTTCTGATATCAATCCCTTTTGTTAGACTTAGAAAGTAAGCGCCACGGATATCAACCTTGGTTAATCTGTCGATGATCTTGTGCAGCGCTTGGGATGGTATAGCAAAGACTACAACCTCAGCGTCAGCTAAGACCTTTTCAACATCCCAGTGCACAAATATCTCTTCAGGTATTTTTTTGTCGATAAGAAACGGTGCATTATCTCTTGTCTGCGAAATATGCTCAGCCCTCTTTTGGTCAAATTCCCAAATCTTTACATCATGACCGTTTTGCTGCTGCATGATACCGAATACTGAACCCCAGTTACCGCACCCGAGTATACTCAACTTCATTTTTTCCTCCAGAGAACAAGTTTTGGTTCTTCTTTTTTTAATATTCTTCTTATATTAGACCGGTGGGCGTAAACAATAAACCCGGCCATTATCATCATGAATATTCTGTCGGTCAGGGTAGCTTCCTTCATCGCGAAACTAAGGATTGGTAGTGCAACCGCAAACCCGATAGATGCTAGGGCAACAATAAAGGTGCTGAGGTAGATTACAAGCCATACTGCTAGGGAGATCAGGAAAGATTTCGGTACGATTCCAATAGCTACTCCGATCATGGTTGAGACACCCTTACCTCCACGGAATCTGAAGAGTGGGTTGAAGATGTGTCCGAGTATTGCACCGGCACCGGCAAGCGCCGTAAGATATCCAAAATTCCTGATAAGGAGAACCGGGATGAGACCCTTCAGTCCATCTAATATAAAGCCGATAATGAAGAATGGTAAGCCTGCATGGCGGCCGAGGTTGGTAGCGCCGATATTTCCGCTGCCGACATTTCTCAGATCAATCCCTTTTATTTTACCAAGTATGTAGGAAAAGGGGATTATTCCAAAAACAAAACCTACGATAAAAGGGAGTATATAGTTCATGATTTGCACCTCATAGAGAATATCCTGATCGGGGGTTGACCTTTCTTGTTTTTATCAGTATCGGTACACCCTTGAAACCGAAGTACTGACGAATTGATTTACGTAAATACCTTATATAGTGTTCTTTGACTTTTGTTGAGAGAGTGGCTCGGAATAAAGGTGGACTGGTGCTCACTTGTTTCAGGCTGACAAGAAATCCATTGGTTGGATTTTGCAGTCTTTCGGTCAAGCTTCGGACAACGATTTTGTCAGCGAACTTACGGGATTCAGCATGAACGTTTACGATACAAGTCAAGAGTTGTTCTAATCCGATGTCTTCTTTCGCAGAGATGGGCACGATCGGTATGAACTCCAGGGATTTGAATGATTCCTGAGTTGAGGGGATAATTCTATTTCTGTCCGTTGTTTTTATGAGATCAATCTTGTTGGGTGCCAGAACCAAACTCTTTGCTTTGGATAGTACTATCGAGGCTATACGGCGATCTTGATCAACGACACCTTCGCTCGTATCAAATAGCAGAACCGCAATGTCAGTATTTTCGACAGCGCTTATCGCGCGGACCATAGAGTAGAACTCAACCGATGTCTTAATATGCGTTTTGCGACGTAAACCACACGTATCAATGATTTCGATATTCTGATCGTGATATTTGAATGTGGCACGTACTATATCTCTGGTTGTTCCAGGCTTTTCATCAACGATCGCACGTTCCTGTTTTGTCACGGTATTTAACAGCGTTGATTTACCGGCATTTGGTCGTCCAAGGATCAATACCTTTATTTTTTTGCGCATGCGTTCCTTTCTCACCTTGGGTAGGGTTTTAATAGTTTTATCCAAAACATCACCAAACCCGATACCTGCTTCTCCTGAGACTAAGAACGAATTCTCAAATCCCAGTTTAGAAAACTCTAATACTTCACTTTCAGTGTGTTTGCAGTCGATTTTATTCATTAATAAGAATACCTTTTTATTGCTTTTACGAACTGATTGGCAGATGTCTTGGTCGCCTGGTTTTAGACCGTCTTTAGCATCGACCACGAAATACACAAGGTCTGCTTCAGCTAAGCCATATTCGATCTGGCGATTGATCTTGGCTACGAGTCCTTCATTTTCACCAGGAAAGAAACCGCCGGTATCAATGATATCAAAGACCCTGCTGCACCATTCTACTTCACCATAAATTCTATCTCGTGTCACACCAGGTTCTTTGTACACGATATTCAATCTCATTCCGATCAACCGGTTAAAGATCGTCGACTTACCCACATTTTTTCTACCTACTATTACTACTGTAGCCACGTCAATAATTCCTTCAAGCTCTTGGGTGCAATAATAACGCGCTTATCCTGTAGGGTTTGATTATCGATAAACTGTTTCGAATCATTAACACAGTTCGGTGGGAGAATGATCCCGTCGTATTTGCCGTTGATTCTGCTCAGCGCTTCAGTAAAATCTTCAGCACCGAGCAACCCAGAAACAGTTACTGAGCGACCGAGAAAGAGATTGGAGACTGGAAGGACAGTGATATTACCATCAATGCAGCCAAGTGTCTGTAACTTTGTTTTCAGCTCATTAACAAATGGTAATGCTGAGAACCCAGTTAGAAATAAATACCTGCCGTGGATCTTCCTTTTCAGATCTAATTTATCTATTTCACTGAGAAAAGTTCGTGTTATGCCAATACCATTTTCATATTGAGGAAAGTCGTCATAATACTCAGTTTCAGGGATCGGCATATTGGCTTTTATGAAGAATTCGTCGGCAAGATATACCAAGCCCTGCTTATGCTTTTTTCGGTAGATATTATGGAGTTCTTGTGCGGCGTGGATTATCACCTTAGCCTGGGTCTGAGATACTGAGGGGATTTTATCTGTATGTCTGGTCTTGCCCACTGGTACGATACCGATAGAAGCAATGCCCGGATATAATGCGCCAAGGTCACTGATAGTCTTAATCAGGTGGGCACCATCATTGACCTCTGGAATGACGACAATCTGACAGTGAATTCTTATATCATTATCGATCAGAGAACAGAGCTGTTCCATGATAAACCTCGCTCTTTCGTGCTCGAACATTTTTTTGCGCAGTTCAGGATCTGTGGTGTGAACTGATACATACAGAGGAGAGAGCCTTAAACGCGCAATCCTTTGGATGTCCTTCTCATCGATATTTGTAAGACTGAGGAAATTACCAAACATGAAAGAGAGTCGATAATCATCATCCCGGAAATAGAGTTCTTTTCTCAAGCCAGGGGGTAAACCATTTATAAAACAGAAATCACAGTTGTTTTCACACTCTTTATATACTGGATTTTCTAATTCAATAGAAATTGCTTTGTCAGGTTCAAATATCACTTCGGTTTTATCGCCCTCGTGTTCTATCAAAACACGTCTTACTCTAGATCGGTCATTGTAAAAACGGTATTCTAATATATCATCAATCCTCTGATCATTAATGGCAATGAGCAATGAATTTGCCGGGATGCTTGGTTCTTCTGAGGCGCAGACCTTAATCATAATGAATTATAAGACAATTCTGGGAAGAATTCAAGTGTTTCTTTAAGGTTTATATAATGATTTCATCATGACAGGTTGACTTTTTGCCTGAATTGTGTATAATAATATTCATAAATAGTAGCAATTTTTGAATTTCTATATCAATTTATAGGAAAGTCCAATAATTGGAGGAAAAATGGGGACCTTAGCAGAAAAGATTTTATCCGCGAAAAGCGGAAAGGATTGTTCTGCCAATGATATTGCTATTGCCAAAGTCGATGTTGCTGCATTCCAAGATGGTACTGGACCACTCGGGGTTCGACAACTACAAAAGATGAACATTAACAAAGTAAAGGCGGCAAAATCAATATTTTTCCTTGACCATGCCGCGCCTTCGCCCCGTCAAGAACTATCAAACGATCACATGTTGCTCCGTGAATTCAGTAAACAATCCGGTGCGATCCTTTCTGATGTTGGCGATGGCGTTATTCATCAGCGGCTTGTTGAATCGTTTGCCAAACCGGGTGATGTGGTTATTGGCGGTGATTCACACACTTGTACTTCTGGTGCACTCGGTGCTTTTGCAACTGGCATGGGGTCAACTGATGTTGCGATCGGTATGGCAATTGGCAAAACATGGTTTAAGGTTCCTGAAACAGTAAGGATTGAAGTCAATGGTAAGTTTCAGCCCGGGGTTTTTTCTAAAGATTTCATCCTCTATCTGATCGGTATGATCGGTGCTGACGGAGCGACCTATAAAGCGCTTGAATTCGGTGGTTCAACGATTGATAAAATGTCCATGGAATCTCGTTTTGTCTTATCAAACATGGCGGTGGAAGCTGGTGCAAAGGTTGGTTTGATTGCCTCTGACCGAGTTACCCGCGAGTATCTGAAGGCACGCGGTCGGCTCAAAGACTGGCGGCCTTTAGCACCGGATATGGATGCAGAGTATGAAAAGGTAATAAAGATCGATGCTGCTAAAATAGAACCACAAGTGGCTTTTCCGCACACGGTTGATAATACCAGACCAATTAGTAGTGCAAAGGGTAAGAATGTCAGCCAGGTTTTCATCGGTACCTGTACAAATGGACGTGTTGAGGATCTCAAGATCGCCGCGAAAATCCTAAGCGAAAAAAAACGAGCTACTGATACTCGCTTGATTATCGTTCCAGCATCACGTGACATTTATCTTGAGGCGATGAAGCTCGGTTTATTGGCGACCTTTGTTAAAGCCGGTGCTATTATCATGGGACCAGGGTGTGGACCCTGTGTCGGTGTACATCAGGGTGTATTAGGTGATGGCGAGGTGTGTTTGTCAACTGCCAATCGTAACTTCAAAGGAAGAATGGGTAACCCTGAAGGGTTTGTTTATCTTGCATCACCGGCAACGGCTGCGTATTCAGCAACAAAAGGCAAAATAAGCGATCCGAGAGAATTCTTCAGTGCCAAGGTGAAAAAGGGAAAAAACATTGAGCCCAAGAAAAAATAGTTTTCGGAAATTTATTTATAGTCTTGTTTATTAAAACAACAAGTTTGAAAGGAGATAAGTAATGGCTACATTGAAAGAAACACTGGCAAAAAGAATCCCGGTACTTCGGGATGAGATTAGGGGTTTTGTAAAAGCGAATGCAGAAACAGTCATATCAGAAGTAACTGTAGCTCAGGCCTATGGCGGTATGCGTGGCGTTAAGGCATTGGTTTGCGATACCTCAGTCGTGCCACCAAATAAGGGTCTGATCATTCGGGGTACGCCAATCGGTGAGTTAAAGGACCAATTACCAGAGGCTGTATTCTTTCTTCTCGTCACGGGCGAGCTGCCAGATGATGCGGCAATCAAGGATCTAACGAAGGATCTGAAATCACGCGCTAAAGTGCCTGATTATGTCTGGAACACACTCGAAGCAATGCCCAAAGATTCTCATCCTATGGCGATGTTCAGTCTCGGGATACTGGCAATGGAAAGAGACTCAGTGTTCAGAAAGAAATATGACGAAGGATTGAAAAAAATCGATTTCTGGGACCCTACGCTCGAAGACTGCCTCAATCTAATTGCAAAACTACCTACGCTTGCAGCAGGTATTTATCGTATGCGTTTTAATAAAGGTCCACGCATTGAACCTGACCCCACACTTGATTGGGCAGGTGATTATGCGCGTATGCTGGGGGTTGATGATCCTTCTGGTGAATTCGGTAATTTAATGCGACTTTATCTGGTTTTGCACACTGACCACGAAGGAGGCAATGTTAGTGCTCACACGTGTCATTGCGTTGGCTCTGCATTATCTGACGCATACTATGCAGTTTCCGCAGGTTTGAACGGGCTGGCTGGTCCGCTTCATGGATTGGCCAATCAGATGTGCTTGCGTTGGGTCATAATGGTTAAGGACAAGTTTGGCGGTGTGCCAAGCGAAGACCAGTTGCGTGAATTTGCTTGGGATACCCTCAAATCAGGCCAGGTCATTCCGGGTTATGGTCATGCTGTTTTGAGAGTGACTGACCCACGGTATGCTGCGTTCCACGATTTCGGTACCAGGGTTTGTGCTGATGACGATCTGTTCCAGATTGTTTCCAAGGTGTTTAAGGTTATACCTGATGTTCTAAAAGAGCATGGTAAGGCAAAGGATCCATGGCCTAATGTTGATGCTGCTTCAGGTTGTTTGCTCTATCACTTCGGTTTGACCGAGTTCGAATACTATACCGTACTTTTTGGTGTTTCAAGAGCTCTTGGTATGTGTTCTCAGCTCATTGTCAGCCGCGCATTGGGTGAAGCAATTGAGCGACCAAAGTCAGTAACAACCGAATGGATGAAACAGGCGGTAAAAAGTTAGATTATCTGTGAAATCCGCGGTTATTTCTGTGTAATCTGTGTTCTGATGAGGAGAGTAGCATGATTTTAAAAGGTAAAGCATGGAAGTTTGGAGATTCTATTTCCACTGATTTGATCTGTCCAGGAAGATACTTCCATCTTCGCTCAAATCTCCCTGAACTGGCAAAACATGTTCTTGAAGATGCTGATCCGCAATTTGCATCAAGTATGTCAAAAGACGATTTTGTCGTAGCCGGCAATAATTTCGGACTTGGTAGTTCACGCGAACATGCACCTACGATAATCAAGCTGGCTGGTGTTTCTGCGGTATTGGCAAAATCATTTGCGCGCATATTTTACCGTAATGCAATAAATGTTGGACTTCCCCTTGTGGAATGTGATACTGATAAGATAGACCAAGGTGATATACTGGAGTTAAATCTTTCTACAGGTATTATCAGAAACAAAACAAAGGATATTGACCTCCAGGTACAATCTCTTCCTAAAGCTATGCTTAACATACTCAATGATGGCGGTTTGGTCGCGCATATTCAGAAACACGGGGATTTTAAGTTAGATTAAGATACATAACAACTGAAGAGGAGGCTATTAGATGGATGCTATTGAGAAGGCAAAAGCGCATTTTGGAAAATTGATTGAGGATCAGTTAAAGAGAATTGAGCGTATTAAAGCAGAAAAAGACTGGGTTGACTATTCCAAGTTAAAACCGATCATTATCGGGACGCTCGGTGGCGATGGAATCGGACCCCACATTACGGCAGAAGCCCAGAGGGTGCTCGAGCAGCTTCTCAAGGACGAGGTCAAGGCAGGTAAGATTGAGTTCCGTGTTATTGAAGGATTAACCATTGAAAAGCGTATCGAGGTCATGAAACCGGTACCTGATGATGTCTTGGAAGAAGTGAAGAAATGCCATGTGACATTAAAGGGGCCGACTACGACACCGAAGAAAGGCGATCCTTGGCCAAATATCGAGAGTGCAAATGTCGCGATCCGCAAAGAGCTCGATCTTTTTGCAAATGTTAGACCAGTACGTGTTCCGGACCAAGGTATAGATTGGATGTTTTTCCGAGAGAATACTGAAGGTGCCTATGCACTTGGACCATTCGGTGTTGAAGTAACCGATGACCTGACCATGGATTTCACAGTTACTACCAAACCAGGTAGTGACCGGATTATCAGACTTGCCTTTGAATATGCTAAAAAGAACAAGCGCGACAGAATCACTGCAGTGACCAAGGCGAATGTTATCAAGACATCAGACGGATTATTCTTAAAGACTTTTTATGAAATAGCCAAGGAATATCCCGATATAGATGCTGATGACTGGTTCATTGATATTATGACTGCCAAACTCGTTGACCTGAAACGACGGACCCAGTTCAAAGTACTGGTTCTACCAAATCTGTATGGTGATATCCTGACTGATGAGGCGGCTGAGTTTCAAGGTGGGGTTGGTACAGCCGGCAGTGCGAATATTGGTAAACGCTACGCCATGTTTGAAGCAATCCACGGAAGTGCACCACGTATGGTTGAAGAAGGTCGCGCAAAGTACGCTGATCCAAGTAGTGTAACAAAGGGCGGCGCGCTATTGCTCAATCATATCGGGTATCCAGAACTTGGCAGGCAGCTTGAGATGGCATTGGACATCTGCGGTCAGTTTGAAAAGAAACTGGTAATGACTGGTCGTGCAACTGGGGCAACCAGTAGAGAATTCTGTGATTATATAATGGATACGATAGCTGATAAGGATCTTGAGAAAAAATGGCAAGGATATCAGGAAAAGGCGCTTAGAGAATAAGCGAATAACAACGGATGAAGTATCTGTCTTGTTTCTGTAAGTATCGGGACTGTGTATTGGCCTTGACAATAACGCAAATCTGAATACAATTTAGCATGATTTTAGACTCAAAAATCGCTTTGATAACAGGTGGAGCAAGTGGTATTGGAGCTGGGATCGCTAAACTATTCGCCCAAGAAGGGGCGGTTGTTGCCATCTGTGATATTGATGCACAGACCGGTACTAAGACAGCTCAGGAGATTAATGGCGAAGTCCATTTTTTTGAATTGAACATAGGTTCTGAAGAACAAGTAAGAAAAACAGTTGAAAATATTCTGAAACAATTTTCAAGAATTGATATCCTCGTCAACAATGCTGGGATTACTAATGATAGGCTGGTATTGAGAATGACCAAAGAAGATTGGGAAGATGTGATTAATATCAACCTGACCGGCACATTTCTTGTGACCAAAGCAGTAATCCGATCGATGATAAAACAACGCTATGGCAAGATCGTTAATATCGCTTCAGTTATTGGTTTGATCGGTAATCCGGGACAGGCTAATTACGCGGCAAGCAAAGCAGGTGTTATCGGATTTACGAAATCCGTAGCTAAAGAAGCTGCTGCCCGAAATGTTACAGTTAATGCAATCGCACCAGGTTTTATCAATACAAAGATGACCGATACCATCTCTGATGAACTCAAACAAGCATATCTAAAGATGATTCCCATGGGTCGTTTTGGAGAAACTGATGATGTTGCCAATCTTGCTTTGTTCTTATCATCAAACCAATCTTCGTTCATCACAGGACAGGTTTTTTCCTTGGACGGCGGTATGGTAATGTGATAGATATGAATTATATAGATATCTGGAATCAATCATGGATTCCAAAGGTATTTCAGTTCTGCAAAGGAGGAATAAATGGCATCATTTGATGATGTACGAGATATAATTGTGGAGCAACTTCATGTTCCACCAGAAAAGGTAATTCTAGAGGCTAAGTTCATCGAGGATCTTGGTGCTGATTCACTCGATACAGTCGAGTTGATTATGGCATTCGAAGAGAAATTTGATCTTCAAATATCTGAAGAGGAAGCACAGAAATTGGACACGGTTGGTAAAGCAGTGTCTTATCTCGAAGGAAAAACCAAGACACAATGAAGCGTGTCGTTATTACCGGACTTGGTGCTATAACCCCACTTGGTCATGACACCCAGAAGACCTGGGTCAATCTTCTTGCTGGAAAGAGCGGCATTGATCTGATAAAAGCCTTTGATACATCTAAACATACTGTCAAAATAGCTGGTGAAATTCCTGATTTTCAACCCGAGATACGTGTTGAACCGAAGCCTTTGAAGCGACTGGACCGTTGTGTTCAATTATCTCTCTGGGCGACGATTGAAGCGGTCGAAGATGCCGAAATAGATTTTACACAGTATGATAGAGGTCGTATCGGCGTGATTATCGGCTCAGGGATTGGCGGTTTATCCACTTGGGAAAGAGAGTTCACCAAGTTCATAGAGGGGGGACCTGCAAGGGTTTCACCATTTTTGATCCCGATGATGATTCCTGATATGACTGCTGGCTATGTGGCAATCCACTATGGTTTAGGAGGTCCAAACTACAGTACAGTATCGGCATGTGCCTCAGGCGCTCATGCTATTGGTGTTGCTTTTCGTACAATAAAATACGGGTATGCTGAAGTAATGGTGGCTGGTGGTGCCGAAGCACCAGTGACCCCTTTTGCGCTTGCGGGATTCAGTAATATGCGGGCGCTGTCTCGTCGCAACGATGCGCCGCAAAAGGCATCAAGACCTTTTGACAAAGCACGTGATGGTTTTGTCATGTCTGAAGGAGCGGCAACTTTGATCCTTGAAGATCTGGAGTTTGCTAAGAAGAGAGGAGCCAAGATCTACGGTGAAATAGTGGGTTTCGGAGCTACTGGCGATGGATACCACATAACCGCACCAGCACCAAACGGTGAAGGTGCGCGTCGATCTATGGAAAGGGCAATTGACGAAGCCGGTTGTGTCAAAGAAGATATTGATTACCTAAATACGCATGGTACTTCTACTGGACTGAACGATAAATTCGAGATAATTGCTACAAAGAATCTCTTTGGCTCGCACGCTAAGGACTTGATTATCAACGCAACCAAATCAATGCTCGGTCACACTCTTGGTGCAGCTGGAGCTATTGAAGCAATGACCGTATTATTTTCAATCCGTGATAATGTTATCCACCAGTCAATTAACCTGGAGGATCCACTTGATGAAGCAGATGGATTGGATATTGTGACTGGTGAATCGAGGAAGGTGGTAGTTGATTACGCACTTTCGAATTCGCTTGGTTTTGGCGGACATAATGCGACTTTATGTTTTAAGCGCTACGCAGCTTGATCTGGGATGCGCCATGGAGAAAAGGTAATCATTGGTGTTGGGGGTAATATTGGATCAGGGAAAACCGTCGTCAGCAGGTTCTTTGAGGAGTTTGGCGCAATCTATTTATCTGCTGATGAAATCGGATGGGAAGTATTGAGAGAGATCAAATACCAACTGAAGGGCAGATTTGGTGAGGTAATTATGGATGGTCAAGATATTGATCGGAAAAAGCTTCAGAACATGATATTTTCGCATGATGGGAATCTTGCCTTTTTGAACAGGTTATCTCATCCTTTATTGAAGAAGAAAATCCTTGAGAAGATAAACAAATTCACATCTGGCACGATCGTTATTGACGCTGCATTGCTTTTTGATTGGCCCGAAATACTGAAAGAGATCGATTGTTCGATCCTTGTATCTTCATCGGACGAGAAAAAAGAAGAGCGGGCAGTGAATAACGGCATGGACAAGCAGTTATTTTGTAGGATTCTGCGTTCACAGCAAAACGAAGCCGAAATGTCCAAACAGGCAACATACATTATCAATAATAACGGTACTGTTCAGGAACTTAAAGAACAGTGCTCTAGAGTATTTGAGGAGATAAAGAATGATCGTTGAATGCAGTAATTGTCATGCAAAATATAATGTAGATGAGGGTAAAATACCAGACACGGGCATTAGGGTTAAGTGCCATAAATGTCAGACCATTATTTTTATCCAGAAAGAAGTGGCGGCATATCAACCTGTTCAGACAGAAGTACCTGTGCCAGAACCAACTACACCCGAGTCTGCCGCGCCATTGGCAGCAGCATCAGAAGCATCAGGAGAGCCGAGCGATCAAGTGCCTCCTGCTGAATCAACTCCCAGTCTACCGGCACAACCTGAAGAACCTTCAGTGCCTCAAGAACCCGAAGCTCCACCTCCAGAACCCGAGGCTGCGCCAGCGCCCGAAGCTCCACCTCCAGGACCCGGGGTTGCACCAACTGAGCCAGAAGTTCCTGCACCTCAGGAACCCGAAGTTCCGATTCCAGAACCTTCAGTACCGCCAGCGCCTGAAGTTCCAACTCCAGAACCCGAGGTTGCACCAACTGAGCCAGAAGTTCCTGCACCTCAGGAACGGCTTGAACAAGCTGCGCCTCTGGATGTGGTGATGCCATCTGAACATATTATTGCTTCGCCGACCGGATCATTACCTACCGCACCTCTTGAAACCGAGATGAGCGATGAGGATAAGAAATGGAATGAACGGGCACGAAGACTTGCCAAAGCCCTTGCTTCAGATTTAGTACTGTATAATCAGGGTAAGGTCGAAGAAGGATTACGTGAAGGTACTCTGGCCCAGCTTCTTGGTTCAGAAATCAGACGGTCGTGGGAGTATTATTGCCAGCAAATCCCCAAACACATTGTGGAAGGCACTGATTATTTTAAAGATCAACTGAATAAAATAGTCGGTAAAGGCAAAGAGATCTTCAAATAAATATCGATTCACAATCTCAACAACACTGAAACGTATTGCCAGAGAAAATCGATATCTTGTGATCATTAGGTGATTTACGGTTCTTAGAATGCCTTATCCCCTATGTGGATTTTTTTGGGCTACCTTTTTACAATCCCACGATAGTAAACAAGCAATAAACCAATCATCAGAACAGCAAAGATAATAATTCCGTAATGCATAGGTATGAGCTGTTTGCTGTATTCATTGATCCAAAAGGTAGCTAGTGATGTGTAGGCGATAAAAAGAAGGATGAACGACATAATGAGAACTAAGAAATTAGGTATTGCAGGTTTGTCTGTTGTTCTTCTTACAAAGAAGAAAATACCGATAGTCAGCAAGAACATAATAGTTGAAGGGATTAAACCAGAAAGTAGGTAGGAACTCTTGGGACCCCAGCGATTAGGGTTGCCATGAATGTCAAAATGGACCGCAATCCGTTCTGGTAATTGATTATAGTTCAGCAGGATCATTATAACGACCAAAATGAATAAGGTAATTGGCACAACTAGTATTACAGGATTTGCGCGTTTTTCCCTGTCTTCCGGGAATGGTTCAAGGACTTTGATTTCTCCGGTTACACCCAAGACATTTGTCTTGAGGTATTGCTCAAATTCATCACCATTCTGTGGTGACAAAGCGAAATTCATCTTTTTGGTCTTGATTATGATAATATCTTTCAGTTTTGTTAAATGACAATTGATTTCTCCGTACTCGGCAGTGGAGAATAATCCATAGAACCCAAACAATCCACCATTACCAAAGATCCGTGCCACTTTCAATTTGGCAAAATCCGGTACGCGAACATAGGCTTCAATGTCGTTCATCGGTATGCTAATTTGCTTGCCGATGACCTTTTCGAGAATTAAAATGGAACCTTTAAAGACAAGTTTTTTTGGACTTAACAAATAGCAGATGAGTAGAATAAATATCATGAGTACAGCGAATAGCCACCCAAAAGGTACTTTCACAATAAAGAATATGGAAAGGATAATCAAAAAAGCCGTGGTTGCTATCGACACGGTGGTAGCGGTTCGATCCAACTTCGCGACTTTGAACTCCATACTAAATTATAATGACTATTTTCAGGATGTCAATTGACAACTCGTCAATTGAAAGTATAATTGTCCATGGCGTTAATGTTCAGCATATCAGGACTCAGAGGACTTGTGGGTAAAGACCTGACACCGGATATTGTCTTTCAGTATGCAGTTGTATTTGGTAAATATCTTGGTCAAGGGAAAGTCATCGTTGGTCGGGATACACGAAAATCAGGGCCCTTATACACTCAGGCTGTGAGCGAAGGGTTAGGCTCGGTAGGTTGTCATATTATTGATCTAGGTATTGTGCCGACACCAACTGTACTTTTTATGGTTAGACATTGCAGGGCAAAAGGTGGTATCGCAATAACCGCCAGTCATAATCCAGTTGAATGGAATGCGTTGAAGTTCATTAGCGCAAAGGGACAGTTCCTTGATCAACAGGGATTCAAGACTTTTTCTAAGAAATTGAGGATGGCTGATTTTGTTTCTAGAGCCGAAACCAGACAAATCCATTACCAAACGCTGGCACATAGCGTTGATGCGCATATTGATAAAATAACCAGTATTTTAAAGCCAACCAGTGAGAAATTAAAGGTTGGTGTAGATGCGGTGAATGGTGCTGGGTCAATTGCTTTGCCACGGGTGCTTGAAAAAATGGGTTGCAAGGTGTACCGTTTGAACTGCAAATTCAATCCGAAATTCCCGCGGCGGCCTGAACCAAAACCAGAAAATATCAAAGAAATTTGTGATTATGTGAAAGAAAAAGGCTTGGATTTAGGTATCGCATGTGATCCTGATTGTGATCGTTTATCTATTGTTGACGAAAGAGGTAAGGCAATAGGTGAAGACAGGACATTAGTGCTGGCCACTGATTTCATATTGGAACACAAGGCAGGGCATGTTGTAACTAATCTCTCGACTACCACCTTAATGGACTATATCACAAAGAAACATCAATGTAAACTCTACCGGACCAAAGTTGGTGAAGCTAATGTTGTATCAAAAATGGTGCAAACGAATGCCGTAATAGGCGGTGAAGGTAATGGGGGGATCATCTATCCGCGCATAAATTTCACGAGAGATGCGTTGGTGGCTGCAGCGATCATAATTAAGCTAATGGTTAAGCAGGATCAGCGATTGTCCCAGATAATCGCTCAGTACCCCAAGTACTTTATGAAAAAAGAAGAGTTAAGTATTTCGCCAGAGAAGTTTGAAGAAAGGAAGGAACGGCTAGCGAGAATTTTCAAAGGTCGGCTTGATTATATTGATGGCATTAGAATAACGGCAAAGGATTATTGGTTACATATTAGACCATCGCAGACTGAACCGTTCATTCGAATCATTGGGGAGGCGAAAGATAGAAAAAAGATTGAGGAGTGCATTAGGACAGTCAAACACATTTTGAGTTAAAGATTGTTTATTTAATAACAAATTCTGAATTTAACATTACATATTTGACATTTTAGATTTGTTGCTAATGTCTGCCCGGGCTTTTTTTATTGACATTTCCAGAAAGTATGGTAAGATTGAATGTGGATTTAGAGCATATTGGTGTCGTCATCCCAGCGTTTAATGTGGAAGAGACGATAGGTTCTTTGATCGAGGATATTATCACGCAAGGTGCTGGACCAGAAAATGTCATTGTGGTCAATGATGGTTCGTTTGACAAAACCGGTGAGATTGCGGGGGGTTTTGACGTGACTTTGGTCACCCACAAAAAAAATTTAGGTAAGGGGGCAGCGTTGAAACATGGTTTTGAAGTTGCCCGGAGTAAACACATCAACCGGATATTCACGCTTGATGCTGATGGGCAACATAAGGTTGCTGAAATGGATGGTTTTCTAAAAGATAAGGAGAAGTTTGATTTGATAATAGGTTTCCGTTACAATATGGCAAGCATGCCTAAACTTAGGCAGTTAGTCAATCGAACAACGTCACTTGTTGTGTCATTACTTGCTCATTCTCATCTGGTAGATGTTCAATGTGGCTTTCGTCTTATTGATTTGGCGATATTCGATAGACTCATCCTGAGGACGAATAATTATCAGACTGAATCAGAAATGATCATCAAGGCGGCACGGCTTAAGTACCGTATAGGCTCTATGCCGATAACAACGGTTTATGATAATGAAAAGAGTTATATCAAACCTCTTATTGATACATTGCGTTTTTTGATGATGGCGGTGGGGTCTTTATGGCGTTGATACTATTGACTAATGATGATGGTTATGATGCTCTTGGTTTTCAGGCTTTACATCGGGAGTTGAAGAAAGAGTTTGACGTTTTTGCAGTCGCACCGCGTTTTCAGCAGAGCGGCGCAAGTCATTCGTTAACACTGAAACGACCGATAAGGGTTGAAAGGATCCGCGACAAATTCTACACAATAGATGGAACTCCAACTGATTGCGTTCTGCTCGCCTATCATGATCTGATTAAGGAAGATATCACGGTGGTTATTGCTGGAATAAACCACGGTCCGAATATGGGCAGTGATGTTTTCTATTCAGGAACTGTAGCCGCTGCTTTACAAGGAGCTACTTTAGGAATCAATTCTATTGCCGTTTCTCTCTCCTCTCGGGACTATAATGACTTTTCTGGTGCCGTATCATATGCCCGTGATTTAGTTGCGCGCATAATTGCCTTCAAGACAAAAGGTGTCATACTCAACGTTAATATCCCGGATGGTGTAATCAAAGGTGAAAGAATTACGAAAATGGGGAAGCGCATTTATCATGACAAAGTTATAAGAAACAATGCGCAAAAGAACGTGATGTACAGTGTCATAGATGGTACGCTTTCCTGCAAGATTGCGGCGGATACTGATTTTAAAGCGGTCAAAGAGCATTATGTATCGATAACCCCTCTTAAACTTGATCTTACAGACTACGAAGGTATGCAAACTTTGCAGGAACATCTGAAGATCATAAGATAAACTTGACTTGAATGAAAAAATGTATATAATTGCAACTACAGTAGAAAGGAGAAAATAATGCTATTATCGCTTTTTCAGCAATCATGTGAACAGGGTGGACAACAGCAAGGTAACCCTTTGCTCAGTTTTTTACCGCTGGTTCTCATTTTTGTTGTGTTCTATTTTCTTTTGATTAGGCCCCAGCAAAAAAGGCAGAAGAAACATCAGAAACTGCTCCAGGCGCTCAACCGAGGAGATCAAGTTATTACCTCTTCGGGTATCCACGGCACGATAGCCAATGTAAAGGAGCGCACTGTTATTGTTGTAATCGCTGATGGCGTGAAGGTTGAAATTGAAAAAAGCCACATTGCTGGCAAATCGGATAAAACAAGAGGCTCTTAACAAAGAATAACAATCGACTGATAATGGACCACCTGTGTCCTCTAATCTGTCTATGCAATCGAGATGAAACATGGTTTTAAAAATAGTGAAGTATCCTGAGAGTATTTTGAGAAAACGATGTCTGCCAGTCAAGAGAATATCAAAGGGAATAATTGAATTATCCGATGACATGATAGAGACAATGAAAAAAGAGGATGGTTTAGGTCTTGCCGCGAATCAGGTGGGCTCACAGGTGCAGGTTTTTGTTCTAAACACAACACCCCGTGAAGACAGTCCGACACCAGAAATTTTTATTAACCCTAAAATCCTCGATCAAGAAGGAGCCGTTATTGAAGAAGAGGGTTGTTTGAGTTTCCCGGAATTATACCTGAAAATAACAAGATATGAGAAGGTTCGACTGCACGCAAAGAATCTGTATAATGAAGACATTATATACGAGAGCAGTGGGTTATTGGCAAGAGCGATCCAGCACGAGATCGATCACTTAAACGGTGTTGTGTTTGTCGACCGTGCCAACAAAGAAGATGAGCAAGTGATAAGGGACTATTTAGCTAATTTGGACGCTAGCGTAGAGACGAAATGAAAATATTATTTTTTGGTTCAGGACAATTTTCTTTGCCCATTATAAAAAGATTGCACGACAACTTTGCGCTGCTCGGTGTCGTGGCGACAAAGCCAAGACCAAAAGGCAGGGGGTTGCATAGGTCTTTATCCGAAAGTGCGGAGTGGATACAGGATCAAGACATAAGCCTTTTCACTCCAGACGATCCAAACAGTGATACGTTTATTCGTGACCTTATTAAACTTAAGCCTAATCTTTTTATTTTATCGGCATTTGGTCGCATATTGAGCGGTGAATTGCTTAAGGTACCAAGCCTGGGTGGTATGAATATCCATCCTTCATTGTTGCCGAAATACCGTGGTCCTGCACCTATCCAGAGGGCGATTATGGCAGGTGAGAAGAAAAGCGGCATCACAATTTTCTTTATGGATGAGAAGATCGACCACGGAAAAATAATTCTTCAAGAAATACTCGAGATCAAACCTGATGAAAATTACGGTTCGCTCCAAACTCGATTATCGGAACTGGGTGCTGATTTGATGATCAAAGCTATTGAATCTATTGAGATTGGAAGATACGAGATGATACAGCAGAATGAGGACCAAATGAGTTATGCTCCTAAGATTAAGAAGAGGGAGATGATTATCAATTGGTATGATAGCACCGAGAAAACAGTAAATCTGGTAAGGGCTTTGTCACCTCGACCCGGAGCAAAAACCACATTTCGAGATAAGGAACTTAAGATTATCAATGTCGTACGTGGTTGTGAAAGTTTTGGACCGAGGACAATACATGTTGACAAAAAGAATCTGTATGTTGGGACTGCTGATGGGTCGGTTATTTTGAAACGTGTGCACCCTCAGGACAGGTCGCTTATGTCTGGTCTCGATTTCAAAAATGGTTTTCGTATAAAAGAAGGAGAGCTGATTGGATGAATGCACGACAGGCGGCAATTGACGCTATATGTGAAGTGGATGAAGGCATTAATCTTAAAGATGCACTTGGTAAGATATTTGAAAAAGATGAGCTGAAAGAAGAAGACAGGTCCCTGGCTAATGAACTTGCTTTTGGCACATTAAGACACCGCGAAGATATTGATCAGATTATTGGGGAAACCTATGAGGGTGATTTTATATCGCTTGATATCATCCTGAAAAATGTATTGAGGATCGCCGTGTATCAGTATCTCTTCTTGGATCGAATACCAATATACGCGATTGTAAATGAAGCTGTGAATTTCGGCAGGACGATTAAGGAAAGGGGTTTGATAAATGCGATACTAAGGGGTATTATTAGGAATAAGAAAGTCCAGGCCTTACGGATACCGCGCGCATGGATTTTCAGAAATATCGCTGATGCTTATCCAGTTGAAGGGGAGAAGATAATAGAATCATTCAAGATCAGACCAACTCCCTACATCAGAATCAACCTATTGAAAAACAGTGTTGAAGACGCTGAACAGAAACTAGACGAGATAGATATCGATCACAAGCAAGCCAATTGGTTTTCTGAATTCAAGGCGGTAAGCCGTCTTGGAAGTATCATCAATAGCCAGGTGATGAAAGATGGCTACATCTCGATCCATGATGAAGCACAGGGATTAGTCTGTCATCTAATGGCTCCTCAGTCTGGTGATAAGGTTGTCGATCTTTGCGCCGCGCCCGGGAGCAAATCGACATACATGGCTGAGATTATGAAAAACCAGGGTATGATACTTGCCATTGAAATCAGCGAAGTAAGGATGAAGATGGTTGTTGAAAATTCCAGTCGCCTCAGCCTTAATATTATAAAACCGATTCTTGCAGATGGCAGGAATTTTTCAATTGAAGGGATTGATAAAATTCTTATCGACGCCCCATGTAGTAATTCAGGCGTTATTGCAAAAAGGCCAGAAGTTAAGGAACGAGTTAACAGTAAAGTGATAAAGAGACTGGCTAGGCTGCAATATGATCTGATTTCTAACGCTGCTACCTTTCTGAAAGTTGATGGATCTTTAGTATATAGCACCTGTAGTATCTTACCCGAGGAAAATGAGGAGGTTATTGAATTGTTTATCAAGAACAACTCCAACTTCGTCGTTGAACCAGCGAGCTCTTTCGTATCGGTTGGTGATACCTACTTAAAGGTTTTACCTGGCACATATCATACGGATGGTGTTTTTGCTGCCCGTTTGAAAAGATTGAAATGATTTGTGTCGTATCAATAATTTGACGTTCACTTTTAACAAAAACCATTTTTTCAATCAATTGTTGGAAAAACGCGTAAAGGTGTAGAGAGAATATAACCACGACATAAAAAGTTACGAAATATCAAGACTTGCTTCTTGATTTAAATACAACTACCCCTTGACAAATATCAAATAATGTGTAAAATGGTACGAAATGGGGAAAAATGGGGAACATACGGTTTAGAGGCTTTTACAAGCATGCACTTGATGAGCGGAAGCGCTTGGCTATCCCAAGTCAGTTCCGTAGGGTACTCAATGAGGAGTCAGGTGGGAAGCTGATATTAACACCCGGGTATGACCGTGAAATAGCCATCTATGCACTGAAGACTTGGGAATCAGTTGAGGAGAGTGAATTACTGACACTATCTATGGACCGCTCGCAGTCACGCCGGTACCGGCGTCACTTCACCTTTGGGATCAAAGAAGACCATCTAGATAACCAAGGTAGAATCTTGGTCCCTAATTTCCTACTTGAACATTCAGGTATCACGAAAGATGTTATTATCGTTGGTGAAATAGATTACTTCACTCTATGGTTGCCTGAACAATATGAGAAATTCGGTAAAGAGATAGAAAGAAATTATCTCGATGATTCAGAAAGCATTGAAGATTTGAGAAGGAGGCAAAATGAGAATACAGGCCGTTGAGGCAGTAAAAGATAAAAAGGTCTCATTCTTCTCGCCCACTGGTGAGATAAACGAAGAAGAATTTGGGACAATAGAGCAACAATTCAAAAATATGATACAGTTAGGTGACTTCAATATAATACTCGATCTTTCACGGGTTAGCCACATCAATTACAAAATTGTCGGACAGTTGATTGATTACCAGAAGAAATTCAAGGGTCTAGGTGGCGACATTAAGCTCGTAAATGTGTCACCCTATTTGTATGACATTCTCAGGTTGTATGGTTTTTACCCCTTTGAGATATTCCCATCCAAACGAGCCGCATTGAAAAGTTTTATGTAAATCCATGAGGGCGACGAAAAGATATGCACTTTCATCAACCTGTTTTATTGCTTGAAGTACTTAGGTTTATGAACTTGGAAAAAGACCGAGGCTATTTCTGTGATTGTACAGTGGGTGGTGCCGGTCATCTTCTTGCCATGTTGAAGAGAACTGAACGGGCTAAGTTCATAGGTCTTGAGTGGGATGAGGATGCATTCGAGTACGCCAAGGATAGGACTGAACCTTATCGAGATCGATGTTTGCTGTTCGAGGATAATTTTATCAACCTAGGTTTAATTCTAAATAAGCTCAGAATTAAAGGTTTAGTGGGTGTTTTGTTTGATCTTGGCGTATCATATTTTCAGCTCACAACTGCGGCGCGGGGTTTTAGCTTTGGGCGGGATGGACTTTTGTCAATGGCAATGTCGTCAAAGAGTCCATCTTTGCTTCAAAAACTAGAATACGCACAACAGCACGAGATAATCAAGGTACTTAAGGAATACGGTGATGTACATAGTTGCAGGAGGATTGGTTCTGAGATATACAAACAGAGAAAAGCATTGAAGACGACCTTGGATTTACGTCGGCTAGTAGATAGTGTAACCCCTAAAAGATTTCTTAAAAAGAATCTACACAAGGTATTTCAGGCATTGCGGATTTGGGTTAACGACGAACTAGAAAATCTCAAACTGGGTCTTACCGTGGCGTTAGACCACCTGGAACCTAGCGGTCGGATAGTTGTGATTTCCTATCACTCAGGCGAGGATAGGATCGTCAAAAACACTTTCCGCGATCTGTGTAGGAGTGGCAAGATATTGTTGTTGAACAAGAGGATCTTGAGACCAAGCGAAGATGAGATCAGAGACAATCACCGGGCGCGTAGTGCAAAATTGAGGGTTGGTGAAAAATGCGTGTTGTCTTGATATTTCTTGCTGTTGTTTTCTTTCTTTTTTCACTTGTTTATATCGAGAGTGAATTGGTGAAGTTAGAAGTGAGAAAGGAAAATTTGAAGAACCGCGTAATTGGATTGCGTAACCAGGAAGAAGTTCTTGAATTCGAAGTGATGGATCTGGCAAATCTGGCGAAGATCGAAGAAGCTGCTAAGAAAAAAGGTTTTTTCTTTCCTGATAAAGATGACATATTAGGTGTTGTGAAATGAAACGAACCAAGGTGTTCAATTTTTCTATTTTTTTTGTTTCTTTCGGATTTTTCTTCTATCTTTTCTACATTCAGTGCGTGAAGCATCGGTACTACGATGAGAAAGCGAAGAACCAGCACGAAAAGAAATTTGTACTCATTGGATCTAGGGGTAATATTTATGATCGAAACGGTCGCCCTCTGGCAATGTCTCAGCAATGTTTTTCGATATTCTGCACACCGCGCTATTCGCGTAACAAGGAGTCGTTGGTCGATAATCTATCGATACTTTCTGGTAAACCCAAGATGCGAATAAGGGAGTTGGTTGACAAGGGAGATTTCTTCTGGGTTGAAACCAAGGTGGCGCTCGAGAGACGAGATCAGTATTTGGCGTTCGGCGATGAAAGTGTTGGCTATACTCATGATTTGAACCGCCAGTATAATATGCCCGAGGTATTTGGCAGTCTCATTGGCAAATGCGGTTCGGACAATCGTGGTATTGAGGGTTTGGAACTGCAGTTAGATGACGTTCTTACTGGGAAGTCCGGTTTCGCCATCTACCAGAAAGACCCGACAGGAGATATTTTTCCCTATCACGATCATCCGGAAAAAAATCCTCGGCCTGGTCGAGATGTGTACTTGACTATTGATTATCAACTCCAGGCGATCCTTCACGCAAACCTCAGAATTGCGATGGTTAAGGAAGATGCAAAATATGCAGCTGGTTTGATCATTGATCCCTGCACTGGTGAGCTTTTGGCAATGGTGAATGTTGATTGTGATGGGGATAAACGAAATCACGTGTTGTGTGATGAATTTGAACCGGGTTCAACATTTAAATTAGTTACCATGACCTACGCACTATTAGAGGGGGTCGGCGAGGATGATCTGATTAATACCGAAGGTGGTACACTAAATGTAGGGGGACATACGATTCATGACTATCGTGACTATGGGATAGTAACTTTCAAACAGGCGATAGCGCATTCCAGTAATGTGGCGATGGTGAAGATCTCGCAGCAGTTCGACCATCAGGATTTTTTCTTGATGATGCGAGATTTCGGCTTGGGTCAGACAAGCGGTATAGAATTCCCTGGTGAAGTAAAGGGACGATTGCCAGTGTCTGAAGAGATTAATGATGTGGAATTCGCAACTTTGGTCTTTGGCCAGGGGTTGACCGTAAACCTACTGCAGCTCGCTTTTGCATACCAGTCGATCGCTAATGGTGGTACTCTTAACAAACCGATAATTGTTCAGGAAATCAAAGATGGAAACAAAGTTGTCTATTTAGCAAAGCCGCTGCGTGTTCGACGAGTCGTTGACCGAGAGACCGCAGACCGGGTCACTAAGATGCTTTGTGGAGTCGTTGAGGATGGAAGCGGCGTGGATGCTGCAGTCAGCGGAGTAGAGGTAGCCGGTAAAACAGGCACGGCACAAAAAGTGGTCAATGGTAGGTATTCAAATACTTCGGTCATAACAACCTTTGTTGGATATTTTCCAGCCGATTCTCCTGATTACCTTATTGCCATCATGATCGACGAACCTAAGCGAGGTCTCTGGGCTAGCAGGATCGTGGCACCTGTTTTCAGGAGCATTGCCCAGAGCATTTATCACATTGATGCCCAACGATATGCAGTTAATTAAACTGATCAAGGTTATTGCCGGTGAGCAATACCGAATGACCGATACTGAAATAGAAGCGTTAGAATTTGATTCAAGACGAGTCGGACCAGGGACGCTGTTTGTTGTTATGAAAGGAGAAAAATTTGACGGTCACGACTACATTGAAGCAGCAATCAAGAACGGTGCAGTAGCACTTGTTACTGAGAGAAAAGTGGCGGCTAATATTCCACAGATTGTCGTGACCGACACCAGATTGTCATTGGGTAAGCTTGCCCACCAATTCTACGGCGATTTTGCAGATATGACAAAGGTTGCTATTACCGGAACCAACGGTAAGACAACAACTTCTTTTTTTATGCATTCGATATTGGAAGCAAGTGGTACAAGAACCGGTCTGATCGGGACTATTTATTATATCGGTAAGACGCGGACTAAGGCGGTTCGGACTACGCCGGAGAGTCTGGATATTTTTAGGATGATCAGTGAGTTTAAAAGAGATGGTGCTGAGGCCATTGTGATGGAGGTTTCGTCTCATGGCTTGGCTCTGAAAAGGGTTGATGAATTACGCTTCCATGTTGCTGTTTTCACAAATCTTTCCCAGGACCATCTCGATTTTCATCAGACAATCGACGACTACCGGACATCAAAAATGAGGGTTTTCTCACTCCTTGAAACTGATGGTTGTGCTGTTTTCAATATGGATGATGCAACAAGTCATCATATTAAGCGATTGGGGTTAAGGCGTGCTTTGACCTTTGGCATGGTGAATAAAAGCGATGTCTGGGGTGAGATAATAAGTGATACAACTGATGGACTCAGCATTAATATCTCTAACCAGAACGATAACTACCATATCACGTCCAAATTAATCGGTACATTCAATGCCTACAATATTCTCGCTGCTTTCACTGCGGCTTTGGCTTTGGATATTCCACCAGATGCAATTATTCAAGGTATCGCAAAAATAACTGGCATAAAAGGCAGGATGGAACGGGTAGTTGATAATATATTCATTGATTACGCGCATACCCCGTTGGCCATTGAGAACGCCTTGAGATCATTAAAGCGTTATACGCAAGGAAGGCTTCTTGTTGTCTTTGGTTGCGGCGGTGATCGCGATAAAGATAAACGGTCAAAAATGGCAACTGCAGCAACAGGCCTTGCTGATTTCACGATTATAACGACCGATAATCCACGTAGCGAACTTCCAGGTTCCATCATAGGGGATATTGTCAAGGGCGTCACAACGGAACAGTATGAAGTCATTGAAGATCGCCGAACAGCGATTGAACAGGCGATTATGAAGAAAGAAGCTGATGACATACTTCTTATCGCCGGTAAGGGGCATGAAGATTATCAAATCATTGGTAATAGGATACTGAAATTCGATGATGCTGAGGTTATCAGGGAATGTACCGAAGGCTTATGATTCATAGCGTTGCTGCGATGATCAATGGTAGAACTGCATTGGGAGGTCGCGACCTAGTGAGAGGTGTAAGCATTGATTCACGAACCACAAAACCCGGTGAACTGTTCTTTGCTTTGAAGGGTGAACATACTGACGGCCATTATTTTGTATCTGAAGCACTCCAGAACGGTGCGGTTGCAGTTGTTGTTGAGTACAGTAAGGGTATAGAAAAACAGATTTCGGTTGTTGATACACTGTTTGCGCTTGGACAATTGGCAAGGAAATATCGGGGTGCATTTGCTCCAAAAACAATTGCGATTACAGGTACAAACGGTAAGACGACTGTAAAAAATCTTATCGGAGCAATTTTGGGCAGCGAGCATCAAATTCTACTCACCAAGAAAAACTACAATTCTCTGATCGGACTACCTCTGACCTTGTTGGACTTATCCGGTGATGAGCAATACCTTGTTGTTGAAATGGGCACGAGTAACCCCGGTGAAATTCGACGGTTGTGTGAAATCGCCAAGCCAGATATCGGTGTGGTTACGACTATCGGACCAGGGCATCTAAAAGGGCTTGGTTCAATGCATGGAATAAGGGAGGAGAAATTATCTTTGATTGAGGCGCTGCCCGAGGACGGTTTTGGAATAGTCGGTGAGGGGGTTGGTGATGTCAATCGCAGTAACGTTACAGGTTTCAGTATTGAGATGCTTTCGGATATAGAGTTGACCGAGTTCGGTTCACATTTTGTCTTTAATGAGCGCACGTTTTTTACCCCTCTTCTCGGTATGGCTAATGTCATGAATTGTCTGGCAGCTCTAAGTATCTGTACAAAACTCGGTGTGACGTATGATGTCCAAAGTGCGGCGCTTGAACATATTAAGCCAGCAAAAGGTAGGTTAGAACCTCTCTGGCATGATGGGTTTCTCTTAATAGATGATACGTACAATGCAAACCCGGTTTCGATGAGGGCTGCGATAGATTTCACGGCTTACCTTCAACGTCGTAGGATATTCGTTCTGGGCGATATGCTGGAGCTGGGTAAACAATCTGGGGACCTGCACAAACAGATTGGCGACTATGCGCGGGATCAATGTGACCTATTGCTTTCGTTTGGAGAGCAATCAAAAAACTACGGCGGGAAGCACTTTGATGATAAACAAGAACTCATTAGATATCTGATCGAGAATCTCAATGGCGAAGAAGCAGTCTTGGTGAAGGCATCCAGATCACTTCGTTTTGAGCAGATTGTATACGATTTATTACGTTTACTGCAATGAAAAAGGGTGATGAAATGAGAATAGGTAGAATGACAAATTTCAAATGTCAAAGTACAAATGTTCCGTTCCATAGGAACGAGAATCCACGCAATCAAAACGGGAAAATCCAAATGTCTAATGTCAAATTTTGTTATTTCAATTTTAGCATCAATCTGTTAAGGTAATATGCTATACTGGTTACTGTATCCTTTAAAAGACATTTTTGGTCCCTTCAGACTCTTTGGCTATATAACATTTCGTAGTGCTTATGCAGCGGTAGTTGCGATACTCATCGTACTTGTTTTTGGTAATCGGTTTATTGCCTTTCTTAAGAAAAGATCGATCGGGCAGAAAATAAGAGGTGTTGTTCCTGAAACTCACAAGGTCAAAGAGGGTACGCCATCAATGGGCGGTTTAATAATCTTGGGGTCGATAGTTGTTGCGTCGCTGCTCTTTTGTGATCTTACCAACCCCAATATCATAATTCTTCTGACCGCTACCGTCTGGTTTGGTATCTTGGGTTTCTTTGATGATTACACAAAAATCCATAAGAATAAGCCAAGAGGGTTATCGATAAAAACGAAGCTTTTCTTTCAAATACTCTATGGTGTAGCATTAGGGCTGTACCTATATTTCTATGGTCCCGAGGGCTATGCGACAAAGACCAATTTGATATTCTTCAAAAACTATATTGTTAATCTGGGAATACTATATCCATTGTTTGCCACCCTTGTTGTCGTGGGTTCGTCAAATGGCGTCAACTTCAGTGATGGGCTCGATGGATTAGCGATTGGTCTGATCAGCATTGCGGCGCTTGCTTATAGTGCTTTAGCCTATGCGGCTGGTCATGTAGGCATTAGCCAATACCTTAATATAATCTTTCTTGCCCAAGGTGGCGAAATAACCGTGTTCTGTGCATCAATCCTTGGTGCGAGTCTTGGTTTTCTTTGGTTCAATTCACATCCAGCTCAGGTTTTCATGGGCGATACCGGTGCCCTTAGTCTAGGTGCAATTGTCGGTACTGCAGCAATTCTTATAAAGCAGGAGATACTCCTGATCGTGGTGGGTGGTGTGTTTGTGATTGAGGTCGTATCTGTGATATTGCAGATAATATATTTCCGACGCACCGGTGGTAAAAGGTTGTTTAAGATGGCTCCCTTGCATCACCATTTTGAACTAAGTGGACTGCGTGAACCTAAGATCGTCGTTCGATTCTGGATTTTAGCAATAATTTTTATGATGGTCGCTTTATCTACATTGAAGATCCGCTAATGAAACAGAATCGAAAAATACTCCTTCTTGGTCTTGGTCGAGCAAACCTTGCAGTCGCTGAATTCCTGGTAAACCAGGGGTGCGAGCTGTACTTGTACGAGGAACATATAGATATGATTTCCGATACTGCACGTGAGCTCATAAGAAAAGGCAATATCAGGAACTACCGCAGAGACAATTATGATCTAGTAGTTACCTCGCCGGGATTTCCTGAACAAAATGAAGTCGTCAAGATGCTGCGCACGAAAGGGATACCGATAATCGATGAGATCGAATTCACCTTTCAGCAACTTAATAAAGCAAAGATTATTGCCGTGACTGGGACCAACGGTAAAAGTACCACGGCTTCACTGATCAGCAGTATTTTGAGTTCTGCTAATATAAGGAATTTTCTGGGTGGGAATATCTCACCGGGAAGACCTTTTTCAAGGTCTCTTTTCACCGAACCCTATGATTACTACGTCTTGGAAATATCTTCCTTTCAGTTAATGCGGATTGAGAAATTTCATCCTTACATCGCAGTACTTATGAATATCTCAAGGGATCATCTGAATTGGCATCGAAATTTTGAGGAATATCGAACTGCAAAAATGCGTATTTTTCTCAATCAAGAAAAATCAGATTATGCTGTTTTAAACGAAGATGATAGCAATATCAAACGTGCATTGGATGATATCAAGTCGCAAATTGTCTTTTTCGGCTCCAATGCGCGCACCGGAGCCTGGTTCAACGGCATGTTCGCATATGTACAGGAAAAACTGTTTTCGGTTGAGAAATTTCGCTTGGAGGGTGAGCACAATAAGATAAACGCTTTGGCGTCGATTGCCGTAGCAAAGCTCCTTTGTATTGATAACAGCAAAATTGAGAAAGGATTGATTACCTTTAAACCGTTGCCCCATCGTCTTGAAGACATTGGCACAATACAAGGTGTACGATATGTTAATAATTCAATGTGCACGAATGAGATTGCAGCAATTGCTTCGTTCAAAGCAGTAATGGGACCTAAAATAGTGATTCTTGGTGGTAAACACAAAGGTGATAAGGCTAAGGATTACCTTTCGATATTAGTTGAGCAAGCTAAAGCGTGTGTCATACTTGGCGATAACGCGGCGTACATTGCAAACTTTTTTGAAACAAATGGATTAGAGGCCTTTACGATTGCCAGTAGTATGGATGATGCGCTACTAAAGGCCAGACAATTTGCAGCACCGGGAGATACAATCTTATTGAATCCAGGTTTTGCTTCTTTTGACTACTTTGCCAATTTCGCAGATCGGGGAGAAGCATTCAAAGATGCAGTCCAAAAAAATTGATCGAACTTTGGTGCTTTGTTTATTAATTCTTGTCATTCTTGGGGCAGTATTCGTATACTCCTCATCGTATTATCGCGCAATGCGACGTGGTGAGGATTCGACATTCTATCTGTTGGGTCATCTCCAGCGACTCGCTATCGCGAGCGTATTCTTTACATTCGGGCTTTTTTTCCCATATAAGATCATGAAGAGATTTATTTTTCCCGCTTTTGTTATTATTGTTTTTTTCTTATTCGTTACTCTATTAGCCGGGCGTACTCAATACGGGGCACGACGTTCTGTCTCATTGCTTTTCTCGTTTGGTTTCCAGATTTCTGAATTCGTACGGATTTGGCTTGTTTTTTTCCTGGCTAATTTTTTTGATTCTCATCCCCAAACCGCAAATACCCGTTCGGGTATGATGACCAGCATAGTGCTTTGTCTATTTGTGATCCTGCTGGTTGCAATCCAGCCATCGATCTCAATGGCGGTTATATGTATCCTTGTGTTTACTGCTATGCTTATTTATGGAAGCACAAGGTCAAAACTAGTATTTCCAACGTTGGCGGTCAGCTTGGCCATGCTGGTTATTTTTGTCCTTGTTTTCCCACATGCAAAATATCGGATCACCAGCTTCATAACGAACCCAACCTATCAAGTACGGCAATCGCTTATTGCTATTGGTTCTGGGGGATTTTTTGGGAAGGGTCCTGGTGCTGGCTTGCAGAAATTTTTCTTCTTACCACGTATACACAATGATTTCATATTCGCCCACATTGCTGAGGAATTTGGTTTTTTTGGCAGTCTCATTGTCTTCGCTCTTTATTGGCAGGTGTTTTTCCGTGGTCTTTCCATTGCTGGTAATCTTGAGGATGATTTCACAAGATTACTTGTCTTGGGGTTGAATACTTCGATATTCATTATTTTCCTTGTCCACGTTGGTGTTAGTATGGGACTTTTACCGCCGACCGGTGTGCCGTTACCTTTCATATCGTTTGGTGGTTGGTCACTTACGGCAAATCTGTTTGCCATGGGAGTGATCCTTCAGGTTTCAAAGAAGCGGGTCGTATGAAAGAAGATAGAGTGATAAAACACAATGAAACAATGGTTGCCAGACGTAGATTTGTTATTTCGGCGATTGGTACTGGTGGGCATTATTTTCCTGCTTTTGTGGTCGCTAAAGAGCTAATGCAGCGTAATGCAGAAGTAATAGTTCTTATTCGAAGAGGTTTTTCTGAAAATGGAATGGCTCGGCTTCAGGGTTTGAAGACGTTTCCCGTAAAGGCACGTGCGTTTTATGGTAAATCGGTATTGAATAAGATGTGGTCTATTCTGTTATTCATACGCTCTACTTACAGCTTGCTTTCTCTGGTAAAAGATGCGAGCGGTATTGTCTTTGGAGGTTTCGGCGCCTTGCCTTTGGTTGCCGCCTGTCTCATTAAGCGTCGTAAGTTCTTTTTTTTCGAACCGAATCGCATGCCGGGGCGAGCGACAAGACTGTTTGCATCGAAGGCGAGTATTGTATTTTTGGGTCTACCTCCTGCAGACAACATCAAAGGCAGGTTGCTTGTTACCGGTATCCCGATTAGACATGAGTTTAAACAAACAATGGCTGATAAGATGACCAGGAACCGAACGCTTAAGAAAGTACTGTTTCTTGGAGGCAGTGGTGGAGCCTCTATGGTCAATGAACTTGCCTTGGAAGTGCAGGAGATATTGCCGGATAATTACCGGATAGTAATTATCAGTGGTCAGCGTGATTATGATTGGGTGCTCAAGAGGAGCAATGGTAGAACATCGGTCATTCCCTTTACCCATACCCCCTGGCGCGAGATGCGAACAGCCGATGTGATTGTTGCCCGATCTGGAGCCCTTGCTGCATATGAAATATTGTCGACTAACACCCCGGTGATATTCATACCATTTCCATATGCAATAGATGACCACCAATATTATAACGCCAAGTACTTCGCACGCATGGGGAATGCTGTGGTTATGCGTCAGGAACAGGTAACAGGTAAGAGGATCGTTGAGAGATTAACCAAGCTTTTAGAGATTCATAGAGGGAAAGCCGATATTATCTGGGATGCAGAAAAGCGAATTGTCGATACAATTTTACGAGATAAGTGACATGAGAAATTCTAAATATGAAATTCTATTTAATAACCAAATTCAAACTTCTAGATCCAAACACTCCAAACAATATTTTGGATTTCGTTCATTATGGTTTCGATATTGTTCGCCCGGTAAGATAGGAGTAAGCTAATTTTGGGAAAAGAAAAGAGAAAACGATTGAAGTCAGAGAAGATAGAATCCTTCCAGGAAAACTGTATTTCACAGGGTAAAGGATTGAGTATTTATGGATTGGTACTTTGCCGAGCGATAGTGAGGTGCGTGGGTGTTTGGTAAGATCAAACATATTCATTTTGTGGGCATAGGTGGTATCGGAATGAGTGGTCTGGCTATTGTTCTACGTAATTTGAAATTCAAAGTGACTGGATCGGACCTCAATTGTTCTGAGATAACGCGTGTTTTGAGAAAGATGTCCATTAAGGTGATGTATAAACATAAGAAAGAAAATGTCTCAGGTGCGGATGTTGTGGTTTATTCCACGGCGATAAAAAAAGATAACTCTGAACTTGCAGAGGCGAGGAGAATAGGTATTCCAACCATCCACCGTAGTGAATTACTTGCTGAGCTAACAAGAATGAAAATGGCAATCTGCATTTCAGGTACCCATGGTAAGACAACGATAACGTCAATAGTGGATGAAGTATTGGAAAAGGGTGGCTTTATGCCGACGACCGTTGTTGGCGGCATAATAAGAGGAAAGAGTCAGGCGAAATTAGGTAAGGGTGATTATTTAGTGTGCGAAGCAGATGAATCAGATAAATCATTCCTGTGCCTTTACCCATCTTATGCGGTGATTTCTAATATTGAGGCGGAGCATCTTGATTACTACAAGGACCTAGATGAGATTAAAAAGCACTTTTCCTATTTTGCGAACCATGTACCGTTCTGGGGGTGTACGTTCGTGGGCGTAGATTCTACATGCAGTTGTGAGATAATGGAGAGAATCTACAGAAGAACGATTACCTATGGACTTAGTAAACGGGCAGAGCTTAGAGCCACGAAGATAACGAAGAGCAGTACTGGCTGCACGTTTAATGTTGCATATCAAAATAAACTGGTGGGTAGGTTTAAGATCAACCTATTGGGTAACCATAACATAAATAATTCACTTGCCGCTATCGGCGTGGGGTTAGAGCTCGGTATTTCCACAACTAAGATAAAGAAGGCATTGAAGGAATTCAGCGGAGTCCATCGCCGCATTGAATATCTCGGTGAGTTCAGAGGCGTAAAGATTTTCGACGATTATGGGCATCACCCAACAGAAATCGCCGTAACGCTGGAGACGATCCGTACATATTTCCCACAGCATAGGATAATCTCAGTGTTTCAGCCGCATCGTTTTACACGTACCTACTACCTTTTTGATAATTTCGCTTTTTCGTTCCTGGGTGCTGATCTGGTCATTGTATCGAATATCTACGGGGCGCATGAAATCCCCATCCCTGGTATTAGTGGTGAGGCTTTAGCCAAAAGGATAAGCAAAGAACAGGACAATGTTCATTTTATCGGTGAATTTGATGATATCGTGAAATTTCTAAAGAAGACAGCTCAGCGCCATGATATAATCGTCATCCAAGGAGCAGGATCTATTAACCAATTGGCAAAGAGATTGGTTAGGGAGTTGTCATGATAAACCCCTTTAGATCCATTACTGGCATTGACGTATTAGTAAATGAGCCGCTGAGTAAGCATACATCATTTCATATCGGTGGCAAGACAAAATATTTCGTTAAGGTGTATTCACACCGTGCTTTGAAGAAAGTAATCAGTACTATAAAAAAGCAGAGGATAGAGTACTACGTGATCGGTGGTGGTACGAATGTGCTGGTAAGTGATGAGGGGTTTCCCGGTGCTATTGTCAAGCTCTACGGTATTTTTCGGACTATGAAGAGAACGGGTGATATAGTCCACTGTGGCAGCGGTCTTTTAGTTGAACACTTTTTACAAAAAGCTAAAGCTCTGGGGTATGGAGGGGCTGAGTTTCTCGCTGGTATCCCGGGTACGATAGGTGGTGCAATAAAGGGCAATGCTGGCGCTTTTGGTAAGTCAATGGCAGATATTGTTATAGGTATCACAGTGCTCACTGACCAATGTGTTGTTAGCTGTTTCAGTAATAAGGAGATTGAGTTTGGTTATCGCCATACTGAAATCAGAGATGGAGTGCTAATTCTTTCAGCTGAGCTTAAACTGATTCATCGAAAGCAAAGGGATATTGCTTCTGATATTGGAAACAATCTGGCATATCGTCGCCAGCGACAACCCACAGGGTATTCAGCAGGGTCATATTTCAAAAATATCAAGCCCTATGCGACGGGTAAATTAATTGAAGACTGCGGTTTGAGGGGGTTGAGTGTAGGGGATGCTGAGATCAGCAGGAAACACGGCAATTTTATCATAAATCGCGGTCATGCCAAGGCTTCGGATGTATTGAAGCTAGCAAATATAATAAAGAAAAGAGTGAAGAATACAAAAGGTATCTTGCTTAAAGAGGAGGTGAGATTATTAAAATAATTGCTAGCGTAATAGTCATTGTGATAATGGTCATCCTCATTGTGCAGCTAGCAAAGACAAGAGAGACCTATATAACCCTTGAACAAGTCATCCCTCAAGCGAGGATCATTTCACAGGAGGAAGGGATAGTTGAGTACAAAGGTATTGAATTTATATTAGGAGTGCATGACTTGAGAAAGAGAAAATATTTTATAGAATCGTTGAACCTGCTTAAGCTTCAAGGTCCATGTATTGTTGATCTGAGGTTCAAGACGCAGGTTGTTATCAGACAGGAGCCCGGTTTGCATATTGAGAAAACGGGTTCTGGGAATACTCAATAAGGAGGAGATAATGCCAAAGAAGGAAAGGATTGTCGGCGTTGATCTTGGAACGACGAAAGTTGCTGCGATTATTGCTGAGGTAGATAGTGATGACTTGAAAGTTGTTGGCGTTGGGTCAACCGCATCGCATGGATTGAAAAGGGGTGTGATAAACAATCTTGAGAAGGCAGTAGAGTCGATACAAAAGGCGGTTGAGGAAGCATCTCGAATGTCGGGATTCAAAGTTGATGCCTGTTATGCCGGGATCTCTGGTTCCCATATTGAGAGCATAAACGCCCATGCAATGATCGCGACGTCACGCGCTGGAGGTGTGATCACAAAACGCGATATTGAACGAGTAATCGAACAAGCACAGGCAATCGCCCTACCACTCGATCGTGAGATCATACACGCGATACCGATTGAATACATAGTTGACAATGAACGAGGAATAAAAGACCCAGTTGGCATGAGCGGTGTTAAGTTAGAGGCAGAGGTTCATATTGTAACTGCAGCAATAGCATCAGCTCAGAATATCTACACGGCGTTGGAAAGAGCTGGGTTAAAGGTTAAGGATCTTGTTCTACAGCCGTTAGCGTCATCTTATTCGGTCCTGCAGCTTGACGAAATAGATCTTGGTGTCTGCCTTTTAGATATCGGTGGTGGAACTACTGATCTTGCTATATTTTACGATGGTGCAATCAGGCATACTGAGGTGATACCACTTGGTGGTGAGTACATAACGAATGACATCGCAATCGGTATACGGACGCCATATAAACAAGCCGAGACAATAAAGAAGAAATATTCCACGCTTTCATTAGCACCCGAGGAGAAGAAAGATGAAATCAAGGTCGCCGGCATTGGGGGACGTGAAGACCGTTTCATTTCAAAGGAGAATCTGTACTCAATCGTTAGTCCGCGTGTAGAAGAAATCCTGATGATTACAAATAAAGCTGTGAAGAAAAGCGGTTTTGCAGATGTTCTTGCAGCTGGCGTTGTGATTACGGGCGGCACTGCTCGGCTACAGGGATTAGCGAAGCTTGCCGAGGAAATCACCAATCTACCCGTGAAAATCGGTATCCCAAAGAGGCTTGGTGGACTCACTGATATAATTCTTGATCCCATATACGCAACTGGTGTAGGTTTGGTCCTCTATGGTTATGAGAAAAAGAACCGGACTCTTATTAAGAAGACAAAGGGCGGCGGCATATTTGATGCCCTTAAGAAACGTTTTGAAAACTGGTTTTCAAAATATTTTTAGCCCATCCCGACAAGCGGGATGAGGTCAAGAAAAAGGAGGAAGCATATGTTGGAATTGGTCCAGGAACCAAAGTACATGGCGAAGATAAGCATGATTGGTATAGGTGGTGCTGGTTGTAACACGATTAACTATGCTCAAGCTGCTGGTATTGATGGCGTTGAGTGTATCGCGATCAATACCGATGCACAGGTTCTCAAAATCAGCATGGCTCCTGAAAAACTACAGATCGGGCAGAACTTAACCCAAGGCCTTGGTGCTGGTGGTGACCCGGAGATTGGTCGCAAGGCAGCTGAGGAATCTCGTGAAGAGATCCGAGATGCAGTAAAAGATGCGGATATGGTTTTTATTACCTGCGGTGAGGGTGGTGGAACTGGTACCGGAGTATCACCATTGGTTGCTGAAGAGGCAAAAAATATCGGTGCTCTGGTTGTTGCGGTTGTGACCAAACCTTTTGAATACGAAGGTATCTGGCGTATGACTAATGCTGATAAAGGGATTGAAGAACTGCGGGAATATGTTGATACCTTGATTTGTATCCCGAATCAAAAACTCGTTGCCGTTTCACCAAAAGAGCAGTCAATAATCGAGGCGTTTAAATTGGGCAACATGGTTCTTTTTAACGCGATAAAAGGTATTGCTGAGATGATCACGAAACCTGGTCTTATCAACTTGGATTTTGCCGATATCAGAACTGCGATGATTGAAAAAGGTACCGCAGTGATGGGGCTGGGTATAGGTGAGGGCGAAAATAGGGCGATACAGGCGGCTCAAGCAGCGATTTCTTCACCCTTGCTCGATGATATTTCTATTAAGGGCGCCCGCGGATTGCTCATTAATATTACGGGGAGTGCTAACCTAACCCTTGCCGAAACTAATGAAGCGGCTTCGCTTATCGTAGGAGAGACAGAGGGTCAACCTAAGGTCATCACCGGCATTGTCGTAGATGATACACTTGGTGAAAAAGTCAAGGTCATGGTTGTGGCAACCGGGCTAAGAGAAAAGATCACTGAACAACCACTTGATATCTCAAACAAAAGAGAGAATCTTGAGTTGCCTGCATACAAGAGACGCGAAATCAAGACAGACAGCAAAGAGAAAGTCTATAATGATAATGATTTAGAGGTTCCGACATTCTTAAGGCGGCAAATAGACTAGATAGGGTATCAGATCATCAGGCGATCAGGATGAAGAACATTAGAATATCAGTAGATCATGACGATATGTTTTCTTACTGATATCCTGTATCCTGATAACCACTACCTGATACCCTGATTTCCTGGTGTCCTTATGGATATGGGAGATGCTTTGAGTAAAGATAATTATGATCTAGTTATAATAGGTGCTGGACCAGCTGGTTTGACCGCTGGTATTTATGGTGCACGGGCGGGTTTGAAAACTGTAATGCTGGAGAGGGCATTACCAGGTGGACTTGCCGCGACTACCGATTATATAGAGAACTATCCTGGATTTCCTGATGGGATCAAGGGTATGGAGTTAACCGAGAATATGAAAAAACAAGCCCAGCATTTTGGCACGGAGATAATAGGTACTGAGGTGACTTCATTAGCAAAGAAGGAAAAAATCACCATTGTCAAGACCAGTACACGGAGTTTTGAAACGTCTACCGTAATCATCGCGACGGGAACAATTCCAAAGAAACTTAATATCCCTGGCGAAGATAAGTTAAGGGGTAGAGGTATATCATATTGCGCGACTTGCGATGGCCCTTTATTCAAGTCCAGACGGATCGCGATTATTGGCTGCGGGAATTCAGGTCTTCAAGAAGGGAAGTTCCTGCTTAATTTTGTGGAACACATATCCTTTATTGAATTTTTGCCGCAGATGACTGCTGATCAGATACTACAGGATCGATTCAATCAAGCGACAAGAACTGATTTCTTCCTCAATCATGTATTATTGAGTATCGATGGTTCAGAACGCGTTGAGGCGATCACGATCGAGGATCGTGCAACCAGAGAAAAGAAGACCATAGAAGTAGAGGGCGTTTTTATATACGCAGGCCTGGTACCTAAATCCGATTTTATTAAAGGGATTATTGAAGTTGACAACAAGGGTTTTATTATAACTAATGATAAATTGGAAACATCACTGCCTGGTATTTTTGCAGCAGGCGATATTTGTGCTCAAGCAGTCAGACAGGTCGTGACAGCCTGTGCGCAAGGTGCTGCGGCTGCAATAAATGCCTACCATTATGTTGAATCCTTGAAAACATGATATTATTTTATTTGATTGATTACCTTTTAGAATAGTAATTTTTTCGGTCTGTGCAGGGCCGGGCATGAGGAATTGCCCCGCACCTTTCTTTGGAAGGTGCGGGGCAATTCTAATTGATTGGTTTTATTTAAGCCAGATGATTTTGGATGTTGTGGTCTTGTCTTCAGCTTCGATTTT
>CBFDDH010000012.1:0-60882 GCA_965603515.1 uncultured bacterium
ATAAAATAATAGTAATTGCAATTGCCCTCATACCACTTTGGCTCTTTGGCCAAATCTGGCAAAGGGTTCTCGAGGTATCGGTCGATGATGATTACCTTGCCGGTGCTTATTCCGGAGGAACCAACTACTCAAAACCATACTGGATTGATATTGATGCAGATAATGACTACGATCTATTCATCGGCCAAGAAGGTGGTGGTCTGCACTTCTACCGAAACGACGGCACTGCTTCATCAGCTTCATGGGCATTTGTCGCAGAACAGTTTGAGGACATATATGTTGGTAATCGCGCTTCTCAAACCTTTGCAGATATAGATGCAGATGGTGACTACGACCTTTTTATCGGCGAACAATGGGGTATCTTATATTACTATCGAAATGAAGGAACGCCATATGTCGATTCTTTTGTTTTTGTAACGGATAATTATGAAGGAATTGATGTCGGAAGATATTCAGCGCCTTTTTTCTGTGATATTGATAATGATGGTGATCTCGATCTCTTTATTGGTGAACATGCCGGTAATATCAATTATTACAGAAACGACGGCACACCGTCTACACCGTCCTGGACACTTGTCGATGAAGCATGGTTTGGCATTGATGTAGGGACAAAGAATATCCCGTGGTTCATAGATATTGACGCAGATGGCGATCTCGACCTCTTTATTGGATACTCTGAGGGCACGACTTATTTCTATCGAAATGACGGCACACCGTCTATACCAAATATGGTGTACGTGACTGATAACTATATCGCTGATGTTGGTAATACGAATGCACCATCTTTTGTTGATATTGACAATGATGGAGATTATGATTTCTTTGTTGGTGAATATATCGGTAATACTAATTTCTACAGGAATACAGGTACTCCATCGAATGCATCATGGAGTTTTATCAGAAGGCATTACCTGACAATCGACATGAACTCTTCAACAACACCAGCACTTGTCGATATTGATAATGATGGTGATTATGACCTTTTTTCAGGAGAATGGGTAGGTTTTATTGATTATTATAGAAATACCGGCACTTCGACTGATCCTAAATGGGACCTAATTTCAGAAAACTATCTGGGCATTGATGTTGGTGATAACAGCACACCAGATTTCGTTAACATCGATAATGACAATGATTTTGATATGTTCATTGGTAACATCACGGGGAATATTTATTATTATCGTAATGACGGCTCTGCTACTTCACCGAGTTTTACTTTTGTGTCGAGCAACTACAATAGCATTGATGTTGGTGATAATAGCGCTCCTGCTTTTGTTGATATCGATAATGATAATGATTTTGATCTTTTCATCGGCAACCTACTCGGCACTATCTGGTACTATCGAAATGACGGAACTGCCTCGACACCTTCATGGACATATATCACAGACACCTACGAAGGCATTGATATTGAAGAACGCGGCCACCCGACCTTTGCTGACATTGACAACGACAATGATTTTGATCTTTTCATCGGCGAGGCTCTCGGTACTATATATTATTACCGTAATGACGGTTCTGCCTCATCACCTTCGTTTACTTTTGTCACGGATGCTTTTGAAGGTATCGACGTGGAAGAAAACTGCGCCCCTTCATTCATCGATATAAACAATGATGGAGATCTCGATCTGTTTATCGGTGAACGCTGGGGAGGCTTGAATCATTACGCGCAAATCACAGGCGACCTCGTTCCTCCAGAAACTCCCTATATATACGGCGAAAAATCAGGCAATAATATTTATTTTTGGTGGCATCCAGTAACGACCGATACCGCGGGAAATCCTGAAACCGTTAATCACTATGTTGTCTACCGTAACACGGTACCGAGTTTTGTACCCGGTCCTGCTGATTCGATCGGCGCCACGTTAGCACCAGACACAACCTTCACTGATATCGGAGCTCTGAATACCGGTGTCAGTTACTATTATCTCGTCAAAACAGTTGATGTTGCGGATAATCGATCCAAAAAATCCAATATGGGCTATAAATTTGAAAAATCTGTGAATGAGAACCCCGGCGTGACGAGTGATCGAAACTGGAGCAGTTTACCATGGCATGGTGAGTATACCACGGTTTCAGATCTGACAACAGACCTTAGTCCATCAGGTGATCCACTTATTGAAGTCAATAATCTACGTGATGACCAGCTTTATGAGAATTACACATATATCCCGGGTTTCGGCTGGCTCGGTACTGATTTCTCGATAAGCCCAGGGCGTGGCTATGAGCTGGTGACTGATACTGATACAGATGTAGTGCTTGTGGGCTCAAACGATCCTGGTGGTCTGGTCAATCTAAATGAAAATTCTGGAGCGGTTAGCGACCGCAATTGGACTTCTATCCCCTACAATGCGATATATCTTACAGTATCCGGTATTACAACAGAATACAGCCCATCAGGTGATCCGCTCATTGAAGTCAATAATCTGCGTGATGATCAACTTTATGAAAACTACACGTATATCCCTGGTTTTGGCTGGCTCGGCACTGATTTCTCGATAAGCCCAGGACGTGGCTATGAACTGGTGGTCGATACCGATGCAACATGGAATCCGACTGAATACAGTAATGAAGCTGATAAGGAAATATCATTTGCACAGCACGTTAGGAACACAGCTATGGATGTTTATTTAGGTACATTAACTGAACCAATTCGTTTCCCCGCATGGTTTATTAAGGATGTTGATTGCAATTCATCAGATCCAATACTAAAGAACAAAACAAACTTTGATGATGCAAAATGCTATTGGCCAACGACCGAAACATCGAAACGAATAAACAACCATCGTGAAGCCGGTATTTCACACATTGTACTCGCCTATCTGAATATGCAGGATTTCAAAAATCTTGTATTTACAGCCTATCGCGTTGACCAAGCCGATGACATATTGACTGAAAATGTAATCGGGTGCGGTACAGTACAGAAAGAAAAACACGGTGCTCTTTGGTTCAACACTGGCAATTTCAAAAAACCTTGGCAAGATGGTGAAGAAGTTATCCTTATCATTGAAGCATTAAACGATAATAAAAGCCATTTTTTTGTTATCAATTTCCTCCTGGACAAAAGTATTGATATCCAAAATCTCGGGGAGGTAGAACTCTATCCAATACCTGAACCAATGTTGAAAACACATGCTCGTACAGTATGGTGGGATGAAATAGCAAATGTGAATATCATAGGCTACAGTTTATACAATGGATATGAACGGCTCAATGATATTATTATCATTGGCAACGAGTACTCATCCGATGTCGATGGAGTACACCTAAAACCCGTATTCAAAGGCGGGTATGAGACGGTGTATAATTCTCATGAATCAACTGACAGACAAACTGACCATATTCCTATTGTCTGTGCGTTCGATATCTTTCCTAACCCGGTTGTCAGTAAAACAGTTATTGAATATGCACTCCCGTACAAAACAAAAGTCAATATTAATGTCTATGATGTCAGCGGTCGACGCGTGAAAACATTGACCGCAAAGACACACGATGCAGGCTACTATACTATAAATTGGAATGGTTACGACGATAATGACAGAAAAGTCTCTGCTGGTGTCTATCTTATTCAAATAAACACACAATCTTTTAGTTCGGAACGCAAGATTATCGTAGTTCACTAGACATAAGGAGATAAAATGAATATTAAAAAAACACTGTGTGTTCTTGCAATATTCCTCCCAGGTATTTTGCTTTATGGGCAGAAATCCCTTTACCAGTTTTTGGAAAACTGGCCTGCCAGCTATGATACGACAGGCAACCATTGGTTTGTCTATAATATCAATAAAGCAGAGACTCATTTTGTCACGGAAACTTCAGTGTCTTCTCAAACCACAACTACACTCTGGATGGCGCAAATAGGTAATTTCAATGGTGGAGTGAATCCATGGCTTCCTGGAGATACTCTGGTTGCTCTGGGTTCAATCGATACCGCGTATATTACTGATCCAGGAGGGTATGGTGATAATCCTAATCATTGCGGCTTCTATTGGTTATTCGGTGACACAATAAACAGTGCAACGCCCGAAGCATGGCTGCCCGCGGATACGGTGCGACCACTCCCTCAACCAACGGCTACCCAGGTCGGAGTCAATATCGAGATAGCAATTCCCAACCCATATCAAACCACTTCTGATATTAATAACTATAATGTACTCGGGTATTGGGTATGGGCAGATACTACTGGCTCGGGTACACCCAGTAAGTTTGACAAGGAAGTCGGATTCGTCTCGGTTGACGGTGGCGCAGGCGATACGACCGCATACTTGCACCCTGTTGCAGGTAATTATGTTGATGGTCAAACGCTTTACTGGACATACCATCTTGTGGCAACACCTGATACTGGTGGTTCAACATGTCCGGGATATTCAACATACTACTTGTCGCGAAATTCCAATCCCATTATTATCATCGGGATCGAAGAAACATCATCCACTGCACCATACAACCCGACAATTCAAGCCTACCCTAACCCATTCGGCGGTAAAATAGACATTAGTTTGAACGCGGGATTAAATACAGAACATGTACGGCTGAAAATCTTCAATGCAGCTGGTAATTTGGTTAAAACGTACTTGCCATTGATAAGCTCTCCTTACTCCAATGCGGTTATTACTTGGTACGGCCTTGACCAAATGGGCAACAAGGTTCCAGCCGGTGTCTATTTCGTGAAGTTAGAAGCAGCAGGTCACGCAATTATCGAAAAAATCGTGAAAGTCGAATAAAATTTATAATACGCTGGAAAGATAAATAATACGCATCAGTATTAAGAACGGTTTTAACTTCATCTAAACCGACAGTATAAATCAATTGTTCTAATTGTATATTGACAAAGGGGTATATACTCTTATAATATCTAAGTATAAAAAAGGAGCTATTATGGGTAAGATGTGGTTATATCTTGGAATGATCATTCTCCTCTTTGCTATTGCATGTACTGAAACAGACACTCTATTGAGTTTGGTACCGCCCGTACTCATCTCACCGGAAAATGGTTCAACAATTACTGAGAACCCACCGATTTTTGTCTGGCATGCTGTCGAAGGTGATTCTTGTGATATGGTATATCGTATTGATATCGCCAGTGATTCGACTTTCACTTCAAGCTCACTCGTGATATCAACAATGTGTTTATTGCCCGACACTATATTTACACCTCAAGATTCTATTGCATCGGGAACTTATTACTGGAGAATGTGTACACGCCAGAATGCCTGAAGCGGTGAACAGGGGGATTGGTCTAATCCCTTTGAATTCATCGTTCAGTGATGACTAAATAAACATTGGAGGTATTATGAAAAAAATACTCCTGGGATTGACCATATTTGCATTAATATGGATGGGCTGCGGAGGCGCTGATACCGAAGCGCCAACTGTGAATATCACAGCCCCTACAAATGGCTCAATTGTCAGCGGTACGGTCAATATATCCATCGGTGCTACTGATAACGAAGCAGTCGAGCGGATAGAGCTCTACATAAACGATACACTCGTAGCGACCCTCACTGCTCAACCATATTTCCATTCATGGATAACAGATTCCCTACTGAACAATTCATCGCATGACATTTTCGCAAGGGCATATGATACCGAAGAAAACGAGGGTACATCGCCTACTATTACAATCACAATATTCAATGATACGACCGGTATCGCTATCTTTATCTGGAATTATGATGCGCTCGATGTATTTGATGACCCTGATCTTGGAGCTACAATAGACTGCGCTTATTGGTTGGAACAAACGCTCCTTGCTAATGGGCACGCTTATACTAAAAGCACCGCTTTGCCAGCGAGCCTTGATCCCTATGATATTGTTTTTGTTACGCTTGGCTGGTTCCGCTGCTGAAGCGACTATTCGATACTTGTTCCGGCGGAACAAGCAATACTAACGAATTTTCTTGACCAGTGTAATAGTCTTTATATTGTAGGATGTGATTTTGGAGCGTATAATTCGACCACTGAACTCTATCAGAGATTTGCCTGTAATTATCTCAACGATGGGAATCCTCCAACAGTTGGCAATGTAAATAGTGTAAGTGGTCAGAGCGGTACCATTGCTCAGGGTCTAGACTATAGTTACCTGTATCAACAGGGGCCTGATTCCTATGTCGATCTTATCAGCACCAATGGCGGGACTATGATCTACCAATGCCAGAATCCATCTGGTCGGGCTGTCCTTTATGAAGATACGACAAGCGCATACAGGACGATCCATTCAACCTTTATTTTCGGCGCACTGCGCGATGGCGCGAGCGTTAAACAAGATTTAATGGCGGCCTATCTAGATTATCTCTCAGGGAATTAGTGCAATAGACTAATATCCAAACTATTATCTGGGTAGTTCCAGTCATATTCTTGAACTGCCCAAACGCTTCGTCTAATCTTTCAATCTCAACTCGCCTTTTACCCGAACTTCATCTTTGATTTCTATTCTTACAGGCCAGGGATCATCTATTTTAACCTTGATCGCCTGGGATGGATATGCACTCCACTCCGCAATGTCTATTTTCACAGGGCTTTTAATCACAACTTCGATCGGTTGCTTCAGTACTATATTAGAGGATTGCGCACTGGCTTCCTGTGCAAAGGCAACCGGTATGTGCAGCATTTTGTCGACTGCAAGGATTGTCAGCATAACCGCGATCCATATAAGCACAAATTTAAGGGTTTTATCTTTACCTATCATATTTACCTCCACAATTTTTGTTCAAATATACGATTTGACTAAGAAATTCAGTGTCCCGAGCTTGCTGAAAGTCTCAAGCCTACCGAGAGGTCGAGGAACTTCCTTTACTGCAAGTCTAAACAGAATATACTCTAAGTCAATCATATTCTATCTTGACATCGTTGAGCCTGGTGATATAATTGATAAATGAGGAAGTGAATATGTTATTGCTATTATTATTTACCAGCCCTTTTACATTCAGACCAAACGCGGATATCAAACTGGCTGCGCATAGGGCTGAATTCACCTGGAACTGGGTTGGATCAGAAGGTAGGATTATATGAAACTCACAAGCAGCAAAGTAGTCGCATTACTCCTGTGTCTCATTAGCATATCTAGTTTCATGACTGCACAGGAAACCGCAGTTGGAGGATACGGACATGTATATGTGATTAATTTGTCTTCATACCACGCAAGAGTTTTTATTGATGGCTATGACCGTGGTAGTGTCTGGTGCGGAGCTACACTGAAGTTGGTTGTAGTTAACGGTGAACACACAATCTCGGCTCAAGAATACGAGAACGCCAGCATAACCTGGGGACCCTCACCACTATCTGTGTATGATGACGAGTGGGAATGGACCTTGAATAATCCATCCATACCAGAAGAAGAATATACTACCCAGTTCAGTAATCTATATGTCATAAATAGCACCGGATATGATATTCGTATTTTCGTTGATGGACATGAAAAAGGAACTGCCTTGGCCGGCGGCACTTTCACAACAACACTGCAAGGCGGCTACTCTTATGAATTGTACGGCGAGGAATATCAAAAAGGCGAGATATGGTGGGGCCCGGAATCCATTTATCTTGAGAAAGGCGAGGATTATGAATGGACTCTCACGCCATAGTTCCCCTTCATACATATGCGATATTATGGTACAGTAATTAGACCGCCGAGTGAGGCGAGTTCGTATATACTACAGATCACGTATGGATGCTCTCATAATGACTGCACCTTTTGTCCGACCTATCTTGATAAACCATTCAAAGTAAGACCTATAAATGAAGTATTAGAAGATATCGAAACAGCACAAAATGCCATGCCAAAAATGCGCAGGGTTTTCCTGGCTGACGGTAATGCAATGGTTTTACCAACCCGGCAACTCATGCGCATACACGATGCGCTCAATGCTGCTTTCCCAGAACTCCAGAGAATCGGCATTTATGCTAATGCTAAAGACATACTCGCTAAGACCGATCAGGAACTCATAGAGCTTTACCACAAAAAACTCTCAATAATCTATATCGGACTCGAGAGCGGAAGCAATGAAGTATTAAAACGTGTGAATAAAGGAGCAACTGCTGAGGAGATGATTAAAGCTGTCCTAAAAGTACAGAAAGCGGGTTTTAAGGTTTCGGTAATCGGTCTTCTCGGTTTGGCAGGGATTACCCTTTGGAAAAAACATGCCATAGCTACTGGTAAAGCAATAAGTGCAATGAGTCCACGATTTTTCTCTTTGCTAACCGTAATGGTCGCACCCGGCACTGTACTTCATGAGCAGCAGGATCAAGGAGCATTTATTCTACCTCAACCCCTTGAAATGCTAAAAGAAATGAGAGTAATAATAGAAAACACTGATGTCCATGCAGGATGCATCTTTCGTACTAATCACGCATCTAACTATCTAGCGCTCGAAGGTCGTCTTCCCAAAGATAAAGAAAGACTGCTGCAGATCATTGACTCAGCGCTGGCAAAGGGCGAATCAAACCTTAGACCTGAGTATTTAAGAGGGCTATAAAACCGAACAACCGAACACCTGCTCTCACAATCTCATTCCTCTATATGTTCACCAGTCATCGGAACAAATCTGACCGGAACAATACTTCTGGTCTTGATTTCACCATCGCTCTTTTCGAGCAGTTTTAGTTCCTGATAAAGGGTTCCTACCGGGATAATTATCCTGCCACCTTGAGCCAGTTGTTCGATAAGTGGCTGGGGAATATAAGGAGGCGCACATGTTACAATGATGGCATCAAATGGAGCATGCTCTTCCCAACCGATATAACCATCTCCACACTTAACTGTGATGTTAGTGTAGCCAAGTTCCTTTAGAAGCCTCTGAGATCCCTTAGCCAGTGCCTCGATTATTTCAATGGAATACACATCTTTTGCCAATTCCGCCAATATGGCTGCTTGATAACCTGAGCCTGTTCCTATCTCTAATACCTTTTCATTTCCACTCAGTGCTAAGAGCTCGGTCATCAAAGCCACCACATAAGGTTGAGAGATTGTTTGATCCTCTTCAATGGGTAATGGCCGATCAGTATAGGCAAGAGACTTAAACGCATGAGGAACAAACTTATGTCTTTCTACCTTAAGCATCGCGTTTAGCACTCTTTCATCTTTAATACCCCTACTTTTCAACTGTGTTTCAACCATTTTTTCTCTCATTGAGAGAAAATCTACCTTTGGCTTTTCAACTCCAGAATCTTTCGTAGAACTTCTACAAAATAATGATAAGGATAGTAGTATCATACAAAGAGTAAATGCCTTCATACTTACCTCCTTTTTGATTACAGTTGGTGGGTTGATATTGCTGATGCTGACCAATGCCGAAGGTCTCGTCGTAGATCTCGAAGGTAATGAGAGGAACAAAGTGAGAGGCAATTTTTTAAGCCTGTACTGAGTTCATCAAAGTGCAATTTCTTCATCTGCGAAGCAACCGTTTTTCCTTTTCTCCACCTGCCTTCATAGCGACAGCATACGGGGTTTCTTAGAAAAGGTACTGCCATTTTTCATTTCTCTTTCTAGCCTCTGGTATCTTTCTGGTATAGTGTCCAGTATTCAGCATCCGTAGTTACTGTGCGATCAGGCGGTGCGCAAAAAAGCGATCAATTCTGCGAGTTTTTCCAGAGGCACTTTTAATATGCCAGGATGATAAGAGATCGATCTGACATATAGCGTCTTTTGTCCATCCTTATTGTGATAATAGAATTCATAAGACGGCGTTTCAAAAGGCAGCTTTGCAGCATCTTGCGGTACGATGTTCTGTGCAGGGGTTTTTGATGTACCTTGTGCTCCTTCTTTTATCAAACGATCTTTTGCCATAAAACTCCTTTCTTATATATATATTATAACTATCTGGAGTAAATCCACAAGGGGGGTATTTTAGGCTTAAATATGTTTAAGTGTTGACACACTGGCAGTGCGAAAATGACAAGCAGACATCCATTTATTGACATGCAATTGTGCAGATGTATAATTATTAGTCAAAGCTAATCGGAGGATTTATGAATAGAAGAAAATTCTTGAAAGTACTCATAGCCAGTGGTGCTGGTGCAGTATTCAGCAAAGCACTCGCTCAAAAAACAACTTCAAGGACCGCCGGGAAAAGATTTTTGCCGCCCATGCAGGTTAATGCATACTCCACTGAAATCGTTTTAAATACACGCCGTTCTTACCACTCGGGCTATAGTGGAACACTATCCGATCAAATCCTTGCCAATATCCTTTGGGCAGCCGCACAGGCACCTTTAATAGGAACATCGCGCACCATCTACGTTGCGCGTCCCGACAATGTCTACTTGTACGACCCGGCACAACATGATATCTTTCTGCACACAGCGGGTAATCATCTTTCCGAATCAAACCTTGCTTTTGAAGTCGGTGTGGCATGCGATCTGATCGAAGACGCGGGAACCGCATTACAGTTTGCGCATCTCGCCTCACATTCCTTTTGGACAAGTTCTGCGAATCAACCGACCTGTTGTCCAAAGGAAAGCGGCAGGACTAATGCAAATAATACCTGGAACCCTGGTTCGAGCATCCACATGGTGAATTGTTATGGGCACCGGAATGTCAGTGGCATTACTAATGAGCTTGTTGCCGTATCATCAAACAGCACACTACCTGATCCATCTACTGAAGGCACCGTGCTGCTTGAAAATGCACTGGCTAATCTCATTTATGGCGACCAATTCTCAAGCATTGAATTGAACCTTGACCAACTATCCCAGCTTGCCTGGGCTTCGTACGGATGCAACCCCCACTATGCTTATAATGGCAAAGCTGGTCTTACTGCAGCGTCGGCAGTTGCTTCCTATTATCTCACCGGACGCATCTATATTGTCCGTTCAGAAGGCGTTGAACGATACCACATACGTCTGCCTTCTGGTCAGGAGACTACGCGTGACCACCGAATTGAAACGGTTACCAGCGGCGATCGAAGACCACAACTCAGAAGCGCCATTGCCCGCCTGCCTCAATCAGCACCAGATTATTTTGTATTCTGTTGCGAAAGCACGAGCCGTTACGAGATGCTTGAAGCCGGTTACTGCGCAGCGAGCGCCCTGGTGCAGGCAAGTTCGATAGACTTACAAGGGTATTTCACGGCTGATTTCACGCCAGCCGAACGGACCGCGATAATAAATTCCTTGTCAATTCCTGGCACAGACCTTCCGCTCTTCATCTTTTCAGCAGGTCAACCAGAAATTGGGATCAATGAAAATTCAAAAGCTGGGTTGATCTTTATTGACGCCAAACCCAATCCATTCAGAGAAAAAACCGTCATCACATATGATCTACGCGCACCGAGCCACGTGAAAATAACAATCTACGATTCACCAGGCAGACAAATTAAAACACTGGTCAACAAATATCAAAAGCAAGGTGACCATGCAGTATCCTGGGATGGTACAGATATGAAAGGTCTGAGCTTACCCGATGGTCAATACTACTATATTGTACAGTCAAACCAGACAAGGTACCGGAAAAAAATCGTAAAATTAGGCGGATAATAATACGCTGCCCTTACTCCAACAGGATGATCTTACGTTCGCACACCGGTAGTTTTTCATTAGTATAGACAAGAAAATAATTCCCAGCCGGGAGAAGAATTCCGGTGTCGTCCTTCCGGTTCCAGTAGATCTCTGATTCCTGCTCAGCAAATTCAAGCGTGCAAACCTTCCTCCCTGTTATGTCAAAAATGCGCAAGAAACCGGTTGCCTGTGAATTCGACCGATGAATCCACAAACCATTTGATGCTGGATTAGGTCTCAACGAGATTTCTCCGGCATGGTGTATTTGTGCTGGTCTCTCGTATATGCTTACTGGATCAAACTCATACGCGCCAATATCATAACCAGCGCCTTGAGGTCGGGGATTGCCGTCATAGTCTTCAGTTGATGCATTATTCGATGTACCTGCATCGATGCAGGCACTGCCGGCGAGCAAGTGAAGATCTTCACTGTCTGGTTCGGCAAAACCTGGTACCGAATCAATATTATTCGACTGACCAGATGCTATTTCCCAGGCAGCAAGGCTGCTGTATGATATACCATCCCACCGGTATTTGTCGGTCGGGTCCTCAGCATAGAAATCATTATATTCGATATGGTGACCGCCAGCACCAACTGCAGCCGGGAAAACATTGATACAAGCAAAACCGAGATTACAGTCAATCGCATTATTGATCACGGTATTGCCGCTACCATCAAGAAGCGCGATTCCAGCCATGCCAAAATTGATCCCACTATTGTGGCGGATGATATTATCACTGCCCCGGAGTGCAAAAAATGGTCCGAAAATGTACTCGGAACCGGTTTTGAAACCGATATTATTTTCAATAAGGCAGGAATCTGAATTATAGGTCAGTGGACCCAACCACATGTGAGCGCCATTGCCACCCCAACCATCACCCAAATCAATCCTCGTGAACTTGTTTCTTTTAATCGTTGTTGAATGGGAACGGGCAAGTTCAATGCCGCCGTGTCCATTATCCCAAAATAGACATTGCTCAATAAGACAATTGCACGAATAGTTTGTGAGATAGATACCGGTTACGAAACTGCTGTACAGCTTGAGATTCCTGAACTCGCAGTTGTTGGAACCTATGGAGTGAATAGCATTGTCATTGTAATCACGAAAGAGCAAGCCATCAACGACCTGGTAGTCTTCACCACCATCCAGATCAAAACCCTTACGCCGTCGACCAATAACCATCTGATAATCATTCGGATCATAACCCTGGCCTAAATCGTGCACGTATACGTACATAGTATAAGGTGGTCCCATGCCAGCCGAATCATTCATGTAATACTCACCCGCTTCGTCAACCTCAGCTATGCTCAGACACATTGCATAGTTCATCTTTGCGCCATCCTGAAGCACGGTCCCGCCTAAATTGCCAGCTGGATCCCGAGATGACGAAAACCGTGGGGACGGTGTGAAATTAACACTTGCCATATGGCGATTGCCAGTATCTATCACCCAACCAGTAACCTCTTCTCCACCCTCAACGATTACTTCTTCACCATTATAATTCGCATAAGTTATCATTGCACCTGGATTACCTGAATTGACCGGATTAATACTTTCTTTATAAATCCCGGCGCGGATAAGAACCGAATCACCAGCGACCATGGTGCTTGCTGCTCTGCTAATAGTCTGCCATGGCGCATCAAAAGTCCCAAGCGAATCATCATTGCCCCATGGTGCAACATAATAAGTGGTCGCATTGAGCAGGGTGAAAAAACACAGCGAAAACAATACAAGATATCTTTGCATTATACCTCCCACCCACATTGAGTTGAAACATGATCAAAACTATGTTACTGATTTGAATCTATTGCATGAGTGGTGCGGTGTTTAAACCGCACCACTCATTTCATTGAGCAATATTCAATTATCTTATCTTTATGGCCTTGAACTCATCTCCTTGAGCAGTCTTTACAAAATACACGCCTTTACCAAGTGTCTGGCAATCGAATGATCCGGTATGGGTGGTACCTAATCTGCGTCCTGATACGTCAAAAACAGAAACCTCAATACCTTCTGCATTCTTGAGCTGTATTGTCTTTGTGACAAAAGCAGATACTAAGGATATGTTTGACGTAATGTGCTCAGTTGATTCTTCGATACCTATGATCTGCACATCAAGGTTACCATAAATATCATATTGAGTACCACGGTATTCAGACCATACATTGAGGTAACAATTATCAGCACCAGGAACCACGTCGCCATAATAACAAGCATATGAAGATTGAGAAATCCGGAAAGCCGGTTCTACTGGATTGCCCGATGTGTCGTACTTACGACCCCAGACCTGATATGTACCAGTTGTATTTGTGACATAGGTGATGATGTAGTTATAACCGTCATACTTAACACCCAACGAGTTATAATAGTATGCGCCAGTAGCAATGGTGAATGGTGAGCCGATCAGAGTACCGTTACTTGCAACGAGCTGACCGCGTACCAGCGAACCAGTACTTACGTATTCTACCCAAACCGCAAGATAGTGTACACCGCTCCATACAAGACGCGTATTGTACACCATGGTGCTTGCAGAAGCCACCCTTACCGTATCAGTAAGAGAACCATCAGTATTTATGAAACGTCCGGTTACTGCATAGGGTGCAGAAGCGTAACCCCAGATAACGAAGAACCTGGTTCCGCAATAAGCGAGCGATGGTTGATACTGGTAAGTTGATGTTGCAGGACCAACTGCGATGCCGGTTGGATCAAGCACTGTACCCTGGGGATTGACCCGAGCTGCGTAAATCCTGTAGTATGAACCGCCCCGATTATCTGACCACGCCACCATATAGTTGTTTGAGCCAAATTCAACATCTGGATACATTTGTACGCCCGAGGCGCTTGATATGCTGAAAGAATTTATTGTATCACAGTCCGAAGTGACACGCACTCCGTAGATATTGCCGGCACTTCAGCAACTATCGCGGGACACGACAAGGAAATTCGCACCATCATACGCAGCCGAAAGTTCATACCCGGTTTGGCGTCGGAAAATCTGCTTTCCATCAGGATCAAGAACTGTGCCGTCAGTTGCTACACGCGCTCCATATATGGAGTAATCCGGTGCATAGTGACGCCGGTCTGACCAGAATACATAGTACTGTCCGTTTTCATACAGCGGACAGGGATAGTATTGACTCAGGCTATTAGTGCAGATGGGAAAGTCAGCGTTGATGAGGTATAAAGACATTATCATAATAAGACCCATAGCTTTTCCTCCTTTCTTATTCTACAGAGGATACTGTCCTCCCTTATATATTATCTATATATAAAATTATACAAATAATATCTGTTCTGTCAAGTGACTTAAGTTTAGTAAATTACAAAGAATCCACAGTCTCAATTTGAGTGTTCTAGTGCCTACTATTTACTGCCTGGTCCTTACTGTCTCAATGGCAAAACCCTGTACCAGGGTGTCATGAGTAAGGTCAACCGCCGTCACACCCGGTCATTGATATCAACAAGTACAACATAAACAGTAGAATCCAGAGCTTACCGAACCCGCATAACCACTGATTCGCCCTGGAGATCATCAAGCGGGTTTTTCGTCTTGCACAGCAGGTGCTGTTGCTGGGGCGGTTTCGGTTTGACCTAACAATTTACGATAGACAAAAGCAATAGCCAGCAACGTCGTCGGTATCGTCGCAAACAGTCCAATGAACAAACAGAGAAATCCAAGAATATTGATGCCGGTCATAACAAGACCAAACCCGAGTAATTGCCATTTAACTGTATCTGTCATCTGAGCACTTTTCTTGAGCGCCTGGACCGGTCCGAGTTTCTGATCAACAATGCAGTACCCAAACCACTGATACTTGATCGCCCAGTATATGCCCGGGACGACCAAGAGGATAAATCCGGCAACCACGATCAGACCATAGAGTATAGAACCTCCGACAAAACGCCAGAAACTACCTTTGAAATTGAAGAGTTCTTTGAATTCAGGTTTTTCCTTATTGAGAAAGATCAAAGCGATCTTAATGAGTCCAATCGAAATAATTGCACGCGCAACACCAGCAATGATATTGAAAACAAAACCAAGTAGACATGGATCTGGCTTGTTTAAGTGATCCGCGATATTGCTCGGAATGCCGACGATCAACCCGGCAACAATGATGATGCCAACAAAAAACCAGAAATTGGCTTTCATAATATCCCAACCGTATTTTATCGCTTCTTTGTTTGAGAAGTTCTTTTTCTCCATATAACCTCCTTTGAGTTCATTTAAGTTTGATGATCTTTACCGTCTTTAAGCCATCGATCTTGATAAAATAAATACCCGGTGCCATATTATCAGCAGTTATTTCCCGACCAGCAATGTCGAAAAGTTTATAGTCTATATTCTCGGGTAAATCAAGTGGACCGCTAAAAACAGTAGGGAGCTGCAATTTTGTAGGGGCTTGTGACGAAGATTCTTCAATAGACAGATAAGGTACAACCTCAAAAAGAGAAACACTTGCCGGTTCAAAATCCATGGTTAAGTAACTCCAACCTGTACGTATGCTGTCCGGCACAGAGGTACCCTGATTTTCTATACCGGTTGTACCATTGTATGGTGCATTGATCGGGGCATTATTAGTGATATTATACAGGTGATAAAACTGTACTGAGTCTTCGAGCTGCATAGTCATTGCATATGTCGAATCAAGCGTTTTGTTAATGACCATGAGTACGTACTTATTATCGGACGACCGTTTCGATGCCCAGCATTCAATGCCGTAGCCAGTATTCTTGTGGTCAGAAAACGCATATATCAATGTATCGCCAAAATACGTATTATATAGTTCAAGTACATATGAAGGCATACGTCTGCTAACTGAGTCTCCTCGAATAATTCCGAAGTAGGGAAAATCTGACGGGTTATCAGGATTTCCATCATGAATACTGTAAACACCAGCCATCTTAAGTCCCGTATGCATAAAGTGACCTATGCAGTCGGCAATAAATAGACCGGTCAAATAATTCCACCATAAGGGATCCGGGACCATGATTATCCCTGAATTGTATTCAAGGATAACAAGTTCAATATGCGGCGCGCCGATCGCATCCAAAGAATCGCGGTACATCTGAACCACTGCCTCAGCCGGGTATATAGTATCGGTACCACTGAGCCATTCAATATAATCAGTGGTGTCTGCAATCGAATCCCACGCACTGCTGGCATAGTAGTGTATATCAAGATAATCGATCAGATTGATATTAGGCTCGATCACCGGTCGAATCCATGAAGGCGCGCCGGCAATTGAATAGATGAATTCAAGCGGAATCGGACTCGCATCTTCCATAGCACTTACATAGACCGGGATAAGATTGGCGAAATCCTGGGGTGTCCAAAAAACAGAATCCTGCCATGACCAGTTGGCAAAAGGTACGCCGAAATGTCGATAAAAAGTCCAATACGTCCACGGCGGTGTAGGCCATTGCCAGCCAGCAATATCAGGTTCATTGCCGAGACTCCAGATGCTTACATTATACGGTTCAGGATGCCCGCGCTGTGCACGTAATTGGCCCATCGGAGTTGTAGTGTCACCATTAACATACTCAACCATACGACTGGCAAGACCAGTATCAACAACCTGCATATTCACGGTCAGAATCGGCTCTGCATTTATCACCTCGCATAGTCTTAAAAAACTATCAATACCAAAATTGACCGAATCCTGCAACATGAATGTATCGATAAAATCAATGTAGAATACACCACCCAGAGAATCTGCCTCCCAGTCAAGATATTCAGCCGCGATACCACCGAATCTCAATAATGAGGGTTTTGTCGCGGCGATCAAGGGTCGGGTTTCAGCGAGTGGTGAAAAACAAGAGGACATTTCATCACCTGAGCCAAAAACAAAAGGTGAAATAGCGATATTCTCTGAATCAGGGCGGACAATGATGTTACCCGGTATTTGAGCGTATAAGAGTATGCAGTAGGTACTAAGTACTAAGCAGCAGTGGATCGTGCATTTCATTTTATCTTGACTACCTTGATCGTTTCTTTACCATCTATCTTGACGAAATATATCCCAGGAATAAGCCGGTCGGCGCGGACTTCCCTGCCCACAGCATTAAAGATCTTGTAGTTCCTATCTAACAGTAATTGTAGTGGACCGCTGAAAACAGTAGTTTCAAAACCATGTTTGATATCGGCTTTAGAACCGTGTTCTTCAATACCGGGCAGACCGCCGAACAATTCATCCCATGAATAGAAATGCTTATGACAAAGATGCGCACCCTGATTCCTGGCTGCATAGCTTACCCCAATACACGGCCAGCCAGGGTGTTCAACAATGATATTTGGCCGAAATACCATTGATTGCACAGTGCCTGCATAATACCCCCAACCGGCAACTGCGTTCTCAATCGCGATGGCGCGTTGTGTGTCCAGATGCAGATCGTCATTGAGCGAATCCGCCATGATTTGGTAGCGAGAGCAGTATACTGGAGCATAGAGCACGCGCTCATGATTGGTCACACAAAGGTTCCAGTCAGAATTTATCTGCGGGGCAATAGCATTATCGTCTACCAGGCGCAAGGAATCACTAATATTGTTTATTTCTAAAATACCCGCAGGAACAGAATGGCTTGCGTCATACAGCGAAAAAAGATGGACATCCCAACATGTCAGGCTTGTCGAATCATAAATCGCCTGTTTGAGATCAAAGATGTCATTAACACCGTTCGAATCCAAATCTACTGTTTCGATCGCATTACGGCAAGATAATGTGAACGCCGCCAAGGAATTCGCTGGTATATAAGTTGTATCACGATTATACCCATAATCACAGCAAAGACCCACACCATGTTCGTTCACACCTGAAAGGCAACCAAAGATACCAGCCATTGTAATTGAAATGAAGTTCTGTTCATCAGGTAAATCAGGTGCGTGGGCAATGATCACACTGGTATTACCAAGGGATGTATATTGCCCAGTCGAAAAGTCCAGGTCACGAGCTATGACCAATCCACCTTGCAGAGTATCATCATTTGAAGTGGATTCGCCCCAGCCTGAGATACTTGAACAACCGAACAAATTAAAATCACATAGTGTATTAAGACATAGCAAATCTTCAACCGTAACTTCTCTACCCAATCCAGGGTGATACATGTCAACACCTTTGGCAAGAGAGCCATCGTACATACCTTGAGCCTCATCCTGGTATTTCTGCAGCGTGAAGAAACGCAGCCGGAAATAAGGTAAGGCAGCATTTTCGTATTCAATTAGCGACATCAGGTGGAAACTTGTATTACCAATGGCAAAACGGATCAAGTTCGCCATTGCCTCTTCGCCGAGCAGATAACCATGCGCATAACCCATTTGATAGTGACTGCCCCAGATCAATAGATATTTCTGCGAAGGCGGACCTTTGACCCTTAACCGACCATTGCAGATAAATGGCTGAGCCGTGATATTGGGGAGCGTGACTTGGTCAAGCCATGTCTGATCACTGCCTTGCATGCCACGGATGCGAAAAGCGACGTATATCGGAACTTCAGTGTATGACGCCAAACTCACTGATTCTTGAATCCATGATGTCTCAGCAAGAACAATAGTCTGAAGCAAATTAAAATTACGCATGTCGGGCGGCGATGATGCAGTAACCATAATATCAAGGCTGCAGCCGCTTGTGGATGTCGCCTTGCACCAGAAACTCATTAGCGTATCATTTGCTCCAGCTTGAGGTAGAATCTGCGGGCTTATTAGGTAATCTAAGTTCGTAAAGGTCAAACCAGTATATGCTGTATCAGCGTAACAAGTGGCTGAGTTATTCCCCGTATACCCAACCGCGATATCGCGATGCCAAAATGCGTCAAGGCAATCCTCATTGACAATTATCCAATGGTCAGGTGGAAAATAATCCTGCGTCTCAAAACTCTCAGTCCATGCAGCATGTAAAAATAATACAATTATTAACATAATACAATTGTATTCATCAATGAAAAGAGGTCAAGAGAAGAGAAATAAATAGTAGGCACAAAGGATTAGGCAGTAAGCAGAAGAAATAAAGCAAAAAAAGACTAAATAAACGAAATAGATCAAAATAACGATCATAACGTTCCAAACGCTCTGAACGTTCTTAACGGTATCAATAACTTAGTTACCTAATGAATGATGCTAAGCATAGAAGTGATACTTCGTATGGAAATGAGTGTTTCACACTGGAATGGATTCTTCGAATGGAATGATTCAACGGTTCCAGCGCAGCTCCCTTCCAGCGTCAGCTCCTTTCCATCCCGAGCAAGTCGAGGGATCTCTTCCAATCCGTTAGGATTCAAAGGTTCCAATTACTCAATAACCAATATCTTTACCAAGAAATTGGCTTGACAACCAATAGGGGATGTGTAGAATAGCTCATGCCGAATAAAGTGATCATACGTTTTCTAGACGGTCGGATTGAACGCGGTTATACTGCTGATTTCCAGCCCCATAAGGAGATATTCCACCTTGTTGTAAAAGACGAGGGTGCGCAGCATGGTAAATCACTTGCCATTAGGATGGCCAATCTAAAAGCAGTTTTTTTTGTAAAAGAGTTACACGGCATGGATAAAGAGCGACCTGTAGTAAAGAGGAGTTTCACTGACCTAAAGGATCAAAAACTACTCGGCAAGAAAGTTGAGGTAGAGTTTACTGATGGTGAGGTTCTGAGTGGTATAACGCTTGGATATTCACCGCAGCGCCGAGGTTTTTTCTTCACGCCTATCGATCCAGAAAGCAATAACGAACGTATTTTTGCTGTATTGAGCGCAGTAAAAGAGATCAAGTTCCATGACTAAACCAATAGGTGAGGTAAACCTTTCAGGCATCAAAAAATTCGGTTCAGGGAAAGTACGTGAGATATTCGAACTCGGGGATAGATTTCTTATTGTTGCCACTGACCGGATATCTGCATTTGACCACATACTTCCAACCCTGATCCCGGACAAGGGTAAGATCCTCAATAAATTATCAGTATTTTGGTTCAAGACAACCAAGTATATTATGGAAAATCATTTCATCACTGATCAGATCGATGAATACCCGGATGAGCTGAAGAAATATAGAGATATCTTGATTGATCGTTCTATGCTTGTTAAAAAAGCCGGACCACTCGATGTAGAATGTGTCGTGCGCGGTTATATTGCTGGGTCCGGTTGGAAAGATTATCAAAAGACCGGACTTATCGGCGGTATTGAAATTGATGATCTAAAGCAGGGAGATAAACTCCCCTGTCCGATGTTCACACCGGCAACCAAAGCACACAGTGGACACGACGAGAATATCAGTTATGAACAGATGAAAGAAGTCGTGCCTGAACACGATGCTGAATTCATAAAATCAAAAAGTACCGAGCTCTACAATTTTGCACATGATTATGCACGCGAACGTAATATAATAATTGCCGACACCAAATTCGAATTCGGCAGACTCGATAACCGGCTAATCCTCATTGACGAAATCTTCACGCCGGACTCAAGTCGCTTCTGGAACCCTGAATTGTATAAACCGGGTGGCTCCCAAGCTTCATTTGATAAACAGTTTGTAAGAGACTATCTCTTGAGCATAGACTGGGATAGAAACTCGCCGCCTCCAGAATTGCCGCCAGACATCGTTGAAAAAACAGTCGCACGCTATAAAGAAGCACTCGATAGACTTATTTAATCCGCTTTACGCAGATCAAATAAAATCCCAAGTACCAAATTCCACATAAAACCTGATACTCATAATGCAAATTTTCCATAAAATACTTACTTCTTGGCTCTTGGCTCTTGGTTCTTAGTTCTTTGTAACCGTCCTAAGACCTACACCTACTACCGCATTGAATACAAAGAACAAAAAAAGCGTGAAGACAATACCAAGAATCGGGATAAAAATCACCGTGGTTATCAAGGCGCCAAGGCTTGAACCGATTAAATCTACGCTATAGACGCTACCGGCATTCCTTCTCTTTAAAAGAGCGATACTGAGCGGGAAGTGCAGGCCGCCCATGAAACCGCCAAAAAAGATCAAGAATGAAATCAAGAGGGTTGTCCCTGGTATGTTCAGGATTGAAACGAGCAGTATAACTGCAAAATAAAGAGCCATTATGAACTCAACATTAGACAGGATCTTTATCGTGCTTCTCCTGCAAAGCATCGACCTCATGTAAAACAACGTACCCAGCGCAAGACCGAGCATATAAAATGCAATGATTGCACCTATCCAGGAATAAATATAGCCATAATATATCTGAAAAAGAATTATTAGAATAACCTCGGCAGAAATTTCACTTGCACCGATAGTAAATACTGATAGATAAATAATTACCCGGCGCCTGAAAAAAATTAGAGCCGGGATAACAAACAAGAGAAAGTAAAGGGGGTTTATATTGAATAACTTAATAAACATACCACGGATATTTTCCGAAAGTAGACCACCCCAGAGAATCATGGTGAAATAGTAGCAAACTGGCTTGAGGTCGGTATTCAGAACCCCAAGAGAGGTTTCAATCCTTTTTTTGATATATGTCATCTTTTCCGCGGTTAGGTTATAGTCAAAATAGTATTCATTAACATATTGTAATACAAGATTCCTCTCCGCACTTCGTTCCTTTAAAATGTTGACAACATTGCTCAGGGGTATTTTGTGATCACTGGCCAGAAAAGTCGTTTTAGCCGCCGGGAGAATCAAAATATGTTTAAAAGACGTATTCAATGACTGTGCTATAGTACTTAGAAGCTGGCCAAACAAAGGACTGATAATATCGGGTGGAGCATTAATGCGAATTGATAAGATGCCCTGTTTATCGAGAACCCGTTTGGCTTCTTCAAAAAAGTCCGTTGTATAGAACCTGTTGATCTGGGCGTTTACTGGATCAGGCAGGTTAATTATCACCACATCATACTTTTTCTTTGTTTTCTTGATGTAGAAACGAGCATCACCAGATACCACAGACACATTCTCAAGGCTATCAAGGGATTCACCCGTGTAAAGCTCAGCCATATGGATGAGAAGCGGATCGAGTTCAAGATATGTTAGCTGGCGCGGTCGGTGTTTTAATATCTGTTTAAGACAACCACCGACACCACCACCCACGAGCAGAACATTTTCTGGTTTATCATGGAGAAGTAAAGGATAGTGCACTGCTTCTTCGTTGGAATACACGTCAGGATAAGAAAAATCATATACACCACTAGTGTAGAAATTCACCTGAGCGCCAGACCTGGTAACGGCTATCATGCCATATTTGGACTCGCGGGAACCGATTAATTCTTGACCGGGCATCTGCGCGCTCCGGAAAAATCTTTCAATGCGATTGATCTCGAGAAAAATAAAAAGCAGAACCAGGGGAATGATCAAGAGTTTTTTCTTCTCAATAATAATGAACGCGCAGGCGAACAACAAACAGATCACGAGCAAGAGTGTACCATAGGTCGGAAGGATCGGAATCAGAATAAAGGACACCACAATACCACCGCAGAAAGAACCGATACCTTCATATAGATATACTCTTTCTGGTTCTAGCAACCTTGAAGCAGCCGGGAAAAGTGCACCAAAAATAAGACAGGTCGGGGCAAGGGAAACAAGGGACACCAGAATGACCTTACCGAAACTGATTACCTCACCAAACGGCAATGAGAAAATCTTCAGCGCAAACCTGATAAAGGTAATGGAAAAAACCATGAATACGCTCAACATAATGAGCAATATAGAATAGGTTACCTTATTCGATAACCGTATTTTCAACTTCGAGAATACAAAGCTGCCAATACCAGCCCAAACCAACCAAAAACACAGCAGGATCCCGGAGATAAGCTCATAACCCCCAAACAAGGCAATACCTTCACGTATCATCAGGGTCTGGGCTATCACCGCCGCGATACCGGAAAAGAAAACTGCCCACTTTATCCCCTTCATATAATAAGTGTAGGGAGAATTGGTGAAATGTCAAACGTGTAAGCATGATATTTAATTATCGTTCACAAAATAATCCTATCTGCTTTTAATGAGTAGTGTATACTATTTTTAAATTCCTTCTTGAAAACCTGATAATAAACATCCTTGACAAGAAATAATATAAGAGTAATATTATTATGGAGGAAAAATGAAAAAATTATTCATTCTTAGTGTATATTTTGTGGGTGTAATGACAGCTGATGTAGAATGGGTTAGAGTCATAGGATCTTCAGATTCACCTGTCTGTCCTAAAGTAGAGGTCATAAAATCAGATTCTTCAAGCGTTTGCGTCAGAACCACAATTTTCGGCTTCACTTCAACAGATACTACTGTAGATAATAAAGATTTCAAACATATCGCGATTCATAGAGAATTGATCCCGTACGTAAATAGTGACAGCGATACAGTGATTGTTGGTAAACCCCAAATCCCCTATATTAGAATGCTTTTTGCTTTACCGGATTCTGCGGAATTAGATTTCACGATATCTGAATCTGACTATGTTTTGTATGAAGATTATTTAGTTTTTCCAGTTCCTGATATGGTTTTTCAGGATTCTGGAGGTTGGACATTTTACAAAGAAGTGTATAGTTATGATACCTCTTTTTATGAAACAGATACACTTTATCCAGGTACATTATATCAGGTGCACAGTGATGGTCATTGGCGAGACCAGCGTGTTGTTGAAGTCTTTCTGTACCCGATTCAATTCAATCCTAAACATAAATCAATGTATTTTTATCATGGTTTGGATTTAAGAATCAGTTATTCAGGTACAATAGTTGAAAATACCCAAGGCTTGGGACCGTTTGAAGAAATCGGCAGGGAAATACTGTTGAACTACCCGGGCATTGACCGTCAGCCTGCTCCTAATCCAGATCCCGGAGTTCATTTTTATTATAACCTGGATACCATCAACATTGCAGACTACATCATCGTCACCCATGAGGATTTTATTGCCGACTCAACCGATTCGTTTTGGATCCACGAGTTCGCAGATTGGCGGGTTGAGCATAACTGGTTTGAGGTTGGGGTTGTACAGATGAATGATGTATACGATGAATTCCTGCCCCAAGGATCAGCAGATTCATCCAAAGCCTTGCGTGATTTTCTCAGCTACGCTTACAACAACTGGAATGCACCGATAATGCCAGATGGACACTTTGCCTACTGTTTATTTGTTGGTGACTGGGACTATGTGCCGACCAAGATATTATATGATAACTCAGAAGACTGGTACTGGTCAAAGGAAGCATATTTTCGAGATCTGGATGAAAATCTACTTGATGATATAATGCTGGGTCGCTGGCCCGTGAAAGGTGGTGAAGATCTATCTATTATTGCACAAAAAACAATTAATTATGAATGCGAGCCTGACACCGGTGACTGGCGAAGAAAAGGTCTATTGGTCGCCGGACAGGAATTATACATGTTTGATTGCTTTGATTTCTGTGTTAATGAATCAAAACCATTTTTTTATGATATTGGTTACGATACAAATACGGTTCGCTTCTCAGATACAGATAGCGAAGAATTGTTCATAGACAGCCTTGATAAATACCTTAACCAGGGCGCAATTATAGCGAGTTATTATGGGCATGGTGGTTACCATGACTGGTCTTCATGTTATGACACAACCTATTTAATTGCACTGGAAAATGATAGTCGGCTACCCGTAGTTTTCAGTCAATCATGCTATTCAGCATGTTTTCAGTGGGACTATCCAGGTAATAATGGCTGCACTTGTTTTGGTGAGCATTTTCTACTGAGCGACAGCGGCGGCACTGTTGCTTTTTACGGAATGACAAACGCCGGTAATACTCAATCGCTCTATTATGGTTTCACTGTGCTCAATAGCGTCCTGTATCAGCAACATTGGATAGTGGGTAAAGCGTTAGGCGCTTCGAACATAACTACACCCGTGCAGTCAAAGAAATACTGTTTATTGGGCGACCCGGCACTGGATCTGGGTGATTACACCGCCTTTCCTCTTTTGCCTGATCTTGTAGTCAGACCGCAAGGTATGGATATTTCGCTATTGCCGCCGTATCCATATCCAGCATGCGGTAATTCAATACCGATTCAAGCAAAAGTATGGAATATCGGCGGCGCCACTGCTTATGACGTAGACATAAAATTCGAAGTCGGCGACGAGCAGAGTGTAATTTACAGCAATATCCTGAATGTAGATAGTATAAACCCGCGTGATACAATACTGCTCGTTACTTATTGGGATACTGACAGCACTCACCCAAATTACTGCGGTGAGATTGGTGAACTTAACTTCAGCGTCACGGCTGATCCAAATCACGAAGTCACTGAATCATGGGAATACAATAATAATTCTTCCAGAACAGAATTAGTTGCGCTGTACCCATATAAAGCTGGTTGGCCTAAAAAGTTGATCGTTCCTCAGTGTACTTACCCGCCAATAATTGCTCAACCGCAGATCGCTGATCTTGACGACTCAGCCGGCATTGAAATGGTTTTTCCTGGTCAGGACTCAATCTACATATTCAATTATAACGGCTCTGTGTTTAGTGGCTGGCCCAGATATTTCAACGGTGTTTACAGCACGGTTCTCGGTGATGTAGATAATGATGGTAACATTGATATAATCGCAGTCTCACCTGAGTCTATAATTGTTTTTGGTTATCAAGGCGATACACTTACCGGCTGGCCCAAACAAGTGCCGGGCGCAGATACCCTCAGGTTTTATGGATTCCCTGCTCTGGGGTATATATCTGGAAGCAGAAAACGACAAGTAGTGCTTTATGCAGGGGATAAAGGCAATACACCTCGTAAACCCAGAATAATAGTCTTTGATTATGATGGTGATCTATTATACAACTTTACAGCGTCCTGGTTTACCAGGGAAAAATATCATAGCTGTGGTCCATCAATTGCTGATGTCAATGAAGACCGCAAAGAAGAGATTATTGTGTCATACGAATATTACAGAAAAGATGAAAATGGACAGGTAGTAGCAGAGTCCAGTTTTACCGATATTTTTAACAGGGATGGCTTAGTGCGTACACTTACCTGGGGTAGTGCTGGATCCATTTCAGCCTTAGCCGACCTGAGTGGTGACGATGTCGCTGATGTAATTACTGCTTGTGTAGATAATTCGATCAGGGCATATGATGAGAATAACCGTGATACGTTGTGGATTACTAACACGGCTGGCGCGATTAATTCCTCACCAGCGGTTGGTGATATTTATTCGTTCTATGACGGTGTTGAAATTACTGTTGGTAATGATAATAATAGAATCTATGCAATACGAGGGGATATAGGACAATGGTGGTTTCCGTAGCCATATGAAGCCGATGGCAAGGTACGCACCTCAGCAGCACTGGCAAAACTTGAAGGACCGTTTGATGCAGAAGTCGACATCGTCATTGCGGCAAACGACATGTGGGTATATGGATTAAAATATTCTAAACAAGATGTCTCCCCTTACCCCCTACCGCTTTTTGGTCTACCATCATCAGTAGTTATCGGTGATATTGATGGTGATCAAAAGAGCGAGTCTATTCTCGCATCTGATGATGGTTACATACATGTATGGGAAAATATCAATAGCAGGGTTGATAGTTATCTCCTGGAATGGCCTCAGTTTAATCATGATTACAAAAGAACGGGTTCATATGATTGGGGTGGATAGTAAATGAAGATAATAAATAGATTACTCAAACATCTTATTCTCTACTGCTTACTCTCTACTATTCACTATCTTCCCTTATATGCTTATCCTCCGGGTTGGTCTGATGACATCCTGATCACAGAATATTCGCCCGATTACCCCGGGGATTCTGACATTGATGTCGATAGTTATGATAATGTCTGGATAACATGGCAGGTAGCTACATGGACTGACGGCGAGATCTATTATTCAAAAAGAGACAGTCTTGGTAACTGCCTTGTTCCAGAAACCATTGTTTCCAATAATCTGTCAAAATCCATTTATGCGCGCATCGTCGTTGAGAATACAGATAATGTCCATTTTATCTGGCGTGATCAATCGCCTCAGGGATATGGCTTATGGCATGCCAAGCTGGCTAACGACGGAGCAGTACTTGTTCCACCACATCTGGCAGTAAGTGGAGCCGGAGGTATGGCCTCCAGCCTCCTGCCTGAAATTGTTTTGGATAAATCCAAAAATATCAATATTGTGTGGGATGAACCTGCATCTTCGTATAATCAAATGAATTATACAAAACTCGATAGTCTGGGTAACCCGATAATCGCCAAGTTGCAGGTATCCACAAATAGTGTAGATGCGTATTGGCCTGGTATTGGTGTTGACAGTTTTGGCAACAGCCACCTTGCTTACCGTACTGACTCCGCAGGCATTACTGATCGTTTGACCTATACAAAGATAGATCAGGAAGGTCACATAGTGATTTCAAACAAAAATCTCTGGTTTGGCGGTCTTCCAACCCTCATTGCTGATCCCACTCAGAATATCCATGTAGTCTATTCTGACCCAACTGAATCCAACAGCAAGATCAAATACCTGAAGCTCGACCAGCAGGGCAACGTGATTCTGAGTCCAAGAACTATCAGCCAACCAGGTACTGAAAGTAACACCTATTTACATATGGCGATGGATTCCCTGTATTACCTGCATGTTGTGTGGCAGGCAAGTGAAATGAGTTATAATAGGCTTATATACGCAAAATTGGATACATTAGGAGATACAATTATCTCACCCATAGAAATTGTAGGTACGCCTTATACTACACTTGCTGGTGTGCCGAGGATTGCCGTTGATCTCAGTAATCGCCTTCATGTCACATGGATGGATCGTCGGTATGATGATCAGGATATTTTTTACAAACGGGGGAGAAACGAGCAGAGTATAGGAGAAATAGAACAATCGATGACGCCGTATCGGGGTATTTCAGCCTGCCCAAATCCTTTCCGCACAACAACGATAATTCATTTTTCTGGTCATCACAGTGATGAAAGTACTGTGATTTCTATTTTTGATATTACCGGGAGTGTCGTAAGAGAGTTTACTCTTGGGAAATCGTCTGATGCTGTAGTATGGTGTGGTGAAGACAATCCAGGAAATCAACTCCCACCAGGTGTATACTTTGTATGTGCAAGAAATGTATTGTATGACGCAATAGTAAAACTTGTAAAATTATAATCGTATCCAAACTTCATATAAATCATTCAGTATGACCAAGTATTGACTTGGTCTTTTTTCTGAATAAAATTATTAAAAGGAGAAAGTTATGTCTGGACATTCAAAATGGGCGAAAATAAAGAGAAAAAAAGCGAGTACTGACGCAAAACGGGGCAAGGTCTTCACGAAATTAATAAAGGAAATAACCATAGCCGCAAGACGTGGTGGAGGTGACGCCAATGCCAACCCGAGACTCCGCTCGGCAATTGACTCAGCCAAATCACTGAACATGCCAAGTGAAAACATCAACCGTGCAATAAAACGCGGAATCGGTGAGCTCGAAGGTCAAACTTTAGAAGAAGTAACCTATGAGGCATATGGTCCAAGCGGTATCGCAATCCTGATCGAGGCTGTAACTGATAATCGTAACCGAACCACCGGAGAGATCAAACATGTGCTATCCCGACACAATGGCAGCTTGGGCAACCAGGGTTCTGTTGCCTGGCAGTTTCAAACCCGGGGGATTATAATTATTGAACAGAGTAAGTACGATGAAGATACGATAATATCCTACGCATTAGATGGCGGTGCTAGTGATGTGAAAACTGAAGACAGCTCCTACCAGATCATTACCTCGACTGACGAATTCTCTAAAGTAAGGGATATCCTGGAGAAAAATAATGTCGAGACAATAAGTACTGAGATCACTAAAATCCCTCAAAGCACTGTAGCTTTATCAGAAAAAGAAGCAGAAAAAGCTCTGAAACTATATGGGTTGCTTGATGATCTTGATGATGTTCAGCAGGTTTATGTAAACTTCGAGATCTCCGACGCCCTGATGGAAAAAATCTCGGCTGAAGGTTGAAAGTCATAGGTATAGACCCGGGGCTCACCGCAACAGGTTATGGTATTATCGAAGATAATAAGTGCATTAGTGCTGGTACGATAAAATCAAAAGAAAAAGATTACCACGACAAAATTTTGGAAATATGTAAGCAAATTAAGCATTTGATCGATGTTCATAAACCTAATATAGCCGTGCTTGAGAAGGTGTTCTACCACAAAAACATCCAGACTTTAATGAAATCATCTGAGTTGCGCGGTGCAATCATCCTTAGTTTGCTCGAAAATGAAATGCCATTGGTTGAATATGCGGCAACCAAGATAAAATTAACAACAACTGGAAATGGTCGAGCATCTAAAGAACAGGTAAGGTATTTTATTGAAAAAATTTTAACGAGTGACAAAAAACGTGTTTCCAACCATGCAACTGATGCCCTTGCTATTGCGTATACAGCAATCCGGAAAATGAAGGGAATGAAATGATCGGCAGATTGCAGGGCAAAGTAGTAGAAAAATCACCACCCTTTCTTATACTCGACGTTTCCGGTATCGGTTTTGCTGTACACACTTCATTACCGACCTTTGAAAAAGTACAAGAAACCCAGGAGATTACGCTCTATACCAAATGCCTGTTCAAAGAACCAGAAACATTCATCTACGGCTTTCTCAGCCGCAGCGAGCTAAAAATGTTCCTGGATTTGATATCAGTGTCCGGTGTGGGACCTAAATCAGGACTCAATTTCCTATCAAGATTCTTACCCGAAGAGATATCGCAGGCGATTGAAGATGAAAACCTTGAATTGTTGTCATCGGTTCCCAAAATTGGCAAAAAACTTGCCAGCAAGATAGTCCTTGAGCTCAAGGGTAAATTGAAATTCGTAGAAAAATCAGGACCCTTTAGCCAAGCAGTGAATGCGCTATGTTCACTGGGACTCAGCCGCAGTGAAGCAGTGAATCGACTCAAGGGAATACCCAAAGACATCGGCCTCGAGGAAATGATTAAACAAGCGTTGAGGAAATGAAATGGAAAAACCTCTAGACAGTGAACTGCTCAAAGGTGAGGAAATTTATGAGTTAACTCTGAGACCAAAAAGCCTAAATGAGTTTGTCGGACAGACTACTATTATAGAAAACCTGTCTGTGTTTATCGAAGCCGCCAAGAAAAGGCGCGAACCAATTGAGCATATCCTTCTCTTTGGACCACCCGGTCTCGGTAAGACCACACTCGCCCATATCATTGCCAGAGAAATGGAAGCGAATATCTACCCTACTGCTGGACCTATCCTTGAACGACCTTATGATCTTGCCGGCATCCTCAGTAACCTCAATGCGGCAGATGTTCTGTTTATCGACGAAGTACATCGTATAAATAAATCAGTTGAAGAGTATTTATACCCGGCACTTGAAGATTTTTGCCTTGATGTAATGCAGGATAAGGGCGTGGGCGCCAAGATGCTGCGCCTTAATCTCAATCACTTCACGTTGATCGGCGCAACAACAAGGTCGGGACTTCTTACCTCACCCCTACGTTCCAGATTCGGCATGAGTTTCCGGCTTGATTATTACCCAGCTGACGATCTCTATCATATTATTCAACGTTCGGCAAAGATATTAGAGATTGATATTGAAGATAATGCGGCAAGTGAAATCGCAAAGAGGGCACGCGGTACACCAAGGATTGCAAACCGCCTTTTAAAAAGAGTAAGAGACTTTGCTCAGGTCAAAGGTAAAGGCAAAATAGACTTGGCAATATGTGATTATTCTCTGGAAAAGCTTGAAGTCGACCAACGCGGCCTCGATGAAATGGATAAAAAAATTATTACAACGATCATCGAGAAATTCAATGGCGGTCCGGTTGGCATTAGTAGTCTTGCCGTAGCAGTTGGCGAAGATGCCCAAACGATTGAAGAAGTATTTGAACCCTTCCTGATAATGGAAGGGTTTATCAAAAGAACTCCGCGCGGTAGGGAGGTTACCGGGCTTGCCTACGAGCATTTTGGCATAAAACCGAAACAAGGACCTTTGTTCAAATAATCCGCTTTACGCAGCTTAAATAAAATCCCAAGTACCAAATTCTCCCGCTTTGCGGGATCCACGATTTTCCTGTATCATAATCCAAAATGATAAATCCCGCAATCCATTTGTAGAATTATAATACGAGGCGGGATAAATCGGGACAAGCACCAAATTCCAAACAATATCAAATTTTCTAAATGAAATTGCTTCCCATTCGATTCACTCAGGTTCACAATGACAAAAGTCAGCCGACTCATCGGATAGGACAACAAAACCGCTCGCAGAAACCATCACGAATTTTACCTTAATCTGTGATCCAGTCACAAAATTCAGTGTCCCGAGCCTGTCGAGAGAAACCGTTCACGTTAGTGGACCAATACCGCACACAGTGCCAAAACCGCTCAACTCAGTTGAGCTATTAGTTCTCTTGACTTTTCCACCTTGCCCTATATAATCAATTCATGAAGAAAATAATTCTCGGAGTAATTTTCAGCATCTTCACGATTGTAAGCTCAGCACAGGCTGATCAGACTAGGATGGATGTATTGATGGCGGGTAACTATATTAATGATATAGTGAACATCGGCGTGTATCCGCACCAATTAGTAATGTACCAGAATAATATCTATGGTGATATAAAATCTGGGATTGACGATTATGGTGTGGTAATGGCTCCAGTACCCAAGTTCGGTGCATTCGGTGTCTGGCAGGATCCTGTAGAAAACCGTGGATTCAACCTTGGTTACGCAATCAGTCTAAAGAAATTCGAAATCGGGATATGCGGTTCACCAGCGGAAAACCAAACGACATTCGGGATCGGTATAGGCCGAGTTTTTTTCAACCGCCGCTTTGACATCTCCTTTTTGGTCCACGATGCGACCAATGAAGAATGGTTTACGTTCAATGCTCGTTTGGCGAAAAGAAAAGGTGATTATATCATCATGCCCAGGTATTCAGTGACCTCGTGGAGCGAACCTTTTGAATATTACCGACATAGAATCGGATTAATGATGCAGCGTCTTATTTTCAATGAAGGCTTTGTTTTCCTCATTGCTGAATACGACTTTAGCCGTGGTGATTTTGAAAATGATTATACGCATATCCATGCTGGATTTGATCTACCGATAAGCAGAAAAGTAGCATTGCTCCTTGGTGTTAAAGAGAATTTTGTCGACGGCATTGAATCACCCGAGTGGTCTGTAGAACCTGGTATAAGCATAAGGATAAGGGAATTCACCCTTGATTTCCATTTAAACCAGGAACGCCTCTTTGACAAAGACGTAACCATTTTCAATTCAGTCGGTCTTGAACTAAACTTCGGAAGATTTTAAAAGATAACAGCTGGGTTTTGGCAAAGATGCTGGAGATCTTTTTTCTGGCTTCCTAACCCATTAACCAAACCCATCTTTTAGGGGGTGTAGCTCAGGCGGGAGAGCAGTGCGTTTGCAACGCACAGGCCAGCGGTTCGAGTCCGCTCACCTCCACTATAAGGCGAGGAATCAGGTAGAATTCCTCGCCAAATCTCAAATTCCAAGCACCAAATTCTCCCGCAGCGCGGGATCCTCGATTTTCCTATACAACAAAAAATAATATGATAAATCGGGACAAATTTCAAACAAATCTCAAATTCCAAATTCCCAAATGAAATAATTACCGGAGTAGCAGAGCTTGCTCTGAGCCACTTCCTGCGCGAAACAAGTTTCGCTATTCCATGCTCTTAAAAAGGCGCAAAAAATTACCGTTGAATATTTTTTCGACATCGGATTTCTTGTAGCCTCTTTTAAGAAGTTCATTTTTCAAATCTTTCAAACCTGCCGGGTTCTCTATCACTGCATCGTTTATGCCGTCAAAATCACTGCCGATCGCAACCGCATCAATGCCGAAGTTTTCAGTCAAATAATCTATATGATCGATTACTGAATGACCACCAAGATGGTATTGTGAAAAGTTGACGCCGACGAGGCCTTTTTTGTCGACTACCGCCTTGATCGCCCGGTCTGCGATATTTCTATGAAATGTTTTATTCAACGCCCGTACGCATGAATGTGAAGCAATTACCTGATTATCGCACACATCGCAGACATCGAGTACTGTCTTTGTCGATGCATGTGAGAGATCGATTATTATATCGTAATTAGCTATCTCTTTGATGAACTGCTTCCCCTTTTTAGTCAGTCCTTTGTTATCTGCTTCCAGAGCAGAGTGGGCGAGTTTATTCGAGTTGTTCCATGTCAATGTGAAAACACGTACTCCCGTATCATAAAATGCTTCAAATTGTTTGAATGTATTATCAAAGATATGACCGCCCTCAACCCCGAGTAAAAGGTTGAGCTTTTTGGTGTTTAAATTCTTATAAGAACGGATAATCTGAATCGCTGTTTTCTTCTCCGCGTAGGCAATGGTCGAGGACAATATCTTAACCGCCTCGACAAACGGGTGTTTTATCTTGGGTTCTATGAAGTGAGCAAAAACTGCTCCCAGATAACTCTGCCTGTACAATTTCTCGGGCTCAATGTGATTGAATTTACCTTTGGCAATATTACGCGGCGTATCACAGTGAAGATCAAAAACCAAAATCTATCCCCAATATGAATTTGCAGAAACAAAAGATTATTACGATCATCAAAATAACCCCCACGCCGACAAAACGAAACGGCTTCCATTGTTTTTTCCGTTTCATAAAACGGTATTTGCGCGTAAAGAATCGTTTTTTTACAGACATCAGGCGCTTCTCTGATCGCTATTCATCAAAGGACTTCCCACGGGACTTACTCAACTGCTCCTGGAGGCTCATGATAATACCTTCTTCAATATCCCTGATTTTTTTCCTGGAACAGGTAAAATTATTGAAAATCATTGAAAAACAATAGTAGGTTTCATCGATTCTAAGATAACCAGAAAGACTGGAGACCGCGTGCAGGGAACCAGTTTTGGCATGCATCTCACCTTCAAAATCATCAAATCTGTTTTCCAGGGTGCCCTGGCCGACTTGAGGCAGAAATTCATAGAATGTGCTGGCGTATTTAGACAAGTACATGTAGCGTAAAACAAGTGCGAGATGGTAAGGTGAAACCAAGTTATGGCGTGACAGGCCTGAACCATCCCAGAGCGAAACTGCGTTCGTATCAGCACCACATATCTTCAAGAATCTCTTGAGAATCCTTATCCCGTGGTAAAAGGTCCCCTTGCCATAAAACTGAGCACCAAGTGTTTTCAGCAAAATTTCAGCATAGAGATTCACGCTCTCAGTATTGGTCTCGCTCAGTATATCATTCAGAGGCGGCGAAACCACAGAGTCGATAAATACCAGCGGATGAGGATTCATGGACATATAGAGTAGTGTATTATTCTCCTTCACCAGATCACCGTATACACTAATACCCTCAGCATTTAACCTTTCTTTGAAATAACTGCCCACGAAAAGTGCCGGATCCTTCACGGCAACTGGAATGTCTTTTTCATGCCCCTGACCAATACCACCATCTACGTAGATAGTGTTTTCCTCTGGTCTTCGATAGATAATAATACTATCCTCACCTTTCTTGGTCTTCATCTTATTTACCAATGTCACGTATTGAGTACTGGGTTCAAGGATAACCTCGGCATATTCCCCGAGCTCGGTTGATCTGATTCTAACATTTATGTAATTTTTGTTCATGGACAGTCCGGAAATCTCGGCGGCGTACCGTGCATCAAGGTAATGCCACGCCCAGCCCGTGGGCAACCGTTCACTCGTGAATGTATTGCCGTGGAGACTTATATCGTTGAAATAACTCTCATTGACCACGATATTGCCGGTCACCTCTTGGATTCCGTGTCCTTTGATCTTTGCCACAAAGCGCTCCATATCAGCGAGACTGAATGTTGGGTCACCACCGCCAAGGACAATAATGTCACCGACCAGACGGTTATTTTTCACTATTCCACGCAAGGCAAGACGCGTTACGTAACGGTACGTTGTACCAAGATAACACATACTAGCACCGGTAGTAACCAACTTCATATTAGAAGCCGGTATAAGAAGCTTCTGGCTATTGCGTGCATAAACCAGGCTATCATTACTCAATTTCAAAACATAGACTCCGTACTGTGCGGTTTTCAGTTCAGGTCGATTCAAAAAACTGTCTATGGATAAGGAACAGATGATCAAGAACAATATCATTTTCTCTTACTCCTTCTCTTGCCGGTTTTCTTTTTTACCAATACTGGTGTAAAAAGACCTACGTCTTCAACTTTGCATTTGCATTTCTTTGTGTTTCTGTTGATCCCGCAAACCGGACACAATCCGCGACATCCCTCATGGCAAAGCTGAGTGATTGGTATTGAAAGCACAATAGCTTCCCTTATACCAACACTGAGATCAATGCTATTACCTGAAACGTATATTCGCTCGACCTCAGAGAACTTCAAATCCACTTTCTCAGCATCTTTATTTGGGTCTTTACCCTGGATATAGACCAGATATAGGCTGGTTTTGAAGTCCCTAGAAAAGCTGTTCAAACAACGGGTGCATTTCAAATAAGCTTTAAAAACAACTTCAAAATCCGCGGTAATGCCTATTGCTAAACTATTAAGTTCGATGCGTGCACTGATCGAACCGAATCTCTCAACCGATTTCATCTTAAGGTCAAACTCGGACGCACCGAGACTATCGAAAGTAACAATAGTCTCTTCCCTTATTTCACCAATCGCAATTAGAAACTTCGCAACAGCTATGTTTTCTGCTCCTTTTTCCTCGCCGCCGGGAACAGAATATTGTTTAGGATCAATCGGTAACCGGGCGAATTGCTGTGTTTTCTCAAATCAGTTGGCGGATCATTAACAAAATGCTGATAATCTTCTGGATCATGACCGGCAAGGTATGTAAAGGTACCTTTACCATAGTTGCCGTGCAGGTATTTCACCTCGTTAGTCCCACTTACCTCGGCTAAGATCAATACGGAAGTCATGATCGTACTCTTTCTAAACCCAGAACATTGCCCAAGGAACTCCTTGACCAATGCCGTGTGATTTTGAACGAGCATACATGGTACTGGATCGAATTTTGCGGAGAAATCAAATAACGAGATGTATGTCTCGGGACCGCGTCCATGAGCTTCGTTAGTCACATCAATCGTGGAATGCTCATAGATAAGCGGGTTGAGGATCAACTCGAAGTTTTCAAAAGCCAAACATTGAGAAAAATCCAACTTGCTGTTTGCCGCCGCGTCAAAAGGGTCGTGGTCATAAACATCGTGGCATATATCGATATCCTGCGCGGCCAAACCTATATCGTATGTATCACAAGCCGAGCACATCGAAAATACGAAACCACCCTTTTCAATATAATCTTTTATGGTCAATGCAACAGCAAGTTTCATTTTGGAAACTTTTGTAAAACCGAGTTTCTTTGCCAGTTCTTCATTTATCCTGACTTCTTCTTTGTACCAATCAGTATTTGCGGAACTGCCGTAGAATTTACCGTACTGACCAGTAAAATCTTCGTGGTGGAGATGGAGCCAGTCATATTGCATGAGCTTACCACGCAGCACATCTTCGTCCCATACCTGTTCATATGGAATATCTGCATACTCTAAAGCGAGTGTCACGGCATCATCCCAAGGTTCAAAATTGTCCGGGATATAAACAGCGATTCTTGGTGGTTTTTCGAGAAGGATAACATCCATATTGTTTTCCTCTATCGTCTGGTAGATCTCAAGTATGTTCCCAGGTGGAATGATTTCCCACACCACATTGTTCAAGGCACAGTCTTTTTCAAGCCTGGGCTCATAATCCATGAGAAAAGAACCGCCCTGGTAGTTTAACAGCCATTCAACATTTATCCCCATTTCCAGAGCGCGAAATGCAATGCCGTATGCTTTAAGATGATCAATTTGACCAATCTCCATAGGGATAAGGATTTTATCTGCAAAAATGAATATAGGGATTAGGAATATTATACATCTTGTTAATAAACGCTCTACACAATATTTATGCTGTGAAATGCGAAGCATATTCCACCGGGATGTTCTTCGCCCTACGCTATACACTCTACGCCCTACGTTTTTTCACTCTTCGTGTTTCTTTATGATATTCAGTATCTCATCTGGGTTATCGGCATCTTTTAAAAGTCGGCGTACCTCCTGCTTGCGCAATAACCTGGAAAGTTTAGCCAAAGCCATAATATACTCGCTTTTCTTATCGACTGGTGAGGCAATGAGAAAAATGAGATGGGACGGTTTACCGTCAATTGACGAAAACTCTACGCCTTTTTCAGATCGCGCAAAGGCGAGGACGAGATTCTTGACCGCTTCAGTACGCGCATGTGGTATAGCAATACCATCCCCAATGCCTGTGGATTCAAGGTTCTCGCGCTTAGCCAGGGCTTTCTGAAACTTCTCACCATCTTCGACGAATTTATTAGCAACCATATGACCAACTAGTTCCTTCAGCACGGCGATCTTCTCTCTGGATTTTATCTTCATGATAATCGCTTCAGGCTTAAGGACCTCTGATATCTTCAAAACCATTACACCCCCTTACATATTTGGGAAGATGGGTTGGGGCTTGGATGCTGGATACATGTTTTCCCGCTTCTTAACCCTGAACCCAATAACCATTTTTTCATAATCCTATTACTGGAACCGTTGATGAAACAAACAGCTTTTTGGTCTCATCCTTTCGTTTCACTAACAAAGCATCGATGCTGTATGCATCGATATATTTATTCACAATGGTCGTCGCGATACCGTTCTCGAGATGAAGTGAAGTCGAAACACCCATTTTATCCGCTGCATCTTCGATTAAGTAAAGTGACTGCCATCCTTCATCTTCAATCTTTTTGCGCAATGTTTCGCTTTTCTTATGAGTCAAACGTGCAAGCCTAGATATCCTACTGGTCTCAATAATAAATAACACAAAAAGCTTGCTCTTAAATCTCTTGCACAGCTGAATTGCTGACTCATCAATATGCTGGTCACTAGGGTCAGTTAAAACAAGAATCACTTTTTTGAATTTCATGCTAAAATACACAGTAACAACAGAGCGAACACAGGAATCGCTGAACCAATAAATTCCGTGTAATCAGCGCTTTTCATGCTCTTCTTTTCGCCATCTCATACCCTCTCTTATAGTATATATCGCGACATATCAACATCGCTCACAATATCCTTCAATTTTACGTCCACATACTCATCAGTTATCTTTATTTGCTTCTCGCTAATGTTTGGCGCTTCGAAAAGTAACTCTTCAAGGATTTTCGTCATTACCGTATGCAAACGGCGGGCGCCGATATTCTCAGTCGATGTATTAACCTCTGATGCTATCGAGGCGATCTTTTTGATAGCACTATCTGTAAATTCGAGGTTAATGCCCTCAGTCGCCAATAATAGACTGTATTGTTTGATCAATGAATTCTCCGGCTCGACAAGTATTCTTTGGAAATCCTCGGTTGTTAATGCTGAAAGCTCTACGCGGATTGGAAATCTACCTTGCATCTCGGGGATTAGGTCCGATGGTTTCCTATTATGAAAAGCACCCGCAGCAATAAATAAAATATGGTTTGTCTTTATCATACCGTGTTTAGTCATAACATTAGAACCTTCGACAATCGGCAAGAGATCCCGCTGTACGCCTTCTCTGGATACATCAGGGCCGTGTGTGACCGTACCTCCGGTTATCTTGTCAATTTCGTCAATAAAAACAATCCCCGAATTTTCAGTGCGCTGACGCGCCTCATTGATCACTTCATCCATATCAACGAGCTTATCAGCTTCTTCGTTCTGAATATACTTGAGTGCTTCCTTGACCGGCATCTTCCTCTTTTTTTTCTTCTTGGGTAAGTTCTTGCCGAAAGCTTCTTCCAGGACTCCACTGAGATCACCGATGCCAGCCTGGCTAAATATCTCGACAAAAGGCATCTGCTGACGGAAGATCTCCAATTCGATTATCCGATCATCAAATTTCCCCGCACCCAACAAATCCCTCATTTTTTCACGCGTGGAGCTCGGTACTATGGTTACTTCATCAGTAACCGATTCACTTTTCTTGATGGTTTGGGGAACTGGAAGGAGAATATCGAGTATACGTTCCTCCGCAAACTGACGCGCTCTTTCCTGCACCAGTTTCGTCTTTTCGTGGCGTACCATATTTACAGAAATCTCGACGAGATCGCGGATCATTGATTCAACGTCCTTACCTACGTAGCCGATTTCAGTGAACCGAGAGGCCTCAACTTTGATAAATGGAGCACGGGCTATACTGGCTAAACGACGTGCAATTTCGGTCTTTCCAACGCCAGTAGGGCCGATTAAGATTATGTTGTTTGGATATATATCATCCTTGATCTTATCAGTAACCCTCTGCCTTCGCCAACGGTTACGTAGAGCTATAGCAACAGCTTTTTTTGCTTCCGACTGACCAATGACATATTTGTCGAGTTGGGCAACGATCTCACCGGGCGTGGCAAAAGCGTTGGACATCACGTTCCCTTTTAACGCTTTGTCCTCCATTGTTAAATTATATAAAACTATTGTGAATTGTCAAGGAAAATACTCAAGGACTCAGAGAAAATATTTATCATTTTTCCGTTGTAATTTTCTTAAAAAATTACTGAAATCGAAGATTTTCCGGGTCTTTTCAGAGATATCTACTTAAGTCTTATACAAAAATGCATTCGTGACTTGACAATATATCTAAACTAAGTAGTATTTTATATGAGGGGGTTTATTATAACTTCTTTGCTATTCTTGATTCAAGTGAGCAATGCACTTAGTCCAAACGATATGATGCATAACGCAAACAGCATCTTCTATGTTAACCCTTCGGCTGGTCAAGTAAAACTGAAAGTAAAACGGGATGCGGTCACTGAAGTCTTGCTTATTATGGATGACACACGCTATATAATGAAATCAGTATATCACGATGCAAACTACGACTACCTCGCAACAACCTTGAATGCATTTGACACTACAGCAACCTACCATTTCCTCATCAAGCACGGCGAGGACTCTCTGTTGTTGCCGGCAATCGGTGAATTTACATCTAACGTACCGTTATTCGCACCCCCATCATGGGCGGTCGGAAAAATATACTATTCGATTTTTACTGATGGTTTTCATAATGCAGATAGTGATAATGACCCCAAGAGAAAAAGGTCTTGGGGTAAAATGCCGAAAAACTGGGAGTCTTTCGGTGGTGACCTCAAAGGTATCTTTAACAAGTTAACCTATATTGATTCACTTACTCCAGATATCATCTTACTGCAGCCAATTTTTTCAGCATCATCAAATCACAAATTCAATGCAAGTGATTTCGCGACGATCGATTCTTGTTTCGGGGACACTCTAGATCTAAAGAAGCTCATCGAACAGGTACATGCAAGAAACATGAAGATAATCCTGGCGGTTCCCTTCAGTCACACCGGGGTTGATTTTCCGACCTTTGCAGACATTGAAAAGAACGGCGCAGCTTCAAAATACCTTGATTGGTACCTGGTCAATGCACCATCCATAAAAAGATCACCGCCTAACTACCAGTGTTGGCGCGCTGACTACCGTTTTCCAAAACTCAATCTGAACAACCCCCAGGTCATGAATTATCTAATCGGGTATTTGGGATACTGGAAGCGCTTTGGCCTCGATGGTTTTTATATCGGTGAAGATGAGCATCTCAGTGCGAGTTTTATACGGACCCTGCGTACCCATTTGAAAACCAGATATCCAGATCTGCTGCTCCTGGGTAGTGACATACGTCTTCTTAATGGTAACGCCTTTGATGGTAGTTCGAACAAAACGCTGACCGACTTGATTGTCAAATACTTTGTGAAACAAAACATACCTACTAGTGAATTCGATAGAAAACTCCAGCAGATACTCCTTTTCAGCCCTTGCCAGAGCAATAGTGTAAACTTGATCAGTCTCTCAAACCATGACATGCGAGTTGTGCCCGATAAAGAACTTATGAAAAACCTCTATGCATTTATTTTCACTTGTGTAGGATCACCAGTTATTTTGTACGGCGAAGAAATAGCGATGTCTGATTATTCATCGCTCAATCTAGGTAGTTTTCCATGGAATATTGTGGACCAGAACCGTATGTTCCTTGCAGAAATAAAAAAACTTATCCAAATTCGTAAATCAAATCCAACAATATCGGACAACACCTTTTTCACTCTGTATGCCAACGACATCACAAAAGTCTATGCATACGACCGAGGTGGTCTTATCATCGTCCTCAATTCAGGAAATAAACAATCATTTGTTTCCCTGCCGGCATGGGACGGCACTTACACTGACCTGTCGAGTGGCGAGCAATTCACTGCCTTTTCACAGAGTCTTAAGCTCTCTATTGATGCTAAATCATATCGAATACTGAAACGTGAACTTTAAACTGCACGCCCCTTTCACCCCCAGAGGTGATCAACCTAAGGCGATAGAAAACATAGTTAAAGGTATTGAAACGAATAAACGTTTCCAAACCCTGTTGGGCGTCACTGGCTCGGGTAAGACCTTCACAATGGCCAATGTTATCGAACACGTCCAGAAACCGACCCTCATCATTTCCCACAATAAGACACTTGCCGCACAGCTATTCGGTGAATTCAAACAGTTCTTTCCAGAAAATGCCGTTGAATACTTCATTTCGTATTACGATTATTACCAGCCTGAAGCATATCTCCCAGAAACCGATCTTTACATTGAAAAAGATGCATCAATAAATGAAGAGATAGAAAGACTCAGGCTGCGGGCAACTGCAGCACTACTCACACGCCGCGATGTAATAATCGTTGCCTCGGTATCCTGCATTTTCAATATAGGATCTCCTGAAGAAATCCAAAACCTTGTTGTTTACTTAAGCAAGGGTGACACGCGAGATCGGGATACCTTACTCAAATCGCTCGTTGCCATTCAGTATGCGAGAAATGACCTTGAATTCGCACGCGGCACATTCCGTGTACGTGGTGACACGGTCGACATCCATCCAGCCGACGAAAAATATGGCATCCGTATAGAATTATTCGGCGATACCATTGAAAGAATCCAATTATTCAACCAGGTCTCCGGACATACCGTGGAGAACCTCGATCATATCACGATCTTCCCAGCAAAGCATTTCATTACTACACAATCCAGAATCGAAGAAACAGTTGATGTAATAAGGGATGAATTGGCTGACCGGCTTAAGTATTTTGAAACAAGGGGTAAGCTCCTGGAAGCCCAACGCTTGGCACAGCGCACAAAATTCGATATCGAGATGCTTCTTGAATTAGGTTATTGCTCGGGCATTGAAAACTACTCCATGCATCTCTCCGGTCGTAAGCCCGGCGAGCGACCACATTGCCTGATCGACTACTTTACCGATGATTACATAATGGTCATCGACGAATCTCATGTAACACTACCCCAGCTGCACGCTATGTACGAAGGTGACCGTGCACGTAAAACAATGCTCGTTGAGCACGGCTTCAGATTACCCTCGGCACTCGAAAACAGACCTTTGAAGTTTGATGAAATTGAACAATTGATCAACCGGGCAATATGCATATCAGCAACACCAGGCCAATGGGAGATTGAAAAATCAGGGAACCGTGTGATCGAACAAATCGTCCGCCCTACCGGCATTGTTGATCCCAAGGTCACAGTAAAACCAGCAAAAAATCAGGTCGATGATTTGATTGAGGAGATACAACAAAGAGTGCAGCAAAAAGAAAGGGTATTGGTTACAACCTTAACAAAAAGAATGTCTGAAGATCTTGCACAATATCTCAATGAAATCGGCATACGGGTAAGGTATATACACTCGGAAATAAATGCCATTCAGAGAATAAAAATCCTAAGGGAATTGAGGTTGGGTGAATTTGACGTGCTAATCGGTATTAACCTTCTAAGAGAGGGTCTTGACCTACCTGAAGTTGCATTGGTCGCGATCCTCGACGCTGATCGCGAAGGGTTTTTGAGAAGTGAACGCTCACTAATTCAAACGGCCGGTCGCGCCGCGCGCAATGTCTACAGCGAAGTCATTATGTATGCTGATGAAAATACAGATTCAATGAAAAGAGCGATCGCAGAAATGACAAGAAGACGAAACAAGCAACTTGCTTATAATAGAAAACACAATATCACACCGCGGTCTATTGTTAAAACTAAGGAGGAAATAATAAGAGCAACCTCGGTTGCTGATCATATTACCACAAGCAGCAAAGAGGAAATAAGAGTTGAAGAACTGGCAAAACTGTACAATGAAATGGAAGAAGCAGTCTCCCTGATGGAATTTGAACGTGCCGCAGAAATAAGGGACCGGATAAAACTAATAAAGCAACGCTTGGAAAACAAAGAAGGGGGGAAATATCAAAAAGAAGTCGGTTCAAAGCAATAAAGAAAAAAGGCGATTCTTAAAGATCGTCAAGGATGCGCTCAAAGAGGATATCGGTCGGGGTGACATCACAACTGACCAAATAGTCGATGAGCAACAACAAGCGCTAGGTATAATATTCCCAAAGCAAGATGGTATCTTATGCGGTGCCACGATCGCCCAAATGGTTTTTGCAGTACTTGATGAGCATATTGATTTCCAATGCAAAATGTCTGACGGTACCAGCTTTTCATCCGGCATGACTATTGCTACGCTCATTGGTCCAGCGGCCTCATGCCTGAAAGGTGAACGAACTGCTCTGAACTTCTTACAACACCTCAGCGGTATTGCCACGCTCACCAAGAACTTCGTGAATGCCGCTGAGAGACGATTGAAAATTTTCGATACGAGAAAAACTTTACCCGGCTTGAGAATAATGGAAAAATACGCCGTTCGCACCGGCGGTGGTCATAACCACCGATTTGGTCTGTATGATATGATACTAGTAAAGGATAACCATATAGAGATTGCCGGCAGCATAACTGAGGCGGTGCGTGCCGTACGCAAGAAAAGAAAAAGAGCATTTGTGGAAGTCGAGGTTAAGACCTTTGAAGAATTAGATGAAGCCCTGGCTGTTAAGGTAAACCGGGTCATGCTCGATAATATGACCCCTGATCAATTAACTAGAGCCGTTGAAATTGTACGCGCCTCAGAAGGAACTACAGAGATCGAAGTAAGTGGTGGGATTACCCTCATCAATATTGCGGCTTATAAAGATTGCGGTGTGGATATTGTCTCAGTCGGTGCACTCACCCATTCAGCTCCGGCTATTGACATTGCGATGAAACTAAAACCTCTTGGATAAGGTGAACTCTGAGGACTTTTTTAACTCCCTGGTTGATTACGAAAAAATATCTGGTTATGATTACAAACTTGAAGATTTCATAGAATTTTTGACACAATTTGACTCACCGCAAAAAAAACTGAATAATGTCATACATATTGCGGGAACAAAGGGAAAAGGTTCCACTGCCGCAATAATTAGTTCATGTTTAGAATCCTGCGGGTACAGGGTTGGACTATTTACCTCACCCCACCTTAACAGAATAAATGAAAGAATAAGAATCAATGATCTTGAAATTCCGAACCGGGATTTGCTGAAGTATATAAAACAAATACGACCTTATATCAATAGAAAACGCAGGGCAAGAACATTCTTCGAAGTACTTACCACAATCACATTCTTGTATTTTTTAAAGAAAAAACCTGATCTCTCAATTCTTGAGGTTGGAATGGGTGGCAGACTCGACTCAACAAATGTTACAAATCCAATAATATCAGTGATCACAAAAATCGGCTATGACCATACAAATCTATTAGGTAATAAATTATCCCAGATCGCGATAGAAAAAGCAGGAATTATTAAACCCCCAGCCTTCCGTCCCGCACAAGGGGGGGATGATAAAAGAGGGGGAAAAGTTATCACAAAATACACTCGACAAGAACCTAGTCAATTGATCACCATTCACCAGCGATCGAGTGTAGAACAAGTAATAAAAAGAGTAGCCAAAAAACAACGTAATAAGATCACTTTTGCCGAAGAACAACACAATATTAAAATAGTAAAGCAAACAATCAAAGGCAGCCACCTAAGAATAACCGGGCAAATCGGAAGGTTCGACGCCTTCCTCCCTTTACCTGGCGCCCATCAGGTTCAGAACCTCCTTCTTACCCTGTCAGTGATCAATGAATTAAGAACCATGGGTTTTGAAATTCCAGTACAAACAATACAAAAAGGTATCCGGCAAACCAAGCTACGCGGTAGGTTTGAAGTCATCTCGAACAAACCACTCGTGATATTTGACTGCGCACATAACCGCGATTCGTTTGAGGCTTTGCATGAGAATATCGAGACTCTCAAGATCCGTAATTTCTTTTTGATTTTTGGCTGCAGCCACGGCAAAGATATCACTTATGCGTTGAGAGAAATTTTTCCGAAAGCCAAAGAAGTGGTATTGGTGAAAACTGACAACCCGCGCGCAATGATACAAACTGATATCTACGGTCACGCGAGAAGATATCAAAAAAATATAACAATCGCTCCATCAATTGCTCATGCTATTGAATATTTGAAGAGTAAATCCAAAAGAAATGAAAAAATAATCATCACTGGCTCATTCTATCTCTGGCAACCAGAGTGGTGATCCCAGTTGTTCTTCTCCATACTCACCACTGTCCTTTATGGTCTAACCCTAAATCAGCCACAACCTCCTCTACTGTCATCGTCTGACTTGATCGGACGATCCAGTCTTTTATATTTCGCGCGCCCTACTCACTACTGTCCTTTATGGTCTAACCCTAAATCAGCCACAACCTCCTCTACTGTCATCGTCTGACTTGATCGGACGATCCAGTCTTTTATATTTTGCGTCCTACTCACTACTGTCCTTTATGGTCTAACCCCATTACCACCATAATAAAAATTCAGGTTTGGCATAAGGTCAATTATGCAAATCTTCGATTTTGTCTACATCAATGTCTTCGTCAAGATATTTATGAATAGAATTATCATTAATATAGGAACATACTTTGCGTCTGGCAATTCGGCGAATATTCAGCAAATGCTGAACAGAAATATTGTCCGTAGTGATATTCTTCCCACTTGTGCCACAAGCAAGCATTAAAGAAGGCTGGAGCTTATTGTATGTACCTCCCATTGCGCCCTGTGAGGCAGGTGTATTCACGAGGATTCGCCCGGCGTTCATAACCGATGCGAAATACTCGATTTTTTCCTCGCGCTTCGAGAAAATACTTGCTGTATGACCCAAACCACCATGTTGGTTGATCTGACGACAGAGTTCTATACCCGATTCAAAATCATCTGCCACATAAAAAGCCAAAATAGGAGCCAGAATCTCCATTGAAAGCGGCGATTGGAGTCCGACTTCCTCCAGGGGCGCGATAAGAACAGTCGTGTCAGGTGGAACCTTGATACCGGCCATTTCTGCAATCAGGGTGGCTGGCTGACCGATAACTTCGACCCTCATTACCTTATCAGTCTTATTGAACGCTACCGGCTCAAGACGTTTGATTTCATCTTTGGACAAGAAATAAGCCTTCTGCTTTTTTAACTCACGGATCACCGCATCGACATTATAACGATTAGCAACGATTGCTTGTTCGCTGGCACAGACAGTTCCATGATCAAAAGTTTTAGATACAAGAATCTGTCCAATAGCAAAGGGAATATCCACTGATCTTCCAATATAGACCGGCACATTACCCGGGCCAATACCTATCGCAGGATTACCTGATCTATGAGCGGCGCGCACAAGCTCTACCGAACCAGTAGCTAGAATCAGGGATATTTTGTTGTGTGACATCAACATCCTAACTTCATCTCTTGATGAGGTTTTTATCCATTGAATGCAGTCTTCTGGAGCACCGGCCTTCAGCGCTGCCTCGTATGCGATACGAGCTGCCTTGACTGAACATCTTTTAGCTGAACCATGCGGACGGATGATGATAGGGTTTCTCGATTTCATGGAAATCAGAATCTTAAATAGAACCGTTGAACTCGGGTTGGTAATCGGGGTGACGGCAAAAATAGGACCGACCGGTTCTGCAACCTCCACGATCTCCTGCTCCTTATCCTCGGCGATCACACCTACAGTCTTGACATTCTTGATATCCATATAAACATACAGCGTAGCGACGACATTCTTAAAAACCTTATCTTCCCACTTGCCCAATTTGGTTTCTTTATAGGTAAGCTTAGCCAGGTTAATACGGTTACTAAATCCGGCTCTAAAAACGGCCTCAGTTATTTTATCGGTTTGTTCCTGGTTGTAGTTGCGAAAGGTTCTTGCTGCCTTAGTGGCATTATCAACAATCTTCTCGATATCAAGTCCTGGCGTGTGATGATCTTGTTTCATATCGCTTCAATAAATATAGAAGAATCCGGGGCATTGTCAATACAACTATTAAATACATAAAAAACAAAGAGGGACGGTGCATCTCGATAGACTCGATATCTTCGACATCTCATTACATTCGATATTTACAACCTGACATTATGACAATTTCCTCAGCATCTTGCCTGGAATTTCTATTTATACAAAGATATAAAAACCTATAAACGAGTTTTAACGGAAGCCAAAAATAGATTACCCAATACGATTAACATCTTACGGGGTCTCTCATTGCATTCGAGATCTACGACAGGCAGTGATGGCTTACTTTATTTTTATTGCTTTTTGAACAACCACACCGTCGATTTCAATGAAATAGATCCCTGGTTTTATTTTACCAGGTATCACGATTCTACCCATGATATCAAAGACCTTGCATGTTCTGCCTTCAGGTAATCGCAGAGGACCAGTAAAAATATTTGGTACGAAATTGTGGGATACAATATTTAAAGATGAGCTGTATTCAATCCCGGGGATGCCTGAATATTTTATCGTTGCAAAGTCATAGGTTGTGCCGGATCCGCCGCTAAAACCGGTTATATAGAAATTACCGTGAGTATCAGCAATGATGTCCTGCGCTGCGTCGGCCCAGGTACCTGGTCCATTATAGCGCTGGGCAGTGATCTCGGTCCCAAGTGAATCGTATACTACGCTTGCGTAGTCGTCATCAACTGATCCCCGACTCACACCGGTCACGTAGATATTGCCGCGGATGTCGACGGCGATCGCCCGGGTCTGGTCATTCTGGTGCACAGGCCCGTCATACCGCTCCACCCAGATTTCATTGCCAGAAGAGTCGTATTTGATCGTACAATAATCCGTGCGTGTGCCTGATCCACCCCAGCTATCGCCCGCGATGTAAATATTTCCACGTCCGTCATACACGATCTCTTCAGGCGTGTCATCATCAGCAGCCGGACCATTGTACCGACGTGCCCACACCGTATCACCGCTTGAATTATATTTGATAGTGAGATAATCCGACGGAATACCCTGCATGAACTTCCACGTACCTCCTGTGATGTAGACATTACCACTTTCATCGATGTCCAGGGTCGTGCCGAATTCATCCATGTCCCCGCTTGTATTGAATCGTGCTGCCCACACTTCATTACCGAGCGAATCATACTTGACCGTGGCAAAATCCAGACCGGTCCCTGCTCCGGTGCTCGTGCCGGTCGTGTACACATTGCCCAGCGCGTCAACCGCGATACTATATGCTTCGTCAGTTTGGTTGCCAGTACCATTGTACCTACCTACCCACTTTTCCGTACCGGATGAATCCCATTTAATCGTAACATAATCAAACCCGGTACCCGCGCCGACACTGCGACCCGTAACATATACATTGCTCGCTCCATCGACTTCGATATCGAACGGCCAGTCGTAATCGTCGCCTGGTCCGTTGTAGCGCGCGTCCCAGATGAAATTGCCGAGCGTGTCGTATTTAATGACCGCAATATCATCGCCGGTAAAACTATCGGTACTTGCCGCGGTGACGTACACGTAGCCGAAATCATCGATTGCGATACCCCAGCCCGTGTCATAGTGAGTCGAATCAGATGCGCGATATGCACGTACCCACTTCTCGTTACCTGCAGGATCGTACTTGATCGTGGTGCATTCGAAAGAGGCCGGCGTATCGCCGCGCCTGCCAGTTACATAGATATTGCCCAACGGATCGACAGCAACCGAGGTACCGCCATCTACAACATTGACAGGTCCGTTATACCGTGCGACCCATTCCTGGGTTTGCCCGTGGATAAATGAAAAAAATATTACCAAAGGAGCAATGTATCGCATAATTCCTACCTCCCTTCTATAACCTGGATTTGAGAAAATTATAAAGATATATATATAGGTGTCAAGACAGCTTATTTCATTGCAAGACCGTGAATCCCGCTTTGCGGAACTATTTTTTCAGCTTCGGATTTTTCAAGCCCGTTTTCAGTTTGTTGTGCACTTCTCGTTTTACCCGTGCGGCAAGTTTTTGCTCGTATTTTTTCAAAAATTTACGTACTGCATCCGGGTCATGGACAACCAGTACACGCAATGCCCAGGACATTGCCTTTGCTACCATATCATCATGATCACTCACCAGCATTTTGCAGACTGCAAGGGTACGAGAAGCATCGCCGTATCCACCCTGTGAGCGCACATTGAGCGCCACCGTGCTGACTAATGCAGCGCGTCGCCACCAGCGGTCTTTTGAACAAGCCCATTTGTGGATCAATTTATCAGACACCTGATCATTAAGCCATGCCGGCCCTGACAAGATGCGTCCAAAACCATCGACTGTCCACCAGCTGTTAATACCATGCCCAAATTCTTCGAGTTCTTTCTTCCGTAGACTTTGAAAGGCGGCTTTATGGCCTTGAATCAATTCATACGCTGCCCATCGGTGTTTGTAGCGATTCATGAATACGCGCGCCAGTTCGATTATGAATCCTGGTTTTGCCTGTCTTAACTTTTGAGAGTATTTGCGGCGAATCGCCCGTGCATTCGGTGTATTCATAACAACCAATGCACGGATCTCAGCATCAAACCTGACAGCGATCTTTTTTACATCAGCGAGATGACTTTTTTCACTCATAAACATTCCTGCAAGGGTCAGGTCCCGAGGAAAACCATGACCCAGGGGATCATGTTGATCATGTAGTGGGCGCCTACGGCATGCTCCCAGTCACGCCGGGCAAATATAACCGCCATTGGTAGACCGTAGAACAATCCCGTCGTCAGGAAATTATGCATTGTTCGACCGTGACCTAGACCGAAGGTAATCCCGCCGAAAAGTACTGCAGCCAGTACTGCAAGTGCAGGACGCTTAAGAAATGCAGGTCGCAGCATCATATAGCAAAGACCAACAAGTAATAGTCTAAACCAAACTTCTTCTGCGATACCTGAGAACCAGGGAAGCGACAAAGACATCCACCATCGGGTCACCCATGTAATGTCTGTACCTGGCGAACCGCTGGCAGCATTGGCCAAACCAAGCGGAACAAAAAGCAGACAGCCCCACAGGAAGTTCTTCAACGCCTTTCCGAAATGCGCTTCAAGCAGCTGGATTCCGCCCAGGCCAGTGCGTTTAATCAACAACCATCCAGCAATAAACATGGGTGGTATAAATATCAAAAGGATAATAAAAGCAGTTCTTGAAATAAGATCACTTTTTAAGAACGGAAGACCTCCGAGAAAAGCGATAACGGCAACCGCGAACCCTATAACAAACATACGTAATTTAATCCGGCGGCGCCATACCACAAGGATCCATCCTGTGGCAATAATAAGCAGAAGATATAGATAAGAGTCACCTTGATCTGAAAATACGGTCAAAGCAAACAGCAATACTACACCCAGAGCAGGTATCAGCTGTCCGTATTTCCAGCGCGGAAACACAGGTGAAGAAAGCTCAGGCAGTTTCTTTATTGAAGGTCCGGTACGCAAAAGATACCACAACAAGATAGACACATAGACCCCGTGCAGCACATAGCGCACTGCGCTAAACTGATCTGTATTTCTAACATCAAGCAAGAGCATCGCGACCATTGTACAGGTTGTCACAAGCCACATGATTATCAAGGTAATACGACATATTACACGCTCATTTGGTCTATTCACCATTATCCTCATCCCAATTATCCCGATTTCCATAACAATGTCAACTATTGCACATAGCGCTTGGGGCAAAGCGCAAAGGGCATAGTACGCTACGGTTTATTTGGTTTCCCAAAACAAAAAGGGGGCTCGTACCGAGCCCCCTTGATTATTCCCGATAAATGATTATTTCAGAAGTATTATTTTTTCGATGGCAATAGCGTCATCAGTCACTAATTTACAGAAATATATGCCGGATGAAACCGCATTCTCGCGCGCATCCTGTCCATTCCAGATAACGGAATAATCGCCTGCAGCCTGTCTCTCTCTCGCTAACTGCGCAACCAACCGACCCTGAACATCATAAACAGATAGGTCGGTAACAAGTTCTTTGCTTAACGTGTAGCAGATTGTCACGTTGCCACGGGCAGGCTTTGGATAACAGGCTAGGATCATTATCGGTACGGTTTTCTCGTATCTTTCCTCTGCACCGACGTTCAAAGTCCAGCGCCACATACCAGCACCGTCAGTACCGGCATACAGATAGTTATCATGATACAAACCTAATGATGTCACGTTGGTCATGAGCAGCCCTTCATTCATCGCAGTCCAGCTCGACCCGCCATTGGTGCTGAAGTAAACACCGCTGCTCGTGCCTGCAAAGATCGTGGTGATCGCAGAAACGTCAATAACGATCGAGGTCACTCCGGTGCAACCATTGTTACTCCAGTTCGAACCGCTATTCGTTGATTTAAACACTCCGCTCGATGTCGCGGCATACAGAATACTGCTGCTTAGGGGATCTATCACGATATCGTTCACTGTACCGCTCAATCCCGTACTTGACTGCGCCCATGTAGCACCTGCGTTCGTGCTCCTGTAGAATCCGGTATACCCACCCGCATATACCAGATTTGAATTGGACGGATCTACCACCAAAGCATTGCAGGTACTATAGACTGTTTCGAGCGTATCACGCGTCCAGGAAACACCGCTGTCTGTTGTTTTTGATACTGCCATGTAGTATGTCGACACAAGGAGATGACCGCCGCTGTAGAGAACCGAACTATTGTTGGGATCAAAGACCAAAGCGCCACCAGTAGTATAATAACTATCCAAGGCTGAGGACCAGACGGACCCGCCGTCTGTGCTCTGATAGAGCTCAGCATTGCCTCAGCCCGAGCCCTCAAGTGCGTAGATTATATCGGCACTGGCGTAGTCAACCGCAAACTCGCAGATATCACCGCAACCAACCGGAGTCGGAAGTAATGTCCAACTCGAACCGCTGTTCGTGGTCTTATAGACACCGATTTCCTCAAAGGACGTGTACACGGTCGATCCGGAAGACGGCGCAACTGCGAAATTCAGAATAGCGCCGACATTCAGATTATTGGTAGAATTCACCCAGCTCGTACCGCTGTTGGTCGTTTTGAATACTCCAACATTACTTCCTGCAAAGATATTACTACCGCTCAATGGACTCATGGCAAGACCATATACATAGTGGCCCGTCATGCCAGTGCTTGAAGCAAACCAGGACGCGCCGGCATCGGTCGTCTTGTAAATGTCACTGTAACCACCAGAGTATGCGACATCCGGAGTGACCGGACTTGTCGTCATCGAGTAATTATAATAATGGGTCGATGCCTGTGTCCACGAACTTCCGCCGTCGATCGAACGATAAATACCGCCCAGATAGGTCCCGGCATACACGATACTCGAGTTCGTTGGATGAACCGCCAGCGAATAAACATAATACGATGACGTCGGGATATTGTTTGTCACCTCATTAAAACTGGTGCCGCCGTCCGTTGATTTATAAATAATCGGATAGTTTGCACTATCCACCGGGTGATAGTAGTATCCGCCCGCATATACTGTATTGGGATTGGTGCGGTCAACTGCAAGGCTGTAACCGCAGCCCCGGTCTACGCCCAATGGCGTTGCGTTCCAGTTTGCGCCGCTATTTGTGCTCTTGAAAAACGCTATTACCCACTGGCTGCCATCCCATGACATACCTGAAGCATAGATGGTGGATGATATAGTCGGATGCATTGCTATGCCGTATATATATTTATTGCTCATTGTCGTGCTGATCCAGTTCGCACCGCCGTCTGTCGACCGGTAGATGGCATGACCACAGCCAGTATACAGATTATTATCATTGGCCGGATCAATAGCCATACAATAAGCCTGTCTCGGGATCGCCCCCACTGTTGTCCAGGAAGCACCTGCATCTGTCGTTTTTGCAACGCTCGTAGGTGTGGAATAGGACGTAGCGTAGACGATATTATCATTGGAATGTGAAACTACTACCGAACGGACATAGCCGCCATAAGGACCAACCGCTTCCCATGCAGCAAAACCCAGACAGCAAAATAGCGCTGTCATACTGATTACATATTTTAATCGCATAGATCCACCCCCTTAGTGTATCTTACACCGTTTCTTTATATACCTTCCGTAGCGTCAAAAATACGTTTATATTACGTTTCTATACTTAAGTATATATGCAACTAGTAATTTGTCAAGAGGTTATTCTTCTTTATTAGGATCATGCCTGGATTATCTGAAGTTAACGCTCTGAAAGAATTATCATCCTTTGCACAAGCGTCTCAGTTCCTGCCTTTAATTCACAGAAGTAAATACCGGCTGGAACTTTGCTGCCTGATGATGAAAGACCATTCCACCCAATCCTGTATTCCCCTGCTGTATTTCTTCTATCCATCAGTGTCCTGACCGACTTATAGGTTTACTTTTTTCCGTTTCTCCGTTAGTCCCATACACAAATACTCCGACACACAAAAAAGGTTTGACCCCAGTTTGCTTTTCTCCCTACGCCTTACGCCCTACTCACTACTGCCCTTTATGGCCGCTGCTTGTCTCTTGCAATATATTGCTTTCTATATACAATTATAGTACAAGGAGGTTATAATGATGAAGAAATTGCTCAGTATTATTATTTTATTATGTTGTGCGCCTGCTTTTATCCAAGCTCAATGCCCGGCTGAGAGAGATGGAAAATCTCTGGTCATAAGCTGGCAGCATACCGTATGCCAGAGCACAAACCCATGTAATCGTTGCCTAATGACACCAGAGGAAGTAAAGACTGCTTATGAGAAACTGCAGTCCGCACTTGCCAAGCTGGATATAGAAGTCATACTCGATGAGCAAACCAAAGCCCAAGAAGAAGATCATATCTTGATCAATGGCAAAGCTCTCGAAAATTTGTTAGGCGGTAAGTTGGTCAAACGTCAGTGTGCTTCGTGCCCGAGTGCTGATGGTGAAATAAAAGAATACAACACACTCGAACTCGACGGCACATTATACGAGATAATTCCATCTGCTCTGATAATCAAAGCAGGTTTGCTGGCTGCATCAGAGTTATTCGCTGCTAAATCTTCGATGCCGTGCAAAACAAAAACACCATGTCAAGGATGCCCATCCCCATAAACACCTGAACGCCTACCCCCACATCAGCCGCAACCTCCTCTACTGTCATCGTCCGACTTTCCGTTTCTCCGTTACTCCCATACACAAACACTCCGACACACAAAAAAGGTTTGACCCCTGCTCCGCCTGTCGAAGATATCGAATAAATTGAGATGCCCTCGCCGGTCCTCGTTACCTCGGTAACGGGATAGCGACAGCGTACGGGGTTTCTCCGATACGCAGCTCAGTTTTTAAAACAAAACCTTCCAGATAAAAATACCGATCATCACACAACCAATAATAAATCTAAATAGCCCACCGAATAATAGACCCACAAAAGCACCGGTACCGGCTCTTAGAGCTTTACCTCCCCTTGTTCCAGCGATCAATTCAAAAACAACCGCAAACAGAAAAGGAAATAGGATAATTGCGAACCAATGGACAAAAATCCCTACAAGCAAACCGATCACAGCGCCAAATGCGCCGGCTGTTCCTCCGCCCATTTTCTTTACTGAAAAATAATTGGCAAAATAATCGAACATAAGACTAATTGCAGTTAGACCAGCAAAAATCAGCAGCAGGTTAAAAGACATTTCCTCAAATCCAGTTAGAATTCCGTAAAGAGCTGCTGCAGCAAAGATAAGCGGAACACCAGGCAGGATTGGAAGAATAACGCCACCTAATCCCACTGCCATGATTATCAGCGCACTAATAAATATCATGATCTCTAAAAAACTCATCACCAGATTATCCTGGATTCTCCACCGATGTCAAGCAAGAAAAGAACAGATACCCACTTCACTCCTGTGCGCCTATCTCGCTTTCGTGCGAAAGCGAGATACTCTACCGCGCTTTTTATGTTAAAGAACATGTCATAAAATTAGGCAAATACGAAGATCTTATTATCTATGGTATAACACAAAAAGAATGGCGAGAGTTAATAAGACGGGATAGCTAATCTGTAGTTTTTAATTCCGTAAGGAATAATTTTTTAGGCCTGTACTGAGTTCATCGAATGGAATACTTCGGGACTCATATCATTTCAATTCTACATGATATTTATTAGATATCAACTGAGGATATCGAAGACGCCAAAAAACATAAATTGTATATGCTCTTGACTTAACGGTGTTTGTGCACTATGATATTGACAGCAGGCGACTAAATAGGAGGTTTATGACTAACTGTCCAGAATGCGGAAAACCTATACCACAAGGACATAATGAATGTCCTTCCTGTACTGAAGAATCCATGAATCTCAGCACAAGCATCACTGCTCATATAAACCTGCTCAAAAAGAAAATCGAAAAAGAACCATTGAACGCACAGTTCCTTATCGATCTTGCGGATATCTATCAGCAATACGGCTACCTCAAACAGGCTCTGATTGAATATGAAAAAGCAGCTAATGCCGATGTCAAGAATTTTGATGCCCAGATCAAATCCGCACATATTTATCTTAAATTCAGAAAGCTCAGCCAGGCAGAAAATGCGTTTCGCGCTGCGCTTCATCTAAATCCTAAATCCACCGAGTCTCTTATCGGGCTTTTTCGCGCATTGTATCTACAAGATAGAACAGAAGAAGCCATTGCGCTCTGTGAAATAATAGTAAAGTCTAAATCTGACAATGTTGAATTCCATATTTTGCTTAAAAACCTCTATAATAACAAAGGTGACAAAGAAAAAGCTCTGGGTGAACTATTGATATTGGAATCGCTGAGTCCGGAAAGCGAGCAGTTTGTCAAAGAAATAGCATTCTATTACCAGAAAGAAAACGATATGGAAAAAGCAAAAGAATACTATAAGAAAATGTTTGATATGAACATCAGGGATATCGAATTAGGTTTCCAGATCGGGAAATATTATTATGACAGCAAACAATACAGCAATGCGGTTGAACATTTCCGTGATCTGCTTGAGCTGAGTGAACTTCCTCTGAAACAAGACGCAACAGCCCGAACCTACATAGCACTTGTTAATTTTGAAAAAGGTGATATTCCTGGAGCTGAGAGCAGTATTAGTGCAATACAGCAATCCAGTGCGCAGAGTATGGATGTAGAGATACAAAAGAAACTCGCTTCCCTTTGTTTTAAAATCGCTCAGGATAAGCTCAAAAACAACAAACCAAAGAAGGCGATACCCTTTTTAAATAAAGCTGTCAATTACGACAGAGATAATGTTGAATGCCAACAGATTCTCGAGGAGACGAAGCATAGCGCCGCCATTTCGAACAAGAAATTAATGAAAAAATTATCTGTGACCGCTATAAGCGTGATCGTAGCATTTATTTTTATTGGATTAGCATGGATATTAACGCATAATAAAATCATCATTAGCATTAATCCGGCAGAAGAAGCTGCAATTTTCATTGATGGCAAATTAGTGAAAGAACAATCGGGTAAACCCGGGGTCATTTCTTCTCCCACGCTCTTCATGGGCAAGCACGACATCATAATCGAGCTAAAGGGTTATGAAAAATGGCAAGGTTCAGCAAACGTAGGTTTTGGCAGGTCAACCCGGCTTGAGGTCACGTTAATCCCGATCTACTATTTCCTACGGATAACTTCAGTACCGGCAAAGGCAACAGTGATCATTGACGGTCAGCCGGTTGGAAAAACGCCGTATACAACAGACCGGATTGTAACTCGCCCCCATATCATTGAACTGGAACTTCCAGGTCATCTGAAGTGGCATACCAAGTTGACAGTAAATGAAAAAGACTCAATTGATATGGATGTCATTAGGCTAAAAAATCTCGCTGGTAAATGGCATGGTAAAATCGGTGAGCATAGTTATGCATATAATGCTGGCTTTAACATGACAATACAACAAATCGATACTTTTCTAACTATCAAATTTTATCACCGACCAAGAGAAGATAACTATTACAGCGGCAAGATCAAAGGAAAGATAGAAAACGGTGAATTCCGAGCAGAAGGCAATGTAGCTTACAAATACAAGGACGTTTTTTACTGGGCACAAGTAAAAAAGAAGATTGCAATAAAGGGTACTATCTCAGAAGATTGGGATCGACTCGAAGGTAAGTACAGAATCGAAAGTCTTGCTGAACAGAGTTGGTGGGCAAACCGTTAGTACCGTTTCAAATTGAAAATGTTCGATTTGCCAACTCTGTATTAGTTAAGTCTACTCGATTAATAAGTAAAGACGGAAGGCTGCAACTATAGTTTTTCAATGTTAGAAAAAACACGGGCTATTTGAAACGGCACTAGTATAATACACACCTTGAAAGGATAGTATGAATTCTCTCGTTTCCTCAAGATGCTCAATTTCATTTACTAAATCTAAGATTTAGATAAAATTGGCATAGGCACTAAGCGGCAAAAAAAAGCCCCCGCTCATAAGCGGGGGCTTTCAGTCACCGAACTTAGTTTAAATATCCAGTGCTCCTGAAATCAGCTCTAAAAACAAGCTCTGGATAAACTGATCTCAATGGCAACTTGCGTTTTAATATGCTTATCAATGTCACGTCCAGATTGGATGGTGCATATCTTGACGCAGTAACGAGCACCTGGGGCATCATACCGCTATAAGCTATGTCCTCACCTTCGTATCTTGGTGCAGTAATGACGACCTCATCGAGCATACCGACTTCAGGTCCAGCCGGTGCAGTAACGACTATTTCCGGCAGCATCCCGCTATAGGCGATATCCTCGCCTTCAAACCTTTGGGCAGTAATCACTACCTCGGGCAATCTTCCTATTTCTTCATTTTTTAACCCATAATCGACCATGGGCTGAGCACTGATGATATTTGCAGCTATTAAAATGACACCTATAAAAGTTAACATCTTTCCTCCTCTTTGGTTATTTCTAATATTTTCTATTTTGTCAGTCATCACTTATAGTACGTAAGAAAAAGGTAAAAGGTTTCACGTTATTAGACAATTAAACGCCTGCCCCTATGGCATTTTGCACAATTTTTGTGCAGTATTTATAAAAACCTTCGAAATTTAAGCAGAAAATTCTGGCATAAGATTTGCATATGACTAAAGTATGATGATGAATATATGGTATGTCTTTGGTAAATGGATCGTATTGAATAAAAGCTGTTTTTCTGTGTATATAAAGAAAGAAAGGAATGAATCATGTTAAACAAAGTTGTCGTACGCTATTTAGATGGAACAATTAACCGAGGTTACACAACCGATTTTAATCCGAATAAAGAGGTGTTTCACCTTATGGTTAAAAACACGGATGGAGAAAAACCAGTCATTGTGCTAACTAATACGCTCAAGGCGGTCTTTTTCGTAAAAGACCTGAATGGTAATGGTCATTCGGCATTGAAAAAATCATTCGACGATATGAAAAACATCAAGGTTTATGGTAAAAAAGTAAAAGTGGAATTTTTTGATGGTGAAATTCTATATGGGATTACCAATGGATACTCGGTGCAGCGCCAGGGCTTTTTCTTCAACCCGATTGATAAAGCAAGCAATAATGAAAGAATTTTTGCTGTTTTGAACGCATTAAAGGATATCACATTTTTATGATGACAACAATCCGGCACAAAGTAGAACCTGATGTGTGCACCTATTTTGATAAGCAGATGAACAATCTAACCGTAGAGATTGCTCTGCCAGGTGTTTCACAGCAGAATATAAAACTCAGGGTAAACTCAAGATGTCTAATTCTATTTGCAGTAGCCGGTGATGTTCACTATGCTAAGTACCTCTCATTCCATTTTCCTGTTGTTGCCAAGCAGGCAATAGCAGTATATGGAAACGGTCTACTCCAAATAGAAATGCCGTTAAGAACATAGGGTGAAAACTTTTCAGATCTTGAGTTGTAACGGATTTAAACGTTAATGTATTTTAAAATGGATAGGTGATACCAGACAATATAGATGTTAGGTACTAGACCAGAGAGATTCTAGATGATAGATTCTTTAACTAATATCAAGCCTCCAGTATCTAATATCTGCCGTTATGCATGAGTGAGCAGGTAAACACATGGCACTCGTGCTAATGTGAAAGTAGATAAAAAAGTAGGGTCAAGGCTTGCATTCCATGAAAAACCATATATACTAATTCAAGATATGCAATCCCCGAATGAAAAATGACATTGAAAAAGTAGCAGATTTAATTGAACAGGCACTCGATAATGACGAAGATGCGTGCCAGAAGATCTTAAATTTATATAAAGGAAGGATATTCAGTTATGTCTATCGGATGGTGAGGAACTTCCATGATGCTGAAGATATAACTTTTGATACTTTCAAAAAGTGTTTTAAAGCACTTGGCAGGTTTGATACTTCTAAAAAGTTCTCAACCTGGCTTTTTACCATTGCCCACAATACGACCTTCGATTTTTTCCGCAAAAACAAACAAGAATATGAGTATCTTGACGAAAGGCACGGGATTACTGATGATCTCGTTGAGAAATCTGAAAAAAAGAGAAAAATGGCGCAAATCGAAAAAGCCCTTGTCCAATTGCCTCCGCTTGACCGGGAACTCGTGGTTTTATTCCACAAAGAGGAATACTCATACCAGGAAATCAGTGAAATCCTCAAGATCCCGGTGACAACGATAAAAACCCGACTCCACCGGGCACGCAAAAAACTGTCTAGATTGGTCCAAGAAACCAAGTGAAACTTTTCTTCATATCCTTCGTATTACTTAGTGATGAAGCACAAAAACATTGAAATACTAATTCAAAAGTCCCTGGATTTCGAGACAAATGCGCAGGAAGAGAAGATTATCCACGCTCATTTGTCTGGATGCAAAGAGTGCCAGCGTTTTTACCTGGAAATGGGACAGATCCAAAAGGCACTCTATGGGCTCACTGAATTTTATCCAGAACATGGTTTTAACGAACGCCTACTGAAAAAGCTGGGATTTCGAAAGATCTTTGCCTGGACCAAAACAGCTAAGGTTTTTGCAGGTGCCTGGTTAGCATCCATTCTGCTTTTGGCATTTTCACCCCTACCTGGGAAAGCAATAAATCAGATATTAACCTCGGCACCTGCTCTTTTACGCATTGTCAATGCAGGCAAGATCATCATTTCATCGCTCAGCCACGTTGCAATGCCTTTTGCCAAAAATTCATTCGATATTGTATGGCCCATAATCGGATTAGTATCAAGCATTATCATTACTTATTTCTTTAGTAAAGCGATTTACCCTGTTGGAAAGCTCCAAGTT
>CBFDDH010000013.1:0-60556 GCA_965603515.1 uncultured bacterium
TGATTCATCGATGAATATCAGTATACCTTCAGATACTGTATGCGGTAAGGCAAATCCTTTGCTTGCTCAGGGTTGGCCGCAAACCGTATATGCAGGGGCTTATTCATCACCTAATTTTGGCGACATCGATCCCTCTTATCCTGGATTGGAAATAGTTGTTGGTTCTCTAGATGGCTGGATATACGCTTGGCATTATGATGGTTCCCCAGTCAGTGGTTCTGATGGGCGGTTGTTTTGTGCGGGTTCGGAGTATATCTGGTCTTCACCGGCGATTGGTGACGTTGACAATGATGGCTATTATGAAATCGTCTTCGGTGTTATGAGAAATAGTGATAATCTATATATTATCAGGTACAATTACGGTAATGACCAGGTTATTGTGCTCCCAGGGTGGCCTAAATCCATAGGTGGTGGTGGTTTGGTTTCTTCGTCCGTGCTTGCTGATATCGATGAAGACGGCGACTTGGAAGTGTTTGCAGTGACTTTTTCACCTGCTAATATCTATACATTTCACCATAATGGTCATCCAGTGTATGAAGACACTAGTGGCTTGCTGGATTCGTTGAGCGGTATTCTACGAGGTACGCCAGCAATAGGTGATTTGAATTGTGATGGTGATCTCGAGATCGTTTGTTGTGGGGGTAGTGAATCAACGCGGCTATACGTGTGGGATCGATACGGCGATTATCTACTGCCGTTTCCAGTTCAGGTGGAACCTGATCAGGAATATTCCGTGGTACTCGGTGATATTATTGGGGACGAGAGTCTTGAAATATGTTTTTACACGGGTAATCCTTCTAATAAGCTAAACCTCGTTGACCACGCTGGAAACATCCTTTGGCAGAAGTCGCTATTGGCTAACTATATTGAGCTCTGTCCAGCATTTGGAGATATGAATAATGATGGAGCGATCGAGGTTGTTTTTGGCTACAATGACGGACTCGATTTCGGTATCGCTGTTTTTGACTCTGCTGGTAACTACCTGCCGGGTTTTCCTGCGCGAGGGCACGATGCTTACCCACCAATAATCGTTGATGTAGATGGTGATGATGTTTTTGATGCATTGTGCGGTAGCACTGAGTGGCAAGTACACGCATATGATGGGACAGGTCATTGGATTCCCGGATTTCCTGTTAAGCTGGGCAACCGGATAAATTCGTCACCAGCTGCATATGATATAGATGCGGATGGTAGACTTGAACTTATGGTCAGCTGCTATGACTTCAAGTTTCACGTATTTGACCTTGGTGGCAGTCTGTTTGATTGGCCTCGATTCCATTATGATCCGCATAATTCAGGGTGGTACAAGTCTGGGTATTACACAGCTATACATGAGAATATGAGTATGGACAACATTACTCATTTTGGTTTAGAAGTTTATCCAAATCCATTCAAAAAAAGATTGGATATTAGATGGACCACAGAGAATGGGAAATGCAATGCGGAAGATCCGTCTCTAAGAATCTACGATGTGACCGGTCGTTTAGTAAAAGATTTTGATCTATTATCTGGCATCAACTATCTAACGTCTCCAATCATCTGGTCGGGCACGGACAGTCAGGGTCGTTACGTGCCGAGCGGTGTGTATTTCGTGAAATTTGAACACAATCAGCAAAGCCGGATTGAGAAAGTAGTCAAGATCCGATAGATATGACATAGCAGTTGACTTTTCCATAGAAAAATGTACAATAGAATATAAGGAGGTTTGATGGCTAAGATAAGAGTTGCTATTATTGGTGTAGGTAACTGCTCATCCAGTTTAGTCCAAGGTGTCTACTATTACAGAAAAGCAAAAGAAAATACGATCATACCGGGTATTATGCATGCACGACTTGGTGGCTATCATATTAGTGATATTGAATTTAGCTTTGGTATAGATATCGATAGAAACAAGGTGGGCAAGGATTTAGCTGAAGCTATCTATAGTAAACCCAACAACACATATAAGTTCTGCAGTGTTCCGAAACTCAATGTTCCGGTTGTCCGCGGCATGACGCACGATGGTTTGGGATATTATTTATCCCAGATCATAAAGAAGGCACCAGGTCCAACCGCAGACATTATCGGTCTTTTAAAACGGACAAAAACAGATGTTGTCATAAGTTTTTTACCGGTTGGCAGTGAAGAGGCTACTAAATGGTATGTTGAACAGATTTTGATTGCGGGTTGTGCTTTTATCAACTGCATACCGGTTTTTATAGCGAGCGAAAAGTACTGGCAGAAACGGTTTATTGAGAAGGGCTTACCAGTTCTAGGTGATGATATTAAATCTCAGGTAGGGGCGACTATCCTCCACCGTGTTCTTGTCAATCTTTTTAATGATCGCGGTGTCAAAATTGAAAGAACATCACAGTTGAACGTTGGTGGCAATACTGATTTTTTGAATATGTTAGAGCGGTCGCGGTTAGTTTCCAAAAAGGTCTCTAAAACCCGGGCAGTAACCTCTTTATTAAAGTATAAAATTGGTGACGACAACATACATATCGGCCCATCAGACTATGTCGCCTGGCTAAAAGACAGAAAATGGGCATATCTGCGATTAGAAGGTAGAACTTTTGGTGATGTGCCACTCAATATCGAGTTGAAGCTGGAGGTTTGGGATTCACCTAATTCTGCAGGTGTTGTAATTGATGGAATAAGATGTGCGAAATTAGCCCTCGATAAGAAGTTAAGTGGCGCGATAATTGAACCTTCCAGCTATTTCTTCAAGTCGCCACCGGTTCAGTATCCCGACTATATTTGCCGTGAGAAAACTGAGAGTTTCATAAAAAAGTATGGGATGAAGATAAAAAGAACACGCAAGTAGTTTCCATGCACGGCGTTCGGCGTGGGGTTTTAATAACCTTCGAAGGAGTCGAAGGTTCTGGTAAGACAACGCAGGCAAAATTTTTGGTTGATTGGCTCATCGCAAGGAGAATACCGCACATCTTTATCCACGAACCTGGTAGTACAAAGGTCGGCGAAGCAATCAGAAGTATCCTTTTGAATGCAGAAAATAAAGAAATGCATACAAAATGTGAGGTGTTGTTATTCCTCGCAGCGCGTAGCCAACTTACTTACGAGAAGATTATTCCGGCGCTCCAGCAAAAAAAAGTCGTTGTAGCTGATCGATTTAGTGATTCGACCTATGCATATCAGGTGTATGGACGTGATCTGCCACCACGATTGATCTCTGTTTTCAATCGTTTTGCGACCGCCGGTATTAAGCCGGATTTGACATTTCTTTTTGATCTTGACATAACGGAAGGTCGTGCACGGGGTGTCTTTGATGATCGTATGGAAACAGCTGGTAAAACATATCATCAAAAAGTACGTAGAGGATATTTAAAGCTCGCACACCGGGCCAAGAAAAGAATTAAGATTCTCAATGGTGAGAAACCTCTAGATGATTTGAAATGTGAAATAGTTAGTAATACAAAGGCTTTTTTGTTTGGAAAGGGGTACAAATTATGAAGAAACTACTGATTTTGTTGATAGGTTTATCTTTGATTTGCGGTGTATTCATCGGCAATAATCTGTGGGCGAAGGCGGATACTTATACACAGCTGCGTATCTTTAACAAGATACTCAAGGAGATCGAGAATAACTACGTTAACAACATCCCTACGGATAGTTTGATCAAAGGCGCTATCGATGGGATGGTTGCGGTGCTCGAGGACCCGCATACTGATTTTTTATCAAAACAGGAGTACGAAGCTCTGATGATTTCGACAAAAGGCGAATTTGGCGGTATCGGTGCCACTATTGGTAAACGTCATGATAAGATCACTGTTATTTCTCCGCTTGGAGGTACACCCGCTTACCGTGCTGGGTTGTTACCAGGTGATGCGATTGTTGCGGTTAATGGTGTATCTACTGAAGGAAAGGGCGTTGATGTTGTTGTCCGGGAGATTCGAGGGAAGCCTGGTTCAGTGGTTATTTTGACGATTGAACGAACGATGATCGAGGACCCGTTTGATGTTGAAATCACAAGGGCGATAATAACACTGGATGCAGTTCCTTACTTCGGGATGTTAGATTACGCTATTGGTTATGTACAACTCGCTAGTTTTTCCCGCTCTGCTGATATTGAGCTAAAATTGGCACTGGATTCGCTCTTTTCAGCTGGAGCTAAGAGGATCATTTTCGACCTCAGGTTTAATTCAGGTGGACTTCTAAATGAGGGGATTGCGATCAGCGAGCTATTTCTTTCCAAAGACAAGGATATAGTGACGACCAAAGGGAGATTTGAAGGTGAGCGTGTTCTACGTTCCAGGAAGTCCTATTCATATGGTGATTTTCCGGTAATAACCCTGGTTGATGGTGGTTCAGCTTCGGCCTCAGAGATTGTTGCCGGTGCTTTGCAGGATTGGGAGAGAAGTCTGATTATCGGAACGATGACGTTTGGTAAGGGGTCAGTTCAGCATATTGTTGGACCTTTTGAAGATAGTACAGCGTTGCGCATAACAACAGCTCGTTGGTACATGCCGTCAGGTCGTAGTATTGATAAGCCGGCAAGCAAGCAAGGTTATAATAATGATGAGTCAGCAGATTCTGAAGTGCAGGATTCATCAGAAGTCGAAAAGAAGGCATTTACAACACTGGGTCCGTTAAAACGGGTAGTCTATGGCGGAGGTGGTATAACACCTGATCTTATTATCAAACCTCCCAAAATGACTAAGTTAGAAACCGAAATATATACAAAAGGACTGAATTTTGATTTCGTAGTTCAATACACGGCGCGACACAAAGATATAACCAAGGATTTCGAGATCACCGACGATGTACTGAAAGACTTTGCAGATTATTTATTAGAAAATGATTTGGAGTTCAGTATGGAAGCATATGATTCTGCGCAAACTCAGATAAGAAAAAGATTGAAACAGGATATATCCACTAACCTCTGGGGTTTGAAAGAGGGTTATCGTGTGAGAGTCTTAACAGATCTTCTGGTTGCTGAGGCAGTTGACCTGCTAAAGGAGGTGAGCGTTCAGCAAGACCTTTTTCGTTTCGCTGAGGAGCGATGAACTTCCTCGGGAGAATCAAGAAAATCCAATACTTGTTTTGATCAGCCTCGGCTTTTTGTTGATTGGGATTCTTCTTCTGAAAATAATCAGCACCATTAGAACCAAACGAATTGAACGCCGTCTAAGATAGCGCGGGACACTAATTTTGATTTGCACAAATACAAAAGGGGTTAATGAACTTGGCTGTATTTCGTATTGAAATAACAAGAAAGAATGATCCGCGCGGTAAGTTGATAAAAAACGATTTCGCATGTTTCGGTGTTGATGAAATCGAATACATTGAAGTGAGGGATATTTATTATTTACACGGTGTTATATCAAAGAAACAAGCCGAGCGGATCGCAAGTGAACTGCTGTGTGATCCGGTTGTAGAACAATATCGCATTGGAGATCCCGTGGGATTTGAGATCCTGTACAACCCGGGCGTAACTGATCCGAAAGAGGGCAGTATTAAAAAGGCAATTTCTGATTTGGGTATCACGATAGATGCTGCAAAAACCGGTACAAATTACATTATCAAAGGTAGCTACGATGAGGTGAGACTGCAGCAAACTGCAGGTTTATTTTTGTTCAATCCACTGGTTCAACACATAAAACACGTTGATGAGGAAGTTTACAAACCAGCACCCTATAGACTTTCTGTATACAGCATTGATCTTAGTGGCGATTTGGACAAAATCAGTCGTGATATGGGTTTATTCCTTTCCGGGATTGAGATGAAGCAAATAAGTGAATATTTCAACAAAGAAGGGAAGAAGCCGACGGATGTGGAACTCGAAAGCATAGCCCAGACGTGGAGTGAACACTGTCGGCATAAAACATTCTTGGGTAGAATTACAATCAATCATGAACGAATAGATAATTTATTGAAGAATACGATTATGCGCGCGACCAACGAAATAGACCATCCGATGTGTCTTTCTGTATTCCATGACAATTCTGGGGTCATTGATTTTGACGAAGAATACGGTGTGTGTTTTAAGGTGGAAACACATAATCACCCATCAGCATTAGAGCCGTATGGCGGTGCCGCTACTGGAATCGGTGGCGTTATACGCGATATACTTGGTACCGGGCTGGGTGCTAAACCTGTATTGAACACAGATGTTTTCTGTTTTGGAGTGCCGGATTTTGACTTCCATGAATTGCCCAAAGGGATCCTTCATCCTCAGACAATCATGAAGGGAGTTATCCGTGGGGTGAGAGACTATGGTAATCGTATGGGTATTCCCACAGCAAGTGGCGCAATATACTTTGATGATGATTTTCTGTATAACCCTTTAGTTTATTGTGGTTGTGTTGGATTGATAAGAAAAGATCGCATTGACAAGTGTATACGAGTTGGTGATGCGGTACTGCTTGTTGGTGGTCGGACAGGTCGGGATGGGATTCATGGTGTTACGTTCGCGTCTGCTGAACTTTCTGAGGAGTCAGAAAAATCCTGTGTCCAGATCGGTAATCCAATCATGGAAAAACGTGTCATGGATTGTCTGCTCCGTGTTTCTGATGAGGGATTTCTTAATTCATTGACTGATTGTGGTGGTGGTGGTTTATCGAGCGCGGTTGGAGAAATGGGGAAGACCACCGGCGTGAAGGTTTGGCTTGATCAAGTTCCCCTGAAATACGCTGGATTGTCTCCCCGTGAAATATGGATTTCCGAGTCGCAGGAACGAATGGTACTTGCTGTTCGCAAGGAGCATATTTCACAGGTTATCGAGATCTTCCAGGACGAAGGGGTACCAGTGACTGCCATAGGTGAATTCACAAATGACAGACGGTTGCGTTTGTTCTACAAAGATGAATTGGTCTGTGACCTTGATATGGAATTCCTGCATGAAGGCTTACCAATGCCCTTTAAAAAAGCAAAGGTCAAAGCAACCCCTGAACAACACTATGATCTACCCAAGCCGATCGAGTTCAATTCGATTCTCCTTACCATTGTTAGTGGTCTTAATTCATGTTCAAGAGAATGGGTGATAAGGGAGTACGACCACGAAGTCCAAGGCGGTAGTGTTGTTAAACCTCTTTTAGGGGTTGACAATATCGGTCCCCAAGATGCCGTTGTCATCAGACCAAGACTCGACAAGAACCGCGGTATTGTAGTTTCCTGCGGGATCAATCCGAGTTATGGTAAACTTAATGCATATAACATGGCAGTTTCAGTTATCGATGAGGCTTTGCGTAACCTAGTGGCAACCGGTGGTGATATTCGAAAAACAGCGATGTTGGACAATTTCTGTTTTTCTTCTCCTGAGCGCGCAGAAGTCCTGGGGGATATAGTCATGTCAGCCAGGGGTTGTTATGATGCAGCGGTTGCGTTTGGCGTACCTTTTATTTCTGGAAAAGACAGTTTATACAACGAGTGGGCTGATAGTCAAGGCAGGATACATCAAATACCCCCGACCCTTCTTATATCAGCAATAAGTGTTATCGATGATGTCACCAAGTGTGTGACCATGGATCTGAAGGGTCCGGGTAATGACATCTATTTGGTAGGTGAAACAGCTGGTGAGCTCGGCGGATCTGAGTATTTTAGGATATTAGGTATTCAGGTCGGGGAAGTTCCGAATGTGAATTTGAGTCAAGCACCGAAGATCATGAACAAGGTACACGCTGCTCTGGAACAAGGTTTGGTTCGATCGTGTCACGATCTTTCTGAAGGTGGGCTTGGTCTTGCAATAAGCGAAATGGCTTTTAGTGGCGGGTTTGGTGTAAGGCTTGATCTGCAAGATGTCATTTATGTTGGTAAGGACAGACGTTTTGATTTTATTTTGTTCGCTGAATCAAATACCAGATTCTTGCTCGAGGTTGAGAAAGTCCATACTGATAAGATAAAGAATATTTTTCACGGTTTACCTCTTGCCAAAATTGGTGAAACGACCGAAATCAAACAGCTAAAGATATTCTTCGGTAAGAAAAAACTGATCGATCTACCTTTGCCCATTATACAAGCAAAATGGCAGAGGAAGATAGTTTAATGACAAATGTCAAATGAAAAATATCAATTCAATGACAAAATCCTAATTTCAAATCTGACATTGATGCTTTAGCGTATCACCGCTATCTTAACAACATCACTCCCGCCACCGCGTGTAACCAGTAAGCAGTAGTACATACCACTTGAAACCTCTTCGCCTTGTTCATTAGTACCATCCCAAATAAATGCAGCGTCTGCAGCTTGTGGATTTGTGTCAGTATAACGTCCCGGTAATACTAATCCTCTGTTTTCAGAACGAATCAAGCGACCACTGATCGAGTAGATGCGAAGCTCAACATTGTTTGATACTTCCAATTGAAATGGGATGTAGATATTGCTATGTTCGGTTAGAATGAACGGATTTGGGTACGGCGTCAGGAAATTAGAACCTCCGGATGTATCAAAGGGCGTTGGTGAAGCATAGAATGCAGCAAGGGCATCAGGCCAGCCGTAGCCCATACTGTCAGTCGGTGCACTGGCATGGCTTGCAGTTTGAAAAAGAGCACTCTTTATTGAATCGACATTCCAGTTTGGGTGTCCTTCTAATAAGAGGGCACAAATCCCCGAAACCATTGCTGCCGCTCCTGACGTTCCACTTGAAGCGAGATAGGAATTAGTAGAATCAGGATGGACAACGATCACTGAATGTGCCAGGCATACCAGTTCAGGTTTCTTGACCGAGTGACCAGTTGTTGGAAAATAGCCAGAAAATTCCCAGTGGTTGAAGACCGAGTCAATTCCCCCTACCGTAAGTACACCTTGGGCATCACCGGGTATAACAATGCGTGGCATGCTGAAATTACCCGATGAGTTAACTATTATCATCCCTCGTTTGGCAGCTTCGTTAGCAGCGATAGAGGCTGGTGAAGTATTGCCGTCATAGTCATTGGGCCAGGAATATCCTTCAGTATAGCCGAGCGAGCTGTTTACGATATCTGCTCCTTTTGATTCAAACCACTCAAGACCTGCGATCCAGGTGTCTTCTTCAACTGGAAACTCATATGAATCATCGGGATTCTCGGTTTTTGCCACTAAGAATTGGGTTGCTGGTGCGACGCCAATGTATGTATCCCGAAGATATCCACCGATCGCGCTAAGCATCTCAGTACCATGACGAAGATGTGGGTATTCAGGGTCATCTGGCAAATAACCGTCAGTAATGGAATCACCGCGTGTGCAATGAAATCTGATGATATTAGAGTTGTCCGTACCTAAGGTTGGTAAGTAGACAAATTCCGCGGCTAATGAATCCAAATCAGCAAAGCTATTTCCATTATTATATGATGTCTTAAAATATATCTTACCCTTGGTTTCCCATAGCGCCTTGACTGTTTCGCCGTTTTTCTCAAGAGATATTTCACCCAGGGAATTGAGCATATTAGATAAATAAATAGGTGTGCTGAATGAACCACCGAAATCATCTGATATGCTAAAGGCGATCCTTGTGAGTGGACTAGTTGATCTGTCTTCCCATAGGAGAAATACTGTATCGCCATAGGTGATCGCTTCAGCGTTTTTGCCGATGCCAATGAAGCTTCTTGTAAAGGAAGGTGTTTCGGGTACTGTATCGTTGATAAAAAATAACGAATCATCCGGTACAGTATGGTAGAAAACTCCGATCTTGCCGATACCGACAACCGCTTCAGGTGCATGGATATTTTGCGTTGAAGAATCAATGATCACGCTTGGGAGAAAGCCATTTATATCGCCTTTTTTAAGATATAATTGATTCTGTGTGTGAAAGACGACATGAATACTATCGTTGATTTGTACAGCCGAAGGTTCACGATATATGTCAGCAATTAGTGTTGTCGGTTGAACGAGCACAGTAGAATCTGAAATGACCATGTATTTTATATCATAATATGGCGCTTGGCTGCCATAGCGATGGCAATAGAATAAAAAGATCGTATCCCGACCACAGACATTAAGATCGTTGATCCATTGATACATATAGTTGTTTGTTAATTTTTTGAGTGATGACCAGGTAAAGCCATTGTCTGGTGAGTAGGTGTACAGAGCATCGCGGACATTGACATTGAGATTCATTGTGTCACCGGATAGAAACAGATAGAGCATGGAACCGTTTTTATGAAAAAGCATTTGACTGAATACACCTGATTCTTGCGAAATCAGGACGTCGTCCATATAAATTCGATCACCTTCAAGAAAATCATGTTCTGCCAGCACAACAATGTTATCAAGCGCTGCATGTTTTCGTCTCAGACCAGTATCGAGGATACCTAAGATTACGCCCGAACCGAAGAAACCTTGGTTGTGTAACTCATCGATATTGAACATATCTAACTGTTTATAAGTAATACCGAAGACTAAAGAATCAAGGAGTGTGGTCTCTGTCTGTTTGACCCCTTGGTAAGATGCAACAGTGGTTATTTTATGGACGAAATCAAGACTGGCAATGCGATCGATATCTTGTTCAAATATCCAGAAACTCGCGGCATTGAGCCACTTAGATTCCCTGATGAGCAACCCGCCATGTGCTTCAACCTCACGTATATAATCTTGATTAAGTGGAATATCACCGTAGTCTATGATGCTGCCTTTGCGTAATCTTTTTTCGTAAGCAGATCTCTCCATATTATCGCTGACTGTTTCTAAGACGCGCGCGTAGTCATTTTGACCAAATCCTTTGTCGGTGAAGTAAATCCAGGCGCGCATATGATTATCTTGGTAACATTCTAAAGCGACTTTATTGGATAATGGTGCTCGGTAACCATACATCTCTTTCTGTTGTGTATAGTTGAGAGAAGTAACACATAAAATAAGCAATATATTAGTCATCATTCCTCCTTTTATTCAGCAAAAGCTAATGAAATTCTGCATTATTTTGTACGATAAACCTGTTCTGCCTGTCCTGAGCCAGTCGAGGGATTTCCTATGTTATTACTGTATTTTGTATTCATAAAGCTCTTTTTTTCGTTTAAATTTATACGGTACTGCCCAAAGCAAACCGACCAGAAAACCACCGATGTGTGCCAGGTATGCAACACCACCACCGCTGGTACGCATTGAGGATATACCAAATAGAAACTGCATTAAGAACCATATACCCAGGAATGCTAATGAAGGCAACTGGATAACTCTGAAAAAGAAAAAAGGAACGAGGGTCAATATCTTTGCTTTGGGGAATAACAGGATATAGGCACCTAATACACCGGATATAGCACCGCTAGCACCGACCATGGGGATTGTTGAGTTTGGTGCAAAGATGCTATGTAAGAGAGTGCCGGCAATGCCACAAATTAAATAGAAAAATATGAACATCACATGACCAACGCAGTCTTCGATATTATCGGCAAAAATCCACAAAAAAAGCATATTTCCGCCAATATGCATTAGGTTGGCATGCATAAACATACTGGAAAAAAGTGTCCCATATGAAGATAACCCAACCGGATGAAAAATATTGTATGGCACCGCGCCAAACTGTTTAAAAAAAACATCGAGATGAGTACCCAATGTGATTCCATAAACAAAGACCAGAACATTCAGACCCAAAATAATATAAGTTATAATAGGGCGAGAACTTGAAGAGATATTATCTTTGAGAGGAAGCATAGATACTTTCTATTTCACATATCGCCCAGACTGCTATTGCTTTTCCTTCACCGATTTCGCCCATGCCTTCGTTGGTTTTTCCTTTGATGGAAATCGAGTTCTCTGATATCTTTAGGATTGTCGCGATGTTTTTTTTCATGGCCTTCACATATGGCAGGATTTTAGGCGCTTCAGCGATGACGACTGCGTCGATATTTTTAGCAAACAGCCCTGAGTTTTCAAGGAATTTACTCGTTTTGGTCAGTATTGCATTGCTCGCTATGTTTTTATATTTATTATCGTCTGGAGGGAAATGCTGACCGATGTCACCGAGATTTGCTGCACCTAGCAGTGCGTCACAAATTGCATGGAGCAGGACATCACCATCAGAGTGACCTACTAAGCCTTTGTCAAATTCTATTTTCACACCTCCGAGATAGAGTTCGCGATTTTCAGACAGACGATGGATATCGTAACCAATACCGACCATTTTTCTATTTTATCCCTTAATCATATCAAGTCAAGCTTTTATATTGCAGCTATTTGTTTACCCTATTGAAATACTGCGGTATTTCTGGTAGGTTTTCTTCCCGTGGGGTTTGTTTGTCTAATTAGTTCTTTGTCGTTTTTCAAGAAGTACGATGTCGCGTAAATCTTCAGTTTTGCTTGTCGCCAACCAGTTTTTATCAAAGTCGTGGCGTTGGGTAATCTGAGCAATCGCCATCAATGCCTTGAGATGTAAGTTCCTCATATCCTTCGTGCCCACCAGAACGAATACAATGTGTACAGGTTCCGATGCATCAGGGAAGATGATACCTTCTTTTGCCCGCACGAGTAGTATGGCAAATTTGTTCTCACCGCTGATAATGATATGTGGAATAGCTAGGCCAAGTCTTAGCGCTGTACACGACTGCTTTTCTCTTTCAATGAAGAGTTCGATGATCTTTTTTGTTTTTACTTCGATTCTATGGCTTAGTTTATCAGCCGCTACTTTTATGAAATCGTCAAAGTGTATCTTCTTATCAAAATCGAGGATCAAAGCATTTTTTATTAACTTATCAAATTCGTCTTCAACGATTTCATCGCGGGCTTTTACGATTTCACGTAATTCGTCTTTTAGAGTATCAGTGACAATCTGTCGGTCAGTAACGCGTTCGACAAGATACATTAGGGCTGATTCCCGACTGATCTTTGGTCTTATATAAAAAAAGTACCATAATATCGAGCAAATAACGAAGATACCGGTAATTATCAAGGGAACTCTACCCATTTTAAAGATCAAGAATCCACATCCAATAATACCCATAATCTGTAGCCACGGATAGAGTGGAGCTTTGAATTTAGGTCGATAATTAGGTATTTTGCTTTCCCGCATAATCATGAGTGACAGGTTTGCTGTCATAAAAAGAAGGATTTTCATCGTTGAAGCGGCTTTAACAAGGTTTTCCAAATTCAGAAATAGGATGACTGTGATCATAAAAATACCTGTAACCAAGATGGAATTGTGTGGTGTACGGAATCTATGTGATACTTTCCGGAGAAATCCTGGCAAGAGTTGATCACGGCTCATTGCCAGGGGAGTACGTGAAGCAGCTAGTATCCCAGCATTTGCAGTTGAAAAAAATGCCAGTAGGGCAGCAATTGCAGTAATGATAATACCAGGAACGCCCCACAATATCTTTGCTCCGTCCGAAATAGGAGTGAGCGTATTTGCTAATGTGCTGGGATCAATAATCCCAACAGTGACAAAGCCGACCGTAATATATAATCCTAAAACAACAGTAAAAGCGAGAAGCATGCCCAACGGGATATTGCGTCCGGGATTTTTTACTTCTTCGGCGATGCTTGCGATCTTGGTTAGACCACCATAAGATACAAACACCAGGCCAGCGGTGGCAAAGACTGGTGTGAATCCGAATGGCATGAACGGTATAAACCTCTCGCTTTGAGTTGAAATTGCTCCTCGCGCAACATATATTATGAGAATGCTAATGAGCAGAAAAACCATGGAAATTTGAAATCTCCCGACCGGTTTGGCACCCAAAATATTGAGTATAATGAAGAAGAAACAACACGCGATCGCAATCAGTTTGATATGCAGGATTGTAATGCCAGGGCTGAGCAGTATAGCAAAAGCGCCTATACCGACTAGTGCAAAGGCACTTTTTAGACTCAATGAAAACCACGCTGCCATACCAGCAAACGTACCTGGTGCGATACCCATGCTTCGGGTAACAAAGAAATAGACGCCACCTGCTTTTGGCATAGCAGTGGTAAGTTCTGCTTTAGCGAGCATTGTTGGGATCACTAATATGCCGGCAATAACATAGGCAAGAATCATTGCTGGACCGGCTTTGGCAAATGCAAGACCAGGAAGAATGAACAGACCTGAGCTGATCATTGCCCCTGCCGCAATCGAAAACACATCTGAAAGGCCAAGTCCTTTCTTAAGTTTCATGTTATCTAGGCACTTTGTTGATTATGAACATATTTTCCTGAGTTGTTTGATCTGTTCTGGTGAGCCAAATACAATAAGAATATCACCTGGATTCAAAATAGTGCGAGAACTCGGATTAAAGCTCAATTTTTCCATGTTCGCAGATTTTATGGCTAAGATGATAATACCTATATTTTTTGAAATTTCCGATTCTTTCAGTGTTTTTTCGACAAGAGAAGAATGCTTTTGAACTTCAACTTCATCAAGGACAAGATCGAGGTATTCGCCTTTGATTATTGAATCCAGAAAAGAAGTAACCGCGGGTCTCAATGCAGCGGCGGCTAAACGTATACCTCCGATCTTTTCAGGAGAAAAAACATAATCTGCCCCAGCTTTTTTTAACTTATCAATCGATTCACTTTCAATCACCCGTGCAATAATTCTTAGGTCTGGATTTAATGAGCGGGCAGAGAGGCAGATGTAGAGATTGTCAGCAGTTTTACCCAATACAGCAAGAATACCTTTTGCTTTTTCGATTTGGGCACTCTTTAGTATTTCGTCATCGGTTGCATCGCCAATTATGTAAATTGTATCTGGAAAGTCTTTTAATAACTTATCTAAGATATCTTTATCTTTTTCTATTAATAAGAATGGTTGTTTTGCACTGATAAATTCATTAACTACATCTTCACCAACGGCTCCGAAGCCACAAATTATAAAGTGCTTCTTGACTTTCGCCAACTTTTTCTCCATTCTCTGCCTCCTATTGATCTCGCCGAAAGTTCCTTCAATTATTGAAGAAAATATTAAACTAATTCCGCCTGTGATTACAACGATTCCGCCTAATATCATAAAAATAGTAAAAATTCTTCCTGTTTCTGAAAGCTGTCCAACTTCCTTGAATCCCACTGTCGATATAGTAATAATAGTCATGTAGAGTGCTTCGATGAATGTCCACCCTTCAATGATCTGATAACCAGCAGTGCCGCCAAAAATCACCAGGATGATCAAGACAATTATCAACCCCAGTTTTTGATATATCATAGAATTCATTATACATATTAATTTGGTATTGGTCAAGATTGAGGAGATTTCAAAGATAAATAGACGTCGTGACCGTAGAAAATCCGCAGAATGCGCAAATACTTATTTTCAACTTTCTCCGCGGTGATTCTGTGTTATCTGTGGTTATATAGGATTAGTTTACTCTACCGCAGCACTTCTTGTATTTCTTGCCGCTGCCGCATGGGCATGGCTCGTTCCTGCCAATCTTGACCTCTGGTTTTACTTTTTTGGCCGCTTTCTTTTTAACTACAGGCTTTTTCGTTATTTTACTTTGCTTGGTTGTTTTCTTGGCTGATGTGCGTTTGGGTTTTGGCAGTAACTTGAGGAAGGCACGATTGCTTTTCTTTACTACAGAGCTCAATTCAGAGCCATTGTGAATATGTCCATTGTCATCCAGAAAGAGGAGGAATTTTGATAATATATCAACGATATCTTTTCCCGCTTCTTGTGTAAAGGTGAGTTTATGCGGGGCAAATTCAAGCATGAAGTGTGTTGCGTGTAAGTTACTGAGTTCTCGGATCTCTTTATGTTGATCGAAAAAGAGATAGTCAAGAAAGCTTTTTACTACATAATCTGCATTGTCTTTATAAGCTTTTGTCTTGGACTTCATAGCTTTTGAAATTTGGAAATCACGACTTGCAGCATTCGTAAAATGAACCAGTCTCTTATCACGCTGTCTTTCTTCGCTTTGTTTTTTCCGTATATCCGCTAGACCCATGATTTTATTATATATATCGTCATAAGGAAGTCAATACATCTTAAATGTCGAAAAGTCCAGGATGCCCAAATACCTAAGTAAAGAAATAAACTAAATCATTGACTTTACTACTTAAATGTGCTATATTACAAGTTATGAAATTTAGCAAGTCATTTATTAATACTTTACGTGAAGATCCCAAGGAAGCGGAGAGCAAAAGTCATCGGATTTTACTGCGCGGTGGGTTTGTGAGATCGCTCGCCTCAGGCATACACATTTACCTACCTCTGGGTTGGCGTATACTGATGCGTATCGAGAAAATAATTCGCGAAGAACTTAATCTCATCGGAGCTCAAGAAATGCTAATGCCGGCAATATGTCCGAGAAATGTCTGGGAGAAATCGGGGCGTTGGGCTGAATATGGTGATGATATGTTCAAGTTGAAGGACCGGAAAGGTCGGGATTATTGCCTTTGTCCGACCCACGAAGAGATAATAGCAGGGATAGCCCGCAATAGTATCCGTTCTTATCGGGATCTTCCCCAGATTTGGTATCAGATCCAGATTAAGTACCGGGATGAGTTGCGTCCGCGCTTTGGGGTAATTCGTTCTCGGCAGTTTATCATGAAAGACAGCTATAGCCTTGATCGCGATGACGATGGGCTCAGCGAGAATTTTGAACTCCATAAACAAGCATATACAAATATTTACAGACGTTGTGGACTCGATTTCGAAATAGTCGATGCGGCTGGTGGTTTAATGGGTACAGGTCAATCAAATGAGTTTGTTGCTCGGGTTGATGGCGGTGAAGATACGATCGTAATCTGTGATAATTGTGATTATCGCGCCAGTTTGGAAGCAGCTGAGGGTATTGGCAAGATATTTGATTTTGCGGATAGTCCAGTTACTGAGGTCCATACACCGGGGAAAAGAAGCGTTGATGAGGTTAGTGATTTCTTAAAGATGGGGTCTGAGAACCTCGTGAAGAGCATGTTCTACACAGCGTCTGATAGGGAGCCTGTGCTTATTCTGCTTAGGGGCGATTATGAGATAAATGAAGGTGTGATCCGAAGCAAATTTGGTTTCTCTTACAAACCTGCTGATGCTGAAACGATTGTCAGATTTTTTGGTGCGGAGCCGGGTTTTATCGGTCCCGTCAATAAGGACGATATCGCGGTATATGCAGATGATCTACTGAAAGGTGCTAAGGGTATGATAACAGGAGCCAATAAGAACGATTATCATATTAAGGGTTTGAATCTGGAACGTGATGTTCACGTGCGTGAGTACCTAAATCTTCGGATTGTGAAAAAAGGTGATGTTTGTCCAAAGTGCCGCGGTGAGATTGAGTTGCATAATAGTCTGGAATTGGGGCATATCTTCAAATTGGGGACCAGGTACTCTAAACTGCTGGATGCGACTTTCCTCGATGAGAATGGTGAAGAGAAACCTATTGTCATGGGAAGCTATGGGATTGGACTCGAACGCATTATGGCTTGTGTGTGTGAACAGAAGGGTGATGAACACGGAGCCGTATGGCCGATATCCATTGCACCGAGTGAAGTATACATTGTTGTTCTGAATCCGCTTGATGAAGATGTTGCCGGCGTCGCTGAAGAGGTTATTCAGGCATTGACTAACAATGGGTTTTCGGTTATTATAGATGACCGTGATCTCTCAGCGGGTATCAAATTCAACGATTCTGAGTTGTTGGGTATTCCATTAAGGCTGACAATTGGTCCGAAAGGCATAAAGGACGATAGTTTCGATATTCATCTGCGCGAGACCAAGGAGATAGTGCGGGTTGATAAAACATCGATAGTGGGTAAACTACAAGAGTTGAAGAGTATGTTGTACCGGGGGTTGAATGAACAATGATTTTAAATTGTCAGAGGTAGTAGAATTGATCAAGCGTATTGTGGATGAGTTCGATTTACGTTTCTATGATTTGTATTTCAATGAAGTTAGCAGCTCTTTCCGTATTTTCATCGATCGCGAGGATGGTACGGTAAGCGTAGATGATTGTAAAAAGGTGAGTAAGTCAATTGCCCGGGCTCTGGATCAGTCAGATCTGGTTACTTTCGCATACATCCTTGAGGTTTCTTCGCCGGGTATTGCAAGACATTTAACAAGACCTGAGCACTTTGTCTGGGCACAAGGTAAAATTGTGGAAATAGATACTCGAGACCGTAAGATCAGTGGTTATCTTAGACAAACGAAGCAAGACGGCGTGCTTATTGCGACCGATAATGGAGAAAGTGCGGTACCTTATTCGTCAGTTGTTAGAGCAAAGGTCGTAGAGGAGCTTGATTATGGCAAACGAAGATAGTTTGATTACCGAGGGCATAAAATCAATCGCCAGAGCTAGGGGAGTGAAGTTCGATTACGTTATCGAAGCACTAATAGAAGCGTTGAAGAATGGCGTGAGGAGGAAGTTCGGGAAGGGCGTAGAATCAGAGGTGGTAGTGAATAAGTCCACTGGTGAAATCGGAATTTACTTACTGAAGAAAGTAGTTGACAATGTAGAAGATAAAGATAAAGAAATCGCGTTTGATGATGCGCGACAAGAAAAACCGACTATCGAAATCGGTGATGAATGGCGTCGGCATATTCCAATCGTTGATTTGGGAAGAACCGCTATTGAATCAGTAAAACAAACTCTCACTCAGCGGGTAAGTGAAGCAGAAAGAAGCCGAATTATGACTGAATACGAAAAAAAAGTCGGAGAAATAGTCAAGGGTATTGTAAAAGTAGTAAGTCGTAATGAGATACTCGTAGATCTAGGTCCAGTCGAGGCGACAATACCTTCTTATGGGATAATGAGGAGTGAACACTACCGTCTGGATTCCCCGATCAGGGCAGTGATCTCGCGTGTTGATCGTGCCCAATGGGGTCCGAAGATCATTCTCTCACGAACTGATTCGAAATTCTTGGAGCGGCTGATGTTTTATGAAATACCCGAGATAAAGGATGGTTTTGTTCAAGTTTGCAAGATAGCCCGTGAGCCTGGCGTCCGTGCTAAGGTTGCAGTTCAAACACTTGATCTTAAGATCGATCCCATCGGGGCATGTGTTGGATATCGGGGCAGTCGCATCCAGTCGATAGTGAAAGAGCTTTCCGGCGAACGTATTGATATCATCCTGTGGAGTAAAGATTCTCATCTTCAGGTATCAAGAAGCCTTTCGCCGGCAAAGATAAAGGAAGTTGTTATCCTTGATGAGAATAGTGTACTGGCTGTTGTTGGTGACGAAGATTATTCAAAAGCAATCGGCAAGAACGGTGTTAATGTGGATTTGGCATCCAAACTGTGTGCTCTTGAGATTGAAATAAGGAAGTTGTCAGATTACGAACAGGAACTTAAAGAAAAGGAGCTAGCTAAGAGCAAAATACAGGATATCAAGGAAATCAAGCCAGCGATTCGCAAAATGATGGAAGAAAAAGGCTATTCAAATGTTCTCGCAGTTCTGAAGGCTCCTGTTGAAGAACTCAAGTTTCTTTTGAAACTTGACAACGATGGTGTTGAGAATATTATTTCAACGTTGCGCTCGGCTAAACAAGTGGCCGCACAAATAGAAGAACTCGAAGCGATCAAGGCAGCGAAAATAAAGACCGAAGAAGCAGAAGCAGCGATCAAAGTAGCAAAAGCAAAGACCGAAGAAGCAGAGATTGAAGAAGCGAAAGCAAAGACCGAACAAGCAGAGGTCAAGGCAGCAGAAGCAAAGATTGAAGTAGCGAAAGCAAAGACCGAACAAGCAGAATCAAAGGCCGAAGAAGCGAAAGCAGAGAACGCCGAAGCCGAGGTCGAAGCACCAGAATCAAAGACCGAAGAAGCGAAAGCAAAGAAAGCAGAAGCAAAGAAAGTAAAGAAAGCAAAGAAAGTAAAGAAAGCAAAGAAAGCGAAAGCAGAGATTGAAGCAGCAGCGTCAAAGACCGAAGAAGCGAAAGCAAAGACCGAAGAAGCAGAATCAAAGGCCGCAGAAAAAGAAGAAGCAGATATCCCTGAGGAAGAGAGTATTGACCAGAAGGAGTCCGAGGATGCCGAAGAAAAAGGTTCATAAAGTAGCTAAGAGCTTAGGTTTATCTAGCGCTGCATTGCTGAAGCTATTGAAAGAGATGGGCATAATGGTAAAAAGCCATATGTCAGCTCTTTCTGAGGAAGACGAAAAAAAGGTTAAGCACAAGATTTCAGAAGACAAAAAGAGAGTGAAGAAGGAATTCACTCGTCGCTACAGTAGACCAAAGGTTAAGGAGAAAAAGAAGAAGATCGACCCGGTAGCGATAAAAGAGAAAATAAAATCGACCCTCGCCAAAATGGAAAAGAAGGAAACAAGAAAACACTACAAGCGTGAGGTCCGGGCTAAGGTTGAGGTAAAGCCAACCGAGAAAATCGTTGAAATAACTGACTTCATGACTGTGGCTGATCTTGCACAGGCTATGAAACTACCCACTACCGATGTTATCAAGAAGTGCCTTGATATGGGTTTAATGGTTAGTCTCAATCAGCGACTTGATTTAGATACATTAACAGTTATGAGTGATGAGTTTGGCTATGACGTGAAGGTTATGTCAGTTGAAGACCAGATTGCACCAGATATTAAAGTCGATAGACTTGAAAGGCCACCGGTTGTGACAATCATGGGACACGTTGATCATGGTAAGACCACGCTCCTTGATTCGATCACCAAATTGCGTACGGTAGAAGAGGAATACGGCAGGATCACCCAGCGCATGGCCGCTTATCAGATAGAATATCATGATAGGACCATTACTTTTCTTGATACACCAGGTCACGAAGCATTTACGGCTATGCGTGCACGCGGTGCTCAAGTCACTGATATAGTTATCCTTGTAGTCGCCGCCGATGATGGTGTTATGCCGCAGACGATTGAGGCAATTGACCACGCCCTTGCTGCCTCGGTGCCGATAATCGTTTGCATCAACAAGATTGACTTACCAGGTTCGAACGTCAATCGGGTAAAAACTCAACTCGCCAAGGCGAACGTTGTTGTTGAAGAGTTTGGAGGAAAATCAATTTGTGTTGAGACATCAGCTCTTAAAGGTACTGGTATCGCGGACGTTTTGGATGCAGTTCTTGTTAAAGCTGAGGAGTTGAAGTTGACCGCGGCGTTTGACAAGACCGCAAAGGGAGTTGTCATTGAAGCACGGCTCGATCGCGGTAAAGGCAATGTATCAACAATCCTCGTTCAAGAAGGGAATCTCAAGAAGGGTGATCCATTTATTTGTGGCGCGCATTTCGGTCGGGTCCGAGAACTGTTTGATCAACAATCTAATAGAATTACTGAAGCTGGACCATCTACCGCGGTGTTGGTTTTAGGGTTCAGTGGTTTGCCGCAAGCTGGTGAGGTATTTCTTGCAGTGGATAATGAACGACGAGCTCGTGAAATTGCCTCACAAAGGCAACTCATAGAAAGGACGCGGAAACTTAAAGCAAAATCAAAGGTCACTTTACTTGATCTCCAAGAAAAAATAAAGGCAGGCGAAACCAAAGAGCTGAGACTTATTCTCAAAGCCGATTCCGCAGGTTCAACTGAAGCCTTGGACGAGAAATTAAACGAATTGAGCATGGAAGATGTTGCTGTTAGAGTTGTCCATAAAGGCGTAGGTAAGATAAATGTGTCAGATGTTCTGCTCGCTGAGGTAACCGGTGCGATATGCGTTGGGTTCCATGTTGGACCGGACACGAATGCCTTAGATGCAGCAGAGCGTGAAGGGGTTGAGATAAGAACTTATCGGTTGATCTATGAAGCACTTGACGACCTTAGATCTGCTATGGTTGGATTATTGGAGCCCATAATCACTGAGATTCTTGTTGGCGAGGCTGAGGTTAGGGAGATATTTACCATTCCTAAAATCGGTTTGATCTTTGGTTGTTATATGAAAGACGGTAAAGTTCTGTACGGTGCTATTGCTCGTGTTATGCGTGAAGGCAAAGAGATCATGGCTTCAAAGGTCACTTCTCTCAAAAGATTTAAAGAAGATGCAAAGGAAGTGCTGGCCGGATATGAATGCGGCATTGGTCTTGAGCAAGATGGTGATCTGCAAAAGGGTGATACAATTCAATTCTACAAAATAGAAGAAACCGCTGCTGGAGATGGAAAGTAAGCCTCATCGGATGTCTGCTATCCCACATGGTAAATTATATGTAGCTCAATGCACACTTGATTTGCATATTGCTGACTGCCAGTCTCTAAAAGACAAGAGGAGAGTTATCAAGAGCATAAAGCAAAGATTGAAAAACCGTTATAATGTATCGGTCTGTGAATTCGGGGATCTCTCTTTATGGCAGCGGACTCAACTGGGCATTGTTACTTGTGGCAATGACCGGACTATCGTGGATTCAACGATAAACACGGTTATTAATTTCATCGAGCATGTTCATGCCGTGGCATTGCTTGATGTTGAACAGAGGATTATTTGATGCGTAAAGAAAGGGTGGCGTCGGTTATTGTTAAGGAGATATCTAACATTGTGGTGCACGAAATAAGAGATCCACGTCTTGGGTTCATAACCATATTGAGTGTTGATGTCAGCTCTGATCTAAAGAACGCCAAAGTATTCTTTTCATGTATCGGTGATAAGTCGCAAAGCCTCCAAACCTTGACTAGGGCAAAGGGTTTCATAAGGAGTGCATTGGCACAGCGTCTTAGAATGAGGTGTGTTCCTGATCTACAATTTGAGATAGATGATAGTTATAAACGTGGCATGGAAATAGATGAATTGTTTGAAGAAATTAGTTCAGATAATAAAGAAGAATAGGCGAATTGTAGTCGCTACGCACATTGACCCTGATGCTGATGGTATTTCAGCGGCGTTGAGCTGCGGTTATCTTGTAAAACACTACAAACGCAGAATACCTACATTCTTTTGCCATTCTCAAATTCCAAGGAAATATGGTTTTGTTCTAAGCGATTGGAAATTTGTAAGACAGCTGCCTGAGTTTGACCTCCTGATCGCGGTTGATTCAGCAGCGATATCGAGAATATTCTCTGATGCTGATAACAGTAAAGCTGGGATTTTAGATTCAAAATCAATCATCAATATCGACCATCATAAAAGCAATACTGCATTTGGTTCGCTGAATATAATAAGAGAGAAGGTTTCATCAGCTTGTGAAATTATTTACACGATATTTAGGGATCTCAATATCAAGATAGGGAGGCCGTTAGCTGAGATATTCTACTGTGGTATCTACAGCGAAACAGGAGGTTTTGTTTATCCCAATACCACTCACGAAACTCTGACTATGGCTTCGGAACTGGTCAGTTTGGGCGTAGAACCAGGGCCAATATCCAAGAAACTCAATGCCAAGACATTGAGCGGTACATTGTTATTGAGTGAGGTTCTGAAAACCATAGTTATCGAGGATTCGGTTGGCGCGATGCATCTTACCCAGAATATGCTTAAAAGATGTAATGCAAAGATGGTCGACTCAGAGCATTTCGTATCTTTCCTCCAAGCGATTCGCAATATCCGTGTTTCACTGTTCTTGCGCGAGGAGAAGGAAGGAACGCGCATTAGTTTACGGAGCGACGGCATAATTGATGTTGATGAGCTGGCGGCGCGTTTTGGGGGAGGAGGGCATCGTCTTGCTGCTGGGGTCAGGGTTAAGATGTCGATCAAAGAAGCAAAGATAGAGCTATTGCGGGCTGTACGTCAAGATTTCAGAAGGCTGCGTCGTAACAAGTAGCAAATAGGGATGTTGTTATTCTTGTGTGAGCAGTAAGCAGTGTCTGCAGGGATTCGACTGATTGACAAACCAGTAGGTTTCACTTCATTCCAGATCGTCAGTATTTTCAAACGACACTACAAAAAAGTTGGTCATGCCGGGACGCTTGATCCATTTGCCAGTGGTTTACTTATTGTTCTAATAGGTAGTGCGACAAAGAATTTCTTGTCTTATCAGAAATGCAATAAGGAGTATATTGGTGAAATGGTGCTTGGTATGGTGACTGATAGCTATGACATAGCAGGACAGATTCTTAAAGAGCGGTGGGACGGCAATAGGGAAGGTTACACACTCGATGATCTGAACCAGATAGCATCTAGTTTTGTTGGTGAGATCGAACAGGTACCGCCCATATTTTCTGCAATCAAACAGGATGGTGTTAAGCTGTATGAATTAAGCCGGCAGGGGATAGTGGTTCAGCCGAAGAAACGCAAGGTTATGATAGTCGGGTTTACAATTACTGCGGTAGAGTATCCGATACTCCATTTTCATACACTTGTTGGGAGTGGGGTGTATGTAAGGTCGCTGGTTTTTGAATACGGTAACCGGTTAGGTTGTGGAGCTACGCTTATTTCATTGCGAAGAACGAAGATAGGTGACGATAGTGTTAAGACCGCGCAAAAAATAGGTGAAATCTAAGTTGTGAAAATACTCCTCGACAAAAGGGATTTAATCACTAATGGTTCAGTATGTGCAATCGGTAGTTTTGATGGTGTTCATCGAGGACACCAGGGAATTGTCGAGCGGTTGAGGAGAATTGCCAGAACTGATAATAGGGTTGGTATTATAACGTTTCTTCCTTTACCTTTTTTTGTTCTTACTTCATCGCCCATTTTTTATCTTACTGTGAAGGCTGAAAAGGAACGGTTATTCAGAGCATTAGGCATTGATTATATATATTATTTTAGGTTTACCAAGCGCTTTGCGCAGCATTCTGCGGCTGATTTCGTCGACCTGATCGTACATCAGATGAATCCTTCAACTGTGGTAATTGGTGATAATTTCCATTTTGGGCACCGCAGGGAAGGATCGGCCGCGTTGCTAAAACGATTAGCAAAGGACAAGTTTACGGTTGACATCATGTCGCGGATAAAAGATGAGGGAACGATTTCAAGTACCAGAATTAGGGAACTCCTTCTTCTCGGGTATGTCGAAGCGGCAAATAGGTTATTGGGTAGACCATACGCGTTCACTGGTAGGGTTGTTCGGGGAAAAGGGAAAGGCACTAAGCTGGGGTTTCCTACTATTAACATCAAGGTTTCTAAAGAGAAATTACTGCCATTGGATGGTGTTTACAAGGTGCAGGTTGCCTTAAAGCACCAGGATTATCCGGGTGCCATGTTTTGTCGTGATGGCCTGGTTGAAGTTCACATCATAGGTTTTTCAGGTGACCTATACCGTAAGAACGTGTCGGTGCGAATCTACCAGCGTATCAGGGAAATTGAAAGCTTTTCTGATGATAAGGCACTGAGCGCTGCGATTGCTCATGACCTTGAGGTAATAAGAGGACAGGCTACTTTTTCTGATTGGTAACTTCCTGATTTAAGAGAAATTTCGTGGGACAGGTGATTTCCAGAAAAAGTAGCCTGTCCTCTTATATCATTTTCTTGACTTTGATTTGATCTTCGATAGTATTAACCATGGCAGGAATTGAGGTTCTACATTCTGAGGTTAGGAACAAGATTGCTGCAGGTGAAGTAATCGCCCGTCCGCATTCCGTAGTCAAAGAACTTGTTGAAAATTCCATAGATGCTCGTGCACGACGTATTGATATCGTACTCAACGATGGTGGCAAGCAAGATATTCTAGTAAATGATGATGGCTGCGGTATGGGTCGCGCTGATGCGATACTTGCAATAGAAAGGCATGCAACAAGTAAATTAAAGACCGTTGCGGACATTGAACACATCACCACCTATGGATTCCGGGGTGAAGCCCTGGCAAGTATCGCTCAGGTATCACAATTTGAGCTGGAGACATCGGACCATACTGGAGGTACTAAAATCGTTGTGATCGGAGGTGAGTTTAAAGATATCATTGATTCACACCGTCCCCAGGGTACGAGAGTGAAAGTGTCCAATATCTTTTTCAACCTGCCGGCACGCCTGAAGTTTCTAAAATCGAGTCAGTGGGAGAAACGTCTCATCTCGGATGTCGTAAGAAATTATGCACTTATTAACCCTTCGATATATTTCGGCCTGGAGGAATCGGATCGTAAGCTGCTGGACTTTATTGCCACGGGTTCTCTTGAAAAGCGCGTCAAGATGTTCTTTCCTAACCGGGTTGTTGAAGCTCTAGTACATCTTGACATCAAAGTTGGTGCCATACGGTTCACTGGTTTTTTGACCCGCCCTGATTTCTTTGACCGTCATCACATGAACTACCTCTATGTAAATGCGCGACCGGTGAGATATGCAAGGCTTTACCGGACCATTGTTAATGCCTATCAGAATCCCAAAAACCTACCTGGTTTTCTGTTGAACATTGAGGTCGCGCCCAGCATGGTCGATGTTAATATACATCCAACTAAACAGGAAGTTAGGTTCAAAGATGAACGCTATGTTCTTGACTTGCTTAGCCAAGCAATAAAAACCAAAGTGTTTACAAAGGTTGTATCAGCTGATTTTCGAACTTCAACATCTGTATCAACCACGCCTGGTGAAATGATGGTCGATAGAAAATTTGTTCAGGAGACAGTTTTGCCTTATTCGCCAGAGCGCTTCGCTGAACCGCTGAGCGCCCAAGGATCAAATGAGTTTTGGCAACTGCACGATACCTATATTTTATCTCAAACGAAATCAGGCTTGATCATTGTAGACCAACATGTTGCACACGAACGAGTGATCTATGAATCAATAACTAAAGGTAAAGGTGGTTCACAACGGCTATTATTTCCGATTACCCTTGAGCTTATGCCTGAAGAGTATCGCGCATACCAAAAAACCAAGTTGTTACTAAAGGAGCTCGGTATTGAATTCAAGGAATTCTCCGCGCACACGCTTGTGATCGACAGTCTGCCGACTGATGCCCGGGTGAACCGGGATGATGTGGTAGATTTGTTCAAGGAACTTGATGCTTTGGGTAATTTGATTGAGCAGCGCAATGAGGTTGCCAAGGTAGTGGCCTGTAAAAGCGCCATAAAAGCTGGGCAGTCGTTATCGGTTAGCGAGATGCGTAGCCTGATCGATCGTTTGTTCGCCTGTGAAAACCCATATACTTGTCCACACGGTAGACCGATAGTTATAAGGTTCTCACTCGACGAACTGGCAACACGTTTCGGTCGGTAGAAAATCGTCTAGACATTGACAATAATACTTATTTCATTATAATTTTTTATGCAGCGCTTTATTATCGGGGGAGGAAAAAAATTGTTTGGTAAAGTTAGCGTTTCTGGCGCTAAGAATTCGGCGCTGCCGATAATTGCCGCATCACTTCTTACCGCAAAGAAAGTTGTTTTGCATAATATCCCTGATCTGGTTGATGTTAGAACGATGATTGAACTCATAGAGTATCTGGGAGCAGAAGTTGAGTTTGCACGTCATACCATCAAAATCCATACTCCCAAACTCAAACGAATCGACGCACCCTATGATATCGTAAGGAAAATGCGTGCGTCTTACTATGTACTCGGTGCATTGTTAACGCGGGTAAGGAGAGCCAAAGTCTCTTTGCCAGGGGGATGTGCGATTGGTCCGCGACCAGTTGATTTACATATAAAAGGACTGAGGACTTTAGGTGTAGATATCGATATTGAGGATGGTTTTATTAATGCCCAGACGTCCAGGTTAGTTGGACACGAGGTTAATCTCCAGGGCCCAAAAGGGACTTCAGTTGGAGCGACTATTAACGTAATGATCGCGGCAACTAGAGCGCGAGGTAAGACGGTGATCAGTTCTGCTGCCTGTGAACCTGAAGTAGTTGATGTGGCGAATTTCCTCAATGCCATGGGGTTTGATATATCGGGCCAGGGTACACATACAATTATTATTAAGGGGCAAGCCTCGACTCGGGATGTAGAGTATACAATCATACCCGATCGTATTGAAGCGGGGACCTTTGCAGTTGCGGCAGCATTGACAAAAGGCCGGATAATTATAGAGAACTGCTGCCCTGATCATCTGATTAGTATTCTCGACAAAATTGAAGAAGCCGGCGGTAAAGTGACGAAGGGAGATAGAACTGTGGAGGTAGTGGGTTGTGGACGAAAACAAGCGATTAACATCTATGTTGCACCATACCCGGGTTTTCCTACTGATATGCAGGCACAATTCATGGCGTTGCTTTCGATAAGCGCCGGTACCAGTACAATAAGAGAGACTATTTTCGAAAACCGTTTTATGCAAGCAGTGGAATTGATGCGTATGGGCGCAGATATCACGATTAAGGGAGATACCGCAGTCGTGAATGGTATTAAAAAATTATCTGGTACTTATCTCATGGCTTCGGATTTAAGGGCTTCGGCATCTTTGGTGCTTGCTGGATTAGTGGCTAAAGGGCAAACAGTAGTGCGTAGAATTTATCATTTAGATCGTGGTTATGAAAAGTTTGAGATTAAGCTACGCGGCCTGGGTGCGCGTATAAAAAGGCAGCGTGAATGAAAAGCGTGAAGCGTGTTGTTAAAATTGGCGCGGTAGAACTTGGCGGAAATAATAAAGTAGTGGTTCAGTCGATGACCAAGACCAAAACCCTTAATGTTAAGGCAACCGTGAGTCAGATAAAACGTCTTGAAAGGGCAGGTTGTGAATTGGTTAGACTGGCAGTCGTCGACCGGAAAGACGGCGCAGTTTTGAACCGGATAAAAAAATCAGTAGGCATCCCGATAATTGCCGATATTCATTTTGATTATCGTTTGGCCATGCAAGCGATCGATGCCGGGGTTGATAAAATAAGGATTAACCCGGGTAATATCGGCGAATCATGGAAAGTGACTGAGGTCATCAAGAAGGCGAAAGATACGAATACGCCCATCCGGGTAGGCGTTAATTCTGGTTCATTGCCAAGCAAGATTTTGAGAAAACACAAGCACCCCACACCTGCAGCGATCTTGGATACGGTTGATGATGCCCTTGCTATTTTTCGGAAAAACCACTTCAGGGATATTGTCATATCAGCAAAAGGAGCGGATATCAAAACTACTATTACGGTCTATGAAAAGCTTAATAAAAAATTCGTCTATCCGCTTCACCTTGGTATTACTGAGGCGGGGTTACCATTTCGAGGGGGGATAAGGAGCGCGGTTGGTCTTGGCATTCTTTTGAATCAGGGGATTGGAGATACAATCCGTGTTTCTTTAAGCGCGGATCCCGTTATGGAAATCGTTGCCGCATATGAAATACTTGATTCGCTTGGTCTGCGCCGCCACAATCCAATTTTGATAAGTTGTCCGACATGCGGACGTTGTGATGTCAAACTTGCCAGTATAGCACGTGCTGTTGAGCGGCGTTTAAAGAACTACAAGAGATTCATGAAAATTGCTGTAATGGGGTGTGTTGTTAATGGCCCGGGTGAAGCTCGAGAGGCAGATTTTGGTATTGCCTGTGGAAAGAGAACCGGTTTAATATTTGCGAAGGGGAAAGAAATAAAACGTGTGAAAGAAGAAAGACTTATAGATGAATTGTTCGAGGTGATAGATGAGAACATTGATAATAGATAATTACTTACCTAATTCTCCTCAGATAGAGAAATTGTATGACGTGATAAGTAATGTTACGGTGCATACTGTCGAGGTGAAAGAGGCTTCGACGATAAATGCCGGCGAGAGTTTCAAATATATTGATGTTTTGGTTCTCTCTGGTTCTCAACACAAACTATCAGAAACCGGAGTATTTGAAGCCTATGCAAATCTATCGGATATCGTAAGAACGACAGAAAAACCAGTTTTAGGTATTTGTTTTGGACATCAATTGCTCTGCATGGCCTACGGTGAGGACGTAAAGCTATATGATAAAGCATTGGAAGGTTATTATATGGTGCATCGTGTTGTTGAAGATGAGGTATTTGGAGGTTTGGGAGATAGGTTCGTAGTAACCCAATCGCATCTGGAATATATCGCAGAGGTGCCTTACGATTTTACTAAACTCGCTGAATCACCTAATTGTCCGGTTGAGATCATCAAACATAATGTGCTGCCGAAATATGGCTTTCAGTGTCATCCTGAGAGATTTGATGATAAACACCCAGCCGGTATTGCATTACTTGAAAATTTCTTCAAAATCGCCTCATGGTACACATAATAGTGGTCCAGTCGCAATAAAGGAGTGCAATGAAAAGAGAGATCAACAGATTGATGAGAAGAATGAAGATAAGTGCGATTTATGCAGAGGGGAAGCCTAGCAGCTCGCCGACTATGTACTATCTTCTAAACGGTGTGAATTTCTATGGTCATTATGTCAAGAAACAAAGTAAACAACCCCAGGTTATCCATTATCCAATAGAACGTGAGGTTGCCCGGGAGAGTGGATATAGATTGATTAGTTCAACACACTATGATCTGAGAAAGATATACGAAAAATACCCTGATCAAATAAAGGCAAAGGCGTATTTCATTAAGGCAATCCTTGATGATCTTAAGGTAAGAGGGAATGTTGTTTTTTACGGCGCAACTCAAATGGGGACCGCATACAATTTCCTGAAACAGCTAGCCAGACTTGACAAACGGATTAGGATCTGCTATGAAGCCAGCAAAAGCCTGATTACAGTGGCACGTGAGATCAAGGATACTGAAGAGGTAAAGCGCATAAAGAGCATCGGAGTACGTGTTATCCGAGCGTTCAACAATATGGTGAAAACTGTACAACAGATGAAGATTAGAAAGAATGTCATAATGAAGGACCGAAAGAGAAAATTGTTGATCAGTGATTTAAGAGCAATGTTGAGGGAACAGTTATTCGAAGGTAATTTGATCAACACAGCCGGGATGATAGTTTCTCAGGCAAGGGATGCTGGTGTTCCACATAATTCAGGTAATGACCGCTGTGCAGTGAGACTTGGTCAGACCATAGTATTTGATATTTTCCCGCAGGAAGTGGGAGGCGGTTACTTTTTTGATTTTACACGGACAATATGTTTTGGTTACGCATCGAAGGAGATAAGGGAAGTATATGCAATAGTGAAACAGGCTCAAGACTATGTAATGGACATGCTTAGGGTTGGCAAACGGAACATCGATATTGAACGGTCATTATGCAAGTTTTTTGAAAAGCGTGGTCATCCTACGCTTCTGAACTCACCCAAAACGCAGATTGGTTACTGTCACACACTTGGGCACGGAGTTGGACTTAATATCCACGAGAGTCCCTCGTTTGGTCTTGTGAAGACTAATAAAGACCGCATCAAACCAGGTTATGTATTCACAGTTGAACCAGGTTTGTACTATCCTGATAAAGGGTATGGTGTGCGTCTTGAAGATATTGTCTACGTAGACAGACGGGGTAAGATAGTGAATTTAACAAAATGCGCCAGAAGGCTCGTTGCTGAAATTTGAAACAACCAAGCGGAATAATCAAAGATTTTGAAAATTTTCTGATTGCTGAGGGTGATCAACTGAGCACGATACAGACCTATCTATGCGACGTAACACAGTTAGCGACTTTTTTAACGATGCAGCATAAAGAACTCGTCTCAGCCAGTATTGATGATTTACGTAGGTATGTGCATGCTATCTATGATACTGGTTTAATGGCGGCTTCAATAAATCGAAAGATATCCAGTATTAGATCCTTTTACCGATTTCTCATCTTTGCCAAAAAGATTGAAGCTAATCCGGCAACTGATCTGGAACTAATGAAGGTTGGTAGAAAGCTGCCAGTAATTTTATCAATTGCTGAGATCACAGAGATCATTGAGGCGGCAAAAGAGAAGACGCCTTTGGTTTTACGCGACCGAGCATGCTTGGAGATTCTTTATGGTGCTGGTTTGAGGATATCTGAACTTCTCGGCGTGAGACTTGCAGACTTGGACTTGGTTAATCATTTGGTTAAGGTGGTCGGTAAAGGGAATAGACAGCGGATAGTGCCTTTTGGTAAGAAAGCGGCGAAGTCGATCGAGGATTACCTTGCTAATGGACGGCCTGGGCTTGTACGTAACCGAGTAGTACCTTTTCTTGTATTAAATGCCCGAGGGAAGAAGATGTCACGTATGGGTTTTCTGAAAATACTGCGCAAATACCGGATCAAGGCTGGAATAGACAAACGGGTTACACCCCATATGTTCCGACATTCTTTTGCAACACATCTTTTAGAGGCAGGAGCTGACCTGCGTGCAGTACAGGAACTTCTGGGACATGTTGATATTTCAACAACCCAAATCTACACACACGTTGATCGGGAATACCTGAAAGAGATATATAGAGAACACCACCCACGAGCGTGATACTGTGTATCGGGGTAATGGCGTAACCGTGTATCGGAGTAACAAAGTTATTGGAAAGATATTAATTACTCAATTATCTAATGACTATATCTTTTACGTCTTGACTTTTATCTATTTCGATATATAATTTTCTTAAAGTCGCGGGAGTAGCTCAGTGGTAGAGCGTCACCTTGCCAAGGTGAACGTCGCGAGTTCAAATCTCGTCTCCCGCTTTCTGTCGCAATTTGCGTACTGCGAAAGTATAAATGTTCTTTTACATGATAATGGTTGCGAGTTTCCCGTTTCCATCATTAGAGAAAGGATGATAAGGAAATGGGATCCCGATTCTTTAGTATGGACGAATTGAATGTAGAATCGGGACAAATCTCGTCTCCCGTTTTGCCCCGCACTTTTTCAAAAGTGCGGGGCTGCAAATAGCTTATGGCATATAGCTAATGTTAATTTCTTATAGGCTATTAGCCATTTGCTATAAGTCGCGATTGGCAAGCCAATCGCATGGCGGTATAGCCAAGTAGCAAGGCGGCGGTCTGCAAAATCGCTATTCGCCGGTGCAAATCCGGCTGCCGCCTTTTTTTATTTTTTCAGCTCATCAATAAAGATATTGACAGCAAGTCCATACGGATTATAATCTATCAAAAGGAGGCTTATGATACTAATTTTGATTCTTCTACAGATAACCGGTTCAGGTATGAACTACGAAGCCCCGCCGACTGTGCTCGGTACGGGTGGACCGGATGCTTATGGGTATTGCTGGATTGATAGCGATACGACTGGGGGGCCAACCTATAGTTGGGTCGATATTTCAAGCATTGGCACTGAAGTAACTGGTTTGGCTGATGATAATGTAGTAGGTCCGTTCTCAATCGGTTTTGATTTTCCATACTACTGGTATACAGTAAATAGCTTTTTTATCGGTTCTAATGGTTACATATCCTTTGGTGATAATACACTGGAAGCAGCACCGTTTCCACGCATCCCGGTTACTGCAAAACCAAACAATATCCTTGCCGCACTGATGTCTGATCTTGATTTTACTTCAGGTAACCCCCATTGTTACTATTGGACTAATGCTGCGCTCGATACGTTTATCATTGCCTACCATGACGTGGAGTTCTGGAATGTCGCTTCTGCTAATAACACCTTTGAGATCATCTTGACCCGGGCGGATAGTGCAATTACCTTCCAATATCTAGACCAGACAGGTCAACCATCTGGTGGTTGGGGACAGGGTCTTGCTGTGGGTATTGAAAACATCGCTGGTGATGTTGGTCTTGAGTACAACTACTCGCAAACCCCTGCCCAGAATGTCATACATAATGATCTGGCGGTTTATTTTTATCCACCTGATTCAAGTAACTATGAAGTCCATGATATCTCAGTAATGAAACAGATGAATGATATCTCTGGAGCGTTCTTCGTTTATAATGACAGTCCAGTTAATTTCTGGGCGCTCATTAAGAATACAGGCAACCAGACTGAGAGCGGTTTTGGCGTTTACTGCGAAGTGAGAAACTCCACTAACCAGATCGTGTTATCAGATACCATTACCATCGGGACGTTTGCCCCTAGCGCGACTGACTCGCTGATTTTTTCACCAACCTGGTCCACAACGACTAATGGCGCATATTCAATGAAAGTAAAGTCTTTGTTGAGTGGCGATATGGTTCCACCTAATGATTCAATATATTCACAATTTAGAGTCGTTACCTACCCTGCAGAATTGCAGTATGATATCGGTTATGCCCATACTGGTATGGCATGGAACGGTCCTAATTCAGGATACGGTGCTAAATTCGTACCACCGTTATATCCATGTAAGATCAACACAGCCCGCTTTGATGTTAACTCAACTGCTTCTCTTCCAAATGTCACAGTGCAAATTTTGGATGACGATGGACCAAATGGTGATCCCGGTACAGTTATATATCAGACTATTGTGCAGATCACTGATATCGGTTGGGTTGATATTGATCTTACGGGACAGAATATTCTGTTCTTCAATGGTGGTTTCTATATCGGCTGCATTACTGACCAGGCTTCTGATCCGTATTTCGGCATGGATACACTTTTCCCATCAGGTCGTCAGAGCTGGGAGTATACTGGTTCCTGGGCTCCATACCGGGACAAGGATAGGGATGATGTGTTGATTCGTGCGGTCGTTGAATTGGGGACAGGTATTGAAGAGACTGAACTGATCACGACACACAGTGTCGTCAATATAGTTGCTTCACCAAACCCGTTCAATGAACTGACTGCGATTACAGTACCTATGAACTGCAGTAAGCTCGTTGTCTATGATGCGAGCGGTCGGTTGGTGACTGAATTGAAAGCAGCAGAAGGTTTAGCGCATTGGAATGGTTGTGATAATGCAGGTCGAGAATTACATCAGGGAACTTACTTTGCGGTTACTGAAAATGCAGATATCATCAAGCTGATTCTTGTGAAATAAGCGATTGAAAATCATGTTTGGGGGTCAGGTTTTGACGAACCTGACCCCTTTTTTGTTTGTACTGCACTCAATGAGCCGTACTCAAATTTTTTTGTTGACATTTAATTATTTCGTTGTATAATCCTATAGTCATTTGAGTACAAGAATATAAATACAGAATAACTGATCTCGTGAAAGGGGGTGAAAAGAATGGAAGGTAATTACGGACAAATGGAGCCAGCTGCGGCAGCGGCTATTGGTATTATCTACTTCATTATTATGGCAATAGGCTATATCTATCTTGCCATCTGCCTGATGAAAATCGCCAAGAAAACCAATACGGAAAATGGTTGGTTTGCATGGATTCCTATACTCAACGTTTTTCTAATGCTGATGATCGCTAAGAAACCATTGTGGTGGTTTATCCTGATGCTCATTCCGTTCGTGAATATAATAATCGGCATTATTGTCTGGATGGCGATCGCTGAAGCACGCGGTAAGCCTAATTGGATCGGCATTCTGGTGATATTTCCTTTGCTTAACGTCATCATACTTGGCTACTTAGCATTTTCAAAGTAGGTGAGCAAAGGTAAGAAGATATAAGGGATTTTCTTATTTCATGATTGAGGAGAGGTTGTTAAACCGCCTCTCCTTTAATCTTTTATACCAAGCACATCCAAAATAAAAACATATTCAAAGGCGATATCTTTGAGATAGTCATAGCGCCCTGATGCACCGAGATGTCCAGTACCCATATTCGTTTTTAATAACAGCAAATTCTCATCAGTTTTCAACGCTCTTAGTTTTGCCGTCCATTTCGCCGCTTCCCAGTACATAACTCTCGTGTCATTCAACCCTGCAGTTATTAAGATATGCGGATAGTCTTGTGCAGTGACGTTATCATACGGTGAGTACGATTGCATATAGCGGTAGTATTCCTCGTTCTTTGGATTACCCCATTCTTCATATTCAAGTACGGTTAGGGGAAGTGATGGGTCAAACATGGTATTTATTAAGTCAACAAATGGCACGTCAGCAATGATTATTTTAAATAGGTCTGGTTTCATGTTCGCAACCGCGCCAATGAGCAAACCACCAGCACTCCCTCCTGAGATAACAAGTTTTTCTTTGGATGTATAACCTTGTTCTATCAGGTACTCTGAGCAAGCAATAAAGTCAGTGAAGGTATTTATTTTATCGAGCATTTTACCCTGTTCGTGCCAATATTTACCCATTTCACCACCACCTCGGATATGCGCAATAGCATAGATGAAACCGCGATTCAGTAGACTCAAGCGATTAGAGGAAAAATACGGGTCAAAACTGCCGCCGTATGCACCATAGCCAGTCAGGAACGATGGATTTCTACTGTCCATAACCATGCCTTTTTTATAGACCAGGGATATCGGTACCCATGTGCTGTCTGGAGCCAGTGCAAAGATACGTTGTGATTCATATGTATCTGGGTCGTATCCGCCGAGGACTTCGTATTGTTTTTTCAGGTCTCGTTCTCTGGTTAGCATATTATAATCGAATACTGATTTTGGCGTAACCAGGGACATGTATGTAAAGCGTAACAAGTTAGAGGCATAATCCTTGTTCTTGCCGAACCAGAATGTATATGTTGGTTCGGGAAAATCAACATGGTGAGTCGTATTATCCGCGACATTTATAATACTTATTTGCTCCAGACCGTTTTTTCTTTCTGACAAAACGATGAAATCCTTGAAAACGTCGAAACCATTGATTTTTACTGAATCACGGTGAGGGATAAGTTCGATCCAGTTTGCTTTATCCGGGTCGCTTTCAGCAACCTGCAGAAGTTTAAAATTCTTGGCGTTTTCATTACTGAGGATTAAAAAGGTTTCACCGTGGTGCTCTACATAATACTCGATATCCTGCATGCGTTGGTATAATAGCTGGAATTCATCATCGGGTTTGTCAGCGTTTAGAAAGTGGGTTTCCGTTGTTGTATGACTTCCCATGTCCATCAATAAATATTTACCGTTCTTGGTGCGCGAAACCCCCAGCCAGAACAGATCATCAGGTTCATGATAGACCATTTCATCCTCTTTTTGATCGTTGCCCATAATATGGCGGTGAAGTTTATATGGTCGCTTAGCATTATCGAGGGTTGTGTAGAACAACGTTTTATTATCGTTTGCCCAGGCGATTGAATATCCTGTATTGGAAAGATGTTCATTATAGAGTTCTTGTGTCCTTAGGTCTTTTATATATAGAACAAATCGTTCAGAGCCAGTGGTGTCTACTGAATAAGCAAGCAGCGAATGATCTGGGCTTACCTTTAAAGCTCCGATTTCCAAATATTCATAGGGTTCAGCCAGGACATTCTGATCAAGTAGGATTTCTTCGTCATGGTCAAGACTCCCTTTTTTTCGACAGTAAATAGGGTACTGCATACCTTGCTCAGTCCGTTTGTAATAGTAGTAACTATCGACTTTTTCCGGTACCGATAAATCGGTTTCCTGAATTCTACTGAGCATTTCCTCGTAGAGTTTTTCCTGGAATTCCTCAGTATGTTTCATCATCTCAGATGTATACTCATTTTCAGCATTGAGGTATTCCATCACCACAGGATTTTCCCGTTCTCTCAGCCAGAAGTAATCATCGACAAGTATATCGCCATGTATTGTATCGATCTTAGGAATTTTCCTGGCAACTGGTGGGATGATACTTTTTACTGTCTGAGATGAGCCAAGAGATACAAGCACGATATTTAATACGATTACCGCAGCTATAATGCAAACGGTGATTGTTTGTTTTTTATTGATATTAGTAATTTTCATGAATCATTGTAGCTGGTCTGTCAGGTGATGTCAAGATACCCAAAAAAATATCCCCTCCTGTTTAGGGAGGGGATATTTTCTGAACAAAAGATATGTGCTATTTCAGGACAAGCAGTTTACTTGTAGATGCATGATCGCCTGCAACAAGTTTTAGGAAGTAGACACCACTGGGCACCAAAACACCATGGTTGTCGAGTCCATTCCAGGAAACTTGATGTATTCCGCTTTCTGTAAAATGATCCACTAAAGTCTTAACAAGTTGACCAGAGACATCATAGACATTGAGCGATGTTCTTTGTCCGGACTTCAGATAGAATTCGATCGCGGTATTCTTGCGCATTGGATTAGGCGCGATTTGCCCGAGTCCGAAATTGTACGGTGCGATCTGGTTGCCTTGAGAGTCATAAATACCAGTGAAGGTTATCGGAATTACCTTTAACCGGAGCATAAAATCACCTGATGAACCGCCCTGCCAGTTGCCTACATATTCCCACATCTGGCTTTGGTAGTTCAGAGATGAATCTCTGAGTAGACCGAGTGAGTCGCCAGCGCCAATGATATAGCCAACGACGACCTCGTCATTCGTTCGGATGTCGAGATTCGTTAGCTCAACCATATTCCACTCATAGCCAGTTGAGGTCAAACCAGCTATTGAATCAATAAGAGAACCTGGCTGACCCGTAGTCCCTTGATAGATGCGTACATCATAGGGGCCTGGACGTTCAAACAAGAATTTGACCTGGTGAACAAGACCGCTATCAATACCGACGTCGGGGAATCTGAACTGGGTAAAACATCCATGGCCAGGAGTGACAACACCCGGTGCCCACCAGGGTTGCCCATCATCATAGATTATGGTTCTTGCATTGGTTACCTCAAAATTATAAACCGGTGTAAAAGCTTCGTTGCCAGCATTGTCAGCCGCCGTGATATAGTAATATATATCGGTATGGAAGGATTGTGCGGGGATATCGGCTTCGTAATCATCCGCTCCGACATTGGGCATCATTACATGTACTTCTGAGCCGGATTCGATTTGATAATGGAGATAGACTGAGTCAGGATCGAGCCCTGAACCAGCATCAGTAACCGTGGCCGTGATAGTGTAATTGCTGAGCGTATCAGTTGTGTCAGATAATGGTGTGTGAACTATCACTGGTGGCTGTAGATCAGGCGGTGATGTTTGGTCAATACGCACGTCATCAACAAACCAACCCATGCCTGCAGCAGCTGGATCTGAACAGAAGGTGAAACGGATCTGTATCTGGTCGCCAGTATTAACATAACCCAGAGCCATCAGGTCCATTGAACCTACATTGACCCAGTAATATCTATCATAGCAGTATGCCCATGCATTACCCAGTGCACCTGTTCCGGCTAATTGAGCATCATAAGTTGGATTAAGATGCGATACAGCTAAAGAATCGATCTGGATCCAGGATGCCCCATTATCAGGAGAAATTTGAACGATACCGCCATCAAAATTCGTCTGTGTTCCTTCCCAATCAGCCCAGAAATTGAATGAGAGAAACAATGAATCCCAACCTGTGATATCAATCGTCGGTGTTACCAGCCAACCAGTCTGGGTCCCTGCATACTGAGCGATATCTGCGCCCGGACATCCGGCATACCGGTATCCAGAAACTGCATGCGTGTCAGGTCCATAGGTATTAGTTGTGTCTCTAATATCCCATGCATAACCTGAAGTTGTCCAGGGAGCGATCGTGGCTCTTTCAAAGTCATCATTGATAGCCTGTCGTAATACCACAGGATTTGTATTTGTTTCTATCCCGTAGCGTACTGGATACTCAGTTTGGTCTTCAATCACAGTTGCAAAGCTCCAGCTAATAAGCATTATCAGACATATTGTTGAAGCTCCAATCCGTTCACTTTTCATGAATCCTCCTTTTTTCCATTTACCATTTCCTATTTCTATATTACCTACAAAGTGCAAAATGTCAATATCTGACCAAAATATTATCGATCTTATTTTTCATTGTCCAGCTCAAATATAAAGGTAGCAGTTCTTTGTTGATACTACTGCGTGGCAGTTTTTTACCACCGCTATTTGTTTGGTTTACTTTGAGAACATATATGCCACGGCGTATAGTAAAGGTTTCTTTAATGCCATCATCAATAGAAAACGCTGCCCGAGAAATATCACTGAGTACGTTTGCATACACAGTGATGTGCCGGGTCAGTTCCTGAATGTCTTGAGCTTGTTCTTTTACCGTTGCAGTATCTTCATCACCCCAGGGCAGGAATTCATAGGAGACTTCTTTTGTCGGTGGTACAAGCAGTGTGTCGCCAATAGGGAAGACCAGGGAATCAAGGATTTTAAAAGCAGCAATATCTTCGTAGACTTTTGCAGTCAATTCAGCACGGGTTAGATTCATCCTTCTGAGATCTGTAGTTTGATCGAGTGAGAGCGACAGTAAGAATTCAGTAAAATCAGTGTATTCGTCTGGAGCACAGAATTTTTTGCCGTTTTTAATCATTGTTTTAGGTGGTGAATCATTAAAAACATCGGTTATCGGCTTTGGTTTTTCTTTCTCGAGTATTGGTAAGTACTCTTCAGCTGAAGCTTCTCCATTAAACTTGGCAAAATCGACCATAGTATCTAAACTGGTAAAATCAAAAAAACAAATTCCAGCACCATTGTTTTTTATGACATCCTTGACTTCTAGATAAGCTGCTGCTTCCATATCAGTCCAGATGAATCCGATACCAAATATCGCATCTTGTCTTTGACTTATTGTGTAGTCCAATAGGTCAGAAAAGAAAAGGGCATCGTCAGTATAAGACATAGCTACTGGGTAATCTATAGCCTTACCCCAATCCATCCAGTTTTGTCCAAACCGATAACGCGCCAAACCTGGATTTGGAAATATCGCTGCACTAAGTAATCGCTTGGGGTGTATTGTATCCTGGTCAACGACCCGGCGGACAGCTTGAACAGCATCATGGATGTGTTTTTCCTTTTGCCTGGCATATTTCCAGTAATGCCAGCACATCCATCTGATAATGAACGAGCTCTGTGGATACTTGAGAAGATTGAACCAGCGTACACTATAGGCATCAAGAGCAGCGAATATCGTTGTGGTATCGTTTTCTGTTAATCCCCATGATACACCGGGATATCTGATGAAGTCCAGGTGAATACCAAGAACCGGATACTTGTTGAGTATCTCAATAGTAATGTCTGCAAGATACTTATGTACTTCAGAATTTGCCGGGTCTAAATACAAGCCTTCAAGTCCTGCATCAAACCATTCATCTCGGGAATACTCATGCATGCTTTTCCGGATTATGTCCTTTATGAACCATTCAGGATGCGTATGGTAGATGTGGCGTGTTGAATCAGGCGGTTCTCTAAGCGACCAGATGAGGAGTGTATTTACCCACGCATGGACACGGATCGAACATCGGTGTGCAGCTTGTATGAGCGAATCGAACGGATCATAAACTGGTCCGGATATTTTTGCCAAATACTGGCTGCGTGGTATTATGCTCGAGGGGTAATAGGCGTAACCACCAACGACAACCTGTGCATATATGTCAGTTATTTGGTATTGCTTGGCGATCTGTATGATCTTGGGGATAGAATCAGGTGAAGCCATTGAGGCGGCTCTTAGCCACATACCCTTTTGGAATAGGGCTGGCTTGATTTCTGGTATCGCGATGACCGGTGCGGAAGGGCGATTAACACGCGCACATGTGCTAATAAGTATGATAACAAGAGCAATAAGGGTAAGCAAAACACGTTTTTTGTACATGGTTTTATTATAGCAATGACAGCGTCTATTGCAACAACCAAATATGCGGATGATGGGTTTAGCGGATAAAAAAAAGGGAGTGGCTTTAGAGCCACTCCCTTTTCCTAGCATGCGTATTTACGCACGTTCGATATTTGTGGCTTTTTCCCCTTTAGGGGATTGAGTAATCTCGAACTTAACCCGCTCACCTTCTTGCAGCGTGCGGTAACCATCACCGGTAATATCCTGGAAGTGGGCAAACACATCGCCACTACCATCTTCTTTTTCGATGAAGCCAAATCCTTTTCTACTATCAAACCACTTTACAGTACCGTATTGCATGTTTCTCCTTTCAAGCGTCTATCTGTTTCATGGATTGAGAATATGAGTATCCTACAGTCCTTCAAACAAATAATATTGCTTCTTTATGAAATACTATACACAAATAATCAATCTTGTCAAGAGGCAATATACGTGACTCATCTCCACTTTTTTGAAATACTAATCTGTCATTGCGAGGAACGGGATTCCTCACTGCGTTTGGAACAAGCTGCGCAATCTCATAGACAGAGGGAAATATCGAGAAAACATAAGATTGCCACGCTCATTCTGCCTATTGGCGGAATTCGCTCGCAATGACAAGCATCATGAAGCCATAGAAAAGCAATATTACAATTCTTTACAAAAAGTGGAGAGGACTTAGGTAAAATACAATGGTTCAAGAGATCCTGGTACCAGAGGGACATGCTGATTGACAATCTCTTGCACTTCGCATATAATATCGTAGTCTGAAGATTGAAGTATATATGTGGTTTGAGCAGAAAGGGGGTAGTGTGATGGGCAGACCAAAATTCATTCCGGTTGTAAGTGTGTTGTTATTAGCGGTTTTGTTGTTCATTAATTGTGCAACTATTTTCAAGGGTTCACAGGAATATGTTGATTTTCAAAGCGACCCTGCAGGTGCGAAAGTCTACGTTAATGGCAGTTACAAAGGTACGACTCCCGTAGAGTTGCATCTTGAATCAAATAAGACATATCACATTGAGTTTAAGAAAGAGGGCTACGCGACCAAAACATATACGCTGACAAATCATTTAGGTACCGGTTGGGTTATATTAGATGTTTTATGTGGACTAGTCCCTGTGGTAGTCGATGCAATCACTGGAGCATGGTTCAAACTTGACGAAAACAACATAGGTGTAGTACTAGAGCATTAAACCATAGCAGTATCAATATGCTTAAGGGGTGACAGAGAATCAGTCACCCCTTTTTGTATGTAGAGTAACTCTGGGTACTATTAAAGTGTAGTACAGAAAAAGGTTTGGCGGAGGCGTGTAGGAATCGAACCTACCGTCCTCCTTTCGAAGGACATCTGGATTTGAAGTCCAGCAAGCACACCAGCACTTATCCGCCTCCGCAAACTTTACCCAAATTTTTCAATTTGATTGTAAAGTTTAGCGTCCCGAACTCCTAAAAGGAGTGAGGGATTCCTTCACAAAAATCAGCGCCTTCCGATTTCACCCAAATTTTATATTTGGGTGAAAAATCGAGAGTCTCGAATCCATTAATATGGATGAGAGGCCGAGCATTTTATCACTAATTGTATATGAAAAAGAGCGTAAGTCAAAGGGTGATTTCGTTATACTAATCATATCTTTCTAGCGGTCTCTATAATATGATAGCTTTTTATGTGAACAAAGTTCTTCTAATAATATATAGTCATTTTTCTTTCGGTAGAATACACGCCAAAAATTCGTTACATAGAAGTGCCAAAGATCGGTTCTTTCTTTGATTGCCGTATCACACAGACCACCACAGCGTATTTTGTAAACTATTTTAGTTAGTGCGTGGATTAATCTCAGTTTGAGAGTATCTGTTGTGCAATATTTATTTAATGATCTCATGAATTTCTTTGAACATTGAAATTCTATTGGCTGTTGTTCTGTATCATGATAGCGCCTTATTCCTGGATGATTTTTGTAATGTGTTTCGACACATAACTTTATATCTGGCCAACAATCTATAGTTCTACAATCCTCTTGTGGGCATCCATCATCAAATATGATGTTTTTATGCCGGTTATATAGAAATGTTCTTACATTTTTTTTCATATACTGATCTATGTCACAAGCAATATTTCATCTATGTATAGTACATCAACGATATTTTTGTCCTAGAATCCTTACATCACCGCGTTTTGTGGTGATGTCATGCGTGTCAAAGTATATGAGCAGAGGGAGTACATATTTGCGGCTTGCACCCAGCATATCTCTGAACTGCGAAATCCTTATTTCTTTATTTTTTTTCAGGTACTCAATCAGATTCTCTTTGGCTTCAGCAACGTATTTATGATGAAATACAATAGATTCGCCGACCGAGATTAGAATACCGGAGTCTATCATATACCTGCGGGCTTTCTTTATGGTTTTTTCGTCACCGAGTCTTTGCTCTAAAACTGCATCGTAACCCGGTGGTTTGTATGCAGCATCCAAATATAGTTTCTCGATTTTTTTCATTGCTGCATCCAGTTCTTTATCAAGGGTCACTTTGAAATCGAAAAGGCTTATTTTATTGTCGTCACTGGTTTTTATATTTTTCTGCTCCGACATTTTATCAAGGGCGTAATTCATAAGGCTTTTGTCCATTGCTTTGCTGATATTCTTTAATAGCTCGAGTTTTGGGATACCGATATTAGTTGGATTGGTTTTGTGGTAGTTTGTTAAGACATCGAGTATTTTAGCATTCAGCTTTCCGAAGTTGCTCTGTAAGTAGTAAAGCCCCCTTGTTTTATCCAAGAGGATTGCTTTATTTTCGTTGATCATTTTATCGATTATTGCTTGAACTTCGCCAGGCAGTATACTCAAGTCATAAGCAATTTCGTCGATTTTCTGTGGTACTTCGAAGTTAGCGAGCAGGTTCTCTTCTATCATTGTGACCGTATCTCCAGTCTCAACCTTTTGTAGATGTTCAATAAGCTTTTCATCAAAACCCTTGGCCTTGGTCGCTTTGGGTTCAATGATCGAACCGCCGCCGATCGTTGTCTGTGGTGAATAGGTTCTTATCACATACCGATCACCTACGTCACTCACTGCTGGTTTCTCAAGTCGGAACTGCGCCATTGCTTTATCACCGGGTTGGAGTATTTTCTTATCAAGAAGCACAATTCTGCCAAGGATCTCTTTGGTTCCTAGGTGGATACGTAAACGAGTAAGGTTTTTCAAAGGTTTTTCCGCTGATTTGAGTAGATATAAAGAGACATTCAGGAAATTAGACGGTTTATAATATCCTGCTTGCGTAAGGATATCGCCCCTTTGTATCTCATCTTTTTCTGTGCCGACTATGTTTATTGCAGCGCGAAATCCCGTGGTTGCTTGTTCAACTTTTTCATTATGTACCTGGATTCCTCTTACCTTTACTTTTTTATTATGGGGAAGAAGCTCAAGTGTATCGCCGACATTTATTTTCCCGGAAAGAACTGTCCCCGCGACAACCGTCCCGAATCCTTTTATTGTGAAACATCGGTCGATCGGCAGCCTGAAGATACCACGGTCTTTTTTTGCCTGAGTTTGGGCAATGAGTTCATCGAGTATCTTCTTGAGGTTATCAATACCCTCGCCAGTGGTATTTGATACCGCTACTATCGGTGCATTCTCAAGGAACGAACCGATCATCAGTTTCTTGATATCATTAGTGACCAGGATTAACCAATCATCCTTGACCAGATCCTTCTTGGTTATGACGATAATACCTTTTCTTATTTCGAGAAGTTTAAGAACTTCAAGGTGTTCAATTGTCTGGGGCATAGGACCATCATCCGCAGCGATGACAAACATGACGAAATCAATGGTGCTGGCGCCGGCGACCATGTGACGCACAAATTTTTCATGGCCAGGTACGTCGATGATCGTTACATCGTTACCTAAGAAAGCAAACCCAAGGTCAGTGGTCATGCCTCTTTCTTTTTCTTCCTTTAATCGGTCTGGGTCATAGCCGGTCAAAGCTTTGATCAATGCACTTTTCCCGTGGTCAATATGGCCTGCAGTGCCGACAACGATGTGGCGTTTACTCTCCATCCTATTCATGGTAATGTAATTAGGGCACCCCTACCTTTGTCCTCCCCCTCAGAGATGGGGAAGAATAGGGGTAGATGTGGCGTTTATCCATGGTTTATTAACTGAATAAGATTGTCGAATGTTGATAGATGTCGGGATCCGCAATGACAGGGAAGCTGAACATTATTGTTCATTCTTAAAAACTGAAGCGAACGCTTGTATGATGAATTTCTCTTCACCTTTTAGTACGGTGCGGAAGTCAAGGAGAATCACACCTTCTGATACTCTGCCATAGATAGGTATATCACACGTTCGCAATGCACGGGCAAGGTCCTGTGCCGCCATGATCTTTGGTTTTACCGCTACGACAAACGTCGGGAGTTGCTCGGTACTGAGTGAACCACCACCGATTTCAGATACGTCCTTGTGCACAGATATCTCTATTTTCCCACCAAACTGCTTCTTCAATTTCCGCGCGCACAAGGAGGCATGCCGTTTAATATCTTTAATAGGTTTCAAAAGGATGCTCATAACACCGTGGTTCTTGAGTAAGGTTTCTTCTTTGTGCAAGAACAGCTGCAAAGTTGCTTCCAGGGCTTCATTTGTCATTTTATCACACCGAAGTGCCCGGGTAAGCGGATTTTTCTTTATCTTATTGATAATTCTTTCTTTGCCAATAATAATACCGCACTGAGGACCACCAATGAGTTTATCGCCACTGAAACAGATAATATCAGCGCCAGATTTGACGCTATCCTGTACAGGAGGTTCTTTGGGTAAGTTGTATTTGGAAAGGTCGATCAATGCGCCGCTTCCCAAGTCATCTATTACAGGCAAATTGTGTTTCTTGCCGAGCTCTACGAGCTCGTCGAGTGAGACCTCTTTAGTAAAACCAATAATGCGATAATTCGATTGGTGGACACGCAGCAAGGCGCCGGTGTTTTCATTGATCGCATCTTCATAGTTCACAAGATGCGTGCGGTTCGTGGCGCCAACTTCGTGCAGTGTTGCCCCGCTTTGTTCCATAATCTCCGGAATTCTGAAGGCCCCTCCAATTTCAATAAGCTGACCTCGCGATACAATAACTTCTTTATTTTTGGCCAGTGCATTAAGGATCAGGAGTGTAGCACCTGCGTTATTATTGACGATTATTCCTGCTTCAGCACCAGTTATTAGACTCAATATTTGACTGATTTTTCTGTATCTATCTGCTCTCTTGCCTTCTTCGTCAATCTGTAGCTGAGAGTATCCGACCGAAGCATCTCGGAGGATATCAGCGATCCCGTGGCTGAATGGTGCGCGTCCAAGCCCGGTGTGGAGCACAATACCGAGTGCATTGACCGCGCGTCGAAAATATGGTCTCACTAGATCTTTGAACTCACATAGTATGCTGTTTTTAAGAAAGTCCAAATCATACTCTTCACCAGCAAGTATCCGCTCTCTGAATTCGTCGATTTTATATCGTATTATAGCAGTTACATAGTGTTGCTCTAATCGTTCAAGGAATTTCTGAAGCTCAGGCCATTGAAGTATTTTATCGACCGCGGGTATGTTACGTAGGATGTTTTGTTTTTCTGTTTCTTTCACGATGAATTATAAATAAAAAGCCATGGAATGTCAAGCATATTACGTTATCAGAGTGAAACCGCTGCTCCAATCGCACCGATGAACTGCGGGTTTTCCGGGACCACAATATCCTTATGCGTCCGTTTCAGTGCCTTTACAAGACCGGGATTGAGTGCCCCGCCACCGCAGAACAGGATTGGCTCCTCAATGCCGATTTGTGCACCTAGATTAACGATCCTGCGCAGAAGTGAATCACAGACTCCAGCAACGATATCCTTGATTTCTTTTCCTTCAGCTGTAAGACTGAGGATTTCAGATTCTTCCATTACCACACATAGAGAATCAATGGTTTCTGGATTCTTAGATTGGAGTGCAAGTCTTCCGAATTCTTCGAGAGTGAGATCTAAAGCCTGGGCAATTTTTTCAACAAAATTACCAGTTCCAGCAGCGCATCGATCATTCATGACAAAACGGCTGATCCTCGCATCACGGATTTTTATTATTTTGCTATCCTGGCCACCGATATCAATAATTGTATGGATTGTTGGATCTACAGCACACGCACCACGGGCAAATGCAGAAATTTCAGTTACGATAAGATCGGCTTCAGTGATGAGGTTACGACCAAAACCAGTAGCAGCAATCGCATCAAAATCACCCAACTCGGCCTTCACTTTTTCAATAGCGCTTTTGGGTTTATAGGCTGTGTCGATAACGCATTGCTTTTTTACTCCGTTGTCAAAAAGTACACCTTTGGTATAACATGAGCCTACATCTAATCCTAGTACCATGACACCTCCTTTGAAGAACTGATAAATGCTTTGACATTTTCAATGGGTGTCCGGACCGGTACTTCGCAACCGGTTGAGGCTATATACCCTTTTGAAGAAAGCATTCCTTTTTTCACCATTTCTCTTACTTTCTTTCTTATCTCATTAGGTGAGGAAAAGGCAATTGCGGATGTGCTGAAATTACCGACAATGCGCATTTTATCTGATAATCTATCCAAGGCAAGCGAAATATCCACTTTGTCCAGACTGATAAGATCGGCGCCAGTATCTGGTAGAAGATCAAGGATCGGTTCGGTCTCGCCGCAGATATGGAGAATGATATCGAGGTCATAGCGATGGAGAAAATCAATGAGCTTTTGCTCATAGGGCAGTGCGAATGTCTTATAGGCTTGGGGACTTATGACACTTGATGAAGCGAGTGGGTCGACAAGGATAGGAAGACCTCCAGCATTTATGATGTGATAGCAAAATTCAATTGCTGCCTGAAGGCTAATCTCCAGTATTTCATTGATTAGTCCTGGTTGCTTGATTGTCTGGATTAAGAACTTGCTGGGATCAGAAAGCATCATACCTGTGGTAAATGGTGCTGGCACATAGGCAAGGATGGGTACTTCATCTCCGATTGCAGCGTAAGCGTATTCGATAGCTTCAAGATATACGGGAAGCCGCTTATCGTGTCGGGGGTCAGGGATATTTATGTCCGCAAGACGCTGTTTTGCCAGGATTGGGGTTTTGATGATTGGTAGGTCATCGTCTGGATATTCAAAATCAGACCCCATTGCTTCTGCTATGATCCCGACTTCTGAGAAAAAACCAAGGGCATCATATTGGTACTCTTCAAAAGCAGCAAGCTGTGCCTGAGCCATTGATTTACCATGTGTGTAATATCTCTTCAAAGGCATCTTGGCAACATACGCTGCATGGGACGTGACAAGCGGCATAATATTGCACCTGTCTGGTTTTTCGTCGATTAATAGCAAGCCAAAACGTTCTCTTGGCGTGAGAATTTCGCGTTTACTATTTCCTTTGTTCATGCAGGACCTCAGCAAAAGCCTGTAATCTAGTTTTGATCTGTTCGGTGATACCAAAAGGCGCGGGAACGTCAATAGCGAGTACTGGTTTATCTTTGAGCAATCGCTCCATTAATTTTGTCTCCATTGCGCAGTGAGAACCACCCAGCATGTTGGTAATCAAGATACCCTCAATCTTGCCTGTCTTCATTGCTTTATTTATTGGACTAATACGTTGTGCTGTGGAACCAATCAGTGACGCTTGCATAAAGGACTGAGCTAGTGCACGGAATGGTTCCATTTGCTCATCAATTCCAACGATGGCTTGATTAATAACATACTCAGTATCTACTACGCGCAAACCAAGGTCTTCAACGTAATCCAGCAAATAGGGGTCTGCTGTTGGATTAACCCAGGCAATGGGTATTGCATCTTCAGTAAGGATACCTTTCTTCTTTTGCACACGACTTTCAATGGTGTCATGTATCATTTCGAGAATGCGAATCCATTCATCCATATCTGCATAACCATAGAGATTACCGAATTCAATGGTCATCAGTTCGAGGGCAGGGAAAGGTGCAATCGTTGCTTCGTATGTAGCCTGTTTGATTTTTTCGACGAGTTCTCTTACTCGATTAGCTTTCTTTATAGAGACGGCGAGCAAATCCAGATCATCAATACCGGTTAATTCGCCCATTTTTTGCCACACTTTCTTATATTCTTCAATAAGATACTCTTCAAAACGCCGGGGATACTTACTTCCATTTTTTGTTGTTACATACGAAGTCATAGTGTCGTGTCTAGTAGGTGAGCGTCTCCCTGGTGCTTCGAGCCACATAAAGTCATACCCCAGGTGCTCGATAGATTGCATGATGCATGAATAATCATCACAGGTCGCACCGGTTGAGGCAAAGATATAGTCTGGTTTTGGGAAATATGCCTTCTTGAAAAAAGCGGCAAGTGCGGCTCGAGAAAAACATGCTGCTTCGGGTGCTCCTAATTCAGAAGCCATATCAAGCAACACGGTCGATTCATTGAAGAATGGAGTCCACCAGATACACTCGGGATAAAATGGTACACAATTAGGAAATGCCATCACAATGATCGATACTATCCCAAGGTCGCCCATGGTTGCAATGACCTTTTTACGACTTTGCTTCGCTCTAAATAAGCGTTCTGATTCGTTGAAAACAAACCCCCACATCCTTAATGCGGCAAGAGAATTATCTAACCTAAGACGCCTGAGTTCACGTGCTCCATAAAGCATGAATGTTGCTGGTGGTTGCAGATAGATTCCCCAATCATGGTTATTATAATAGATGAATTTCTTGATGATTTTGTTATCGATGTTCCTAAATTGCATACTCCATTCGTCAAGGGTTATTTTCTTTGGTTCACGGTCTCTATACATATATTTACCAATGACCAGTGTTTATGATCATGGACATAGTATTTCTCCAAAAGCAGCAATTCTCGTTTTCAATTGGCCCGTTCTCTGAGAGGAATAATCGTTTCTTATACGCAGTAAAGGTAAGCCAAATGTATTCTCCATTTTTTTTAGTTCGAATTCATACGCATCGCAATAGTCTAGAGTGAATGCGATCACGCCAATGCATTTCCGCTCGGCAATCTGTTTCATAACGTGCTCGTAGAACGCCTTATTCGGTCGTCGATAAATACACGGTGGTTGGTTATGATAAGCATTCTTGATTCCACTTAAGGTTCTTTCCGCAATAGAAATATTCAGGAACGTTGATATGCCGCATACAAAGTCACCGACGATGCGTAAATCTACCTCGAGAAGTTCGATAAATTCGCGGCTTTCATACGATACTTCGCTACCAACAAGATACACCCTTGGTTTATCCGATAGTTTCTTAGCTATATCTGGAATGGTATCAAGCTCGCCCTTATAATAGTGGGTTGCTGCTTTCTGAAAATCCGAAGATGAAACGGTTGAAGGTTCACCATGCCTTGCTCTATCGTATTTTCGAAAGACATTGCGTGTTGCTTCCCACTTATCAATCTCATGAGTCAATCCATCCATGATATTACGGTTCGATAGATGACTTAGGGAGTCGATAAGCCAGTCAATTTCGTCGTCATGTATCTTCTGGTTATATGTTCTCGGTTGATGCATCAGGTAGCACGGTATTTTTGTGTGCTCGCCAAGGATATCAAACATCCTTCGCGACATATCACATCCTGTGGTACCAACGAGCGCCGCGAAATCGGATTTGTTTTCTATGACGTAAGCGATATTTGCCCGGACTAGCGGACACGCGTCAATCCGGGCATACTGGGTACCGTGCTGCATAAGGTCGTAATCACCATGCAATAGACAATGGGGTCTAAACCCGGTGGCGGAAAGGATTTCCACTGGGATATATGGATAAGTATAGCCGATCAGTTCCATGGCGCCAGTTTAAGTGATGATACGAACACTTCTTGAAAATCAGGTTGAGCAGCAAGATCAATGTGGGTACTCAATTCACGTATGTATTCGGACTGGCTGAGTATCTTGTTACTCTGTATTGTTTTTATTGCGCCTTGGAGTGGTAAGTCCTTCTTGAATGATATTTTTTGAATGCCTCTTGGTAAAAGCCCAATTCTGATCAGTGCCTTGATATTCAGTTTTGAGCCGAACTCACCGGTGATAACTGCTTCATCAACTTTTTCTGGTCTGATCCTTGCTCGGTTCAATAGCATTTTGATCCCGCTATGGATGGCACCAGTGGCAAGTTGGAGTTTGCGGATATCCCCTTGACTAATGTCTATCCAGGAAAGTTGCACAGCATGTTTGAGCCTGCCGTTATCTTTGAGTATGCCTTGGCTCAGAAGAATCGCCATAAGATCAATCAAACCTGAGGCGCACAGCCCAATAGGTTTTTCTTTGTTGATCGTATGAAATCTAAAGTTTCCCTTTGAGTATGAAACTTGATCTATTGCTCCGGGAATAGCCAGGCAACCGCAATCTACACCGATACCTTCAAAAGCAGGACCTGCTGCTGTCGAAGCTGCATAGATATTCTTCCCGTGTATCAAAACGACTTCCCCATTTGTTCCAAGATCAATGTACAAACTATTCTTACCGCTTTTGTGCATTCGGCTTGCAAGTATTCCAGAGATCGTATCGCCACCGACAAAACCACCAATAATCGGGAAGACGTAGCGCGGAGGGTTTTTCAGGAAGATACCTTTATTTAGATTGCTCGTAAATGGATACTGTGCAAAGCCATTGACCGGTTCATGAAGATAAAATGAGAGCATTACCGGGTTGCCCACAATAATTGTGATTGCAGGTTTTTGTATGCCCAAGCAGTTTCTCAGTTGCTTGAGGCTCGAGTGCAACAGTATGCGCAGGATATCATATTTACCGTCAATGGATGCGCTAATTCTTGTAATGATGTCGCCACCAATGCTGTTTTGAAGATTGTAGACTTTGCATATTTTCTCGATGTTCCCATTTTTCAGATTCACGGCTGCTCCTTTGATCACTGTAGTACCGATATCGAGAGCCAATCCGTAATAGGGTTTTAGCCTGGTGGATTTCACTTTTTTAAGACACGGGATATCGATCGTCATATCGCGAGTGATTTTGTGCTGACAGGCAAGACGGTAACCTTGTTTGAGTGCGCTTTGTGGGATAAATAAGGTCTCGCGTTCATCCGGAGGTTTTTGGGGAGTGATGATTCTTACGCGGCATGAACCGCATCTACCCTTACCACCGCAGGTGGCAATGATCGGGATGCCGTTTTTGGCAAGACAATCAATAAGTTTAGTGGATTTTTTTACCTTGAAAGCGCCGTGTCGTTTAATTGTCAGTATACTCACGTGCCCACCCGATCATTTTTTTTATATTGTCAGGATTCGTTTCAATCGGCACATCGCAGGAAGTCGACAAAATAAGGTGAGGTTCCTGTAATGCTCTTTCCATTTCTGCTTTCATATCAGCCGGGGAACCGTGCAATATCGAGGACGTTGATACGCCACCCATTTTCAGGGTTGTTGATCTTATGGTTATGTCTTCAATACTAAGAATATCGGTTCCAAGTGTATCAAGTATGGGGATGAGTGGTGCTGTGTCGCCGCAGATGTGTATGCCTGACAAAGCACCTTTTTTCCTTATCATGGAAACGAGTATTTTGAGAGGTTCATAAGCAAAATCTCTAAAGACTATTGGTGATATCACTGTTGCTGAGGCGACCGGGTCACCGATGAATATATTCGCACCTACTTCAAGTAACCGTTCAAGATACTTGGTTTGAAAATCAAGAGCTTGTTCGATGATCGCCTTTGCATGCGTTGGATCCTTGAGGACCATCTTAAGAAAATCTTGCATCCCAGTAAGAAAAGAAGCTAGTGTGAAAGGACCCTTGATCGATACAAAAAGCGGAACTTTAATTTTCTCCATAAGAATTCGCGCCGCCTTGATGATTTCGTCAGTTCTGTCAAACCCTTGTGTTGACCTGGGACCGAGTAATGTGGCGTAGGGCGAAAAGCGAACTGGACAGCCGAGAGCTTGTGCTTCAACATATGCATCCAAAAAGAGAAGGACCATATCGTATTGATAGCGATTATAACCGTGCAAGAGGACTTGTGCGATTTTTTCACCATCAATCGCGACATCAGAGAATTTCACGTTCGCTATATGTGCACAGTGATCAACACAGACAATTGGGAAGATCGCAAAATGACTGTCTTTGTTAATAACGGAGGCTATTCTATCCAATGGTGAGCTTGTTGATGAGTTTTACTGCTTGCGTAGCGTCCTTTGCATAGCCGTCAGCGCCGATTCTGTTGGCGAATTCCTCGTTTACTGGAGCGCCACCGACAATGACTTTTATGTTCCTACGCATCTTTCTCTTTATGAGTTCTTTAATGACCTCTTCCATATGAACCAGTGTTGTGGTCATTAGACTCGACATTGCGAGGACCGCAGGTCTTTCTATGGTCACGGCTTTGATGAAGCGTTCAGTTGATACATCTTTACCAATGTCCATGATATCATATCCGGAAGCCTCGATAAGTACTTTTACGATATTCTTGCCTATATCATGGATATCGCCTTTGACAACACCGATGATAACCTTTGTTTTTTTCTCGGCCGGTTGTGATTTGATTAATGGTTTTACGATATTGAATCCGGCATAGAAAGCTTCTGAGGCAAGGAGTACTTCTGGCACATAGTATTCCTTTCGGGTAAAGAGTTCACCTACTTCCTTCATGCCTGGAATCAAACAGTTATTGAGGATATCCTGTGGAGCCAGTCCTTGTTTTAGCGCTGTTTTCACGAGTTGAGCGGTCTTCACGTCATCCATTTCGATGACAGCTTTTTTTATCTCATCGGGTTTCAAATTTACTCCCTGCATTTGCAGCAATGATAATCGAATTGCATAGTCACATTATCCTCCCTCCTTTGCTCTCTGAAACGGCAGAGAACGGGAATAGAAGGAGGGAGGATAAATTGTGATTTTATTTCTGTGCAATAAAAAATCCACGTCCGACTTTGTGTTCGTTTGCTGCCTTACGCCAGATCGTCACAAGATTAGATGCGAAATCAAAGAGGTCCTGTCCGAAATTTTCCATTATTGTCGGTTTTAATTTGATGTGTACTGTATCGTAATATTCATCAAAGCACTTTGCATAAGCTTCTGTTTGATCCTGCGCATCGAGTATTTTGAATCCATTGTTTTTCAGCAATTCCTGATAACCCTGGAATGTTTCCATATATGGAAATGACATTGTGTCATAGAGGGGGCTGAGTTCTGCTTCAGTGATTTCACCTGTTATGATCCAGTCAGTGAAGCCTATTTTACCACCGGGTTTTAGTACACGGTATGCCTCTTTTATCAATTTGTCTTTGTCTGTGACATAACACCATGCTTCTTGAGCCCATACTATATCAAAGGATTCATCTTTGTACGGAAGGTCCATTACATTACCTTCATGAAATTCAATCTTATCAGCAAGCCCTGCTTCTTTTGTTCTTGCGCGTGCCTTTTCTATCATGGTCTTTGTCATATCAACGCCCTTTACCGTGACACCATATTTTTTCACGATCTGGCGGGCAGGTGCACCGAGTGCACTACAGAGGTCGCACACGACCATACCTTTTTGAAGACCGAGTGCTTGTGCAAGAGCATCAGTTGTCTCAGTACCACCAGAGTGTATTTGTTCACTCATTACTGCTTCCCAGAGTAAACCACCAGGACCATCATAAACTTCCATTACCTCTTTTTCAGCATAGGTTTTTTTGTATTTTGTCATATTTCCTCCTTTTACCAATTATATATAGATATATAGCACAAATTGCAAATAGAAGTCGTGGTTTCTGCATTAGCAGATACCACGATACCCCTGTCGATTCATCAGAATTTCACTACGTACCAGACATCAAAGCCAATTTTCCACGGGAAATTACTAGCCCCCTGGCACACCATTTCAAGAGGATAGATATTGTGAATTTCAAGCTCATAAAACACCTCGTTGGTTATTCGTATTCATGATTAGGATCTTTTCCAGGATCTCTCGTATCTTTATATGTATTTTCAAAAAACCCGGGGAACGACGGTCGCGTGGTCTTGGCAAATCAACCTTGATTTCGTGATCAATGCGACCAGGTCGATCACGCATAATAAGTATCCGATTTGCCAGGAATATCGCTTCGTCGATATTATGTGTGACAAAAACCACGGTTTTTCTTTCCTTTTGCCAGACCGCTAAAAGTTCAGCTTGCAGACGATGTCTTGTCCTTTCATCAAGCGCCCCAAAGGGTTCGTCGAGCAATAACAGTTTAGGATTGTGTGCCAGAGCTCTTGCTATGGCTACTCTTTGTTGCATACCTCCTGATAGCTCATAAGGGAGTGCTTTTTCAAAACCCGCAAGACCTACAAGGTCGATGAACTTCCGTGCTTTCAGATAACGCGTTTTCTTTGGGATTTTTTTCATTTCTAGACTGAAACATACATTATCAATGACATTACGCCATGGAAAGAGCGAATACTGCTGGAATACAAGAGTCGTTTCACGGTTCAATCCTAAGACTGGTGTATTAGCAAGGGTGATATTACCCTCACTCGGTCGTTCAAGACCAGCGATGAGTCTAAGCAGGGTTGTTTTACCACACCCGGTAGGTCCGACAATACAGAGAAATTCGCCATCTTGACAATCAAAAGACAGGTCAGAAAGAGCATTCACTTCTTCTTTTCGTTCACCGAGAAAGGTTTTCCCGATATTATTGCTTCTGAGAAATGACATCATCGCTCCTTTGCCTGCCATACTGATGTTCGGTCGGCAAGTACTTTCACCCCATAACTCAGGAGGGCGCCGACCGCACCGATCAGAATCATACTGGCGATGAGGATATCCATTTCTGCGAGTTCATATGAGAATATGATAAGATATCCGATGCCAGCATCACTGCCAGGCAGCATTTCAGCGGCAATGATTACCATCCATGAAATGCCGAGACCTACTCTCAATCCAGTGAGGATTGATGGCAACGAAGATGGAAAAATCACTTTTTTGAACAGTTTTTTCTGATCTGCTCCGAGGAGTAAAGCGGATTCAATATAGAGATGTCTTACGGATTTGACACCGTGTACAGTATTCAGAAAAATCGGAAAGAATCCACCGTAGAAAATTACGTACAGCATACCAAGCTGAATTTGACCAAAAATATTCGTGGTATAGTGTGCACCAAACATATCTGCAATAGTATAGGTTTTGAAGATAGCCATAGCAAACGGGATCCAGGCAATAGGGCATAAAGGTCGTAATAATTCGATGACCGGGCTGAACAGCCTATGGAAAAGGAGATATCTACCGACCAAAAGCCCCAACGGGATCCCGATCACTGCTGCGAGGATAAATCCGAGAACAACCCTTGAAGCGCTTACGCATATGTGACGTACAAAGCTCCCTGTATTGAGAAGGTCGGCGAACGGATGCACCAGACGATTGACCACAGCATCGACTCTTGGTAAAAGAGCGGGGTTATTTGCCTGTATTGCAAAGAATTCCCATGTAGCGAGAATAATGATTGGAATGACGAGACCGAGTAAGATGGATCTTAAGATTCTAATACCACTTCTCCAGTTTTAATTCCTTGGCGGCTTTGTTGAGCGCAGTGAAATCATATAGGATATTCTCTATTGCTTTACCGGTTTTTCCCTTTAGTTCTTCTTTTAATTTGCTGAGACGGTTCATCTCACTGACCCATGTTTCCATGTTCTTTTTCCAGTAGTCGGTCGGGTTTGTTGTGAATCCGGATGTGGGCAATGAAATCTTTTCGATTTCCAGTGTTGTCCCGATCCATTTAGAGGTAAGTTCAGCATGCCGTGCTGGATCTTCATTTGCATACTGTGTTGCGAGAATGATCAGCTTGATGAATTCCTTGATTGTCTCTTTTTTTGTTGCCATTGCCTCATCTGTAGCACCAATACAGCAACATGGGTGATCTTTCCAAATACCAGGTGGCAGTTCATTGAGATCCGCCACACACTTGCCAATTCCTTTATTTTCCGCAATCGCACACCAAGGGTTGTTTGAAACATAACCATCTATTATTTTGTTCTGAAGTCCGGGAACCAGGTTCTTTTCTCCTTTCAAGAGTATCATTAAGATATCTTTTGTTCTGTCTGATTTGTTACTTGTATAGGTCAATCCTTCTTCTTCCAGCGCCCTTTCAAAGATAATTTTAGCTACTGCTACAGGATTCTTAAATCCTATTCGAATCGGTTTTTTCTCCTTTTTGACCCATACAACAAATTCATCCCATGATTCTACAGGGTTATCAGGTTGAAGGACAAGCATATCACCTTTGGTGTGGAGCGGTGCGATGATTTTCATAGGTGAACCTTTATCAGTGAAAAACGCGATCGCTGCTACACCGCCAAAGCCGACTTCAAAATGTCCTTGTGCCATGAGGGTTGGCATTTTAGAACCGCCGCCTGACAGGTATAGTTCAATGTCGGCGATCTTATGACCTTTTTTCATGAGTTCGTAGTGTTTCTTGTACTCAACCTCTTGCAGCCATACACCGGCATCTGCTTTTGTCCTTTCTGGCTCAAGAGCTGCTACATATAGAGCTGATTGGTGATCATGCCCTACATAACCGACTTTGAGTACCTGCATCTCTCGTTCTCCACAGGAGATGAGTAGTATGAAGATGAAGCACATTCCGATCAGTCTTTTCATTTTACCTCCTTACTCTTTCTATGAAAGAGTTTGCAAAAACAATGTCCGTCTCTTGTTACTTCATCTTTGAGTTCAGAACACGGACATGAAATATCTTTGTCTGGATCGAGTGGGTGATTCTGTTTGCAGGGGCAATAGTATTTACCGAATTCATTAAAGTTCATGGTCATTAGACCAACGACTTTTTTAAGTCGTTGGTCGTCATGATTTAGTATGACCCCCTGAGATTCAGCGATTCTTTTTATTCTATCGAGATTCTTGTTGTACTTATCTGTTCCAATAACATTATCCCATGAATTGCTCATTGTTATACCTCCTGTATAGTACCTCGTATTTATTGTGATAATCCAGTGAATAACCCACAAATGAATTTTTACAAATATCTGCATTATTGCTTCTAGGGCATAAGGTTTTGTGATACATGAAACCAACTTGCTTCCATACGAAAGCCATTACTTTTTACCTCTATCTTGTGATGTTAAGTAAGAATGTGTTATTTGGGTGTATTGATGGGTCGTGAAAAATGTGGGGGTTTCAATGCTGCAGTCTCGACCGAGCCTGCGATTCTTAACCCTCATTTCTTTTCTCCTGGTATAAACATACGAAAACAATACATTAAAATGATTATATGTATATATAGATGTCTGTCAAGTATTTTTTGCAGAGTGCAGACCGTTTTTTACTACCTATTTCTTTACAATATCAATAAGGGTTTGACCGGCAAAAGTTTCTTCTATGCATTTTGCCAGTTTTGCCCAGAGCTTCCGCGTCGGACAGGTTCTTATTAAGGTACATACTTTCGGATTATCAAGACAGTCAACCGGAGCAAATGGTCCTTCCAGTATTTTATAGATATCAGTGATTTTTATTTTTCTCGGGTCTTTAATCAGGAAATAACCACCTTTTGATCCTCTGGTTGCACCGATCAAGCCTGCGGTACGCAATGTAATAACGATTTGCTCAAGGTATTTTTTAGAGATTTTTTCACAATCTGCAATGTTCTTGAGCAAAACCGGTCCTTTTTCATAACTTACGGCTAAATCAACGAGAAGCCTTAATCCGTAGCGGAATCGTGATGATACTTTCATCATATCCTTTCTATTTAAGTCCCAAACGACATGTATTCAATTCCCCAAATATATTATTACTGTATCGACAGGGCCGCGAAGATCAGGAAACCAGACAGTATCAGGCCAAGTTTGATTGTCTACACTGTCTATGGATATAGTTACACAAGTTGTTCCTTGAATTTTGGTAGTGCCATAACAGACACTGTCTATCTCAAAGTAACCAGGTAGAGTATCTTTGCTCTGAGTGATCACGCTTCGATCACGCAGTACCTTGACATCATATGGATCGATGTCTCTTATTTTTATCGTTAAATTGTTAATCCCGGTAGAATCGCTTGCTTTATAAGCCCAACCATACACATGAGATAAGAGGGGTTCCTCATCATCTGTGCAATTGATCCAGACAAATACGAAGAAGAACAGTATTATTATGATTTTTTTCATATTGATTTTCCCTATTTATTATATATATTACCCTTGTAATGTCAAGACATATATATATAATAAAAATATGAAAGTGCTCATTCTTGCCGTACCAATAGGTGCAGGACATCTTAAGGCAGCAAAGGCAATCGAACAAGGCTTGCGTAAGATTGATCCGAATATAGATATTAGGTTTGAAAATTGCTTTAAATGGGTCCAGCCTTTATATGGTTATTTATATAGGAAAATTTATGAGTTCGGTCAAAAGAAGGCTCGGCGATTACTCAAGTTTTTTTATGGCGGGCTGGGTGTGAGTACTGGCGCATCGCCGTTTCTTTATTGTATGCATAAGGTGCTGGCTCATCGCTTCAGGTTCTTGCTTGATGAATATGAACCAGATTACATACTGAGCACGCATTTTTCTCCAGGGTATTTTGCCGCCCTTTACAAGAATGCCCATCATTACAAGATAGGGATTGTGGTGACAGACTATTATGTGCATCCACATTGGGTTAATAAAGAGATAGACAATTATTTCATTCCACATGAATTCCTGACCAAACAGATATTGTCTTATGGTGTGGCGCGCGAGCAGGTTTTTCCCTTTGGTATACCAGTCGCCCTTGAACTTGAACAGGAGCTTGATAAAGAAGCTGCGCGCAAACGGTTCGGTTTATCAAAATCCAGAATTTCTGCAACAGTTATGGGAAGCAGGGTTTTTAGCGGTGAATGGTTGGAACTAGTAAAGAAGATAGTCGATTTTGACTATGACCTTTTGGTCTTGTGTGGTGACAATAAGGAAGTTATGTCCGAAATCATAGGACTAAAAGGGAAATCAAAACTGAGTACATACGGCATGGTCGAGCGTATCCATGAGTTGATCGGGACTACCGACATACTCATTACCAAAGCTGGTGGTATAACCTCAACTGAAGCATCAAAGGTTGGGCCATGCCTCTTATTCGCAAATTCCATCGTCGGATTGGAGAATATGAATGAAGATTTTTTCATAACCCACAATGCAGCAATCCGGCTTACCCCTGAGAACGCAAATTCAGTAGTGGCTGATCTTTTGTCCCATCCTGAGAAAATGACCGCGATGAGAAAAAACCTAAAGGACATCGGAAAAAGAGAGACAGCACTCAATATTGCCAAGACGATTCTCCATGGAACTTGAAGAATTCGAAAAGGTCGTTGAACAGGCAATAGCGACTTTACCAGATTTCATCCGCACCAAACTCCAGAATATCGATATTGTAATTGAGGAGAAGCCGATTGTCCACAAATCACTGTTAGGCCTTTACCAGGGAGTGCCTTTGAAAAAGCGGGGCGTTTGGTACGGCAATGTGATGCCGGACAAGATTACTTTATTCAAGAAGAACATAGAGCGGATAAGCAATAATGAAGAAGAACTAAGACACTGGATTCACCGCGTCATAATCCATGAAATCGGACACTATTTCGGGTTTGACGAGGAAGGATTACAGGATAGTGGATACTGAAGTGAGTAACGGAGTAACGGTGTAAAGCGTAGGGAGTAGGGCGCTGTAGTTGTCTGATTTATCAGACAATGCCCGATGAATCGGGCGACTACAAA
>CBFDDH010000014.1:0-56954 GCA_965603515.1 uncultured bacterium
TCTCAAGGTGTTTGGTTTTGTTTTTTTACCATTTACGGTATATCGGTGTTTACAAAATAGTAAACCACATAATTGATTGACATATTATTCTACCTTTGTATAATTACTGAGGGTGAATTCATCGCTTTAGCTATTTTTGAAATAATATAGAGGAGGTTTTTATGAAGAAAGTATTGTTGTTTATTATTGCTGCTGCACTATTTGCCGATTCACCGTGGCTTCCCAATATACAGGTAAGTCAAGATCCTGGATCTGGTAACCAGAACGAAACGACTATGGCAATTTTTCAGGATTCATTAATCTGTGCAGGATGGAACGATAGTCGACAATCTCTATATCATGTTGGTTTTGCGGCCTCAACAGATGGTGGTCAGACCTGGCAGGAAACCCTTATGATTGAACCGACCTATCCTTCAGATGCCGACCCGGTTCTTGCGGTTGATGAATTTGGTGATATCTACTATATTTGGTTATCGTATAATAGTTCCAGCCTTGTTGGCGATATATACCTTACTAAATCAACTGACTGGGGACAAACATGGGGTTCGTCAATCTGTTTAACACCTGGCACACCAAATACACTAGATGATAAACCATGGGCAACGATTGATGGTAATAATATGTTTGTAACCTGGTATGAGCTTTTCGGCACTAGTGGCTTGATGTTTAAACGTTCTACTGACTATGGGCAAACCTGGGGATCTAGTGTCCAAGTCGGTTCTGGTGGTAATGGAACGATGGCTTTTCGCGGCACCGATTCAACCGTGTTTGTCGGTTGGGGATATCAAGATCTCAGACTTAATAAATCTACTGATATGGGACAAACTTGGGCAGGTATGCAAACGATAATTACATGTCCATGGAGCCCGCCCGCCATACCATATCGTATTAATAATATTCCGTGCTATAAAACAAGTCAGGATAGATCCATTCTCTATGTCATATTCTCTGATTCCCGGCACGGTGCTGGTCAAATCGATATTTCTTTTTCCCGTTCAACTGATAGTGGTACAACATGGATGACACCGGTACGTGTGAACGATATCCAAACTGGATTACAGTTTTATCCATTTATGGCAATTGGTGATAATGACGTGATACATGCTTCTTGGCATGATACAAGAGAAGGAAGCACCACAGATATTGCTCAGTACTATGCATATTCTACTGATTTCGGATTAACATGGAGTGCAAACGAACGGTTATCAGATACCGTTACGTCGACTTCTACTTTCATTGGCGACTATACCGCGTGCGCGGTCGATAACAATTATGTATATGCATGCTGGTGTGACTGTAGAAATGGATCAATGAATCCCGATGTCTTCTTTTCAAAAAGACCAAATGATATTGGCATACGTGAACAGCGGATCGTGATATCGACTAACCCATCAGGGCTTACACTATCTTTCCCGAATCCCAGCTCAAATCTTTCAACGATACATTTTACTCCATATGATGCTGAAATTACAATATACACTGCAGACGGTCGGGAAGTTGAGCAACTCGGACCATCAGGAATTTACTTTGTGAACGTGCGAAAAGGCGGTCAATCTTTGACTTAAAAGTTAATTAAGATTGAATAGTACTAACATTTAAAGGTACTCATATTACTGAAGAACGAGCTCTATGCGTTCGTTTTGAGCACGACCTTCATCAGTGTCATTGTTGGCGAGCGGGCATAATGATCCGACACCACTAGCAAATAAACGATCCATATCGATATTGAATCTATCGGTGAGGGAGTTCATCACGGCTGCTGAACGTTGCTGGGAAAGCATCATCTGATTAATCATATGACCTTTATTATCGGTATGACTTACTATATATACTTTCATTTTTGGATGATCTGTTAACATTTGCGCAATGACCTTTAAGCACGTATCTGATTCCATTTCCAAACCAGATTTTCCTTTGTCAAAATAGATGCCTTCGAGGATAACATGACCATTTTTTTTGAGCTCTCGATATAACATAACTGCCTTATCGACTTCTTGGGTTGCTGATGTATATGCATCAGCTGATTTCGTTGCCGGTGGGGCTGGGGCTGGTTCAGCTGGAGGTGCTTCTTCCATTTCTTGCGCGGCACCAGGGATTTCTTCTACCTGAGCGTGAATACTACCGATGAATACAAACGAAAGCAAGATTAATACAACGATAAATTTACTTTGATAATCCATAACATTTCCTCCTTTACTGTGGTTATTGTTATTTATTATAGACATAGCTCATATCATGTCAAGTAAATATGATTGAATTTGGTATTGTCAAGGGACATAATAAACCCTGTATCTTGACAGATCACAGAGAATAAGTACAATTTAATCGGTTATGTAGTAATTGTCCCAGTGCGGACGTAAGTTAGGTTATTATATAATTTGGCGCTGATTTCTAAACTATAAAAAGGGCTGATATGTCTAAATATATAGGAGAATTCGTTATTTCATTAGAAGGAGATGATTATGCTTAGAAAAAGTTACGTTATATTAACGCTATGCATAGCATCGACTATTTCGTATGGCCAGGCCTGGTATGCCCAGACATCTGGGACAAACTCACTTCTTATGGATGTCTACTTTACGAATCCAAACCTGGGATGGACTGTCGGCATAACGAATACGATATTACATACCACTGATGGTGGAACCAACTGGCTTGACCAGGACCCACCTCCTTCGGTCAATTACTATAGTGTATATTTTACAGATGATCAGACCGGTCATGCAGTTGGCGCAACTGTTGGAGGTAGCGGCAGAATCCGTCACACCACAGATGGTGGAAGTAACTGGGACACTATACCTGCTGCTAATGCCTATAGTCTCTGGAGTGTCTTTTTTATCGATGCTAATATTGGCTGGATCGCTGGCGGGCGGGAACGAGGTTTTAATATAGACCCGATACGTACAATACACTATACAATCGATGGTGGATACAACTGGAGTACTCAATTGTATCAATATGATTCTTTACCGCTCCACGATATACATTTGATAGATTCAAATACCGGTTGTGCTGTAGGAGAGCATGGCGTTATCTTCTGGACTACTGATGGTGGGAGCAACTGGGTTCAGAAGACTTCTGGTACAGTGCGACACTTATGGGGCGTTTTTCTATTAGATGCTAATACTGCTTGGGCCGTCGGCGTCCGAGGTACTATATTATACACTACTAATGGAGGAGATACTTGGGTCGTCCAAAGCGCAGATACAACATATGGATTTGGTAAGGTATATTTTGCAGATGCGAATAATGGTTGGATATCAGGTGGTAACAATGATAATGGTATTATTCTACATACTACTGATGGTGGGAATTCATGGACTACTCAATACACTGGTGCAGCCACCTCCTTAATGAGTGTTTATTTCACTGATACTGATACTGGTTGGGCAATAGGAAATCTGGGTACTATTATGCACACCACAACCGGCGGTACAGGGATAATAGAAGATAAGAGCTTTATCAAGGATCCTGCACGATTAACTCTGGCTCAGAATAAACCTAATCCCTTCAGTCAGAATACTGAAATCCGATTTAGTATACCCTCTTCTGAACACGTTATTTTGAAGGTGTATAATATTATTGGCCAGGACGTAGTCACCCTCGTCGATAACGAATTAGAGCCAGGAGAGTATAGAGTTAATTTCAATGCTCAAGAGTTGCCCAATGGGATTTATCTGTATCGACTCGATGCTGGTAATCAAGTTCAAATTAAAAGGTGTACTATACTGAGATAGATATAAATGCTGAAAGACTATCCAAAAGAAATGAGTTTAAAAAACGGTGAAAAACATAATTTCGTTATTATGACCGAAGATATTGATGCTCTGTGGAAAACTATTGAGGACCTTATTGCTAGGGATACGGCATTTCATTCAAGAGAATGAATTTTTGTAACCTATTCACCATTGACATTTTCACGGAACTATTTATGCTTAAAATAGATGATCACATACTACGATAAGATGGAGGTATTGTGAACCGGGGTATCATATTAGGCCTAAGTCTTTTTATCGGTTTGAGTATTACATATGATCTCTATGCAGCAGAACGAGTTGTTGTCTGCGAAGAATCATATGGAGAGACATGAGGTTCGTGTGGTCTTTCCAGTCGGGAACTGGCACAAATCGCAATAGACTATCCAGGTAGGGTTGCAGCAATCGAATTACATGTCATTGATTCATTCCCGCTATACAGTGCTGAAGCCTACTCACGTGTGAGATACTATCACCCGCAATATATCTATGGTTGGTTGTATTATGATGGAGATCGACACGGCACAATTAATTATACATTATGGAGGGATAAAATAACTACTCGCATGGCTATTCCTGCTCCGGTAACTGTTAAAATGTGGGGTGATTATAGCTCAATAGATGGAACAGGTACAATAAATGTTCAATTCCGTAATGATTCCACAACATCTATTACTGGCAGAGTAATAATGGTTGTTACGGAAGATAGTATATTCTATGTGGCGCCAAATAATGATTCCCTTCACAACCATGTTGCCCGTGACTATTTACCAGACGACAGTGGTTCAGTAGTTACGATCCAGGCTGGTGATTCTGTAATAGTCAATGAATCCTTCACAATCCCTGTCGATTGGGATGAAAATCAATGCGATATATTAGCCTGGATACAAAATGACTCGGTATATGCTGATTCAACGAAAGAAATATGGCAAGGCGGCATGATACGGGTTATGGAACTTATTGGTATAAACGAAGAAAAATCCCAAGAAATTATCGGACACGATATACATCCAAAGCCCAATCCATGCGTTAGTGGTACTGAGTTTACGTTTACGTTGGCACCAATGGAGCGATATAGTGTTGAGGTATTTGATATTGCAGGCAGGCATATCATAATTTTAGAGGGAATAGCAACAGGAAATAAAGAAAAGATCATGTGGGACCGTCAGGATAATTCTGGTTCCATAGTCAATCCTGGAGTTTATTTTTATGTGTTTAAGGGCGAAGTTTATAAGGAAACCGGTAAGATAATTGTAAGATAAATTTTATTTTAGAAGTATAACTTTTTCTGTAATACTACGATATCCTGATTTCATTTTTATAAAGTATATACCGCAGCCAACTTTCTTTCCGTTATAGTCTAAACCATCCCATACAATATTATGATTCCCAGCTTGCTGCTGTTGCTGCAGAAGAGTTGCTATTATTTCACCAGCTATAGTATAAACATGAATCGTAACATAGGCTTGGTTCTCAAGCGAGTATTCCAGATGTACTTTGTTCCTCACGGGATTCGAAGTACATCTGAATGTTTGTTCTGTTGGTGGAGTATTATGTGCTTCTTTTATATTTGGCACTGTCGAATTTTCACAAATCCATACATAGCCCTCTGCTCCGCCCAAAAGTATATCAATATCGCCATCGCCAGTCCAATCGACAAAGTGGATACGCGAGGTAGAATATGAATCAATAAAAATATTATTGACAGTCTTTAACGTTTCATATTCTGCTTCAAAAAGAGGGGCCGCGTTGCTGCCGATATTCTTAAAAAAGTATATATAGCCATAAGTATTGCCGAGAACAAGGTCTTTTATATTATCTCCATCCAGATCATAGATATTGGGGACAGAATTCGAGTGCACAATCGGTAAACCACCGGCTTTGATCATTGTATGGATTTTGAATTCAGGCTCAGCATTTGTATTGTTATTTAGGTATACACGAACACTACCTGAATCAAATGGCTGACCTTCGAACTCACCAGTGATGAGGTCTTTCTTTCCATCTTCATTCCAGTCATTGATAAAAGGAAAGCTGTGTTCATTTACTTTGATGTCGACCAGAAGACCTGAACTGTCACGTTTGAGGTGACCGGCATTATGCAAGCCACTGCCGGTTTCTAAAAAAAGAGTTAAATAGCCAGCTGCATCACCGGCAACCAGATCACGCATCCCATCTTCATTCCAATCGCAAACTGCGACGGTTGACCCCTGACATCAGCTATAAGGCAGGGTTATAATCGAATCATCTGCATAGAGAAAGTGTGAGTCGCCAAATACAGGATTGTAATTAGTTCCGATGTTTTCGTAAAAACTAATATAGCCATTGATAAATTGTCCGACCAGAAGGTCTTTATCACCGTCATTATCCCAATCATATGTTATTGGCGAGCTATAGAAAATAACATCGATCGTATCACCTTGCGCAAATAAGAACTCAGGCTTATAGAATCGTGGTGCTTGTCCATATAAGGGTGAAGCAAATCTAAATAATACAATGAAGTATAGGATTTTTTTGGGCATGCATTATATTATATTTGGTCCATCTGATACGTCAATGGTTTTGGACTAATTACAAAATCCAAAAAAAAGGGACAGTGCTTAAACTGTCCCCCTTTTTTACTAATCTAATTTTACTTTAATAAGAAGCACTTTTTCAATTGCTGTCTGCTGGTTAGAATGAAGATGTACAAAATAGATGCCATTAGGAACTCTATTTCCATTTTGGTCAAGAGCATTCCATGATACGTGGTTCGAATGGTTGGCAACTGGTTGATCAAATTGCCTGATGAGTCGTCCAGTTACATCATAAATATTCAATGATGTCACTTCTAAAGTATTGAACGCGATATTCAGTGAATGACGGAATGGATTCGGTGATACATACAGGCCGATTGGCTGAAGCATATTCTTATTTTCTTCTATACCGAGTATATTGGGCACTGCTACATCATCAATATACCAACCTTCAGCGACTGTATTTTGGTCACTGATAAAACGAAAACGAATCCTCGCAGTCTGTCCAGCATAATTGCTCAACGAATATGTTTCTTGACTCCACGAGCTCTGATAACCATTATATTCATCGAATGTCTGCCACCAACCACAATTATTATCGATCTCAACATAAGTATAATCATAGTTTGATTCAAGAGCATACTGATGCCAAAAACTTATGGAACTGTCTGGCGTAATTACAAAGTACGGCGTTATAAGTGATGCATCATTACGGTCGGTGTATTGCCAACTACCCTCGAGACCACAATACCATGAGTGGGTTGGTGAATTGCTCTTATGCTCGGTTAGGTGCCAATTATCATTACTTCCTGTATGTGTCCATGAACCCTGTCCAGATTCCATATTATCGCTAAAACCCGTTGAATAACTTACAATAAAACCAATATCATTAGTGTCACCTGAACCAAAATCGATCTGGAAATTCCAGGTGTAAGGAGATGGGCAAGTTGCACTGACAACGGCGTCAATGCTAAGAACAGTATCGAGTTCTCCTTGACCTATAGATACTGTTTGTGGATTGATCGCATTAATTGTTATATACGGATCTGAAGAATAAACCGTAGCTGTACCAGTATATAAACCTGTGCCGTTGTTCTTTCCATTAACATACATCCTGATAGTTTCGTTAGGTTCAGCAATTGCATTGTCATTTCCACTAAGTTCGGTAAATGTCAGACCATAGTAGTCCATATTGATGTCTTCAATGAGTGTTATTAGCGCGCCCTGATATATCTCCCGTGATGAAGCCTGGACAAATACAACGATATCACAGTTAAATTCGTTCCACGAACCATCAATAGTATAATCTCTGGACCGTATGATCGTATCACCTGCAGGTATTGAAACGGCTTCGCCAGTTGCACTTGGTAACATCTCCCTGAGGACGTGCTCAACAGTAGTTAACCCACCGCCCCAATTATATGAAATAGTATTTTCAATTACCGAGAAATGTATATTACCACTCACGGCACTGCCTGATGTATTATCCACGATCGCGGTTACTGAACCGGTATTGCTTACCGAATCATAAGCACATGTAAGCATGATCTCCAAAGGGCTTGATATAGCGGCTCGCGTTGTTAAATGGTGTCGATAGTGTGGATACATTGTACCTGGTGAACTTACTCCACCAGCAACTGTGATTGTACCATCCACTTTGACATAAGGGGTACCGCCAATACCATAATAAGAAGCACGCTGCGATGCTTCTGGACAATAAAATGGATAGGATGACGATGTATGGTAACTTATGACGATTAAGGAATCATAAGAGCGGTTATAATTCTCAACAAGACCTCTTGCTGCACCAGGACAGTATGGTCACCCGCCTACCCGTGTAAATTCTTCAGCAACTACGATCCGTTCACTGGCAAAGGAAAACGCAACAGCGAGCAGAAATGAAAGCAATACTAATTTTTTCATAAAACCTCCTTATCCATAATAAGTATATAAGCCACAGCAAACATGTCAAGAGGAGCGGGAATTAGAGATATTTTTGTTAAGAGATTTATCTTACCAATAGTAATTTTTCTGTTTGCCTAAAACCCTGATTTGTAATAACGAGCAAATAAGCGCCACTCGGTAATTCAGTACCACTATTGTTTTTCCCATCCCATTCAACCGTAGTCTGGGCAGTTGTTATTGGTGCAGCGATATTACGCACCAAGCGACCGCATATATCAAATACTTCTATATTGCAGAACTTTGCGATATTCATATCGCCAAAAGCAATGCTGATTCTCGTCGTTCCAGAAAACGGATTAGGACCTACTTGTATGTTTATGGCATTCTCTGTAGGATATTCTTGGACGGCCGGGGCAACCCAACCTTCTTCATTATAATTTACTGGACCATTATTCCAGCCACCTATTACATAGACACAGTCATCCTTCAATCCAACAGCGATTGACTGACGCGCATATTGCATTGATTGGGCGGATACCCATGTATTGAGCGTAGGCTTGTAGACTTCCACGGTGGTGTGGTAATTATAGTAATCATAGCCACCAACAGCATAAGCCTCATCGCCGAACGCGAAACCGCCCAGGCAATATCTTGAGTTTTGCATATTTAATCTTGACGTCCATATGTCACTTCCTGGATCGTAGCATTGATTAATAGCTGTAGGACTACCAATAGAAGTTGAGCCGCCAAATACATATATTGTATCTCTAATCACAGCACATGCTGGACCCATACGAGCTGTGGGCATTGGGGTTTTTGCAGTCCAGGTATCTGTTCCTGAATCGTATTCTTCGACTGTATTGAATATGTTACCGTTCATATCCATGCCACCCATTACGTATATCTTATTTGTCACAACAGCCATTGCATAAGCATATCTTGGCGTAGGCATAGGCGTTTTTGTAGTCCACGTATCAGTAGCGGGATCATATTCTTCAACAACATCGCTGGCACTTGAGCCAACCCATCCGCCGATAACATACACTTTACCATTTACCACTCCAGCGCCAATATGAGCACGCGCCACAGACATATTAGCCTTGGTCGACCAATTGTCAGTCAATGGGTCATAGATATAGTTTGTCGTATATCGAGAACTCTGGTCTCGTCCTCCAATGACGTATATAGAATCATTAAACACAACGCAGCCGCTGCCTGCAAGAACTTGTGGCAGAGGGGTTTTTGTCGTCCAGACAAGCGAGAATAATAATGTAACAAGTAATAATTGCATAAAACCTCCCTTTATTGCTATTTAATTATACAGTGCTGATGGTTTTTGTCAATGTCTTAAGGGGCTGGAAAACAAGAGAGTGCTGTTAAAATTTCTGTATCTCAAGCAGCTTACCAGCCCTCAACTTACCGGTATAAAAATAATACTTTTTGTCAGGATAATAATCCATTAGTAGTGTATCACGAGCACCCAGATGTCTTGCATAGATGACGTCGTTATTTAAGCCCGGCGAGTTGTTCAAGAATCCCGAGCCAAACCAGAATAGCGAGTCAAATGGAAATATTGGATAATCATATTGCACAAACACTATGCTATTGGTAAGCTTCTTACTTTTTACCAGTTTTGAAAGATAAGCATCAACCCCCCAATATGAATTTGCATAACCACGGTCTTTCCAATAGAAATCAGGTTCGTCGCCTTTTATTAGCTTGGGCATAGTATTTACTGCACTATATAAAAATAGCACGGTAATGATGAATGCGGAGATAATTCCTATGTTCTTTGTCGAAGACTTCTTGATATGCAACCTGTCTTTTATTAGTTTGGGTAGCACTAATATTGCACGCGCTGACAGAATTATTACAAATGGTAATGCTTCGTACAGAAATCGTGGACCAAAACATAGGTCATGATACCAGTAGAATACGTAGGCAATACCGAGACATATGAAAGATAGAAAGAAAATGTAATCCCAGTGTCGCATTTTGCGGCTTATTAGCAGAATAACTACAGGCAACAGAGAAATATATGGCCAGCCAAATAAATGAAGGTTTAGTGCCTTTATTGACCTCCAGAAATTAGTCAAACCTCGTGAAAACGCATGTGGAGGTCCCCAGGTTCCTTTGTTAAAACCGAGACCGTGATTCGGACCATAAAGGACTGTATAACCGAATTTGAGTGGGTGTCCATTTGTAATCTGATTATAGATGAGCAAGAAAGCAATAAAGATCAAAGTGAAAAACGCAATGGTGACAAAGAGCGATAGATATTGCTTTGGCTCTTTTACGGTCAGCATTATCCCATAAACCAGAAACGGTATGCACAAAGCAAACGCTGTGTACGGGCGTATCAACGTACATAAACCTAGAGCTATGCCGGCTAAACATGCATAGACTAACTTTCTATTCTTGATTGCCTTAACAAAAAAGAGAGCAAATAGGGCGATTGTGAACATGGCGCTTGAGTGTGCCATAAATTCAGATGACATGAAAAGAAAGAACGGCGAGAGTACCGTGAAAATTGCTGCGAGCCGACCTGTTTTCTGGTCATAAATTTCCTTACCAAGAAGGAAAATAATGAGAACGGATAAGGCTCCTAATAAAGGATTTGTTATCCATGGTATGCCAAGTAATACACCGACCATTAAGAAAAGCGCATGACCCGGCGGATATTGAGAATACCATCTGCCGTTGTTGATAATATGGGTGTACTCGAAAAATTCTTTAATTGGATGAGAAATTGCGTATAATTTGCCAGTAGCAAATATCCTTGCCTGAAAGACCTGGGCAATGCTATCTTGAATATGTGGGATTTGGTCAAAGACAAAATATGAGATAAGCAGCGTTGCCAAAAAAGGAACAATGAAGACAATAAATAGAAAAGTTCTCTGGTTTATCCTGACATGCATTGTTAAATTCTACCCATTTGTAAAGCAAATGCAACAAAAAAACCGGGAGTTAATTTCTCAGATTACAATGTTGTAACTTCCGCTTTGTCATTTTATCCTTTTGTTAATTGACAAAATGATAAAATGATAGATACGCTGAAGTCCTAATCAAGAGTCTTGAGTTGCGCCAAGAATAGTGCTTAAAACAAAATAGGTTTCTATTTATGCAAAAACAAACACATTGGCCTTATGCTGAGGAGTATAGCCAACACGACAAGCCACCAAATACTGATCTCCAGTATTTGAGGGAAAAGCTTTGCTATTATTAACATAATACACATAGCTGCACCCTGAACCAGCTTTATGTCCCAAATCTTGAGATTCCTGACCCGCTCATTCATGCCTTTAAGCAAATTCATTACTAACTCCTTTTCTATATCCTTATCGTGCGAGGATAAGTTTCTTTATGGCACCGTAATGATCAGTCGTTATTCTATAGAAATAAACACCGTTACTTACTTCTAAGCCTTTTTTATCTCTGCTGTTCCAATAAATTGTATGATAACCAGGTTGTTGGTTTGCATCGATCAATGTAATAATTTTTTTACCAGTGACATCATAGATACTCACATCAACTGAGGTAAATTCAGGTAGAGCATAGTTAATCATGGTTTGAGAAGTGAAAGGATTCGGTAAATTCTGCTCAAGCATATAGACATCTGGTAGTTGAGTAGATCCACCTTCTTCAATGCCAAGCACCACTACTGTATTCTGGGCGAATTCAGAAGTATTTGACATCATATCAGTCGTCGTTGCGGTTACATCGTTACCGATATTCAAGCCGGTGACAGTAGCAGTCCATTGCCCCGCAGCATTTGGTGTGGTCGCACCCAGATAAAGCCAGCCTTCACCATAACCTGACGGGTCGACATGGGCGCGAAATACTTCAACTATCGCCTGTGTTGGGTCAGTGTCAATATCAATAGTCCCGTCGACAATTGTTTGTGGTGCAAAATACCGTGCACTGGTGATGATCGGGAAATTCACTTCTTCATTAGGCCCATTGTCAGGGTCATTAGCATCGTTGGGTGTTACACCATCATCAAAAAGATCTATGCCCAGAGCACCATTATTATACATGGTATTTTGTGTTATCCAATTATGATCGCAGTTCATAGTACTATTACCGTGTTCCCAGACCGTAACGCCATTATGCAAATTATGTGCGATAATATTACTGTCAATGATATTGCCAGTAGCAAAACCGCCTTGATAAACATTACCATACTGACCAATGCTAACACCATCCATAGAATTCGCTAATGGATTGAATACGATATCAAGACCGATTATGTTATTATAGAGGATATTACTATGTGAATCCCAACCATAGGGCGGGTAACCGATTATACATACACCTTCGAAATCATTGCCGGCGATCAAATTACCATCGATTATATTATCATGCGCACCTTCACCAATATATACTCCATCGTGTATATTCCCACGGTCCAGAGTTCCTGTATAATCAGTACCGACATAATTACCGGTTACAAGATTCTGATAGACATCACCCGGTGGGCAACTCGATATGCCTATTCCCTCAGCATAATTTCCTGATGACATATTACGGTCTATGATATTATCAAATGCAAAGCCAACCGAATCCCATGCTACCTCGATATAAATGCCGCCCCAGAAGCGAACTTGATTCCATCCATTTCCTCTAATGATCGTGCCGGTTGGGTCCATGCCTACCCAATTGAGGGTGATAACATTATTATATGTTCCGTTCGGTACTCCCTGGATACGAATACCATGCTGCTCAAAGCTATCAATGACTAATCCCTGGATTGTATTATTCGGCGATAGAATCCAGAAACCGTGAGAAGCTCCAGTAAAAGCACCACTGACTCTGATCATCAAAGTGCAAGAGGACGGTGGGTTAGTTCCCGGTGATGCACCAGGTTGTGTAAGACCATCGATAAAGACACCGGCGGTATCGGTCAAGAGTGGAAGCTGTGTTAAAGGACGAATAGTTTGAACCCCACCGCCTGGTATATTGAAGTCAATAATATCTGCACCAGAAGTAGTATTCGCCTGGTTTATCGCCCAGCGTAGACTACCCGGAGTACCATTGCCAGTATGTACCACCGTGAACGTAGCAGCGTTTGATGGAGCAAAATTGAGAACTAAAGCTGCAAAAAAAACGATAAGGTGGCTGATTGTGAATTGTTTTTTCATTTTCATTTTTCCCCCTTTCATATTTATAAATTATATACCCTTATTTTTTAATTGTCAATAATAACAATTAATCAGACTTTTGGATCAGGAATTTTCTGATAACAGTCGAGACCATGAATACAAAGGCAAGAAGCAAAACAATAGTTGCACCTGAGGGTAAGTCAAAAACATAAGATAACCATAACCCAATGACCGTTAAAACAACAGCGTTTATTGTAGATAAAGCGATTAATTTCTTTAAGTTGCTGGCAAACTGTTTGGCAATCGTGGCCGGGATCGTTAAAAGTGCAATAACAAGAATTATACCGACAACCCTGATCAGAACAATAATGCTCAACGCGACAAGGCAGAGTAGGACCAAATACAAGGTCTTTGTTGGTACGCCAACAATCATTGAGAATTCTTCATCAAAAGATAAGGCGTGTAGTTCTTTGTATAATAAAAGAACAGTCACGATGATTATGATGTCGAGCACTAACATCATGATTATGTCGGACGTCGGAACGGTTAGGATAGAGCCAAACAAATAACCGAAAAGATCTGGTGCATAACCTGGAGATAAACTAATAAAGAGAATACCCAAGGCCATACCAACAGACCATAATATACCGATGGCAGAATCCTCGCTAATCTTAGTCTTCTTACTTAGGATACCGATTGCTATAGCGGAGAGTAAGCTAAAAGGTATCGCAGTCAAGACGGGGTTAATATTGAGTAAATATCCTAGACCGATGCCGCCAAAAGCAGCATGGGTTATGCCACCGCTAATGAAAACTATTTTTTTTATGACTACGAAAGCACCTACAATGCCGCATGCAATACCAACCAAGACTGCGGCTAAAAAGGCATTGCGCATGAATTCATAATGGAGAAGTTCGATCATTTGTTGTTTTCTCCTTTTGGATCATGGGCTGGGGTGTGGGTTATTAACTGAACTGGACATTCATACATTTCTGATATTTTATGCATGCCTTCCTTTTTTGAACCGTGGTAATAGAGTTTCTTATTAAGACAGGCTATTTTGTCTATATAAGTTGAAACAACACTTATGTCGTGGGTTACGAGGACGATAGTGATCTTTTTATTCAAGTCATGGAGGAGTTCGTAAAAGGCCTGCTGCCATTGTGTATCAACACTGGAAACAGGTTCATCAAGGAGCAGTAATCTGGGCTCAGTCGAAAGCGCGCGCGCGATGAAGACGCGCTGTCTTTGGCCTCCAGAAAGCTTGCCGAGTTCATGGTCTTTGTATTTTTGCATACCGACCTTTTCCAACGCTTTCATGCATGCACTGACGTCAGTCTCTGTATATTTTCTACCAATCCCTCTTTTGCCAAGCCTTCCCATAAGGACAACTTCCTGGACACTTATTGGAAAATCAAAATCAAATGAAATATGTTGGGGTAAATAGCCAACGTGTTTTCGCGCTTTCTTTGCTGGAGTGCTAAAAACGCATACCGTACCTTTATTCGGCTCAAGTAAACCAAGGATGATCTTTAGGATTGTCGTTTTGCCCCCGCCATTAGGCCCTATTATGCCGAGGAAATCATTCTCTTTGATAGTAATGTTGATATTTTCCAAGACAGATACATTAGCATATGAAAAATATATGTCTTTTAGTTCAACAACAATATTGTTTTTCAATTGTTATTCCATTACTTGAACGAGTATCGAGGTTATTTTTTTCAAATTTGCTATGTATTCTTTTTCTAATGGATCTATTAGAATCACCTGCCCCTGTATTTCTTTGGCAATCACCTTTGCACTCTTTGTGTTAAACTGGGGCGAGGCAAAGACGACTTTTATATTGTTTTGTTCCGCTTGTTCGATGAGTCGCAATATGCCTTGTGCGGTTGGTTCTTTACCTTGTTTCTCAATAGGTATTTGCTTCAAATCATAGGCGCGGGCAAAATAACCCCACGCTGGATGAAAGACCATGAACTTTCGGTCCTTCTTTTTTCTTAAAAGCTTAACGATATCATTGGTCAGATTATTTAATTCTTTGATATACTGTTTCTTATTCTTATCATAGAATATTTGGTTATCAGGGTCGATCTTGATAAGCGCATCATAAATGTTCCCGACCATTATTGCGGCGTTGTGTGGAGACAACCAGATATGGGGGTCTCCTTTAATAAATCGGACGAACTGGGATGCATCACATAATAATAAATCTTGGTTGACTGCAAGAATTTTTTCCAACCAGACTAGTTCAAAGTCAATCGGCGCACCAACTTTTACATACAACTGCGCCTTGTTTAATTCAGCGAATTGACCAGGGGTAGGTTCATAACTGTGCGGTGATGCTCCTGGAGGAACCATCACAGATACTTGTATTTTGTCACCACCTATTTTCTCAGTGAATTCAACCAGGGGGAGTATACTGACTACTATGTGGATTTTGTCAGTAGGGGTATCTTTTTGTGAACAGGATAGAGAGGTGATGCAAAGGAATATTATTATCAACAGTTGAACACCTAGTACCCGCACGAAATATGACTTATTACACTCACACATCCCAATATACTTTATTCGAGACAACATACTTGTCAAGGCTGATGGTAATGACAAAATCTATTGACATCAAGCCTATCTGAAATACGATTATGAATCACTATGATAATCGCCAAGATTTTCTTCGCTATATTTATTGTTTTAGGAGCTTTTTACTGGATTGTACAATTGGTGTGTACTTTACGACTTATTGCGTCAGTGCGTACAGTTACCAAGTTGCCCTATAAAGATTTAAAAAAGTGGCCGCGAGTATCTGTCATCATTCCCGCCCGGAACGAAGCTGACACTATCAAAGCGGCGATGAGATCGCGTCTGGAATCTGATTATCCGAACCTGGAAATCATTCTTATTGATGATCGCTCAACAGACAATACACCTGAGATAATCGAGGAAATAGCTCAAACTGACAGTCGCGTAAAGGCAATACACATAAAGGAATTGCCTAAAGCATGGATTGGAAAATTGTATGCGATGCACACAGGAGCAAAGATCGCATCCGGTGCATGGCTACTATTCAGTGATGCCGATGTTCATATTGCTTCGGGTACGTTGAAGCGAGTGATCTCGTACTGTGAACTGCATGGGTATGACCATATTGCTGCTATTCCGCAACTCTATCCCACTACGTTTCTGGTTGATAGTGTGCTTTCGGTTTTCATGCGCCATATTTGCTTGGTTGGCCGGCCCTGGAAAGTTAAAGACAAGACATCTAATGCAAGTGCAGGAGCTGGTGCCTTCAACCTTGTACGCAGAACTGCCTATGTGCAGGTGCAGGGTTTTGAAAAGATAAGACTGACTGTTGCAGATGACATAGCTTTTGGTCGTGTGCTTAAAGAATCAGGAGCGCATTGTACTGCATTCAATGGTCGAAATAGCGTGGGTCTTCACTTCTACCGTTCGATTCGCGAAATCATGATCGGTTCAGAACGCGCACTGTTTACGATGGTTGGACAATTCAGTATGATAAAACTGATCGTGGTAGGGTTGCTCATGCTGGGCTTCGAGATATCACCCTTTATTGCCCTGGTCCCCATGGGTCTGCCGTTTGCGTACCTGGTAGGGACAGTCATGCTTGGTATTATGTTTCTTACGGCGTTTACTATGAATATGTATTTAGGTCGTCCTTGGTGGACCGCATTTTTCGTGCCACTGGCCGTATCTATCATGTTCATAGCCATGGTCCGTGCAGGTATTCTTGGTAAGAGCAGGGGTGGTATTATCTGGCGGGGTACGTTTTATCCAACCGATAAACTTAAACAATTCCAACAATACTGATCGGTTTCGGATATGTCAATACTTTATTATTTTAAGCTTTCTCTTATTAACGGCGACAAAATAGATGCCATTTGGTAAACGGGAACAGTCGACGCTAATAGTATTGCTGGCACTCATGTTTTCGATTTTGATTCGTAACTTTCCTGCGACATCGTATATATTAATATACGAAGAAGGTTTTGATAATACTATGTTGAAGGAATTGCGTATTGGATTTGGGTAGATATAGGTTTTAGCAATATGCCCATCAGACCTATTTTCAGCAATACCGAGTTGCATATAAAAGTTGATTGTATCCGGTGTCACATTTTTTAACAAGGAGCTCATTTGAGTATCTGGCATGAAACCTTCTGCATATACATCAATATAGTAATACAATGGGAGTAAGCTATCAAAGGAATATGTTCCTTGCGAATCTGTAAAGGTCGTACAGCACTTTGAGTACTGCGGAGGATTATATATTACAAAACCCCACTCGTCTATGCGGGCAGTAACACGCGCACCTAGGAGCGGTGAACCGCTATAATCACGGATGTGTCCTGTAATAATGCAGCCGGGATAATCATCGTTTGCATAGCCGAACGTTGGTGTTGAATCAATATACCAATCATCGATTAGGCACCAGGGTGGATACCACGTTGAATCATAGCCAAAGCAGTGGAAACGTGCAACTGAAGCGTTATATGGCGGTCCAGGTACCTCATCCGGGTAAACAACAGAATCCAAATACCAGTAATTATGATATGTGCTTATGTAGCCGCTGTCATACGGAAGCCCGAAAGAACCGCTCAGTACTGATGGGTCTATAACCGCGTAGCTGTCAACCGCGAAATAGATATTAGTGTCTACATAAGATGAACCGGCGGGTGTTAAAAACGGGGTGTTGATCAAGGGGATCGTATCGCCGTAGATAGTATCTGCGGTTTCCCTTTCAAAATAATGTAGTTCAACGCGCTGAGAATCAAATGGCGCAACCTGTAATTCATTTATTACGTGTTTGATAATTGGATTTGCATTTACAATACAGGAAAAGATAATTATGACTATACAAAATCTACTCATATATAATTATGGAGAAAAAACATCTATTTGTCAAGGGTTAGCGTGCCATTTTATGTCCAGGTCATTTTCTGGAAAGAAATCCGTTTTTTTGACTGTGAATACATTTTTATCATTTACTTTTTTATGAGTGTATGGTGAATAGTTTAATCTAACCTGGAGACTTGCCGGGACAATAATCGTAAAGCGGGCATTTTTTATCGGTCTATTCCACTGTTTGGTTGTTGTAGTAATATAGGTGAATTGATGTGTTTGGGTTCTTTGATAATAGCTTATTTTGAACGAATCAATACTCTGGGCTTTCATCGGCATATCGAAATATATACCGGCCGTATCTTTTGTGTATGGATAATCGAGTATTATAGATTCGGGATATTGATGGTTTTCATCGAATGGGAAAGGGTAGTGAAAAGTAATCCGTTTATCAAGGTCAGTAAGGTTTTTAAAAAAATATTGTCCTGTAACTTCAACACCACTGTTACTTATTTCAATAACTACATTTTCCTTGAAGAAATCAATAGGTAATTGTTTCTGGCAGTAGCAGAGCATTATGAAAAGCATGAATAAACAGTACTTCCTTTTTACAATATCGGTTAATCGATACATTGTTGTCTGATTATAGAAGCAATGTTTATGATGTCAAGTAGAACTGTTTATTTTTGCTTGATTTACAGGATATTATGTATATCATTACTCAACTTGAGGTAAGATGAAGAAATATGTAGTCCCGGTATTACTTTTTAGTACCATGATGGTGAATTCAGATAATAGTTGCGATTTTATTGTAATCGGTGGCCGCACTAGTGGTTGCGTCGCTTCTATCTTGGAGTTTGAATAAAGAACTGGTTCAACGAAAATAGACAGTGAATATCATTGAACGGATATATACTGCAGTTGAGGCTAATCCATGTCTTGAACAGTTTTCTGGTATTGTGTTTGTCGCACAAGGTGACAAAGAACTCCATTTCAAGGCAGTCGGTTTTGCTCATCGTGCTCATAAGATACTCAATACAAAAGAGACCCGTTTTGGCACTGCGTCAGTTACGAAAATGTTTACTGCAGTTTCAATCCTCCAGTTGATTCAGAAAAAGAAAATATCTTTGGATACGAAAATTGTTAACTATCTGGATCTACGAAATACAAGGATCTCGCAGGGTGTAAAAGTAAGCCATCTTCTTACCCATACATCAGGTATTGCCGATTATTTTGATGAACATAGTAATGCGGTTGACGATTTTGCTAAAGTATGGCAAAGAAAGCCTAATTATACGATTAATGCACCCGGGGATTTACTCCCTCTGTTTGTCCGGAAAAAGGCGAATTTCATACCGGGTAGCAAATTCCATTACGGTAATGCAGGATATGTATTACTGGGTTTAGTAATCGAAAAAGCCACACGACATTCTTATTTTGACTACGTTAGAAAAAATGTTTTTCACCGAGCAAACATGGCGGATGCTGATTTTGTAGCCCTTGATGATGTTCATAAAAATGTTGCCGAGGGTTATGCACCTAAAAAGGACTCAGCCGGCAAAGTAATCGGTTGGAAAAAAGACATCTATACAGTTCCTTACAGAGGTTGTGCAGATGGTGGTGCTTTTGCAACTGCTGATGATATATCACAGTTTATGAAGGCTTTGCGTTTGGGTAATCTTCTTACAAAAAAACTTACCCGGGAAATACTTATACCACGCGTAAATACCCAGGAGGGCTGGAGCTATGGTTATGGTATGTGGTTTCAATTAGATAAAGACCGGGTCGTACGCTATGGACATGGTGGAGAAGACCCCGGTGCGAGTTGTCGAGTGTACCACTATCCTTCACAAGACCTTGATGTCATTGTATTCGGTAACCGATATCTGTGTGCTGCACCAATAATGGAGGGGATTCACAAAGCAGTAGTAAAGCTCGATTCGTGCTAATAAAAGGACTAAAGTCGCGTTGCTTTCTTGGTGATCGAGGCCAAGAGAGAATCAAACGATTTCTCAAAGGCAATAACACCATCACCTAATAGTTTCTTACATACAGCATTAATGTTAACTCCACGCTGCGCCAGCTCGGTCATGGTTTTTTGGTGCTCGGCAATTTCCTCAGTCAAAGCCTGCTTGACCAACCCGTGATCGAGGAATGCATTCAATGTCTTTTCAGGTATTGTATTAATAGTATTTTTCCCGATCAATTCGGCAACGTATTTTATATCGGTGTAAACAGGGTTCTTAGTGCTCGTTGAACCCCAGAGAAGGCGTTGAACCCGTGCACCCTTTTTCTGAATTTCTTTGAACTCCTGACCTAAGAAAATCTCTTTGTACCTGCTGAAAATGATTGCGCAATTTGCCACTGCGGCTTTGCCTTTGAGCAATTCCAATCTATTCCTTGTTTCATCGTTTTGTCCAGTTATCTTTTCATCAAGGAATTTATCAATCAGCGTATCGACGCGGCTTACAAAAACACTGGCTACCGAAGCGAGCCGGCTGATATCGCCGTTGTTCTGGTCAAACCTACGCACGCCTTTTATGTACGCGTGGGTAGTATTGATATACTGCTGCAAAGAGAATATCAGGGTTATATTTACATTTATACCCTGTGCTAATAGTTCTTCGATCGCGATGAATCCTTGTTCAGTTGACGGGACTTTGAACAATACATTGGGGCGGTTGACTTTATTGAATAGACGTTTGCCTTCTTCTATTGTCTCTTTAGCGTTGTACGCAAGCTTGGGGTTGATCTCAAGACTCACATAACCGTCCGAACCTTTTGTTTTTTCGTATATAGGTTTGAAAACGTCAGCTGCATCCTGGATGTCTTTTATCGTTAATTCATCGTAGATTTCAAAAGTGGATTTTTGTATTTTCTTCAGTTCATTTATACGTACGTCATAATCATTGCTTGTACTAATAGCTTTATCGAAAATAGATGGGTTTGAAGTCATGCCCATCACTCCAATATCGATCATATTTTGGAGTTTGCCTGTATCAATAAGGGAACGGCTTATATAATCTAACCAAATACTCTGACCGAATTCAGCTAGTTCCAGAACAGTGCTTCTTTGCATCACGATCCCGTGTTACGATTCCTGGGCTGCCAGGAATTGACATATCGTATTCCAGAGTAGACGGAGAAAGCAACTGCTGCCCAGAGAATATAGGGGGCTATCATGATGTTGAGTATTAACGTGCACACAGCTAATACCTGGAGCAATGTTTTTGTTTTGCCGTACAGATTTGCTTCAGTAGCAACGCCCTGAGGCGCACGTCGGCGTCTCAGGAGCGCGATGAAGATCTCGCGTAACCATATGATCATAACTGCAGTCCAATACCACGGTTCTTTGATCTTGAATGCCAGGGTGACGAGAATTGATATTACCAATATCTTATCTGCAAGCGGATCAAAAAGTTTACCGAAATCAGTTATTTTATTCGCAGCTCGGGCTACAATTCCGTCCAAGATATCGGTTAAAAAGGCGATTATAAATATAACTAAAGCAATTAATCTATTATGCGGAACTTCCCACATAATAAAGAGGATACAGCAAGGCGTAAGTGCTATTCTCAATGTTGTGAGGAAGTTTGCGAGGGTCATCTAGCTAGTCTTATCCTTGCTCTACTTGATGACGACGAGTTTCTTTACTCTTTCATTTACCGGTGTTTGCATTTTGCAGAAGTACACGCCAGCAGGTAAGTGATCGACTCGAACTGAATAATGCCCAGGTTTGATTATTGCTTGATACACAGTTGCGCAGATCCTGCCAGATATATCGTATAGTGTTAAACTTACTTTACCGGTTTGATTTATTACAAATCGAATCTCAGGTTTTGGTGTCGGGTTTGAAGAGAAGAAGAAGTTATTATAAACCGGGTTGCTATTAACATATTCTTCAATGCCGTAGTAGATCTGGTATTTCTTCAGCAACCAGTGATCCGGGTCGAATTCAATTGAGGTTACTGAATCGGAAGTCGTAAACTCAGCGTGTTCGGGTGAGTTATTTATTGTGATATTGACAAGCGTATCGCTGCTTGTTGTGTGCAGGAGAATCTGGACCGGCATGTGAAAAATTGCAGGAGCACTTGTTTGTGTTTGGTAGATATTGATATTTGTCAGGTAGTTACCTCCTGACGGCGTACAATACCAGAATACATCATATTCAGGATACCCCTGGTCAAATACCCATTCGTTAAAGAACCACGTTAAGTCAGTTCCGTATACGCTGGAGAATACCATTTTTAGATCTTCAGTACTTGCCGTGCCATAATCAAGTGAGTCGCGATAAGCTTGCATTGCCGTAAAGAAATTATCTTGATCAAGAAAACGAAGCATATGCATTAGCCAGGATGCTTTGCAATAGGTATATCCCCAGTTGAACATCTGTCCTGGTGGTGGGTCATAAAGAGGATGTCGCCATGAAGCATCTGCTGCGAAGTAATCTTGAGCACGGCTCTGCATTGTACTGTTGAAATACGAAAGTCCCATTGTGTACCAGTCATAATTCGCATCGCTGTATGTTGCACATCCTTCATTAAGCCAGATATCCCTAAAATCAACACAGGTGATCATATCGCCCCACCACTGATGAGCAAGCTCATGGGCAATGATACGCTTCCAGCTATGTGACCCACTAATAACATTTCGGTGCATTGTTGTATTTTCCTGATGTTCCATGCCGCCCCAGGCATACGGATAGACCACATCATGTCCATAACGATCAAACGGATAAGGTCCATACATAGAATCAAGCAATGCCATTGAAACAACGACATCCGAGAGTGCACTTACTGCCTGTGCCGAATCCTCAGGCCAGACAAAATGCCGTATTTCAACTGAATCTCCTGATGCCGGAACAAACCAATCTGACCACACAGAAAAACGAGAAGCTCCAAAATGCATAAGATAGGTAGCGATTGGATACGATTCTTCCCAGACATAGGTAATCGTAGTATCCGGATTATTGGTTACATTGATCAGCTCTCCATTTGCACAGACAATAAAAGTATCTGGTACGGTTACTGCAATTACACACCCATAATCTGCTTTATCATACGGTTCATCATAACAGGGCATCCATGTGCGTCCATCCCAGGGCTCGCCGAGCGTATAGGAGATAGAATGCAGTGTATTGCTATTGTAATTTTCCGGGTAATAGACAAAACCGCTTTGATTCGATGTTACACTCCATGAACCATGATAGCCGATATGAATACTGAATGAGTCATCAGTGTTATAAGTATATGGCAGGTTGATAATTAGAGATTCGCCGCTTGTCGCATAAGTAGCTGCGGTTCCATCAACCCTTATTGAATCAATGGTGAGAGTATAACTGTGTAAAACTGCAGTATTCAAACCATCTTCCCTGCTGCGGCAAAAGATATTATTGATCCCCTGAATACTGCGTTCAGTCATTGGTACGTTCAAATCGAGCTCGTATTTAAGCACGTTGAATGAATGGGTTGATTCAGCACGTTGAAAATGACAATCTGGTCTTGGTTGAAAGTACTTTGCTTCTAAATCATCCACCCCCCACTGAGTGCATAAAAATAGTATCAAAAGCATGATGTCTCCTTTCTAGATGTATATTATACTGAGCAACTAACCAATGTCAATCAGCTGGACTGGAACACGGGCTTGTCCTTGACAAGACTCAAGCCATGGATATCATAATACCCGTGGTCATTGCGAACCCGAGTTTGTAGAACATAGGCTGAAACTTTTTACAACTTTTCTACGTATTATATACTATATGCGGATAAGACATTTACAGATAAACACAAAGAGGAGGTCTTATGTATATTTTTTTGTTACTAATACTGATCCAAAATAGTGATAAAACAATTGAGGTTAGATATATTGAAACTGCACCCGAAATCGACGGCATAATAGAAAAGGTTTGGCAGGAAGCTGACTCAGCATATGACTTTGTGCAACATTGGCCATATGAAGACAGGGAACCGACTGAGAAAACTATTGTCTATGTATTGCAGGATAAAGAAAACCTGTATTTTGCCTTTAAATGTCTTGCTGAGCATAGCAAACCAGTAAAAAGTTTTACCCGGGATGAAGATTATGTGACGATCGGGATTGATCCATTTGGTAGCAAGACAACGGCTTACTATTTCCGGGTATTTGCCAGTGGCATTAAATATGATGGTTGGGTCCTGGACGATGCTCGTTCTTATGACGATTCTTGGGAAGGCGTTTGGTCAAGAGGAGTCAAAGTTTATGATGATTACTTTGTCGTAGAAGTGAGAATACCTTTCAAGTCAATCCGTTATAAAAAAGGTCTTGATGCTTGGGGCATACAGTTTGAACGCCATTGTGCGGCAAATAATGAGGAGAGCTTCTGGAACAGGGTACTGCAGATAGAAGGAGATATGGTCTCTAAATGGTGTCTCTTGACCGGCGTAAATCCGCAGGCAACTGGATATTATTTTGAGATCTACCCAGAGGCTTATTTTAGGTATGACAGAAACTGGTATACAGAGCAAGAAAGTACTGAGTATAAACCCAGTATAAGTATGAACGTGAAATGGGATATTACTTCGCAAACTACCCTCAATGCTACTGCATATCCAGACTTTGCCCAGATCGAGTCTGATCCATTTTCCGTGAATCTGGGGCGTTATCCAACGTATCTTGACGAACGGAGACCATTTTTTCTTGAGGGCAAAGATATATTCCGCATGTCTGATTTTGGGCAGGGCAAAGGTTTTTTCAGCCCGCTCGATATATTCTATTCCCGCAGGATCGGCAAGTCCATGAATGGTGATGCCGTGCCTATTATCGCAGGGTTGAAGCTCACTAATAAATCAGAAGACTGGAATATCGGTCTGCTTGGCGCATATACAAACGAGTATGAAAAGGACGACAGTATACTTGAGCCGTATACAGGCTATGGAGTCTTGAGAGTGAAATATAGTGTGCTGGGTAATTCAGATATCGGGATATTGTTCAGCGGTACGATGAATAAGAAAGATGACTATAATTACGCGATTGGTCTTGATAATGTACATCGTAAAGGTCTAAACCAATTCATTGTCCAGGGTGCATTCAGTGATAAGAATGGGAAAATGGGTTGGGTAGTCAAATCAGGTTTTTTCGGGCTTATCGGCAATTTCCTGACGATCGCTTCTGGAGAAGTCATACATGACTCATTTGATGTCAGTGATATCGGATTTGTGCCTTGGGCAGGTCAGAAGAAGCTGCTCCTTATTAGTGGTCCTTTTAAGCAATATGCAGAAGGTTTTGTCAGTAATATATTTGCTGCACCTGGGGTTATTGTGATCCAAGAGCCTGGCGAAGAACGCATTTCAACGGTTGGTTTAATAGAGATCAACCCCAATACACGCAATGGTTGGGGATGTGACCTTTCATTCTATCTTGGTCCGTATTATGAAGCAGATACAAATTATCTCTATAAAAGTGTCAATTTAAGTACATGGGGAAGGTTGCTTGGTCAACACATAGATTTTGGGTGCACTTATTCATACGCATATAATTACTGGCGTGGCTTTTTAGCTTACCAGGGGTCAAACTGGTTGTCATACAACTACTCTATAATGTCGCAAATAAGTATTGGTTTATCTTCTAACTTGTGGATTGAGTGGGATACACTCAATGCAGTGATTGGAATGACCCCGCGCTTCAGACCTAATGTTTCATTTAGATTCAGTGCTGATATGCAAGTGAATGTTTTTAGCGAATTTGTGCTGCAGACACCTCATGCAGATATTGGTGAAACAGAGTTCTATTCAGCAAGAACTGGCATGCTTTTTTCGTGGAACTTTTCGCCAAAATCATGGCTATATATCGCACTCAATGACTTTCGTAAACAAGATGAGGTTGGTGATATAGTACCAAGGTATCAGGTCGGAGCAATCAAGGTAAAATACTTGGTTTACTTCTAAAAAAGATATACATATTCAAAAATGGGTTAAAACTAAACGATTACGTACCTGTCCCCAATATGTTTGGTTTTGCGTGCCGTGCACAATTTTCGTGCATCGTTGCTCAAGTTTGTGCGATATCAACCTAAATCTCCTGAAATTTCAGAGTTATTTACTGGCATGCACTTTGCATAATACTCAGGTATTAGAAAGGAGTCCCTTAATAGCATCCTTCAATGAAACTTGCCCACCTCCTTCGTTGAAGCCAAGAAGGACGCCTGCAAACAAGGGTAAGGCTTGAAATCAAGCCTTACCCTTGTTCATTTTTCTATTGTTTCAGCTTGACTTTTGATTGATATTTGTATATAGTATCTCCTTCATGCGTGGCAAGATGGAAACTAGTTTGATAAATGCCGTAATCCTTGCATCTGATTATGAGATGCTAATTAGCTGGTATTTGAAAGTATTCAATTTGGAAATATATCTGCAAGTAAAGGAAGGTTACGACTATACTGAGTTAGGGCAGTCAAACCGCTTAATCGTAGGTATTGCAAAGACCGAAGAGATGGGTCTTGTTCCAACAAAGCCACGAAATAATTCAGTTATTATCCAAATTGCTGTCTCAAGCTTAGACAAAATATTTGATACTGTGTCCAAAAGTGGCGGCAAGGTTTTGTTCGGTCCGTCGGTCGATGAGAAAGAAGGTTTTGTTTACGGTGGCATAGCAGACCCTGAAGGTAATCAAATATGGATTGTTGAAAAAGACACCAGTCACTAATCATGATATCCCATTGAGCAAAACAAAAACCAGAAACAACCAAGCTCGTCTAATCAATGGTTCGGTTAGCAAAATACTCATCAAACTGACCATCCCCATGACATTTGGCATTGTGGGTATGGTTGCGTTCAATCTTGTAGATACTTACTTTGTGGGTAGACTGGGCACTAAAGAACTCGCCGCATTGAGTTTTACGTTTCCTGTTGTGCTATTCGTCAATAGCCTGGCATTGGGTCTTGGAATCGGTGCATCTGCTATCATCTCGCGGGCTATTGGTGAGGGGGATCAGCATCGCGTAAAGCGGTTGACCACGGATAGTCTAGTGCTCGCGATTTTCCTGGTAACTCTGTTTGTCGTGGTGGGGTTGTTTACAATAGACCCCGTGTTTCGTCTTCTGGGTGCAAGAGGTGAGATGCTTGATATGGTAAGACAGTACATGGGTATATGGTATTTCGGCATGCCATTCGTTGTTGTTCCGATGGTGGGAAATAATGCAATACGCGCAACCGGTGATACGAAAACACCAAGCGCTATTATACTGGTTGCTGTCTTCTGTAACTTCATTATGGATCCTTTATTGATTTTCGGGATTGGTCCTTTCCCAAGACTCGGTATTGCAGGAGCAGCGACTGCAACAGTGATCTCACGATCCATAACCTTTACGGTCTCTTTGTTTGTTCTTTATTTCCGGGATAAAATGATAACCTTTGTAGTACCGAAATTAAAAGAGGTTTTCGAATCCTGGAAACGGGTTCTCTATATCGGATTACCAACGGCAGGTACGAGAATTATCGTACCCTTGGCGATCGGTATGATTACAAGGATTGTATCGACCTATGGTAAAGAAGCAGTTGCGGCGTATGGTGTATCTTCGCGTATCGAGTTCTTTGCTTTGACTGTAATCATTGCGTTGTCCTCAGTGCTTGCGCCTTTTGTTGGGCAGAACTGGGGGGCTGGCAAGCAAGATCGCGTGAAAAAAGCCGTGACATACAGTGAACGATTCTCAATGGTCTGGGGATTTTCTGTATTCATTATTCTAACCGCTCTGGCTAGACCAATAGCCGGCATATTCAACAGTAATCCAGCAGTTATTACAGCGATTGTTCTGTATCTGCGAGTTGTTTCGATTGGTTATGGGCTGCAGGGCGTCATCATGCTCACCGGTTCGGCAATGAATGTACTTAACAGACCGTTCCATGCTGCGGGTGTGAGAATAGCACAGATGTTCATATTATATGTTCCGTTGGCCTTGATCGGTTCTCGTTTATTTGGCCTTACTGGTGTATTTGTGGCTCTTGCTATTGCATATTGTGGAGCAGGTATTGCTTCTCATTACATCTTGGCTAGGATAATGGCAATCGAAAATACTTGATATTTCACAGATTTTTCACAGTTTCTGCATATTATTATACGGTGCAAGCCACACTTAAAGCCGTGGGCATTGGATGAAGATCCTGTTATATATGCCCACGGCTATTTAGTTTTCATGGATTCGGGCAAGAATGGCTGCTATTGACCTTGAACAAATCCCAATTACAATACTTCAGTAGAAAAAAGGAGGATCAATGAGCAAGTTACGTTTCTTATTTACGTTAATTTTGTTTTTATCGTCGTTTGCATATGCGTCAGTTGAACTTAATACTGCCCGGATTTGCTATTATAATGAACAGAATTATGACCGCGCAAAAGCAGCATGTTTGAAAGGTATTGAGAAAGGAGAAATCAATTTTGAACTCTATTGCATCCTTGGTGGCTGTGAAATTGGATTCGGCAATTGGCAAGAAGCGGCAAAAGCGTTGGTCAAAGCATTTAGCATCGATTCATTAAAGACACATGAGTGGATGCATAAAAGAAGAGGTAAGACATATTACTATCAAGCGTTTTATTTTTCAGCACGGGAACTCTTTGAGAATGAAAAGTTTGATGAAGCACTGTTAAATATTGATTACGCTGGAATGCTTGACCCCGGGGATACTGCTCCGCTGATCATCAAAGGTGTTATTCTGCATGAGCTTGGGGATATGACAGGAGCTAACAAGGCCTACCAGAAAGCATTGGATTTAGACCCAGATAATCCGGATGTAAATTATTTAATTGGTAAGGCATTATTTGAAGCAAAGCAATTTGAACCCAGTATCGCTTATCTTGAAAATGCTGCGAAATTCTATAATATACCTTTCAATCGTGCTTCATTGATTCTTTTTAGCAACGTGATAGAGACCAATAAAGTACTTCAGTACAGCGTGAACAGGTTTTGGGTTGAGCAGAAAATGAGCGAACTTGATCAGCTTATCAAAGATAGTCTGGGTTTGGAAAATGGGCTGGATGCGCAGCAGATAAATGTCGAGAAGTTTTATAAAGCGACTGATGATTTAGCACGTAGCAATTACTTCACTGGTATGGCATATTATTATTTGAAAAACGATAGCATGGCGTTGTTTTATCTCTTGAAAACACTTAACTTGAAACCAGATGACTTAGACGCCTTATATTTCTCCGGTGAGATCCTCATTAGAAAACAGGATTACAAAGCCGCGATTGGATACTTTGAACGCGCTACACAGATAAAAGATGATGATCTATATGCGTGGTTTTATCTCGGTGTTTGTTATATGAAGCTCAAGAAATACGACCAGGCAATCCATGCTCTTGAGAATAAGGTTCTTTATATTGACCCAACATATGTTAATGCGATGCAGAACCTTGCATTTATCTACCGGGAGATTGGGAATAATAAGAAATCGCTCGATTATTTGGAAAAGGCGAAGGAAGTTAACGAGTAAATGCATTCGAGATTCACAAGCTTGACACAAATGTGAATTTTTTGTATAGTGTTTTCATGAAAGATAATATAATTAAACTCATAATTTGTATGGTGCTTGTATTGTGTTCTAATATTTTCGCTGATCAAGTTTGGGGTGCGCAATACCCGGCACTTAGTCCAGATGCAAAGAAGATATCCTTTTCCTGTTATGGCGATATTTGGGTTGTTGACGTCTCGGGTGGTAAAGCTGAAAGGCTAACTGTTAGTTCGGGTTACGAAGGTCGGTCTTACTGGTCTCCAGACAATAAGTGGATTGCTTTCCAATCCGACCAATGGGGCAACGACGACATATGCGTGATTGCGGCTGACGGCAGTAGCCCAGCCAGGCGCATCACCTATTATTCTACTTATGACGTGCTTTATGGTTGGACACCAGATAGCAAAAATATTATTTTCACCAGCCACAGACATACTTTGCGACCTGTATTGTATAAAGTCTCAATAGATGGTGGTTTGCCTGAGACGATCACTTCTTTTACTGCTTTTCATGTCTTTTTCACATCGCAAGGCGATAGGTTCTTTTACACAAGGGGCGGTTCAGCTTGGTGGCGGAGGCATTATAAGGGTGGCGCCAATCCTGATATCTGGGTTAAGATCCTCTCTGATGAGACTTCTCAAAGACTGACTGATTATCCAGGCAAGGATGCTTATCCAATGTATTCAACAGTTGAGCAAAAACTGTATTTTCTCAGCGATCGCGGAGAAAAGCATGTAAGCAATATATGGAGAATGGACCTAGAGAGTAAAGTGACTGAGCAAATGACATTTGAAGAAGAAGATATTCATTTTCCTACAATGTCGTTTAACGGCACCTCGATCGCATATGAGTGTTCAGGATATCTATACGCCTATGATGTAGTCAAAGCAGAACAAAAGAAACCGGCTATTTTTGTGACTGAGGATTACAAGGAAAGTCCTTTTGTTTTTAAAAACTTTACCCGGGATGCTTCAGAATTCACATTGTCACCGGATGAGGATGAATTAGCATTTATTATCCACGGTGATATTTTTGTTATGCAACTTGAAGATGGAAAGGCTGAGAAGATCACCCGGGTAACTGAAACGCCTTTTATTGAAAAGTACGTGTCCTGGCATCCTGAAAAAGAGATGTTAGTATTTTCCTCAATGGCTGATGGCGATATGGATATTTATACGATCGAGCCAGAGAATGAAACGAAGTTCTATGAGGATTTTTTCTTTACGACGACAAAGCTGATGGAGACAGAAGAAACTGAGATAAAACCGGTATTCTCACCGGACGGAGAAAAAATCGCTTATTTCAAAAATAGAAGAGAGCTTTTTGTGATGAATAAACAGGGTCAGAAAAGCGTCAAAATCTGTCCGGAAAATGATGTGCTGTGGATTGATTGGTCACCAGATAGTAAATGGCTCACATTTAGCCGAACTGTCTTGGGCTGGCGTGAAGATATTTTTGTTGTAATCGCTGATGGCAGCAAAGAACCCATAAATATTTCTAACCATCCGAATGATGATTACAAACCCATGTGGAGTTCTGACGGTCGAAGGATCGCTTTTGCATCACGCGATGCCATTGGTAATCTCTGGATGAAATACGTTTTTCTGCACAAAGAAGATGAGGATAAGACAGAGGATGAGTTGGAAAAAGCAGCACCTGATTCAACAGACAAGGATGTGGTTGTAAAGATAGATCTTGAAGATATCGAAGACCGCATTCATGATGTAACCAGGGTTCTGGGTTGGTACAATATCGTTGCGCAATCGCCCGATGGTAAGCAATTCGCCATTTATTCAAATAACCAGAATAGTAATGATATCTGGACTGTTGATTGGTTTGGCAAAGAACTCAAACAAATAACCAAGAGCAATGTAAGACCCAGGCAGTTTACTGTCTCAAAGGACAAAAAGCAAATATTTTATCTGTCTGGAACAGGTGGTATCTTTAATGCAGGAATCGCATCAGCCCAATCCAAACCGCTCGGCTTTAGTGTACAGGTCGGGATAGATATCAGGCAAGAGCGAGAACAGGTTTTTAAAGAAGCATGGTGGGCATTAAAGGATGGTTTTTATGATAGTGATTTTCACGGCGTTGATTGGGACGCAATGTATCATAAGTATAAAGATTTAGCTTTACAAATGCGTACGACACGTGATTTTCACAATATTGTGTCGATGATGATCGGTGAACTGAATGCATCTCATTTAAGCATATGGGAAAGTGGTGGTGGCGGTGAAACTACTGGAGCGCTCGGTATAGTCTATGATAGCGCATATAAAGGAGAAGGTGTTAAGGTAAAAAATATTATCCCTGATGCGCCAGTAAGTGCAAGTGATGTTGGTATTGAACCAGGAGATATAATAACTCATATTAACGCTAAGAAAATAGAAAAGGGTGAGAATTTCTACGCGCTACTGCGCAACAAAAATGATAAGGAAATAATGCTTACAATCATCCATCATGGTAAAAAGAGAAATGTTAAGGTGACCCCTAAAACACCTTGGCCAATGATCCGTCTGGTCAGAGATAACTGGGTGAGATTGAATAAAGATTATGTCCATGGGCAGAGTAATAATAGACTCGGTTATCTCTATATCGCTTCGATGGGCGGTGCGAACTTAAAGAAATTCGAAAAAGATCTGTACAAAGAAATGGACAAACAAGGTCTTGTTATAGATATCAGATATAATGGCGGCGGTAATATCCACGATCAGATAATCGAGATTTTGCGCCGCACAGCGTATATGTACTCTAAAGAACGCGGCGGTGACAAAAATTATGCGTCGCTGTTTCGTTGGGATAAACCAACTGTAGTTTTAATAAATGAGTTTTGTTATAGCGATGCCGAGATTTTCCCGGCTGCATTTAAGGAATTGCAATTGGGTAAACTGATTGGCGTTCCTACATTCGGCGCGGTTATTGGCACAAACAATATCAGGTTGCTCGATGGTTCCGGGTTTCGCATCCCGGGGACTGGTTGGTTCTTGCTTACTGGTGAGAACCTTGAAAATATGCCTATTGAACCAGATATCTATGTTGAAAATAAACCAGAAGAAGATGGTTTAAGTAAAGACAGCCAACTAACCAAAGCAATACAAGTGTTGCTTGAACAAATAAAAGGAAAATAATCATGCCTATAATTATGGTTGAAGGACCACCCATTAAAGAAATTGAGCGCAAAAGACAATTGGTCAAAGAATTGACCGACATTGCCGTCAAGATATATGGGATTCCGCACATCACTGTGATCATCCGGGAGAACAAACCGGAAAATGTCGGCGCTCATGGTGAACTGATAATCGATAAACACAAAAATACTAAAAGAGAACATTGAACGAATTTTTATTCGTATTGTATTATGGTGAATATCTGTTGATTATTAAACCCTTATAATATCTCTGGTAATTATTTTACTAAGAGAATCTTCTTGATCTGTGAAAATTCATCCCCTGTTTTTAGTTGTGCAAAATAAACCCCTGAAGGCAGGACTTTACCTTTATCATCCCGACCGTCCCAGGATAAAAGCGTAGGGCGTAGGACGTCGAGCGTGAAGCGTGAGAAATTTTTAACCAACCTTCCAGTAGCGTCGTAAATACTCATTGTAACTTGGCTCTTGGAGTTCGGAGCTTGGAATTCGATGTGTGTCAGCCTTGAAAAGGGATTGGGATAAATCTGCATGGTTAATTCATGAATTGCCCCTACTTTGAATTTTGCATTTTCATGAATTCCTGTATTCCAGTTGAGTGCAACGCAATACGGGAAATCAGCTACTGGAAGACTATCAAAGATCGTTAGAGTATCGCTGATATAGAAATCAATATTATTCACTGAACCACTCACAAAATCTATGAGAACTGCAGAAGATACGGTTGTATCATTGACCATAAGTCTCAAAAGTCTATCTGTATAAATATCCTCTGCTTCTATACCGAACCAGTACGCAACAAGCCGTGCGTCCACTACGGTATCTTCGAAATTGGCGTAGGCAAGTCTATTGAAGTGCGAGGTGTCTGCATTGATGTTCTCAAAATATGATGAGAAATTCTGTGTGCTCTGCACTGCCTCATCGAAGACGCTGCAGATATTCTGAAGAGCGTAGTATGATTCTTTGCGGATGCAATTCGTGTCAACCTTTACAAGATTCCATATATCAAATCTTGAACCATCCCAGTAAGTCATTATAAATAATCTATGGCTATCTGGTTCGAGCTGAAAAAATCTTAGGAACTTACCTGTCGCTGGAGTCCATCTGTATTCACCTGTTGAATACCAGTTCCCAACACTGAACCACATAGTATCCAGTGCCGCAACAAATACACTAATGCTATCACCATTTCCCACACTTCTCGACCATAAATTATACCATTTACTTTCTATTAAATCAAAATCATAGTAAGCATAACCTGAATCTCCCATGCCGTTCGGTGTCCAAATACAAGAATCACCTGAAGCCAAAGGATCATAAATCGTCTCCATTGGCGGGAATATTTCAGTATAATCTTCGCCTTCAGAAGTAAAGGTATACACATCCTGTGGAGTATATACTATGCCGCAAAATGGCGCCTCTCCAAACTCATAATCAGTGCGTTCAGAGTAGTCATTGACCCAATCAGCTCTTCCCATATTATGTGTTAAGCTATGTGTATCCCAGTCTAAAGTCCATGTGGTAAGTTCGATGCTTTGTTTGAGACTGAGGATATATTTTCTGGCCAGATACTTTGCCTGCGTTTCTTGAGATGAATGTTGAGGATTAAACGGATCAGGACTCAATGGATCTGGATAAATTGAATCTGAAAGGAAACAGCCCTCAGTATCCCAGATATCAAGGGTATCGCTAAACAATGCGATCGTATCTTTCAGGGCTTTAATTTCTTCTTCATAAGAGCCATAAGGGCTCACAAATTGACTATTTGGCGTCCATGTTAACAGGCTTTGAGGTGCTTCAGGTAGTGTTCGATAAGGATGTATACCTATTTTATCTATATATTGGTCCACGCCATTCTGAAGACAGGACTTGATAAATTTAATATCAATAAGTGCCGTCCCGCCAAGACAAATAACAGCATCAGAATCAATTGCTCTGATGATCTTTGCTGTTGAACACGCAAGAGCAGAGTATTGCGCATGATTTGCCGCAGGAAGCCATGTTTCATCAAGATTGGGCTCGTTCCAGATCTCCCAGTGATTTACTGTATCTCGATACCGCTTTACCACAGTATCTACATAAGCGAGCCAGGCAGCAAAGTAAACAGCACTATCTGGTATAGGAGGATAGCCGTTTGGGTTATATAAGACATTTGGGTCTGATAGCACAAGATAAGGTGTGATACTGTGGTCAACAAGTTGGTTTATTATTGTGTCTATAGACGTAAAGTCATAGTATCCAATAGAATCGTGTTCAACATATCCCCATGGCACTCCAAGCCTGCACCATTTGATACCAGTATCAAACATTTTTTCGGTTACATCCTTACGGATGGGACCTATATCAAGCCAGATAGTATGCATTCCTATACTGGAGACTGTAATTTCTGCGGAATTTTTAGGTATAAGTTGTTGTCCCTTAGCGCTTGAAGTACACAACAAAAGAATCAAACATCCCAATTTTGAAAACAATTTCTTGTTTAACATCACGCTCTTCCTTTTTAGCGAAGAAGAATTAACTTATTCATAGTTTTAGAGTTTCCAACCTCCAATCGACAGAAATAGAGTCCAGCCGTCAATCCTTTGGTGGAAAACCTGATATTGTGACGTCCGGCCTCTTTCTCTCCATTTACTAACCTCTTTACCACTCTTCCAGTCGCATCGTAAATCTTTAAAGAAACCACGCTTTTAGCTGATACCTGGTAGCTAATAACTGTAGACTGAATAAACGGGTTGGGGCAGTTCTGAAACAAGCAAAACTTTTGCGCAAACATGGGAGAGGCTTTGTCTTCCTCGATTCCTGTTCCAGAGAGAAGATATAAACCACCACCGTAAGTTCCTGTATAGATCGTATCAGGCACTGCAGGAGGAATGGCAAGGCACAGGGCATGCGTAGTAGTCAGTCCAGAACTTATATCAGTCCAAGTATTCCCTCCATCGGTGCTTTGGTAAATACCTCCTGTAGCTGCTGTTTCCTTTTCAGCACCACTTGTACCTGCATACAATACATCGGGATCAACTGGATTAATGGCTAAAGATAAAACATCTGTGTTTGTCCAACCAGGATCAATCTGAACCCAATCTCCGCCACTGTTGGTGCTTTTAAACACTTTACCTTCTCTAAACCCGGCATACAGGATATTCGAAGACAGTGGATCTACGGCAAGCGACCACACACTACCTGAGTCTAAACCTGTCTGGAACCAGTTATTACCTGAGTCAATGCTTTTGTATACGCCGGAATCAGGATAAATCGTTCCAGCATAAAGGATATGTGAATTGGATGGATCGACGGCCAGAGGAGCAACTGCCTTTTCTGAAAGACCCAGGGGCTGCCAACTCAAGCCCCTATCCACACTTCTATATACACCCCAGGGGTCGCTCGGAGTCCATGCACCTATATACTGAGTATCTGGTGATTGAGGGTGAAATACTATGGAGAAAACAACTGCGGTGTCAGACCAGCCTGTCGTAGACGACCAGCTGACTCCACTGTCAGTACTGCGGTAAAGTCCCTCAAGATAAGTCCCAGCATAGAGAATACTACTATTTTCAGGATCAACAGCTAAACTGAACACGTCAATCCTGAAGTCGCCGCACGTTTCCCAATTAATACCACCATTAGTGGTCCGTTGAACAGTATATTGAATATCTTGCTGGTAGCCTGCATCCAATCCGGCATAGATGATATTTGGGAAACTTGGATCAATCGCCAGAGCGCGAACATAGGTGTTTTTTAATCCATTATTGATCTCTATCCAATTGCTACCACTATTAGTACTCATGTATATTCCTTCAATAAGTGATCCAAGATAAATGGTAGTAGGAATAGTTGGGTTAATCCCTATACCAACACAGAAAAGACTCGTTAAACCCGAATTGATTGTATCCCAACCAACACCTCCATTAGTAGATTTGTAAACCCCTTCGTTTATAGTTGTAGCATAAAGAATCTCTGTATTGCTTGGATCTATGGCTACATTCCAAGGTATAGTTGAAGATAACCCTGTTAAATTCCAGGTTTGAGCCCCGTCTATACTCTTATATACGCCACAGGTATCGCCCAAAACTGATGCATAGACAATGTTAGTAGAATCTGGATTGATAGCTATACCAAGAATCCCTGATCCAGCCAACCCCGTTTGAATCCAATTAGACCCTCCATCTATTGATTTGTAAACACCATTTTCCGCTGTTCCAGCATATAGGGTATCAGGATATTGATTGTCTATTGCCAAGCAGTGGATCCGCATACCAGAAAGTCCAGACTGAAACCAACTGTTTGCGCTATTAACAGATTTGTAAACACCATCGCCGGAAAATTGCCATGTTCCAGTGCCAGCATAAATTACATCAGAGTTATCAGGATTGATTGCCAGAGACCCAATATGCAGATTGCCAAGACCAGCATTCACGTCTGTCCATGTGACACCACCATCTGTTGTTTTTGTGACTCCATAGCGGGCATAAAGATCTCCAGCATACAAGATATCTGGATTTTGTGGATCCATCACCATACACCAAGCAGTGAGATCCGGCATCGCCGAAGTGATCAATGTCCAGGTATTGCCACCATCAGTAGTCTTATACATTCCGCCGGAGTCATCACAGCCGGCATAAACCACATCCGGGTTAGTGGGATGAAAAGCAAATGATATGATGCAGCCACCTTCTGGTCCAATTGAAGTCCACTGAGCTTCTGTTAAGGATACTGAAATTAGGAAAAGAACGCACGGACAAACAATTTTTAAGAATGATTTCTTGTCTAACATCCAAACTCCCTTACTCTAAGAATCTCTAATAATATCAACGTTGATAATTATAACTTTGGCTGAAACAATGTCAAGATAACTACAAGTGATCTCAAAAGGATGCTAAAGATCTGTGCTTCTTCACGTGTATAATTGACAAATGACAAAAACTATGTAAAATCAGTCCATGAATAAAACACTATTGATCATTAAGCCCGATTCGGTGAAGCGTAATTTGATCGGTAAAATCCTCAACCAGATAATTGATGCAGGTTTCAATGTCCGCGCCATGAAAATGGTGTGGCTCAGCAAAGAACAGGGTGGTGAGTTCTATGCCATCCATAAAGGTAAGGATTTCTATGATTGGCTCGTTGATTTTATTTCTTCGGGGCCGATCGTTGTTTGCTGTTTGGCACATCCAGAAGGACCTGCTAAGCTTCGAAAAGTGGTTGGTGCAACCGATCCAAAGAAAGCTGCTCAAGGTACTGTGCGTAATCTCTATGGTACATCAGTTGGAGAAAACGCCGTGCATGCTTCGGCACCTGATGAAGACCCGGACCGAGAAATAGATTTCTTCTTCGACGAAAAAGAACTATTCAAATACTAATGATATACAGGCAGTATCGCTGCGCTCGCAGTATCATTTCATTCGCAGGAAACGCAGTATCATCCCACACTTTTATCAAAAGTGCGGGATTCGCAAGAAGATCATCGGCGAACCCCGTTAGTTACTATTAAACAATCACAGTTACTTTCATTTCAATATATTTACAGAATAGGATCAAGCCGAAGGCGATCCTGCGAGTCGCACCATCCTTACATGGTGGGACGATACTGCAAATCCCGAATATCTTGTCTGGATGATCCTGCGAGTTCGCCTTAGGCGACCGATACCGCATTTAATCCCCTCTTGACTAAATTCTTATTATGATTAAAATAACGTTTGTGAAGTGGATATCACTGCTTGTCTTCCTGGTTATGTCTTGTCCGAGACCAGGCATCATAAAAATACCCGAACCTGATTATCTCAAAGAAGCCAAGTACCATTACCAGAAGCGACCTCTATATGCTTACGCCTTGCTAAAAGATTCAGTGATAAGCATTGAACACAGCCAGGAGCGGGCACTGCTTTTGACGCGTATATACATTGACCAACGCGAATACAAACGCGCAGCCGCAGTGCTTGACAGCATAGCTTGGTCAGTTGCTTTAACGCCATATGAAAGAGATATTATCTTGCTGAAAACTAAAAGGTGGGCGATGCTTGCTCAGACCACCCAGGATAGTTTGCTTAAAGGTATTTCCTATTATCACCTCGGTGAACACGAGAAAGCAATCGAACTCCTTACCAAACCGATTAAACCTGATGACTACCGTTTATTATACCTCGCCAAGGTTTACCATGAATTAGACAGCTTTGAAAATGCCTATGGTGTTATCACATCGATCGATTCGGTAAATCCGTATTTGCACCGGGAATTTCAGAATATTTTGTTCGAACTCTTTTTGAATATAGAAAACACAAAGATCGTTCAAAAGGAACTTCCCAAATTAGACAAACCCAGTCTCCAGGAATTCATATTATTGAAGATCTACGAAAAACAAAAAGATAAGAACAACCAGCATAAAACAGCGTGGAAATTAATAACGAAATATCCGGCATCAGCAGGCGCATTATATGCGACAGGCCTGGTAAAGCCCAAAACAAAAAGCCATCATAAATCATTTGGTATAGTCTATTACCACCATGGCAGCAATGATAAAGCGCTTGAACACTTTGCGAAAACCACTGTCGATAATGCAGTCAACTATTACACAGGCAGAATATATTACAAACGGGGAAATCATTCACTGTCACTCAAGTATCTAGCTCGGAGCAATTGGTCAGCTGCATATTATTATCGAGGTAGGGTTTATGAGAAACTGGGTCAATACAAAAGGGCGATCGCTGTCTACGATTCACTCCAAACAGTAAATAGAAAGTCAGATTATGCCAAACGTGCGCTCAAACGAAAAGCCTTTTTATATGAGGACATCGGTGACACATTACAAGCTGTGCAAACATTTCTGGCCATAGATGATAGGAACACTCGGTTCCGGGCTGCGATGCAGCTATTTAAAATAGGTGCGTTGACCAAGGCGGATTCGATTTTACGAATCAGCGCCGAACCAGAATTTATTTATTGGCGTATAAGGATAAAGGAAAGACTGGATCAGTCGACCGACGATCTGAAAGGCTATTTGGCAGCCGAGCACCCACTTTCATACTATAATTTGGTTCGTAATGGCAATAATATCATCTTTGATACGTTATCTCTGGATAAATGGATGAAGATTTTTGAAGATAGTACAACATCGTTCAGCCATACGGATTCGCAGCATATAGCAAATGCGGTTCGATACTTCAAATTGAATGAAATGAATTTCGGTATGAAAGAATTGGATATGGTCCAAGATAAAAATCCACATGACCTTCTTCATTTGAGCAGACTCTGTGCTCAATATGGTGCAGACCGATATTCTATTCTCTTTAGTCTACGTGTAAAAAAAGCAGCGAAAAAGAAAAATATCATGAAATGGCCATACGAACTCTATAAGTTAATGTATCCCGTGCGTTATACGTTCACAATAATGGACCAGCACATTGATCTGGGTTTGTGTTTAGCAATGATCTGGCAAGAAAGTCTTTTTGACCCAGACGCTGTTTCCTCAGCAAATGCACGAGGGATCATGCAGATCATTCCACCCACGGCACAGGCAATTGCCCAGGACTTACAGGTTAAGTCTTATTCTCTCCACGATCCATCAGTCTCCATAAGATTTGGGTGTTATTACTTCAATAACCTGCTCAAAGATTTGAATTCAGTGCCGCTATCCCTTGCCGGGTATAATGCAGGACCAGTGCGGGTGAAACGGTGGATAAAACAAGATCCCAACTATGAAATGGATGTATTTATTGATTTAATCCCATATAATGAAACGAGGAATTACGTCAAACTAATCCTCAGCCGTAAGAAAATCTACAATAAAGTGATTAAGGGTTAATTTTGTTCGCCGGCTCTTTGGGCTTTTGCTTTTTTTCCTTCTTGAAAAAGAGTTCCCGAATAAGGAGAAATACGGCACCAACGGTTATAAAGGCATCGGCAAGATTATAGGTAAACCACCGTAGATCACCAAAACCCATATCAATGAAATCTATAACATAATCCAATCTTACGCGATCGATTATATTGCCAAGCGCACCACCGATGACAAAACCAAAAACGATAACGCCGATTTTATCCTTGAAAGACAAGGCAATGTATGTCAATATCAATATACCAGCTACTGATAAGATGTAATACAGAATATTCGGACCAAAAGAGATACTGAAGACCCCATAAGGGTTATAGGTAAGTTTGAAGCGCAGAAAAGAACCAATGATATTGAGTGGCGGTTCAAAGGGTGTTAAATAGTTAACGACTATTAATTTAGAAATTTGATCAACCAAGAACGCACTGATCGTGAATATTAAGAAAGTCTTGATGCTTTTTCTATAAAGCATTGAATAATCTTGTGTCTGGGTTACCTCTGGGAAGCCTCAGAGCATTTGATGCATGTTCTTGCCTGAGGTAAGAACTTCAACCGTCTTTTGCCTATTGCTTTTCCGCAGCCCTCACAAACACCATACTTGCCTTGATTCACTTTATTCAGAGCGAGGTCTATTTCAGAAAGAGCCTCACGGCGTGTTGAAAGGATCTGTGAGGTGAGTTCACGCCTTTCAGTTTCGGTTCCTTGATCTGCCATATGGTTCGAATAAGCCGAAAGATTCCCCGAGGACTCTAGCTGAGTTTTTGATATCTGACCGCCTTCATATTCCAGTTCCCGCAGTAGCTTCTTTCTTTCTTCGATCAGTTTCTTCTCGTAGAGCTTTAACTCTGATTTTTTCATAAGTTTGGTTTTGGTCATTTCACTTTCTCCTTCAGCATATTGAGATAGGACTTCGCTTTGATATTTGCTGAATCGTGATCCAATGCCTCTTGCCATTCTCGTCGAGCGTCGCTAAATCTCTTCTGTTGATAATAGCAAAGGCCTAATGTGGTTTTTGCTTCCAGATAACTCTCGTTGTTTTCAAGGATTCCCTTGAGCAGTTTTTCAGCATTCCTATATTCAGCAAGCTGGAGATGAGTCTTTGCTAATTTGAGTTTTATATCGAGAAACGATGAGCTTACTTCCATCGCTCTTTTATACTCATCTTTTGCCTTTTTATATTCTTGCAGCTCATAGTATGTATCACCTAATTGGCCGTAGGTATTGGCGAGTTTTGCCTTCAACTGTGGAGAAAGCCCCTTTTCTTTGGTTTCCAGCTTAGCTGCTTTCTCAAAAGTCTGCTTTGCCTCCTCAAAACGACATTGTTCATTCTGTATGATCGCCATGTGCACATAGGCTTCTATGTAGTCAGAGTTCAGTTCTATTGCCATTTTGAAACTGGTTAACGCGTCGTCATTATTACCGCGTAGCGAGTATGCCAGACCAAGGGCATTGTGAACATCAGGGTAATCAGGATAAGCCTTGACGACCAACTTCAATTTTTCGATCGCCTCCTTGATTTTTCCCTTCTCGCAGAGTTCGAGTGCGTTAGTGTATGTCTTTCTGGTCTCTTGATCCATGAACAATTATAACGAAAGTTTATTCTTTGTCAATGCTGTGGTTGCAGCTATGAATACACAATGATTTCTCAAAAACTTCATTTTACCCTGTTAGAAATGGTAATTGGTCTATGGGTTAGGAAGCAGGAATAAAAGATAAAGATTTCTCAGCCAATCCAGCATCTAAACCCAAACCTCTATTCCATCTTGACGTTGGTATTATCTAACGGGGGTTTACCCCTTGACAAATCCGTTTTTTGATTATAATTAAACAATCGATTGATTGGAACAATCGTTTGATTCATGAGGAGGTATATATGGAACAAGACACTAAAATTGCCGCAAAAAAAAGAATATTCGATGCCGCTGTTTCTCTTTTTGCCCGCCGAGGTTTTGCTGCGGTTGGTATACGGGAAATCGCAAAAAAGGCGGGAGTGAATATTTCAATGATAAATTATTATTTTGATGGTAAAGCAGGTATATTGAAAGAAATCATTAATGGATGTTATGATAAATATTATAGTGCAATACTCGATACGGGAAATGAAGAAACGCCATTAGAAGAACGCGTAAAATATTTAACATACAATATGGTGAAGTTTTTTCGAGAGAATACAGAATTAGCGATCGTTGCCTTCAGTACCATCCCGGTTGAAATACCTGAGATTATCGATCTAAAAATCAAGTGGATCGAGAGCAAACGCGAAGCAACAAATAAGTGGTTCAAAACGCTTGGCATGGATGCTAATAATGCACCTTTGATGTGTGTAATAAGGAGTTTTTTGACTTCAATTATCTTTGGTTTTATTGAATCCCAATACTGCTGTGAACATATTGCTCAAGCTCCTGCTATGCCAATTCATTTACAGGAACACTTCAAGCACGATGATCATGCAGTTAAGATGAATGATGCATTCTATGAGAAATACGTTGAAATACTCGGGCGCGTGTACCTGAATGGGGTAATGAGTATGAGTAAGAAAAAAGGTAAGAAACGAAGCAAGAAAAAGAAGAAGTAATAATGTTAAGACAAGAAAATTAACAATTAAGGAGGAATCTATGAATTTTATATTTATCATCGCTTTAATGGCGCAAAACACAAAAGTTATCGACGTTCATTTCACTGAAGTCTCTCCTAAGATCGATGGTATAATTGAGGATATTTGGGAGACTGCAGATTCTGCTCATAACTTTGTGCAATACGAGCCATATGAAAAAGTAGAGCCTGAGCAGATGACCTCGGTATATGTTCTGTATGACGAAGAGAACCTTTATTTTGCATTTCGTTGTTATGCTGATAAATACAGCCCCTTTGCTTGTTTTACCAAGGATGAGGATTATGTCAGGGTAAGTATCGATCCGTTTGGAAGCAAGAGAACAGGATATTATTTCCTGGTTTTTGCAAGCGGATTAATCTGGGACGGTTGGGTCCTTGATGACGGGCGTAACTGGGACGATACATGGGAAGGTATCTGGTATCGGGGAATTCATTTATACGAAGACCGACTTGAGGTCGAGATAAAAATACCTTTTAAATCTATCCGCTATAAAAAAGATTTGGATGAATGGGGAGTACAATTTCTACGCTATACATCTACAAACCATGAAACTGATTATTGGACTGAGGTCGATCGATCAGAAGGAGAACTCGTATCAAAATGGGGTACTCTAAAGGGGGTCAACCCCAAGGCTACTGGCTATTATTTCGAGCTTTATCCCGAAGGGTATATTAGATATGACCAATACTGGTTTTATGATGCAGCGAATAATGTGGATAGTACAACAACAGAGATAAAGCCGAGCGCATCATTAAATTTAAAATGGGATATGACACCGCAAACAACACTCAATGCCACGATCTATCCGGATTTTGCTCAGATTGAATCAGATCGATTCACGCTCAACTTGAGTAGATATCCAACATACCTGCAAGAACGTAGACCATTTTTTATCGAAGGTAGAGATATATTCCATATGTCGGACTTTGGTGATTGGGGTTTTTTTCAGAATTTCGAACTATACTACTCCCGAAAGATCGGGAAATCAGTCAATGGAAATGCGATACCGATCATCGGCGGGCTGAAATTTACCCACAAATCCAAGGATTGGAATATAGGACTGTTGAGCGCCTATACTGACGAATATGAAATCGATGAGTCATACACAGAACCATATAGAAGTTTTGGTGTATTCCGGTTGAAACGTAACGTCATGCAAACTGCTGATCTTGGTTTTTTATTCAGCGGCACTATGGAAAATGAAGATAACTACAATTACGCCATGGGTATAGATGGAGTATATCGTAAGGGCGTAAATCAGATCATTGTCCAGGGAGCCATGAGTGAAAAAGATGAAAAACGAAAATTCGCGTTCACTTCGGGGTTTCATACATTGTTGAAAGATTTCCGGATATTCGGTTCAGCCATGGTTGTCCAGGATTCATTTGATGTAAGTGATATAGGATTTATGCCTTGGGCAGGGATGAAAAGATACCGCCTTTTTGCAGGTCCTTATAAAACGTTTGCGCGCGGTTTTTTGCGTGAATTAGGAGCTACTGCAGGAATCCGTGTAACCCAGGAACCAGGTGATAGCAATTGGTCATATAATGGGTTGGTGGAAATAGTCCCGGAATACAGAAACCGGTGGGGTAATTACCTAAGTTTCAGCTATGGCAAGCAATATGAGGCGGATACCAATTATAATTTCCGTTCGTTTAATCTTAACACATGGGGACAACTTTTCAATCAACATCTTGATTTTGGCTGTTGGTACGGTTATACCTATAATTATATGCGAGGTTTTCCTGCTTATCAGGGCTCGAACTGGTTTTCACTCAGTTACTCCATTATCCCAAATTTAAGCACAGGTGTTCGAACCAACCTCTGGCTCGAGTGGGATACTACGAATACGATAATTTCTATGATGCCAAGTATCAGACCGAACTTCTTTGCTCGATTCACCGCTGATATGAGTTTGAGCATTTTTAGCGAATTTGTCATGACTACACCTGGTTCTGACTTAAATGCAACTGAACTATACTCAGTTCGTCCCGGGCTGCTCTTCACCTGGAATTTCCGACCCAAATCATGGCTATATATTGCTCTCAATGATTACCATGCCCAGGATAATACCGGAGCATTGCAGCATCAGTACCTGATCGGCGCGGTCAAAGCAAAGTACTTGCTTTATTTTTAAGGAGGTGTAATATGAAAAAAAATCCTGTTGTGTATTGGGAAATCGCATCAAATGATGCTGAGAAATCAGTTAAATTTATGAAAGATGTATTTGAATGGAATTTTGAATATGATGATAAAACAACTATTCACGAATTTCCAGCCGGCGATGCACAAACCGCTTTTGCCGGCGGCGGGATCTTCACTCTACGTAAAGCAAAATTACCTTTCTTGACAATCTATATTCATGTCGATGATATCGAAGTCAAGGCAAAAAAGATCGAAGAACTCGGTGGCTTTGTCGTTATTCCGCCGCAGGAAGTTACACCGGGAGGTCCAGTGATCTGTCTTTTCAATGAGCCATCCGGTGTTACTTTAGCGATGATCCAGCGTGCGCCAAAATAAACCGCGCTGAACATCATCATCCTGTATAACGATTAATTGCTGACAACTTAGATATTCTCTGTATAATATCTAACTATGTCCGAAGCAAAACACAAAAAGAATATTTTCATACTCGGTTTGGTCTCGCTCTTCACTGATTTGTCGAGCCAGATGGTCTATCCTCTTGTCCCTGAATTCCTCGTGGGTATCGGTGCGAATAAAACGATAATTGGGATGATCGAAGGTATCGCAGAAAGCACCGCTTCACTTTTCCGGACTGTTTTCGGTCGACTTTCTGACAAACTCAGAAAAAGAAAGTTATTTATTTTTCTCGGTTATAGTTTGTCGGCACTTTCAAAACCGTTTCTATATTTAGCCAATGTCTGGACCGTTGTCCTGGGTGTAAGATTCTCTGATCGTGTTGGTAAAGCCATAAGAACCCCGGCAAGAGATGCTCTTATCTCCACCTCGGTCGATCCATCTGAAAAAGGTAAAGCATTTGGTTTTCACCGAGCCATGGATAGGATCGGTGCTATTGGTGGTCCCCTCCTTGCCATGCTTGTGCTTTCTCTGTTCAACAGTAATGTTCGACTGGTATTCCTGTTATCAGTCATCCCCGGTATATTAGCGCTCTTTTTCGTAAGATTTGTTAAGGAAACTACAATCGAGCATAAAACCGTATCGGCTATTCAAAAACATAGTTTGAGAAATGCTCCATTTGTAATTTTCCTGATATCGAATATCGTCTTTACCCTGGGTAATTCTTCAAATGCATTTTTAATATTGAGAGCACGTGAAGCCGGTTTGACAATAGTTATGATACCTGTAATATGGATCGTGTACAATATCTTCTGCACAGTATCATCACCACTATTCGGGTCGTGGTCAGACAAAATAGGCAGAAAACCAATAATTATTTTTTCATTCCTGTTTTATTCAGTCATTTACTTTTTCTTTGGTACAGTCAATGTTCTATGGGCGATCTGGGTATTATTTGGAGCCTATGGGATCTACTATGGTTTGTCTGTAGGCGTATTCCGTGCTTATATCGCTGATCTGGTCGAACCAAAAAATCGCGCGACCGCTTATGGGCTATTCAATACAGGCATCGGTCTCGCTTTATTTCCGGCATCTTTAATAATGGGCACTTTATGGGACAGATTCGGAAGTAAATGGGCATTTTTGGTTTCCGCGGGTTTCAGCTTCCTCGGTTTTACGATCTTTGTTGTCGGTTTGTTCTTACGGTCCGGGCACCGCAAAATAAAAGATCAATTCTGACCATAGTGTCAGGATTTTAGTCGCCCTTACTATTTCAGAATAATCACTTTCTCTGTATCAGACCACCCCATTGTATCCAATTTCAAGAAATATACACCCTGTGGCAGGTTTGATATGTCCAATACATGTTCATGTGATCCATGATCTCTGTTTTCATCAGATATTTGCCAGACTACCCTGCCATACGCGTTAAGAAGTGATACCCTCACTGTTGTTTTTTGGTAGAGTTGGTACTTAATAGCACATACTCTCGCGACCGGGTTCGGATTGACCGTGATGCGTTGTAGTGTATGAATATTGGTATTTTTCTCCTCGATTGAAGCCTCGCCGACGGCATATACATTTATCGAATCTCTCAGTGTTGTATCGGCAACCGACCGAATGTGTAAATTGAGTATTTCAACTGCATAGCCGGATGTAGGCCAAACACTTATTTTGACGAAGGAATCAATCGTACCCGGCGTCAAATAGTCATACAAAATAATGCCGGGTTCAGCACATCCTCCACCAGCACAGAAGGTCTCAAACCAGCCTGGAACACTATCGATAACGCGACAGTCTACAGCATAAGAATCAGGCAGCGAACCTGTATTTCCCAAGCGAAAATGAAACTCAATCAAATCGGTTCCTGATTGGATCGTGTCATCCATACACATGAAATCAAAGCCGTACTGGGCAAACGCCGCACATACCATAACACAAAGGAGTGTAGTAGAACGCTTTAATACACGCATATTTCCTGCCTTTCAGTCTTTGTTTTCTGGGGAGGTATGGGGTTGAAGCAAATGAGCTTCACCCCATACTATCAAACCTCCCTCAGTCTATTTTGTTAAGATAACTTTTTCGACAATCGAGTTCTCATCGACGCTAAGAGCGATGAAATAGATACCCGCTGATACCTTTTTACCATAGTTGTCAGTACCATCCCATGAAACTTCAGTAGGCACTAAGGAGTAGGCAGTAGGCAGTGAAAAATCTTTGACCAATCTGCCGCACGCATCGTAGATGTTAAACTCTATGCTCTCTGCTCTTTGCCCTATGCTAAATCTGATTTCAGTCAGATTTGAGAACGGATTTGGATACACTGAGATACCTAAGACAGCATCAAGCGGATTGGCATCATGTTCGTCAATGCCGATATATGTCGGTACAAGAATATCATCGACATACCAGCCCTCTTGATGAACACTGCCATCACTCACAAACCTGAACCGTATTCTGATCGTCTGACCATTATAGCTACTCAACGGATAAGAAGCCTGTAACCAGGATGATTGAGTACCGTTTATTCGCGCTAGCGTTTGCCACAATTCAGAGCCATTATCGATTTCAACATATCCGTAATCCCAGCCACTTTCAAGGCTATACTGCTGATAAAAATATAAATAGCTATCTGGCGTTGCCGTGAAATAGGGTGAAATTAGTGACGCATCGTTTTCATCTGTATACTGCCATGAACCTTCAAGCCCAGAATACCAGGAATGCGTGGGTGAGTTACTCTTATGCGTGGTGATGTGCCAGTTATCACGTGTACCAGCGTGTGTCCACGCGCCTTGGCCTGATTCGATATCATCCATAAGACCCGGATCCGTCGTGATAACGAATGGAAAATCATCAGTCGATGAACCGAAATCAATCTGGAAAGATGCTTCATGAGGATCAGGGCATGTCGCGCTGATATCAAAAGTGAATACAATGACTGTATCCACGTCACCCGCACCCATTGAAACACTTGCCGGTGTCGATCCGGTTATTGTGATATATGGATCTGTACATTGGATATTAGCTGGTCCGGTATATGTACCATCACCGCTGTTTCGAGCAAGGGCAATAATACCCATTGTTTCACCAGGTTCGGCAAACCCATTACCGTTTCCACTGATTTCTGACGGCACTATTCCATAATACTCCATGTCTGGAACCTGGATCACAGCGATCTCTGCGCCTTGGTAAATAAGCCTTGAACCAGCCTGCAGGAAAACGACGATCTTGCAGTTATGCTCAGCCCAGGTGGCACCAATATTGAAAGTCCTTGACCTGATGATCGTATCACTCGATAGTATCGATACTGACTCCCCTGTTGCATTGGGCAACATGTCTCGCATAAGAAAATCGAGTTTACTCATACCCTGCCAACTGTATGGAATATCATTTTCAACAATGACAAAGTGAAGATTCCCACTGACTGTACTTCCAGATGTATTGAGAATGTTTGCAGTCACCGAACCAGAATTCGCTACCGTATCATAACTGCATACAAGCGTTATCTCTAACGGGCTGGATACACCCAGCCTTGTCGTGATGTCCTGACGAAAGAAAGGATACATCGTACCATAATGAAGACCGCCAACCATAGAAAGCGTACCATCAAACCAGGATGTTGGATAACCTGAAAGACTATAATAACTTGCTCTTGAAGCCGCCTCGCTTGAATAAAACGGATCGCTTCCTGATGAGTGGTAGGCAATGACCACAAGTGAATCATAACCTCTGTGATGTATCTCATCTAATCCGCGTGCTGCACCTGGACAGTATGTACACCATGTCGCGGTAAACTCTTCAGCAACCACTACTCTCTGACTGGCATAGATAACTGTACACAGCACCAGTAAAAAGAGCATCATTTTTTTCATATCAATCCTCCTGTGCCCATAGGGCACTGATATCTACATGGAACATATTCAGCTTTTGTATTCATCACCTCCTTTGACTGATATCGAATAATCATACGAACACAACCTGCACAGCAAATTTAAGAACCAAGCAAAATCGTGTCGCTGATGTTGGAAACTAAAACTGTGAGAGTTTAAACACGGGTTGGTTTGGAGGTAGTTGATGCGTACTCGACCGAGTCCACAAATCGGCGCAGTCATATTTTACCTCCTTGAATTAGGATTCTTGAATGATCCATTACCTAATTATATATATATAATATCCTTTGTCAAGAGGGGAATTAAGTCTAAATCTGACCCCGATTAGAAATGGTAATTAGTTTATGGGTTAGGAAGCGGGAATAAAAGATAAAGATTTCTCAGCCAATCCAGCATCTAACCCCAAACCTCTATTCCATCTTGAACGTTGGTATTATCTAACGGGGGTTTACCCTTTGACAAATTACAGAAAATCGTTATAATATAATAGACCGACCGTCGGTCTATTTCTTGATGATAGTTGTGACCGACGGTCGGTCTAAAAGGAGGTTCTTAAAATGACCAGAGAAGTTAAAAGACCTGAAATTAGAAAGAACGAAATTCTTGATGCAGCTCGAAAGTTTTTCTTTCAGAAGGGATTTGACCAAACTTCTGTCCAGGATATTATCAACGAACTCGGTATTGCCAAAGGAACCTTCTATCACTACTTCACTTCGAAAATAGATCTGCTCGATAAATTGACTGACCGAACGACCAACGAAATATACGTTTCACTCAAACCCATTGTTGAGTCGGATGCCAATGCAACAGATAAATTCAACAAAATTTCCAAAGCTGCAAGTGCCATGAAAATGGCAAATATCGATGTGTTTGTGGTAATAATAAAAGTACTATTCAAAGATGAAAATACGATTATCAGAGAGAAAATGTATCGAAACTCTGTAAAGAAAACCAAACCTTTATACTCGACAATTATTAAACAAGGGATTGCAGAGGGGATATTCGACGTTCGATCCCCAGATGATGTCGCAGAAATCTTGATCCAGATCGGAACAAACTTGAACGAAACAGTTTGCAGATTATTTCTTGCTGAAAGGGAAGACCCGGATCATCTGGTGAGAATCATGGTAAGCAAGATTAAAATATACCAGGATACTATCGAACGTATCCTTGCTGCGCCAAAAGGTTCTATACGATTATATATTCCGGGAGAATATGAGAATATGATTAGAGAGTTTAATAAGAAGCTCAAGGAGAATGTATGAATTGTTTCACTAATTTACTCAAAATAATATCCTGTGCTGCAGTTATATCATTTTCATTGGTCATTAATTCCCGGCTGTACGCACAGGAAATGACTGCTGAGGAAATCCTCAACACCATGCAAGAAACAATGAACCCTGAACAAGCCCAGGGTATCATGGAAATGACTACTATTACTAGTTCAGGAGATGAAAGGACATTCAAATACGAAACGTATTCCAAGGATCAGGGTGAAAAGAGTTTAATGAAATATCTTTTACCAAGTAGAGTAAAAGGACAAACTATACTAATGCTCAATGATGGAGATGATATTTGGACTTATTTCCCACGTACCAAGCGAGTGCGCAAGCTTGCTACCCATGCCAAAAAACAAAAGCTCGAGGGCAGCGATTTCTCATATGAAGACCTTGGTGCATCAGACGAATTCATTGAGGAATATGAATCTGTACGATTGAAAGATGAAAAAAAGGAAAAACGCGACTGCTATAAACTTGAACTAACCCGTAAGCCGAAAAGTTCAGCCGGTTATTCAAGGATCATTATGTGGGTTGATAAAGAATCTCTTATACCGGTTGTCATTGATTATTATCATGATGATGATTCCGGGTTATGGGAAAAGCAATTAATTATCTACGACATAGAACTTATTGAGGACATCCATACACCCATGAAATACGTCATGTACAATAAACTCGATAATACACATACCAGTATGGAAATACTTGAGATCACCTATCAGGTCGATTTGCCTGATGACCTTTTTACTGAACAGGGGATGCAAAAATGAAGAATTTGTTTATTTTCCACACACAGAGGATAATACATATGCTGCATCATAGTATAACCCATTTTTCTAAACCAATGATTCTGTTGCTCTTTGCCCTCTGCTCTTTGCCCTCTGCAATACATGCACAGGTGGATATTTACGGCTATCTTGAACCGCAGTATTCGGCATTCTACTTTGATAGCAGTTATTGCCAGACCAATTACAATAAACTGAGGGTAGACCTTAAGAGTACCGTAGTCAGGAACACAGAGTTCGGGGCGAATATTATCTACCTTTTATATTTCGGTAAAAAAGAATGGGATTTGCTCGACTTCTTACCCGATCGTATCGTATCGTTAATTCCACCTGATATGTATCCGTACTACCAGTTTTCTTTTCGAGATACTTTCTATCTTGATAATGCCTATGCGCGTTTAAATATCAAACGCCTGGCATTGACAATAGGTAAACAACAGCTCTCTATGGGCACTGGATATTTCTCAAATCCAACTGATGTATTGAATACCAAAGATGCTCTTGATCCAACCTATGAGCAGCCAGGCCATAATGCATTGCGTCTGGACTTCTATTACGGCAGCCGGATGAACATAATGGCTTTGTATACGCCGATTGAGTTTGATTGGAAAAATTCAGGTAAATTATTACGCGTAAAAGTGGGTATTGGTCATTTTGATTTCTCTGTAAGCGGACATGAATGCCAGCACACAACGACTGACTTTTACACTTTTCAGCAAACACCGCAGCGCCGAAGACTTTTTGGTGCAGATTTCGTTGGCGAGCTGCTCGGTCTCGGTATCTGGGGAGAAGGAATCTATAATTTTATGGAGGACGATGACGATAATTGGTACGAGTTCATCATTGGTACTGACTATACTCTTAAATCTGGACTCTATGCAATGGTTGAATATTACCGTAATTTACTCGGCAAGCCGACCCATAACGAATATTTTCTCAATGACTGGATGCGATATTTTGTTGGTGAAACAAAGACCCTGTCCCAGGATCAGATGTATGGTTTGATCCAGTATCCACTTACAGATTTTATTTTAGTCGGCAGCTCAGCAATATACAGCATTTCTGATAGAAGTGTCGCGATCGTGCCTATGGTCTATTATAGTATTCTTGAAAATGTCGACCTCGCGCTGATGTTCAATATTTATTTCGGTGAAGAAGATAGATTATTCAGCAGTTCACTGGGCAATGGCGGTTACTTGCGTTGCCAGGTTTATTTCTAATGATTTCTGACAAATCAAAAATTATTAATTACGGTGATAAAAAGATAGATTACAGTGATTTGAGAACAAGGAAATATTTTTTCACGGAGGAATCATGAAAGAAAAACTATTGAGGAAATGGGCACGCATTGCTGCTTCCCAACCTTGGTGGGTAATCATTCTAACCCTCGTGGTTACTGCATTTGCCACTTATTCTGCATCAACGCTCGACATGAACATGCGATGGTCTGATATGCTTCCGATGCACGACCCGGTTGCACAGGAATTTGATCGAATCTTGAAAGAGTACAGAAGTGCATCGACCATACATATCGTAGTAAAGGGTGAAGAACAGCAGATGAAAATGTTTGCCGAAGCAATCGCACCTCGAATTGCGCAACTCGAAGAATATGTCGAACGCGTGGATTACAAGATTGAAAAAGAATTTTTTGCCGAACACGCATTCATGCTGGCAAAAGTAACAGATCTGGAAAGAACGCAGACTATGTTTACGAACCTGAATCTCCTCCCCTTTTTGGCAAACATCAATAACAATTTTGAAGAAGAATATATCGCCGATGCAGAAGCACTGAGTACAAAAGAGAAGGAAGATAATGCAGTACGCTCTTTGGACGGCTTACATTTCTTTCTCAAGGCAATTGAACAATCTATCAACGAACCTGAAAAAATCGATCCAGAACTCGCGGCAATTGCTGTTGACCGCTTCCTCTATGGTGACCCATATTTTCTTAACTATGACAAACGGATTCTGTTGATCGCCATAAAACCCACTTTCACTTCCATGGATATAGAAAAGGATATCGCATCGACCGATGCAATCCAGGCAATTATCGATGAAGCCAGGCAGGACTTTCCAGGTATCAAGGCAGGACTCACTGGTGTAATACCATTGCAAAAAGATGAGATGGAACATACTACAAGTAGCATGAAGACAAGTTCGATAGTCGCTCTTATTTTGGTATTAGCTCTCTTCATTCTTACATTCCGCACGTGGTCCACGCCAGTACTAGCGGGACTCAATCTTATCATTGCTATTATTATCGCTGCGGGTATCGTAGGAGTTGTTCTGGGACGTCTTAATCTCATGACCTCCATGTTTGCAGTTATCCTGATCGGTCTCGGTATAGACTACTCAATCCACATAATCTCGGTGTATTCAGAACGTCGTACCATTGACAAGGATCCTATAAGTGCCATGCAAGAGACCTTTGTGCGTTCAGGTTCTGGTATTATCACGGGTGCTTTGACCACGGCGTGTGCATTCTTTGCACTGGTAATCTCAGTAACCCAGGGTTTCAGGGAAATGGGTATTGTACTCGGTATTGGAATACTATGCGCAATGTTGACTACCTTGACTTTATTACCGGCATTGCTCGTAGCACGCGAACGAGTGATCTCAAAATTAAAGCGTAAACAAGTAAAACCAGGGCATGTGGAATTCAAAATTCTTGAAGAGTATGGCAAAAGTATAATGCGTCGACCGCTTTTGTATCTCATTATCGCTGTGGTTTTCACGGGATTTTTTTTGTATCAAGCATTGAGCATAGAATTCGATTACAATATGTACAATGTGGAACCAAAGGGGCTGGAGACTATTGAACTACAGGATACGATTATTCAAGCCTTTGACATGAGTCCTGATTTTGCCATGGTCACTGCGAGTTCTATCGAAGAATCCTGGGAGATTGCAGAGAAAGCAAAGGGGATGCCTTCATTCAGTATTGTCGAAAATATTGGCGATTTTTATCCGCCCAAAGAAAAACAATTAGCGCGGCAACCATATGTGGAAAGCATCCGCACGACCTTGGAGTCAAACAAAAAGAAAATACCGATTTCTCCTGGTAATATCGATCAGATCATTGAACAACTCGAAAGGCTGGATATGAATATCTACGAATTATCGCAGCTGGCATTCATTGGTGGTCAGGACAAAGTCGATGAGAAGTGCAAGAGTATTATTGGTGATCCAGAAAAAGAGGATCCTGAAAGTTATATACTCATGCTCGCTCAAGAAATCAGAAAGGATTCTGATAGAGCAATTCAGGCACTGAACATATTCCAGAAATATTATGTGCCCGAGCTCAGGGAAAAGGTGTATGAGATGGCAAATCCCGAATTCATCACGCTCGAAACCTTACCTGATCATATCAAGGAACGTTATATCAATGATGCCGGCGACACATACCTTGTAACCATTTATCCCAGAGAGCAAATATGGGATTTCGAAGTAATGCGGCGTTTTGATGCCCAGTTGACGCAAGTACATCCCAACATAACTGGCGTTCCTCCTCTATTTCTACGTCTGATTGATTATATCGCTCGAGATGGTTTATGGGCAACTGTACTCACTATCTTTATTGTCATATTATTACTCTGGATTGATTTCCGCAGCTTGCGTATGGCGCTGCTTGGAATCATTCCTCTTCTCGTTGGTGGCATCTGGATGGTAGGAATCTTGAAATCGCTTGGCATGACATTGAATTTTATCAATGTGATGGGCCTTCCAATGATCGTAGGGATTGGAATTGATGATGGTGTACATCTCCTCCATCGCTACAAATATGAAGGATTCAATAAAACACCGCTTGTTTTAAAAAGCACTGGCAAAGCAATACTGCTTACTTCGCTGACCACAATGGCAGGGTTTGGTTCATTAATGCTTGGTACGTATCGCGGCTTTGCGAGTCTTGGAATGCTCCTGGCAATCGGTGTTGCAGCCTGTTTTCTGACAACCGTCCTGTTTTTACCGGCAATTATCGGCTTAACGCAGCGAAAAAAATAGCCCGCCTAGATCCCCTTGGAGCTATTCCGCGGGCAAAGGTGATAGGCTACCATACTCTGGTAATAGAATGATCTCGATGCGCCTGTTCTGACTGCGTCCGGCCGCCGTCTTATTGTCTGCTACCGGATGATATTCTGACATGCCGATCGTTTGCAGGCGTACGGCTTCTATACCAACATTTTCCTGGAGGAAACGCACGACAGTTGTTGCGCGTGCAGTTGAAAGTTCCCAGTTGGTTGGAAATTCCTTCTGCAAGTTAGAGTGTATCGCAACATTATCAGTATGCCCCTCGACGCGAATAATTTTATTCTGGGTATTTTTCAAGACCTTGCCCACCCGTTTCAGAACCTCAAGACCCTCAGGCGTGATTTCTGCCTCACCTGATGGGAACAATATTCTATCAACCATGCTGACCGAAAGCCGATCTGCTAATTGGGTGATCTGGATCTTACCCTCTTCGATTTCTTTCTCCATATCGGTAACGAGTTCATTATAAGCGTTTTTCAAACGCTCAATCTGCTCTTCTTTTTCTTTTGAAATTTCACCTATCTTGATCTCGAGCTCGTTCTCAAGAGCTGCTTTTTGGTGTTCAAGCTTGCTGATCTTGAAATTGAATTCAGTTGTCATTTGCTTATTTGCATTATAAAAATGATAAGCAATAGCTGCCAGAACCAATGCGATCATACATATCACGATTGTTGCAACCTTCATGATCCACCTCCTTTTCATTACTCTAATAGCTTAATTAATGTAATAGATATGTCAAGATAGCATATTCATACTTAAGTTTAGGTATGCTGGACAGATTTCTGTCTATTGACATTCTACATTCATCTTCCACAGAGTTTCTTCTCGAGTAACTGGACAGTCTCTTAGTTTCCGCGGTATATGAACATAAACTAAATGCATTGCATAATGATAAAAATGATTGTGCATGATCATAAAATCATGGATAACAGCATGATATAATGTACCTGGATGCTCGATCCCTGAAGAAAAAAGACTGATCAGAGCCGGATGATCTTACTTACTTCGGGGTAGTTGATTATACCCCGCCTAAAAGGGAAACACAACCCTATGAGTGTCTACTAAATTTTAACTGATTTTCCCCCATGTGCTGGAACAGAACATTTTCTCTTTTATCCTTCGAGTAAGTCCCGTAAGGGACGCGTCGAGAAGTACCTTAATGTATGTTCTCGACAGGGCTCGAACAGTAACATTTGTGCTTAAACAGTAATAATCGTAATGAATTTCAAAGATGTG
>CBFDDH010000015.1:0-54782 GCA_965603515.1 uncultured bacterium
CAATGATACATAAGGGTCAGTTTCTGAAAGCAAGCCGTAGACACTAAAAGCAGTTTCACTCCCAATATTCTTTACCCAGATACCAAGGTCAACAGTTTCTCCTGGATTAACTTGACCGTCCCCACCAGAATCATTAATGATCAGAGAACCCAATGAGACATAAGGTCCAGATGCAGTAGTGATGAGTGCATAACCTTGATGCGGTATGTAATTGTGTCTGGTTACGGTCACGTACATTGTGTCACCTGGGGTTGTCGGTGCAATACTGAGGTTTGCATTGCCTGATGCATTAGTATATTCTGCAACATGCATTTCTGGAGATTGATTTGGTATCCAGCAGCAGACCAGGGCATTAGCCAAAGGAGCTCCGTCAGTTACGGTTACCGTAAATGTGCTCGCTCCAGGAAAAACAATCGCTGGATAGCTGACATTCATGTTCTGAGGTTCTTCAGTCCACAAATCAAGCGAGGGATCACCGAGTACATGGTATGCCTCGTAATAATACTGCTTCATCCCCGATGATGATTGGTATACACCATCATACATACCGTCTTCAGTGAACCGTCCATGTTCATAAATCTCATCTGCATAGATCGCTTCATACCACTCTCTTTGTAGCCAATCGTCTTCATTCCAATAAGTTGAAGGACATGAACCATAATAGGCAACCGCACCACCATTTTGTTTTCTGATCCATGATTCACCACCACATGGGTTTGTAGATGAGCCGAAATTATTAGCGAGACAGCAATGTCCTGTAGCGATCGTCAAGCGGTCGCCATTAGTAAGCTGATTCACATGGGTGACTTGAAACGGTGGTCCATCATACCAGCCATCATCACTGCCATGACCAGACATCGTGACCAGGATACGACCGGCATTCACATTATCAAAGATATCTTGAGTCGTAGCCCCATAAGTTACCATATAGAGTTTATAAGTTGTATAAGCATTAGGATCCATAAATGTGCTCGTACAGTAATTATGCGTTCCCTCACTTACTGTATAATTATCATTACCCGCAAGGAAAGCATCGTCCTTATACCAACCGGTCGGCATATTACCTTTTTGATATTTGAGGATTTTTTCAACCTCAGTAGTTATGTGAGTTGTTGTTTCGCAGGACAACCGACCGTGGAAGATATCTGGAAGATAACCAGTACCGTCGAGTTCAGCATAGTATAGGTCAGTGACTCTGTTTGACGAACCACCGGTCGGCGCTGGCATATAACCACCATTAACATCACCAACTAAAAGAAGATAGGTCGGTGCAGGACTCTGTGCATCGATATAATTTTCAATACCTGAAACATTCCATGAACTTATACTATCTTGATTTGCGACCTTTACATCAAAGCCTTTTTTCTTGAGCCAGTATGCAAGATTATCAACCTGGGTTTGAAAACTATTGTGCGTGATTATTAGATAGTGAATAGGCAGGGGTAGTACATCTCTGAGCATCTGCTCATAGAAAGAGTAATTAAGCACTTTATCTTCAATGAAGTCTTCGAAGAGTATTGAATAGTTCTGTCTGACTCTTTGTTTGGTCTTTGCTAAATCACCGTTCGTAAAAGAGATTCTGATCTCGATATTAGTATAAAAACGAATGGAATTCGTGACCGGGTTGTATTGTATTGGAACAATTTCAAGTAAGATGAGCCGGTGTCCGCGCATTATGTCATCATTTTCAGTTCTCACTATTTCTTGCGGATACAGACCATCGTGTGTATAAGTCAGTTCATCGAGTTCAAACACAGGTTTTTCTCCAGGCATTTTCAAGACTGATGCAAGGACCGGCATAATACGGTTATTAATACCGATTTCTTGTAAGCTGATTTCTTCATAATCAGTATCCAGGACTTCAATAGAGAGTGTTGCATTGAATGGCACACCGATTGTTTTTTTAATAGTCGGTAATCGTGGCTTGCCGATTTGTCCAGTGTAATAACCATCTGGTATTGTTAAAAGGGAGAAGGTTTCATTGTTGGTATTGATCATACCTTTTGTGCTAATTATATCCCCATAGCATCCAGCAAGGCTCACCCGAAAGGACAGAAAGGTGGAGCTTGAGGACAAGACCTGTGTTTCTGGATCTTGAACCAATCTGGAATTACCGAATGGCAACCACGCAGCAAACCCAAGACAGAATGATAATAAGATCATTACAACTAATCTCGTTGGAGAGATTAACTTACTTTTCATATTACCTCCTTAATTTTGGTGTTCGAATATATTATGTAGGTTTTTCTATTCTGCAGTCTTAAGTCTAGTAGTTTAATTTAGCCTCCTTTATTTTAGCTAAAATTCTAACTTAAAAACAACAAATTTCTTTAGTATAATAATAATAAGGAAAATTATCTAATTGTCAAGTCCTTTATTGATTGAAGAAGTCCTTAAAAATCGAAGTAAAACCATGGATATCCATGAGTTTTTCGATGTTCTTAAAAACCCTGTTTTATTGCTTTGGAATTATCTTGATTCACTGTTCAAAATGGACAAGATTTCATTGTTTTCCGGGTTGATTTTGGCTGCTGCCTTGAGTGCCCTGATCGACCGTGCAATATCCCCTTTGTTTTTATATACCAGACTACTTAAGAACAGATTTTGACCTTTGAGGTACCGGTTCATCTTGCCGTGGTCATCGATATTAGTAAAGGTATTTGTTACATCACTTCTGTGTTTTAGCAGTTCAATCAAATTGATATGCCAGTTCTCTCGGCGTAGACTACTTGGTGTAAAAAACTCCAGAATTGGACGGTCGTCAGTGTTGATTCTTGCATCTGCAGTGAAATTATGCACCGAATTTTCGTCGAGGATCAAAGAGGCGGCGACCAGGTATGGATCGTCGAGTATGCCATCATTCAACCCGAACAGATGTTTGCTGAATTCGTTAAAGTCAAACTGGATAGATCTATCATGTCCAAGGAGAATACCGTGGGAATGCGCGAGCCAAACTGAGGTATGCGGAAAGACTGACGAGAAAGTTCTTATCAGGGTCTTGAATTCATCGAGCGATAACTTATGCAAAGGCAGGTATTGACATATAACACCTCCTGGGTTTAGGAGCCGTCTGCAATTCACGAAGTATTCCTTTGTATACAGATTATTGCACCCCAAGGTTGGGTGGGTTGGGTCGCATGAGATGATGTCATACTTCTTATTAGTCAGGAGTACGTAGTGTCTACCGTCTTCGCTAATGAATTTGACTCGGGGGTCAGCAACGACATCCTTATTGAAACGACTGAAGAACTTTGCGGCCGCCTTGACCCCTGGACAGATCTCAATGCAGTCGATATTCGTGACATCGTGCTCAGCTACGGCTGATGAAGTAATACCGATGCCAAAGCCGATAATTAATACCGTATCTGCATCTGGATTGATAAAGAATGGTAAATGGCCTAATAGCCTAACGACTTTCAAAGCATCGTAAGTAGTACCACAGACCGCACTGTTATTTATATAACAAGCTCTAATGCCAGTGAGTTTGTCTTCGTTGACAATTACTGTACCTTGGGACGTTTCTATATAGAACAGAATTCTATCAGCACGCATTTTGCTTCGGAACATTGAAGGCGGTAAGACCATGTGTTTGCCAAAAGCAGACCATGTTAGGAATAAGGCGATGACGAGCGCACAAGATTCAGCTATTACAAAACGCATTTTTTTCTTTGATTCAAGGACAACAAGAAGAAACAACCCTACACCAAGGTTGATGAAAGCAACACTGATAAGACTCTTAACGATCCCTAATACGGGTATTAAAAGGAACCCAGCGATTAGAGAGCCGACAATCGAACCCATAGTACTTACGAAAAAGACTTTGCCTACATTCTTGCCGAGATCTTGTAAGTTTGGTGCAAGCAGCTTGCACAGAAGTGGAAAACTGATACCCATGCAAAGGGTCGGGATAAACCCAATGATAAAGGAAAGAAGTAAACCCGGAAGGATCATGCGCAGTACAGGTACTTGTAAGGCACTTCTGATCGAAAAAAGTAAACCAGGTAGATCATTGAGCAGAAATGCGCCTAGTATTACAAAGAGACCTATGATTGTTTGACAGGTGGCGAGTAGAGCAATCGGTTGTTTGTTCGCATCGAAAAATTTCGCAAAAAGTATGCTGCCGAGTGTGATTCCAAAGAGAAAAACAATGAGGATACTTGTGAAGCTGTAGGTCGAATTAGCAAGGAAGATATACAGGGCTCGGGTCCAGAGTATCTCATAGGCTAATCCACAGAAACCAATGAGACCAACGATCACTAGTAGATTACTGCTCATTGGTTGCTGAAGAAGAGCTTGACTCTTATCTTTGGGTGTTTCTGTTGTACTTACTTTATTCGTGAGCCATAGGCGAGAACCAAAGCCTAGCAACAAGTTTATCACTACTGCAAACATTAGACTCAAAGCCTGACCGAGATGCGCGATCAAGAAAAAACCAGTAACAAAGGCCCCGAACATACTGCCCAGAGTGTATACTGCATATACCCAACCGACGCCCCGACCGATTCTGTTCCGGTTATTCACAAGTTCCTTGCTTATGATCGGTAGGGTCCCACCTGCTAGAAAAGTGGGGATGAGCATGAACAGTGATGAAATTAGTATAATGAACAGGGTTGAAACCGAGCTGCCTTTCAGTGCTAGATTAAGGATTCTATGGAACGCTGCCAGTTTTCCAAAGGTAAAGAAAGCAAGGGTAGAGGAAATGCATATTCCGAATTGCACGATGCTAAAAAGTTTTAGGGGATGAGTGGTACGGTCTACCCTTTTACCAAAAAATATACTGCCGAACCCGAGGCCAGCCATGAATACAGCGATCACGACCGTGGTCGCTATTACCGTACCTCCAAAGATCAAGGTAAGTTGTCGAGCCCAGATTATTTCATAGACAAGAACAGAAAATCCAGATAGAAAACACAGAATTAATAGCACTAACTGATTACTTAATATTTTATTCTCAGACAATTTGTTTTTTAGCGTTTAAAACATAACCACAATTGTGTGATTTAGGTATTCAGTATTTTAGGCATTTAGATATTTACCCAAGCCTATAGCAAATGGGATTAGGTAAGGTATTTTACCACTTTATCAATACCCCACCCCAGGTAAAACCAGCTCCAAAAGCAACCAATAGGACTAGATCTCCTTTTTTGATTCGGCCGGATTTTGCTGCTTCGTCAAGTCCAATAGGGATTGATGCAGCTGAGGTATTACCGTGCCGGTCTAAGTTGATGCCGACTTTGTCCATGGGTATGTTCAGCCTTTTAGCAGTCGCTTCAATGATTCTGATATTAGCCTGGTGCGGGACAAGCAGGGCTATATCTTCGGGTTTTACATTTGTTTTCTCAAGCGTTTTGATCGCTGACTCATACATGGCGCGTACGGCAACCTTGTAGACCTTATTGCCTTCCATTTTGAGATAATGGAGTCTGTTCTTGACGGTTTCTGTGGTGGCGGGCATTCTTGTACCACCTGCTGGCATGTAGAGAAGATCACCGTATGAACCGTCGGCCGCATAATAAGTAGATAGGATACCGCATTCTTCAGATGTTTTTCTGAACAGGGCTGCGCCAGCCCCGTCACCGAGGAGTACACAGGTTGAGCGATCAGTATAGTCAGTTACTTTGCTCAATTCCTCGGCCCCAATAACTAGTATATTGTCATATCCGGTTTTGATGAAGGAATCAACGATTGAGAGTCCGTACAGCCATCCTGAACAACCTGCACTGATATCAAATGAGATGATTTTGCGTGCACCGATTTTAGACTGGACCAAACACGCGGTTGAAGGAAAAAACATGTCTGGCGTCGCGGTGGCAACTATTATCGCTTCAAGTTCAGTCGCCTTGATCTGAGCTGCTTCCAAAGCCTTTTTCCCGGCGGCTGCAGCGAGTTCACTCGTTGGCTCGCCTTCAGCTGAAATCCTTCTTTCTTTGACCCCTGATCGTGTTCGAATCCATTCGTCCGAAGTCTCAACTATTTTCTCTAAATCAAAGTTCGTTAATATCTTTTTTGGTACACAGGTACCAAGACCTGCAATATATGCGTTCATGTTTTTATTCTCTTCTTTATTTCATCAACAATATTGAACTCGACACAATCGTTGCTGAGTTTGATAGCATTCTTTAGGGCTCGGGGAGAGGAGTGACCGTGACAGATAACCGCAACACCTTGAACACCTACAAGAATACCGCCGCCGTACTCTTCATAATTAAATCTCGCTTTTAACGCCTCAATCGCCGGCCGAACCAGGAACCGACCGAATTTACGGCGGGCTACATCGTCGACTTCATCCTTCAACATGGTCATTATATTATCAATCATCCCCTCGAGGAATTTAAGGATAACATTGCCGGTAAAACCATCGGTCACAATGACATCTGCAAAGCCCTTCATCATGTTATTACCCTCTATGTTGCCAATAAAGTCTATATCACTTTCCTCGAGGAGCTTATAGGCTTTTTGTCTTGCTTCATCACCTTTGCCGCTTTCGCTCCCGATGTTCAGGATGGCAACTCGCGGTTTTTTCTTTTCTAGAACTACCTCGGCGAGGATAGCGCCCATTTGACCATAATTATAATAGTCTACTGCTTTAGGATTGATATTAGAACCGACGTCGAGCAGTATTGAATACCCAGATTCAGCTGGGAGCGCAATAGCAATACCGGCTCTTGAGAGCCCTTCGATGTTACCGAGCATGACTATACTAAATCCCAAAATGGCACCGGTATTCCCAGCACTGACAATTGCATCGACTTCTTTTTTCTTGAGCATATTCACCAAGACACCGATTGACGAATTTCTTTTTTGGCGAATAGCAACCGAAGGGATTTCATGCATGCCGATAACTTGGTCAGCATGCTTGAATTCAAAGCCGAGCTCAGTGACTAATTTTTCGTAGTCCCCTTTGCCGCAGACCAATATGTCGCAAATAGGGTCTTCCTTAAGTAGTTTCAGCGTCTCGAGCTCATTCTTGGGTGCGCTATCTGATCCCATCAAGTCAAAGCCAATTATCAACTCTTCTCCTCTTTTTCCTTGGGCGGTACAACGACTATATCTTTGTAACTACCGCAGTTTGGACAAACCCGATGCGGGAGTTTTGGACTGTGACATTTTGGGCATTCAATATAGTCTCTTTTTTTCATTTTGTATTGGGAGCGCCTTTTATTTTTCCGGGCATGCGACTGCCTGCGTTTTGGTAGTGCCATCTAGCCTCCTTTTACTTTTTTTTCTTCTTTTCACTTTTTTCCTTGTTTTATGTTTCTGGGTACAAGTTCATTGCTGTGAACCATTCGTTCAATTTTTCCATCCGCTTGCCCTTATTCTCTGGCAGGTTGAATGGTCGTCCGCGGCAGTCGATAACCAGACCGACAATTCCTCCAAACACTGTTGCTGCCAGAGGCTTACCTCGTCCTTCACCGACATCAAAACCTTTTCCTGGTTGCAATGTGGCCTTTGCTTCTTCTCCCTGATCAAGTGGGAGGAGTTTGATTTCACCAAAATTAACGACTAGATCCTCGGTTTTTTTATCTTTGCGTTCAAGCTTGATAGTGAGAGCTTTTTGACCTTCTTTACCAACCCCAAGGGGAGCGATGCAAGAACCTAATAGGATGAGGCAATCTTTGTTAAAAACCTCAGTAGCTGATTTTTCATGGACCGTTGACAAAACACCAAGATGGGGCATCATGAATATCGAGTCAACCGCAAGGCGAGTTATGCCTTCAGGCTGAAATGCGTCGATAGTCATCAAGGCTGCTTGATTTCTACGCGGTGAATGGGAAAGGGCGCCACCTGATCCAATGAGAAGGTTCAAAGCCATGAGGTCGATAAGGCTTTCGCCGGTCATGCTTTGGGAAAACGCATCCGAGATCGTTCTTTCCTGTTGAACACCTTTGAGACCGACCGCCATACTCTTGTGTTGTTCAAAAGCCAATCTTAAAGCCTCCCGGGCTATAGCCTGTTCAATCTTCAAATCTTCTAAAGCACTGGGTATTGTAGTTGGACGGATCATTTTATTTCTTATTCGGTTTCGGAGGCTTTTTTCTTCAATATCCTCAGGTAACCAACGCATGATATTTTCAATACCAGCTTCAGCAAGCACATTGCTTATTGAATAAGACATACCGAGATTAGCGCTGACCGTTCGGTTGAACGTTCCTTGAAATACTGAGAACACATCAGTTGTTGCACCACCGATATCAACGCCGATTGCGGCGATATTTTCTTTTTTAGCAACCGTTTCAACGAGAAGGCCGACCGCTCCAGGCGTAGGCATAATCGGTACGTCGGTTATGGTCATGAGGTTTTTGTATCCTGGTGCGTGCGCCATCACATGTTCCATGAACTGATCATGAATTTTATCGCGTGCAGGATTGAGATTTTCCCTTTCAAGAACCGGACGGAGGTTTTCAACTATGACCAACTCCGTATTTTCCTTCAAAGTATTGAGGATGATATCGCGGGCGTCTTTGTTACCAGCATAGATAACTGGGAGTCGGTAGCCGGTGCCGAACCTTGGTCTTGGATCAGCAGCCTTTATGAGTTCTGCCAATTCGACAACGTGGGAAATAGTCCCACCATCAATACCACCGGACAGGAGTATCATGTCTGGTCGCAGGTCCCTTATTCGCTTTATTTTTTGATGGGGTAGTCTGCCGTCGTTTGAGGCAATGACGTCCATCACGATTGCTCCTGCACCAAGGGCAGCACGCGCTGCACTTTCTGCGGTCATTGTCAAAACGACACCTGCGACCATCATTTGTAGACCACCGCCTGCTGAAGAGGTTGAGACATAGAGATCAACGCCTTCTTTGTCCTTTACGCCTTTGATAATATCTTCACCATCCAGTAGCTTTATACTGGAGAGCTCCTCGACCTCACGCACTGAGTTTAGAACTCCTCTTGTGACATCCTCAAAAGGAGCCTCCACAGTTGTTGGAGCTTCCCCTCTTACGATGAGTCGATACTCTTCGCCTTTTTTCTCAATTAGAATGGCTTTGGTCGTAGTGCTGCCACAATCAGTGGCCAGAATTCTTTTTGGCTCTTTTTGCTTCATGCCTAGCCTCCTCAAGACGTTCGATTTCACATATTAACGCCTCAATGTTAGTTCGATCCTCCAACATCGCAGTGATTTCTTCATATTCACGATAATTAAATAGCGCGCGGTAAAAAGGTTGCATAAATATCAGGAACTGATTCCCCAAAAAGCTAAGTGGTTTTGCTGATTCCAGCATAACGATTGCGACTGGCGATAAACGATAGTCGATCGCCTTCTGAGCGATCTTATTGAGCAGAATTTTCTTTCTCTCTTCAGTTACTTCGAATTTTGGCTCGTCCATTTTACCTTAAGTTCTTTTATCGCCTTCACTTCGTCAAGACGACGTACCGGTGTATTATGAGGTGCTGATTTTAAGATGTCGGGGTGATCCTCGGCGTCCTTTCGTATTTGTTTCATTACGTCGATAAAGTGATCCAGGGTCTCCTTTGATTCACTGTCAGTCGGTTCAATCATCAGTGCTTCACTAACGATAAGGGGGAAATACACGGTAGGTGCGTGCAGACCGAAGTCCAGGAGTCTTTTTGCGATGTCGAGTGTCTTGACTCCGTGGTCGCGTAATGCTTTTCCCGATAAAACACCTTCATGCATGCAAAATACGTCAAACGGTAAATAATAATCATCTTTTAATGATTGAATGATATAATTAGCATTAAGAATCGCTGATTTGGATATTTTCTTTAACCCTTGTTCGCCGACCATTCTTAAATAAGTGTAGGCTCGTACCAGGACGAGAAAATTACCATAAAAAGTCTGGACCTTGCCGATCGTGTCAGGCAAGTCATAGTCTAAAGTATACATAGAATCTTTTTTGGATACAATAGGGACTGGTAGATAGGGGGCAAGGGTTTTGGTAACTGCAACCGGACCTGAACCAGGGCCACCGCCGCCATGGGGTGTTGAAAATGTCTTGTGAAGGTTGAAATGAACTGCATCAAAGCCCATATCACCCGGTCTTGTGATACCCAGCAGAGGATTGAGATTGGCACCATCAAGGTAAACAAGACCGCCCTTTTCATGCACAATAGCAGTGATTTCTTTAACCTCTTTTTCAAAAAGGCCCAAGGTATTGGGGTTGGTCAGCATAATTCCGGCAACTTCTTCATTCATGAGTTCTTTGAGTTTGCTGACATCGACGAGTCCTTTGTCATTTGATGGTTGGGTAATGGGTTTGAGCCCTGAAAAATTCACGCTTGCCGGGTTGGTACCGTGTGCTGAATCAGGGACCAGGATATACTGACGAGCCTCATTTTGTTTGTTAAAATGAGTTTTGAACATACTGATCGCGGTGAATTCACCCTGAGCGCCGGCAGCTGGTTGTAATGTTATTGCATCAAGGTTTACGATCTTCTTTAAATAATCACCTAATTCATACATTAACCTTAAGGCGCCTTGGGTCGTTTTTTCTTGCTGCAAAGGATGGAGATCAGTAAAACCGCCAAGCCGCGACGTTTCTTCGTTGATCTTTGGATTGTATTTCATTGTGCAAGAACCAAGCGGGTAGAAATCCTTATCAACATGATGATTCATTGAGGAGAGGTTGACAAAATGCCGCATTACTTGAGGTTCGCTTACTTCAGGTAATGTCGCGATTTTCTTGCGACGAAAACGATCCGGGATCTCTATTTCCGGAACATCGCAGACCGGTAATGAGTAGCCTTTGCGTCCTTGTTTTGATATTTCAAAAATAAGTTCCATTAAAAGCCTTTAGGACTCCTTGTAAATTTTTACAAAACGTGCAAAAGATCGGTCATAGGTTTTTTCGATATTACCGGGAAAACAGCAAGCGGGTAATTCGTTTATGGACAGATGATAACTAATGCATTCGCAACATTTGCCCTTACGAGAACATGGTTCATAAGTGCAATTGCAATGCTTCAAATTGGCCTCAATATTGCAGTCCATAACAAATATTATATATAGAATGAGCTTGATGTCAACTGGATTGGGATGGACAAGAGTGCCTTGACCAGGTGTGAATAATGACTATTATTTTCCTACGTGAAGATACGTACGATTACTTATGGTACTAATCTTGAATATCCATTAAAAGCATCAAAGATAAGAAAGATCGGTCGATTTCTTTCGAAGGCTAAAGCGGTTTTTGAAAACAATGGGATTGAAGTACAGACAGTGCGTATAGTAACCCAGCCGTGGCCAGTATACCTGAGGAAAAGGAGCTTGCGCATGAGGCTTCGTTATATCAATGACCTCGAAGAATTGTGCAAAGAAAACCAGATTGATTTTGCAAGCATCGGTACGGTTCAGGATCCATCTCATATCAGAGCAATTCCGGAAATACTGAGCGCGACTTCGATCGTCTCTGGTTCGGTGACTATTGGAAATCGTAAAAATGGTATAGATTTTCTGGCTTGTCAAAAAACCGCGAAGTCAATCCTGGAGATCTCACGATGTACGAAAAGAGGGTTTGGCAATTTCCGTTTTGCCGGGATCGCTAGCTGCCCTTCTGATATTCCGTTTTTCCCTGCTTCATACCATGAGGGGAAAACTTGTTTCTCGATAGGTATTGAGTGCAGTGATCTGGTAGCCAGTGCTTTCTGCCGAGCAAGAAGTCTGACAAAAGCTGGATATTATCTTAAGTTAGTTCTTGAAAAGGGGTTCAGGAAGATTGATAGACTAGCCCAAAACCTCGGGAAAAGAGAAAGAGTGTCGTTCAAAGGGATTGATATTTCTCCAGCGCCTTCATTGGTCAAGGATGAAAGTCTTGCATATGCTTTTGAAAAGTTAAAACTCGGGAAATTCGGTGGACCAGGTACCCTGGCAATATCAGCGATGCTAACCAGGGCTTTAAGATCTATGGATGTGAAAAAGTGTGGGTATTCTGGCTTGATGTTGCCGGTTCTTGAAGACTATGGACTTGCTCGCAGGTGGAGCCGTGGAACCATTGATCTTGGGATTATTTTGGCTTGCTCTTCAGTTTGTGGGACTGGGCTTGACTGTATCCCATTGCCCGGGAACATATCTACTAAAGAGCTCTACGCGATTCTTCTTGATGTGGCGGCTTTATCGATTCAACTCAACAAACCTTTGTCAGCGCGTCTTTTCCCAGTGCCTGGCAAAAAAGCCGGTGACATGACTGATTTCAAGTCACGCTACCTTGTAGACTGTAGAATAACCAGCGTAAACCAGTAAGGCGATTCTGATGACTGATGAAGAGATCAAAGAGCTTAAAGAAAGAGCATTCAAACTTCTTTTGTCAAATAAGAAAGAAGGTTTTAGCAAACACCTCGGCAAACCTTATTTCTATTTTGCGCCGGATGAGGTTCACTATCACCAGTGGTTCTGGGATTCATGTTTTCATTCAATCGTAATGACCGAGCATAAAGTTGAACTGGCGATCAAAGAGATGGATACATTGCTTTCGTGCCAGACTGAAAATGGTTTTATACCGCACATTATCTTCTGGAAATGGCGACTCCTAGACATTTATCAGTATTTCAGAGCGTGGCGCAAAGAGATCCATCCGCAATATCGTTTTTTCACTGCAGAAATACAACCACCAGTTATTGGTATTACATTGAGGAGGATTTACGAGAAGACAAAGTCCATTGGATTTTTGAAAAAGTATCTACCGCGTGTGCAACGCTTTTTTGACTATCTTGAAAATGAAAGAGACCTCGACCGCAACGATCTTATTTCAGTGATAACGCCAATGGAGTCAGGTATGGACATGGCGCCACAATTTGACATGCCCTTTGGCAATACCGATAATAATCCGGCAATGACAAAAGGGAAGATTAGTGCGATGCTTGCTGAATATAAAAGAGTCAAGTGGGATATTCAAAAGATCTTTGATCTTGATATATTCAATTTTGAAGATGTCGCGGTGAATACGATATACGCGCTTTCACTTGAACATCTTGTTTATATGTGGGAACTTATTGACAAGGTTAAGGCTTCACAAGTCAGAAAGCACTATCTGCGTGTTAAGGCAAGTATCCTCGAGAAGTATTGGGATAACAATGACAAAATATTTTACGGGCGATATCATAAAGCAGGGAAGGAGTATCGGGTAAAGATAAAGACGGTATCGTCTCTTTTCCCGTTGTGTCTGGATATCCCTGAGAAATACGCAGACAGTTTGATCGAGCATATCGTGAATAAAGAAGAATTCTGGCTCGACTACCCTATCCCTTCGGTTGCAAAGAATGAAAGCTCATTCGGTCCCTTGACCAGTACAAGATATATATGGCGCGGGACGACATGGATCAATACGAATTGGTTCTTAGCAAAGGGACTTCTAAGGCATGGTCGGAACGAACTTTACAAAAAGTTGAAGGTAAAAACAAGCGAACTCATTGAGAAATACGGGTTCTGTGAGTATTATGATCCTTTCACTGGTGATCCTGGTGAAGCAATGCGGAATTTCGGTTGGTCAACGATAGCTATTGATCTGTAGTTCGCTCAACCTAATTTAGTGGGTAATCTTAGACTTGGTCTCTTCCCAAACTTGGGGATTTTGGGTGGATTTTTCTTCATCAGTTTGAGACATTCTTTTATGCCTCTTGCCAGTTGCGGGTCACGTCCTTTGACATAGTCCTGAGGTTTGTTTTCAACTTCGATATCCGGATCAGTTCCGTAATTTTCAACCTGCCAGCCAACATCAATGAACCAGAACGAAAATTCCGGTTGGGTAGTCAAACCGCCATCAGATAATGTATAATATGGCGAGATACCAACAACACCACCCCAGGTGCGTTTGCCGATAAGCGGTCCGATCTTGTAGAGTTTAAAAGCATGGCTGAATATATCACCATCTGAGCCAGCATTTTCATTTGTCAGACAAACGATTGGACCGAGTACTGATTCTGAAGGATACGGCTCAGGCGGTGACCAGCGTGGGATATCATAGGCGATCCTTTTGCGCGTCAATTTTTCAAGGAGGAGTTGTGACACATGACCGCCACGATTGAACCTGACATCGACTATAAGACCAGGAAATTGTATTTCACTCAAGAAATACCGGTGAAATTCAGCAAAGCCGGACGGTCCCATATCCGGGATGTGAACATATCCTATTTTGTTCTTGCTTACTTGATGGATCTTTGCGCGGTTTGCCTCAACCCAGTCACGGTAACGCGCACCGCTTTCATCCGAAAGTGTTTTTATGGTTACTGTCTTTTTACTTCTGCCTCTTGAATTAGCGATTGTTATTGCGATTTCTGCACCAGCACGATTGATCAGCATTTCCTCAGGCGATATTTTTTTGTTGATTCTTGTACCATCGATATTGAATAGGAGATCGCCCTTTTTGATATTCAAACCCGGCGTGAGCAAAGGTGAAGTCTTGGTTTGCTCCCAGGGATCACCTTTGATAATGTTCGCTATGCGGTAAGCATTGAACTTTCTGTTATATTCCATATCAGCACCAAGGAAACCCTGTTTGTACTGCGGATGTTTTCGGTAGTCACCACCCCATTCATAGGCGTGTGACGTGCCGAGTTCACCCTGCATTTCCCATATCAGATCAGAGAATTCTGAACGGGAACCAAGCCGATCTAATAAAGGCAGGTATTTCTTGTATACCTTTTTCCAGTCGATCCCAGACATATCTTTAGTCCAGAAATGATCGCGTTGCAGACGCCAGACATCACGATACATCTGTCGCCATTCATTGCGCGGCTCAACGAGTATTTTTATGCGCCCTAGATCAAACCAACCGCTTTTCGGTCCGGCTGGTTCTTTTTGGAGTTTTGTATCGAGATTTTCAATCGGCCTAGCGATCCTCAAACGGTTATTAGCTCGGTATACAAGAATTTCACTGTTTTGAGAAATTCTAAAATCGGTGATACCTGAAGTAATAGTACTCGCCTTTTGTTCCTTTAGGTCATAAACATGAAGCGTTGCTCTGGACTGAAAAGTATCAGTAAACCAAAATTCAATACCACCGACAATCGGAGATTTCGTGTACAAGACCTTATCCTTGATCGCCCAGATCTTTTCATATATGCCGGCTTGTAGTGGAAAAGATATAACCCTATCTTGAATACCTGGAATGTCGATCTCCAAAGATTTTAACGGCTTCTTGGGTTGTAGCATCGATTTATCAAAAGCTGGTTTCTCAAGACCTTTTGGTGCGATCTGGGTGTACCTGAATGGTGATGCAGTTTTTTTGCTCAAGGTTACCAAATAGGGTTTAATATTTGCTGGAAAGCCGAGCTCAAATTGCATTGTATCATATACCGGGTCAAAATGCCGATTAGACAGGAAATACAGGTATTTACCATCAGGATCAAAGGTCGGTGAGAAATCCTGCAATACAGTCCTCGTTGCAATATATGTTTTTCTGGTCATGGTATTACATAATTTGATACATGCGGTCCTTGCTGAATCCGGGTAACTGTATGCAAGCCATGTTCCATCTGGTGACCAGGCTATATCGTTGATTCGATAATGCTTGCTGTGGTCAAGGATAATACGCTTCTTTGATTTCAAGTTTACAAGCACTAATTCAAAACGATGATTGGTTAGGGCAACGAGCGGTTTGGTTGGCGAAGGTTCAAGTTCGATCGGTCGACCGATATCCAATATCGGAAAGGCTTGTACCTTCTTACTACCTTTAGTATAGTGGATCTGCAGAGTATCTTCACCTTTATCGTCAGTGACAACGATTAGACGTTTTCCATCTGGAAGCCATCGACCAAGACGATAGCGCGCCTTAACTGTTTGCCCTGCTTGCATTACTGGACCTTCCCAGTTCGTCATTGAGAAAACCTTGCCGCGACTCGTTACTGAAATCATCTCACCTTTGGGGTGGACTGAATAATCTTCCAGATAGTCGGCAGCACTGACAAATTTGCGATTAGTCTGAACTCGCGGACTATGGTACTGGATTTTTACTTTCTTTGATTTACGCTGGGCAATATCGTAGACATACAGATTACCGCCAGCCTGGTAAGTGATGTTCTTACCGTCAGTACTTGCATTCCTTACGTAGAAATCAGTATGAAGGGTATGACGTTGTAGCGCTTTGCCACTGGGTAAACAAGAGTAGATATTGCCGATACCTTCATGATCGCATATGAAATAAATTCTCTTACCGATCCACATCGGTGAGGCGAAATTACCTTTAAGGTCTATTAGCTTCCTGAAATTACCATTGCCGCGCGTATCTACCCAGAGTATACCTGCCGTGCCTCCACGATATCTTTTCCAACGCGCTGGATCAACGGTGTGGCGACCAATAACAATGCCTGAATCAGGAGCAAATGCAATCTGCGTAGCTGGTCCGACTCGAATGATCTTTGGTGTATCCTTGGATTTACTTATCGAATAGATGTACATTGTTCTTAAATACCACTGTTTGGTATTGCTTGCAAAAAAGATTCGCTTGCTGTCACGGCTCCAGCCAACCACGGTACAATTCGCACCGAAGTAAGTTAGCCTTTTTGCGGTTCCGCCTTGAGCCGGCATGGAATATATTTCAGATTGTCCTTCTTCAAAACCGACAAATGCAACATCTTTGCCATCAGGTGAAATAAAGGGATGGCTTACTTGAGCGAGGTTTGATGTCAACCTTCGTGCCAGACCGCCCGGTGCAGGGACGGTCCATAGATCATCTTCACTGACAAAGATAATTGTATCTTTATGAATTGTTGGAAAGCGATAATAGCCCTGCATATGGTCTCCTTATTTGTTTCATTGTTTGTTTCATTATAACGATATTCAAGATCTTTGCAAGACTTCAATCACCGAGTTCTTCATCTTGACATATCATTCATTTAGAATAAACTAATCTAAGGAGGTACGATGAAGAGATGGATTTGGCTTATTTTACCGCTACTTATTATTGGTTGTGCTGGTCAGGCTGCAATTGAGTTCGGTGTTAATGATGGCGCGCTCTTTGACGGCACCCTCGGTGATATCAGTATGACGGTTACGAGGATTGATATGCCTGAAGGTGATGGATACGTCACGGTCTGGGAAGGTGCAAAAGAAGTAGCAGTTGGCATCCAGGTTTCTGACTTCGTAAGTATTACTGATGGCTATGTTGAGGTGACACCCGGTTCGTATCAGAATATCAGATTGACGGTTGAATCAGTGCGCTATATCCAGGATAGCGTAAGTGTTCTACTTATTGGTCCATCATACCAGTTTACAGCCACGGCTTTTACAGCACTTGTGGTCGAGGAGAATGACGACCTAGAGTTTGTTGTTGGAATTATGAGCGCAACGTGGTTTGATGTTGATTCGCTAAAGATCAAGGACGGGTACATAGCGTTTCAAGAAGCATCGCTTAGGATTTATTATTAATCTTAATGATCAAACGGATCATCAGGTTCAAAGAAGCAATATCAACACAGGATACCGCAAAAAGATTTGTAAATCAAAATAAAGAGCTGGCGATTTTTTCTTTACGTCAGAAACATGGTCGTGGCAGACAGGGGCGGACGTGGTATTCACCACCCGGCGGGCTGTATGTTTCACTTTTACTTTTTCCACATACACGGTTAAGTTCGATCCCTTTATTAGCATCTCTGGTCATTGTGAAGGTCCTTGAGGATTATGGTTTTTCTCGGTTGTCAATACACTGGCCCAATGATGTCCTGCTCAATGAGAAAAAGGTGTCGGGTATCATCTGCGAACAGTCCGGGGATGCGGTTATCTGTGGGATAGGTTTGAATGTTAATAATGATGGATTTATACCGACGTTGGAAAATGCCATATCTCTCAAGATCGATGCAGGAAAACCTTTTGATATCGACGAGATACTCACGCATCTTATCGACAAATTCAATCCGCTATATGATGAGTTGCAGAACCGAGGTATAAAAGTGAAGGAGGTACTAAATTACATCGATGGCATTGGTGAGTCAATTGAGGTGATCACTTCCAGGGGTGTTTTCAGGGGTTTGGTGCATGGCATTGATGATGATTGGGCGCTTCTACTTAGGGATGAAACTGGGATGATCCGGAAGTTCTGTTACGGGGATGTCCGCAGGTTAAGATGGTAGCCGCTTTTGACATTGGCAATTCATACATCCATGTTGGTGTGTATCGCGACGGTCGTCTTGCGAAAAGGATAGTATCCCCGGTCCAGAGTAAATATATCGAGCGCGATTTAATGAAGATGTTAGGCAGTAAAAAAATCGTTGGTGCCGCTATTGCGTCAGTTATACCCAGGATTACGCCAAGAGTTGTACGTTTTCTGAAACGCCATTACAGAATAGAACCGGTGATTGTTTCTTCAAAAGCAGACTGTCATCTGAGATTTGACTATCGTAAGCCAATGACACTTGGTGCAGACCGTATTGCTAATGCAGTCGGCGGTTTAGCGCGGTATAGAAAAGATCTGCTCATCTTAAGTTTTGGAACGGCGACGACGCTTGATGTTGTTTTGAAGGACGGTCATTACTTGGGCGGACTTATCACACCAGGTATGGGTTTATTCATGGATGGGCTTGTAAGCCGTACTGCCCTTTTGAAAAAAGTAGCTCTTCAGTTACCTCAAAGAGTCATCGGTCAAAGTACTGAAGAGTGTATTCAGTCAGGTATTGTTAATGGTGCGGTGGTGATGATCCAGGGTCTTATCCAGGCTATAAGACGGGAGTGTAAGAAGAGATTACTATGTGTTGCGACCGGTGGGTGGGGTCAGTTCATGGCCAAACAGATCAAGCAAATCGCTTATTTTGATCAAGATCTTGGGATCTTTGGAGTTTTTAAGATCTATGAATACAATGCATGACACAAAGCATATTCGGAGAATAATCTCATCTTCTTTCAAGGAGACCATGGACATCGGTAAGGAACTAGCTGCCGAGCTTAAGCCAGGGGATATCATATATCTGTATGGCGAATTGGGAAGTGGTAAGACTGTTTTCGTAAAGGGTCTTTGTATTGGTCTGGGTGTTGAGGAAGAGGTTACCAGTTCAAGCTTTGTCATTGCTACTGACTACAAAGGAAGACTGCCAGTTGCTCATATCGACCTCTACCGTCTCGAGGCAGAAGCACTGGATATGTTACCGGTCGAAGAGTATATAGTCGATAAAGGTATTACCGTGATCGAATGGGCGGATCGTCTTAATACAAAACCGACTACCGGTATCCATGTAAAGATCGTTATAGATAAGCGAAATAGACGGGAGCTGACAGTTGAAGATATTAGGGATTGAGACATCATCCACGGTTTTTTCTTTATCAATCAATGAAGATGAGAGACTGATCTGTGAAATAAAGAGGGCACGTCAATTACATGGCGGGTCTCGGGATGCTGGGTTGTTTGCTGAGGCAAACCGGCTTGTCAATGAATTTGATGAAGGAGAGATCAAAGCGCTGGCAATAAGCATTGGACCGGGCATGTTTACATCGTTGAGAGTGGGCCTTAGTTTAGCAAAAGGCTTGGCTTTGGCACAAAGGATCCCTGTGGTCGCTGTGAACACGCTTGATCTTATCGGTATTCCCTTGTCGTTTACACAGGAACCTGTAATCGCCGTGATTAATGCGTTTCAAAAGGAGATATACGCTGCTGTATATGAGGGAGGTAAGAGAACGAGTGCGTATGAGCTCACAAGACCTGATATTATTCTTGACCGCGTTCAAGGTAACACAATCATTGCGGGATCCGGTGTTGAAGTATTCAGGGAGCAAGGCTTGGCGACTAATAGCGAGAAGCTGATTTTCTTAGCGGAAGATTTTGTTTTACCTTCTGCAGCAAAAGTTGTGATCATAGCATTACCGAGAATTAAGGCGAAGGATTTTGACGACCTTGAAGTCCTTGAACCTTTTTACATAAAGAAGACTGATGCCGAGAGAAATTACAATAAGGCAAATGCACTTTGATGACATAGATAACATCTATGCATTAGAGGTACGGTTTTTTCCAAATCCGTGGCCCAGGTCTTTTTTTGAACATGATCTGATGGCGAAAAAAACGATTGCTTTTGTCGTAGAATGCGAGAAAGAAATCGTAGGGTATTCGTTGGCGTCGTGTAATGATGGGAAGTTCCACATTACAAATATTGCGGTAACCAGAGAGTGTCAGCGCAAGGGGATCGGAACTGAATTAATGCACCGGCTCGAAAGGATTGCTCTTGATCGAGATTGCACTCAAGCCTATCTTGAGGTTAGGATAGACAACACTGCGGCGATCAAGATGTACGAACGTCTCGGTTATGCTATTTCGCACCGGCAGAGGTTATATTATATTAATGGTGATGACGCCTACGTCATGAATAAGGAGTTGAGATGAATACAGTCCTTATATTTGCAATCATTAGCGGTGTGAATCTTTGTTATGTGAAGGATTCGCCCGATTTGCTCGTTAGGATAACTTCGGAAATCCAGGCTGAGAACCTGGTTCTGTACTACAGTTTCTCAGAGATCGATTGGGATTCCGTGGTTGTAGGACGGAAAGGTGGGTTGTTTGAGATTCAGTTGAAGTCACCCGACATACAACTTATAAAGGTTATCGGGTTATATTTTACATATACAAATGGTGAAACGGATGACAATAATGGGGAGTTATACCTTTATGAACTGAGCATATACCCGCGTATCCTCATGCCGTTTTCTCTCAAAGATTTTGAGGTCGTGATCAAGCAGGCAAGAAAGAAGATAGTGTCTCATACTCATGTTAGCGAAGCGATTAGGTTACTTGATTACGTGGGAGATATACTGCAAGTAGTTCCCTATATCAAAAATGCACAGAGTGAATCAGAGAGGAATAGATTGCTCAATGAAGTCGAGGACCTGAAGAGTAAAATCAGTCGATAAAATGAATCCTTTATGAAATGCGCGAAGTGCGGTTTTAAGAATCCCGAAAGTGCCAGGTTCTGTAATCAGTGCGGTGCTCAATTGCAAGTTGTTGCACAGCACAGAGACAAAGGGCAGCGAAGACGTGTCGCTGTGCTCTTCGCAGATATTTCGGGTTTCACGCCGCTTTCAGAAACTCTCGACCCCGAGGAATTGAGGGATTTAGTAGATGCTTGCCTGCAGCGTTTAGCCGGGGTGATCTACAAATACGAAGGATACATTGATAAATTCATTGGCGATTGCATTATGGCGCTTTTTGGTGCACCGGTTGCGCATGAAGATGATCCGTTGCGCGCGGTTATTTCGGCACTCGAACTTCAGAAAGAGATAATAGAGTTTAACAGAGAAAAGAAATTAGATTTCTTTCTTTCCATTGGAATTAATTACGGATTGGTTGCCACTGGAGACCTTGGTCGACCTGGTGAATATACGGTTATGGGTGATGTAGTAAATCTGGCGCAGCGTCTCCAATATGCAGCTCCGAAAGGTCGAATCTATACGAGCGAATCAGTTTATAAATATACCTTAGAAGAGATAAAATATAGGAAGCTGAAAAGAATAAATGTCAAGGGCAAGAAAGTATCAGTCCTTGTTTATGAACCACAATCGGTCCAGCGTCAGTATTCGTTACGTCGGATCAAAGAATTACCTCTTGTTGGTCGCAGTTATGAGTTGAATACACTCCTTGGACTCTACTCGAGAGTAGAGTCTGGATCAGGACAGATCGTATCGATCATTGGCGAAGCAGGGATAGGTAAGTCAAAGTTGACATACGAATTTAAGAAACAGCTGACAAAAGATATCTATGTTATCGAAGGAAGAGGTATTCAGTATCTCAGTTCAGCTTCTTATCTTGTTTTACAGGACATTTTGAGAAACCTTTTGGGTCTTGAGGAGATTGGCACAAAGAAAAAAGCTGCGCATCAGGTTGACAAGTTCATCAAGGCAACACATTTATCTTCACTTACAAAGATCGTGCCATTTTTGAAATATTTCCTGAGTTTACCTTTGGATCGCATTGATCAGAATCGTTTTGCATCGATGCGACCAAAAGACCGAATAAGAATGATAAATGAAGCACTGCATACATTATTGTTGCGTATATCGGACATAAAACCGCTTATTATTGTATTTGAGGACTGCCATTGGATTGACCAGGAAACAGTAGATTTCATGCACCGGTTAGCAAGAGACATCAGTAGTAAGAAGGTGATGATCGTTGATCTGTACCGTCCAGAATTTAATATTGGAAAAAAAACAGCGCGCTTACCCTGTTTCTCACAACTCAGTTTAAAGCCACTAAATCAGGATGATACAGTTACCCTCTTGTGTGGTCTGCTTCGGTGTAAGAATATCGAAGACAGATTGGTCACTTTATTAATGAAAAAGTCAGGTCGTGTGCCGTTTTACGTTCATGAGCTCGTCAATAACCTTCTGAACAATGACATAATTTATATCGAAGAAAGTACGGCAAAACTGCGACATGGTAAGGAATCGGCCGTTCCCCGCACGCTTGATGAAATAGTTATGGCAAAGGTGGACAAGCTCGATGTTGAGCAAAGAGCGATCGTTGATATCGCTGCAGTTATCGGCGACGAATTTTCTGTTAAGTTGCTTAATACGATGCTCGAATTGGGCAAAAGCCTGAAAGATGATCTACTTATACTTACTCAAAAGGGTATTGTGCAACCCATGCAAACCACCAAACGGACGTCAACGAGCGAGGAGGAATATACCTTTGGTCACTCTCTTATGAAAGAAGCAATCTATCAATCTCTGCTAAGGAAAACAAGGAAAGAATACCACCGGCAAATTGGCTTTGCTGTTGAACAAGTATATGCTCATGATTTAAGTGAGTATTACGATGCACTGGCAAATCATTTTCTGATTGCTGGTGAAAAAGACAAGGCTGTGCAATATTTGGAAAAGGCAGCAGATCGTAAGAAAGAGCTCTATGTTAATGAAGAAGCGATTGATCTCTATCATAAGACGATCAAGCTTATCGACAAAGATAACTATAGAGAAATTGCTGAGATGTATGAAAAACTCGGTCAGATCTACGAACTCATCGGTCAGTATGATAAGGCGGAGAGCGCCTATACAAAAATGGCGGAGAGCGGAAAAAAAGATGTTTTGACAAGAGTACGTTCTTACATTGCGACGACCAAGGTGTTTATCGGCCAAGGTTTATTTGACCAAGCCATAGCTATGCTTAACACGGCAGGGCGAGCTTTGAAGACAATCAGAACCGTTAGTATCGAAGCGAAGATCGAGCGAGCTAATATAATGCGACTTGAATGCTGGGTTTACCGAATAAAAGGTAAGATGGACATCGCTGAAAAAAAAGGTTTGCAAGCGATATCCATAGTAAAGAAAGTGAAGAGCAAAAAAGAGTGGCAGTCCAACAAAGAGCTCAAACATACGCTATTAGTCTCTCATGCTCCACTCGCCATTGTGTATTCATTTTTAGGCGAATATGAAAAAGCGGTGCACTTACTTGAGGAGGCATTGCTAATTGCCGAGGATATTGGTGAACGTCGGGCACTTGGTGACGCATACAATAATTTGGGTACGATCTACCGTACCCAAGGTAAGTTCGATCAGGCAATAGATGCCTTTGCCATGAAATTGAAGATCAGTCAGGAACTGGGTGATAAGAGCGGTATCGGTATTGCCTACTGCAATCTGGGTAATGTTTATGAGAACAAGGGAGAATATGAAAAGGCGATCGAATTGCTAAACAACTATCTGCAGATCAATGAGGAGCTCGGTAGTAAACACGGTATCGGCATTGCCTACAGCAATCTGGCGGTAGCCTATCAGCACTCGTGTCAATATGACAAAGCAGCCAAATCGCTTGAAGATGCATTGGAGATCAGTGAGAAAATCGGTGATAATAGATTGATGACCTTTTCTATGGAAGCTCTCGGTGAAGTATACGTGAGCAGGCTTGAGTATAAGAAAGCGATTCCACTATTTCAAAAGGCTTTGAATAAAGGCAAGAAATCTGGTGATAAATGGACTATCGGCAGTGCTTCGCAGCAACTTAGTGTGGTTTATACTGAACTGAATGAGTTTGCTAAAGCAGAGAAGTTCTTAAGTATTGCCAGGAAGATCTTTGAAGACATCGGTAATAAAAGTATGATGAGCGCTATCTATAATATTTACTCAATGCTGAGAATAAAACAGAATCGATTGGATGATGCACTCGATGCAGCCAATACGGCGGTTGATATTGAAAAAGAGATCGGCTCAACCGATATACATATCATAACCCTCACTAATTTGGGGATAATATACAGTAAAGAGAGTCGCTTAAAGTCATTTGGTAAATCCAGGAAGTACTTTGGGCAAGCGCTCAATCTTGCCAGGGAATTCGGCAATAAGAAGTTATTGGCTGACTGCTATTTTGAATATGCGCGTGCTTTCTGGGTATTGGGAAGCAAACAGGATAAAAACACAGCGCGTAAGAACATAGCCAAGGCATTGAAGATCTACAAGGAGATCGATCTTAAAGCGCGCGTGAAAGAGATCGGGAAAATATTGAACTTAAGAAAATAGGATGTTCAGAAGTTCTAATCCTCTTAGCTTCCCAGCTTCCAAATGTTAGAGATGCAGGATCCTTACTCCGTTTCTTTTGTCAGTCTATCTATTCTTGGTACAATATCCCTGATTGTCTGGTGCTCGGTAAACCATTCAAGTATGGCTTGGTATGTATCTTTATCAGTCGTGGTGTATTCTATATCCTGTCCCAGGAAACGTTGTGCGCGTTCGACAAGATAGTCTTCAGTAGCGATCGTATATTTCTTTTTTGGGTAGAGCGTCGTTTCTGTAATTCTAATATCTGGGTCTTCGAATACGTATTTGATTGTGAACCCAGAAATGTGACACCTTAAGTTTTCATCTTGGTTCAGATTGAACTCCAACATCTTTGTTAATTCCTTGCCCGATGCTTTGAACTGACAGACCCTATTTCGATAATTAGCGTCATATATGTCCTCAAGAAAAATATTGCTTGAGATAATATCGTCCCGAATTCCACTGCGACTGATTATGGCAAGATCTGCATCAGCTGCTTCCTTTATTACATCTGCTTTCCAACAGCCAACAAGGGGGTCTTTACCTTTTCTTGTTAATTCAATATCAGTTTTTCCAACAAGGTGTTTGTCTGGGATATAGGTTTCAAATTCTCTGGTTCCCTTTTCTACGTTCCAGTAAGCCCCAGTGCTGTCCACAGATTGCGTACAGATAAGTTCATTTACGTCTTCAGTCAGTGCTTCATAAACTACCACCCCATCGATCAGTAACATGGTTTCGTGTTCAGTGTTGAGAAAGTGCTTTGGTGGAAAGACACTCAGTTTTTTTATATTGGTGGTGTTTATCTTCAAGATATTCCCATACTTAACTTCGGCAGTGAGCAGAGCGAGTTGTCCCCAGTTCTGTAAATCAGTTATCGCGGTCCAATACCATTTGCCATCTCTTAATAGTTCAGCAGCACCAAAGATTTTTTTGGGTGAGACGCCTGTTGCTTCTTTGAAATTCTTAATCAACCGGTTCTGTTCTGATGCGAAAATATTGCCATCTTCTGCTCCAATATAGAACAACCGATCAGAATATTCGATCGACTTTGGCTTTTCTACTGCTGGGGGGATCAGGAAATAGTGCCATTTCTTGAGGTTCTCTGTTTTGGCGATGTAGTATAGATGGTTTTTTTCAATAAGGAGGTATAAGGTATCTTCCTTCACCATTACGTCGGCAAGTCTATCATAATCAAAATCCACTTCTTTGGTTCGCTTGCCGTCAAAACTAAAAAGGAGTGTTTTTGCCTGGGGTACGAGTTGTCGGTCTTTGTTCAAATAGTCGATGTATTCACCAAAGAGCCCTGGTATATACAGTTTTTCTTTGAAGACAAATGGTTTGGTTATGTAGCAAAGTTTGTCTTTTGGTATGATATCTTCGCAACGCCATGTTTTACCATCGAAGACAATGACATCGCACTGACCAAAAATGTCATTCGAGAGTACGAGATATTCATTGTCTGAAGAATATCTATCTGATAATGCTCCATGATATTGTGAAGGGATATCTTCTTTGGTCAAACCACTGTAGGCAAAGGGGAATGCATATAATTTATTCTGGTAAGCGACAAGCGTCTGTATGCGATAAACGCTTTTGTCATCGCCCGGTGTCGCGTACGAAAGAATCCAGGTTTTGCCAGTGTCTGCTGAACAGAATATTCCGCCAAAGGCAAAATCTATGTTCTCTCCGACATTAGCAAAAGCTCCGGTGCTGGCAAACAAATTCTCGTCATATGATGCGAGGTGGTTGACGTGGATGCCATTCGGGATCGTTCTGTTTTTTATCCAGCCGGCATCTGTCAGTATATAGAAATTACCGAAATTCCAGTCTTCAGTGGCATCTATGCCCGGGATCATCAATCTATTGTCGATTAGCTGATAATAATAGATCGCTTCGTCGTCTACAGTAAACTCAGCGACAAATTCCTCATTATTTAAATCGTAGTATACAATGTCAGTGGGACCGGTGTTAACGACCGCATCACCATGACCAATATACAATTTTCCTTCGTGGGCTATGAGGTCATGTATAGGCCATGCTGCCTGTTGTTTTTCGGCAGTGGGGAACCCGATAGATTCCAATTCCAAAAGGTAACACGGTGACAAGAGTTTCTGTCCTGCCCAGAGTATATTTGTTGACAAACATACAAGCACGATAAGCCACACCATCGCTTGGCTGCACGTGCCATTATCTGTATCTGTTGATTGTTTTTTAATATTTATCATTCTTTTCTCCTGATTGAGTATATGTGTTGGAGAGGTGGAGTCAAGCCCGATAATTAAAAGGCTATTGATAGTCCGATTCTTACCTTCCTTGGTGCAGTATAGGCGTTGGTTGAGTCTTCCATGTCTGCCGCGAAAGCGTAGAATGCTTCTGTTTGTTCCTCGCGGGTGAGTAGTCCATCATGATTCTTGTCCGCCGGAGGCGCGTAAAATCGCTTGTTATGAAAATCATATTCATATGGAAAACACAGCGTATCGATAAGTCCTAAAGATACTAGTGGCGAATGTTCGCTGATCTTATATATTGTATTGAAGACATTGATTATTTCCAGGTTAGCAGTTAACAATACGTTACCTAATCGGAATGATTTTATAATAACGCAGTCAAATTGTTTCTGAAACTCATGTTTTAATACGTTGCGTTCTTTAGTTTGACCTTCGGCACCAGGCGGCGTATATGGAAAACCAACACCTAGATAACCGAAAAGATAGATTTTTGTCTGTAATGGAAGATTCGTAATGCTTTGGATAAAAAGCCTGTGGCGCTGGTCAAAATCCAGATAATATTCTTCTGCATAATATGTTAAAGTATCGTAGCTTTCCAGCCAATCATACAGATCATAGACTTCTTCTGCATAGGAACTCGTGCCGCGCGCCCATGATAGTGTATACGATATTTTGCCGGTAAATAATGAATTCGTAAATTCCAGAATCGCCTCACATCCTTTAATATTGGCTATTTCGATATTTTGGTAGCGCACATAATCTCTGGGATAGCCTAATACGAAGCGAGTACCAATGAGGTCAGATACATCCTTGTAAAATATATTGACCGTCGTGCTTAGATTGCGGTGCACCTGTCCTTGCAGTCCGATTTCATAAACCATGGTCTTTTCCGAACCGAGGTCAGGATTACCAACCAAAGGCAACCATCTGTAAAGATGGTATGGTAATGGTATGAGATTATAGTACTGGTACACATGATCATAGAGCGGTGGTTGAGCATACTTCCCCACATTGCTTCGGAAAAGGAATCTTTCAGTAACCATGACTGAAAATGCACAACGCGGGGAAATAATTGTTTCAGGGTCACTATCTGGAATGCCTGTTTCAAAATGATCGATTCTGCAGCCGATTTTTGCATAGGCGCTTCTAATATCTATGTTATCTTGGAAAAATAGAGAATACTCTTTGGGATGGAAATGATATTGATCGATAAGCCGACCCGTATCAAGGGCATATATATATCTAGACGGTACAAAGTGAATGAAATTTTCCAAATCAAGATAGGTATATTCGAACCCCGCTTTTATTTCGTGATATTTATGAGCCTGAATATTCGTGTTGAGATTCGCTTTCATGACTAGAGATGATTTATTCTGATATTCAGGACCTTCGCCTTCAACTATAGGATAATCATACAGCCGCAGTACGGGTGGTCCGTAATAAAACCAGTTGGCGCCAAACGGATTCCGTATACTGAATGCCGGGTATTTCAGTAAATGATAATCTCTGAAGATATAGTCATCAAAAATACCATACTCGCCTTTTTCCTTTGCTCCGATCATCGTCTTTGAACATAGTCTGCTAAGGGTTATATTAAAGAGTTTGCGCGAATCCGGCAGAAAATTTAAGCTTAGAACCTGAAGATCGCCTTTTCTTAAATCTGAGCGGTAGTGGTCAAGATTATATTTCCATTTTGTGTCATAACGATCAAACTGGACCCTTGATTTTACACCACTGAACCCTACTTTCAGTTTTCCTGACGGGATAAAGATCCATTTGCCGTACAATGTATAATCATATCGCTGTTTATGCGGCATAATCTGAACCCTTGGATTCCAGTCATCAGTACTCATCACATCAAAAGATAGCAGTCCCTTAAATTTCTGTGAAACCGGAATATGTACTGAAGACTGGTAATTTCTATACCCAAAACTATAGCAATCAAACATACTGGTTTCTGTTTTGCCTGAGAAATTAGTCTTAAAATGATCTGAAGGATATTCAGTTATTAAATTGATGACACCCGACATTGCCCTGCCGTATTCCGCATCAAATCCGCCGGGTAAGAATATCACCTCATCAATAATGCCCTTTGACATATTGATTGCCGGGGCACCGGTCTGAGGGTCGATGATCGATACATTATCAATAAGATAAAGAACTTCAGTTACCCTTCCACCGCGTACATGTAAGGCAGTATCAAGCCGGGCAACTGATGGTTGGAATTGGATCAAATGGGTTGTATAATCAATAGGAAGCGCGGCAATTTCTTCTTTTTTAACGATATAGGTCGTGCTCGTCCAATCCTTTTCCACGAAAGGCGTCTTGTAGGTTATTGTGATTGGTTCAACCTCAATGGGTGATTGTCTGAGACTTACCTTTAGCCGAGCGGTTTGGTTTATCTCAACTGCAACGTTTTCAATTAATTGTGTTTCGTAACCAATACAGGAAACCTCAATAGTATATGTGTTTGGTAGTACATTGAGAATGAAAAAAACACCTTCTTCATCCGTTGCCGTACCTGATTCTGTTTCGAGTATTATTACACTGGCATAGGGGATAGGTTGATCAGTGGTTTGGTCGGTTACAATACCTTGAACCTTACCGGTTAGCTCACCAAATAGGCATAGGATCAACATAATACTAAGCATTTTTACCCCTCTTTCTATAAAATTATAGTAACAATACCAGTATTGTCAAGGCTCTAACTGAAAACCTCGTCTACGAAAATCGTCTATATATTAATTGACAATCCAGTTAAATTTGATATAATAGAGCGATTCCTCGGTAGCTCAATGGTAGAGCATCCGGCTGTAATAAAAGCAGCTTCCACGAGAAATCGTGGTTGAAAAATCGGGTGAATTCAAGGAAGCCTAAACCCTGAGCATAGTCGAAGGGTATGGTAACCCTGAGCCAAGCCCTGTGTTCAGAAAAAGCAGGGAAGGTGCAGAGACTATTCCGTAAGGAAGTACTTACTGCTAAAGCGGTTGGGAAGCGCCCGATCCCGTAGTACCGATAATTATTCGGTATCGGGAATGAGATAGTCCATTCTTTGATGAAAATCAGAGGTCAATGTAACCGGAGGGTTGCAGGTTCGAATCCTGCCCGAGGAGTTATTATTTTTCTTAACGAACGTAGTGAATTTAGAAAAATATAATCTCGAATCCCGTGACAGCGGGTGAGAGATACCTTTTTGATAAAGTATTTCTTAACGAACGTAGTGAATTTAGAAAAATATAATCTCGAATCCCGTGACAGCGGGTGAGAGATACCTTTTTGATAAAGTATTTCTTAACGAACGTAGTGAATTTAGAAAAATATAATCTCGAATCCCGTGATAACGGGTGAGAGATACCTGTTGAACGAATTCTGTTTCAGCAGGGTGAGACATACCTATTGAACGAATCCTGTTTCAGTAGGGAGAGAGATACCTTTTTGAAACGCTGTTCAAACAAATAATGACGAAGATAAACCCACAACCTTGGTTTGTCTATATTGTTGAATGTAAAGATAAATCACTTTATGTGGGGATTACTACAGAAATTGAAAAGAGAATCAATAATCACAATTTAGGAAAAGGTTGTCACTATACTAAATACAGAAAGCCCGTTAAGCTTTTATTCTATGAAAAACATAAAAACCGCAGTTCCGCAACCAAAAGAGAGCTGGAGATTAAAAAATTCAGCAGGACGAAGAAGTTTGATCTAATAAAGAATGATTTCTTATAGTTCTTTTAGTGATTCCAACATTTAACGTTGTACCTTAAGGAGAGTTTGGTAGAAGTAAGAGAGATGAGTCGATTTTTTTATCCCTTGACACATTGAGAATTATCATTATAATCGTAATGTTATGAGGAGGTATTTTCCCGGCTACATAAGCAGACTTAAGTATCTAGTGCTTTTGGCGACTTTGAGTTCAATAGCCTATGCTCAAACAGGTGCCCGGTACTTGGTCATAACCCCTGACAATTTCTATAATACATTACAGCCTCTGGTTGAATGGAAATACAAAAAAGGTATGAAGCCGGCAGTATACAAGCTCTCGCAGGTCGGTTATGATTCAGTCTCGATAAGGAATTTTATCCTCAATTGCTACAATACATGGGATATTCAACCTGAATTTGTAATTCTTGTCGGTCATCCAGGATACATCCCGATGTGCTATTATTCTTATGGCGGGTACAGCTATTATACGGATAACTACTATGGTAATATGGACGGCGATATTTACAATGAGGTATTGCCGGGCAGGCTTTCAGTACAAGATACTACACAGCTAAGAACCGTTATTAATAAAGTCTTTGCTTATGAACGTCATCCATTTACAGGCGATTCACTGTGGTTTAAGAAAGGTGTTGCAATAGCGAATTGTGATGGTGAGGATGATTCGATTTATCTTTATTGCATGAGGTATGCAGAGAGTCTGGCGGTGAACAATGGTTTTGCATTGGTGGATACATTCTGTGATTATTACGGACACAACTACACTCATATCGTAAATTCGATTAACCAAGGTCGCATGTTTGTCATGTATCGAGGTAATGCGAGCGTTCACTGGTATGATCCTTTCAATATCAACCCTTATTCATTGGCTAATGGCGATAAGCTACCGATCGTTCTTTCTACTACGTGCCGGACCGTTTCGCCGAGTTCATCGCCTATTATTGGCGAGAATTTTCTAAGGGTCGGTACGCCGACGAATTTGCGAGGTGCCGTTGCCTTTTATGGTGGTACGCGTAATACTGGCAATGCCGCCCATTTGAGAAATGCGGTTGCGATCGGTTTTCTCGATGGTATTTTCATCGATAACAAACGCACCTTTGGTGAAGCAGGGGAAGCGGGGAGAAAAAGAGTTTATCAACAGTGGGGTGATCTCCGAGAATACAATAATTTCACCTGTCTCGGTGATCCTGAACTCAACATCTGGACAGATGCACCTTGTTCTCTAGATGTTCAGCATCCTGAATTCGTACCTTTCAGTGCATTCAATTTCGTTGTTACGATTAAGAAAGCAGATGACCACACATTGATTAGCGGCGCAATTGTTTGTGTCGCGGGGAAATTGGATAGCACTGTTTATTTCCTTGACACAACTGATGTCAACGGTGAAGCACAATTCAGCATTGATCCGCTAATTCTCGCCGACACGCTCTTTGTCACCGTGACCGGCAGAAACCTCCTGCCTTACGAAGGATCAATGCAGGTAAAGATCCTCGACTATTGTTATATAGTATATTCAAATTCCTTTGTTGATGATTCAGCGGCTGGTAATGATGATGGTAGGATTAACCCTACTGAGGATATTGAACTGCCAGTCTGGATCAGCAATCTGAGCGAGAGCACCGGCGTTGCTATTACTGGCAAGCTGAGATCGAACGACAGTTATATTACATTGATTGATACGGTGAAGAGCTTTGGTGACGTATTAGGTGGCGACTCTGCTTTTACGGGTTCAGACGGCTTCAATTTCACCGTCACTCATTCATGTCCAGATGGTCATCAGATTGATTTTGAATTGCTATGTTCAGATATCAATGACTCAACCTGGATATCTGAATTTTCAAAGGTCGTTCTTGCACCAGATTTTATACTGAGCGGAATAACCCTGAGTGGTGGTAATGGCAACAATATTCTGGAGCCAGCTGAGACTCTTTCAGTCATTATTTCCTTGGGCAACCAAGGTGCTGCAGCCGCTGATAGTGTTAGTGCAGTACTTCGCTGTACTGCCCCTGAGGTTTTTATCCTTGATAGCATCGGAACTTTTGGTCATATCGGTAGTGATAGCCTTCAGGATAACGACCAGGATCCTTTTGTTATAAGTGCAGATTCTGGTGCTCCAATAGGCACGGTCGTCACTTTTGAAATGGTTGTGTACTCGAACTACTCCAATGACACGATACGATTTGATTTGACCATTGGACAGATGAACTATTATCTGTGGAATCCTGATCCATTACCATCATCTGGAGAAAATATCCACGCTATTTTAAGCAGTACAGGATATAGTGGCGACTATGGAACTGATCTGCCTTCAGACTTGGATACCTATCAGACATTGCTCGTTTGTTTAGGCGTTTACTCAAGTCGCCATCTGATCATTCAAGGGAGTGCTGAGGCGATTACGATCACCGATTTTTTGAGCAATGGCGGTCGGGTTTATCTGGAGGGAAGTTCTGCGTGGTTTGTTGATCCACAGTATCACAATGGGCACGATTTTAGACCACTTTTTGGGATCAATGCCACCACCTGGAGTTATGGTGATATGGGCCCAGTTGTTGGACAGCCAAGTACCTTTACCAACAGTATGTATTTTAATTATGGTGGTGAGAATAGGTACATGGATCATACTAACCCAACAGGTAGTGGTTTCCTGATCTTGCGCGACAACAATAATAACTACAACTGCGGCATTGCCAATGATGCTGGTTCGTATCGGACCGTGGGCGTTTCTTTTGAACTGGGAGGACTTATTGATGCGTCGCCACCCTCAACACGGGCCGCATTGCTTGATTCAATAATGAAATTTTTCGGGGTTCCATTGCCTGGTGTATTTGAAAATTCTCAAGAGTGTTTGAATATTGTACATTTTAACATTTCACCAAATCCGTTCATGAAGCTAACAGAAATCAGTTTCAGTACCGGCTACGGGGCAAAGGGCATAGAGTTTTTGGGAATCTACGATGTTTTAGGACGGTTGGTTCGTATTTTACCTACTAGTCAGTGTAATCTGAATGAATCTGTGTATTCTGTGTGCTGGGATGGTTCAGACGAACATGCTCGTCCAGTACCTGCAGGGGTATATTTTATCAGATTGAAAACGGTTAGTACTCAACATGTAAGGAAAATTATTTTGGTAAGATAGGAGGTTTGGTGAAGAAGTATCTATTGCTGTTATTTTTTCCTGTATTCATATTTAGCCAGTCATATGCTAAGATGCCTGAGTACATTGATGCATATGAAAGACCGATGACATCCTATGCAGAGTGGGCGGCAAAGACAGTACGCGGGCCTTTTTCAATCGGTCGTGCTTATAAAACCCCACATGATTATCTGCAGAATGAATTAGTCAATATCGTCGTCTATGCACCGATCTATAGCGGTATATTCGATTCGCTCAGCGTCTATATCAGTGATCTTGAAGCTGAAGGTTATACGATCCAGATCGATACGGTCAGAGGCTGGAGTGAACAGGATTTAAGAGCTCATTTCGCTTCACTGCTGGGTAGCAATCTCGTCGGTGCAGTCATGATCGGTAATGTTCCTTTTGCCTGGTTTGAGATGGAGGGAGGTGAAGGGCGTGAGCAATTTCCGATCGATCTTTATCTCATGGACCTTGATGGTAACTGGATCGATAACGACGCTAATGGTCTATTCGATGATCACTCAGGGGACCGGGCACCAGAGATCTGGGTGGGCAGGATCTTTGCATCTCCGATGACCTGGGGTAATGAGGTTTTTCTGGTGAATAATTATTTATCCAAGGTTCATAAGTACCGAACCGGCGGCTATAATATCCCCCAGAAAGCTCTTGCTTATGTTGATGATGATTGGTATGGCTATAATGATTGTTCGCTCGGTGATCTTTATGACACTGTAGACGTTGTCAGGAATAATAATACAACTACGGCATCTGATTTTAGATCACGCTTCACTGATCCTTATGAATGGGTACAGATATGTAGTCATTCTTCGCCATGGGGAAATACATTTAAATATACAGGCGGTTATGCCGGGACTGTATTCAATTTTGAAATCTGGTTTGAGAATCCACCCTGGTTATTTCTCAACCTTTTCCAGTGCAGTGGTACGCGCTTTTTCGAGGAGAATTATTGCGGTGGTGTTTATATCTTTGGTCCGGAAAATTGTCTTTTTGCCATTGGCTCAGCTAAGGTTGGATCAATGCGTTACTTTTCTGATTTTTATGGGCCTCTTGATACTGGTATTTCCACTGGTGAAGCCTTTAAATACTGGTTTACTGAACACGGTATATATGACCGGGATTGGTTTTATGGCATGGGCATTTGCGGGGACCCGCTGCTTAAACCCAAACAAGCAAGCAATATATATGCAAGACATGGCAAACAACAGGTTAATGTAAATCCAAGATTTACATGGTCAAGCCCAGAACCGGTCGATCTGCATCTAGAAACAGACGGTTATGTTGACGCAACGACTGATGGTGCTGGCCGCGTGTGGGCGGCTTGGGTAACTGGTCGGTCGGTTTCGAATGGACGTACCGAGATCTGCGTGTCGTATAATCAGAATAACATCTGGACCTCACCCGAGATTATTGACTCATACATCTACTGGGATTTCTTTCCTGCCCTTACCTGTGATACAGCAGGTCGAGCAGTGCTTTCCTGGTCAAGATGCTATGGCAGAAATTATGATATTTTTCTGACCTCGTATGATGGTTCAAACTGGCTGTCTCCGTACCGGGTTAGCAGTAGGGCGACTGATGCTTTGCATCCAGCCATGACAGTCGATGGTGATGCGAGACTCTGGGTTACCATGGAGCGTTGGAACCATTTGAACGGTGATATTTATTGCCGGTATCATGATGGTACAGTGTGGCAGTCGATGTTCGCAGTTACCATCGGCAGTTCAAATGACTATAAGCCAAGTATGACCACAGACAGCAGTGGCATTGCTTGGACCGCGTGGTCGAGTGAACGTTATGAGGATAATAGAAATATATATGTGAAGAATTACAGCCCTGGTACTGGGCACTGGGAAAACCTGTATAGAATAACCGGTAATCCAACTCAGGATCAAGACCAGTCCATGTGTGTTGATGGTAACGGCACGATATGGCTTGCCTGGACGACCTGGCGTAATGGTAACTCGGATATCTATGTGAGTCGCAATGATAACGGAACATGGTCATCTCCATTTGCCATTACTGACGATGCGGCAAGCGATGAACAATGTGAACTCGTCGTTGACCAGGACGGCAATGTGTGGTGCATCTGGCAGTCTGACCGATCAGGTGACTGGGAAATACTTGCGACTTACTATTGGGATGGTCACTGGCAAGACGTATCGAACATAAGTAGCAGTACTGATATGGATATCATGCCTGCAGCTACGCTCGATGATTCTGGTTATGTATGGGTCTTATTCCAGACCAATAGAAATGGGAACTGGGACATCTATGCGAGCAAGCTGTTCGCCGATGTGGTGCCACCTTCAGTTACCGTTATCACGCCGAACGGTGGTGAGGTATGGAATATCGGTGAGACTGATACGATCGTCTGGCATGCAATAGACAATGTCGGTATTGATTCCATATCCGTACTTTATTCGACGAACAACGGCGCGAACTGGTTGGATATCGCTACGGGCGAGCCTAATGATTCATTTTTCGAGTGGCAGGTTCCAGCAACACCGTCGACCGAGTGTTATGTTTTGATCCATGCCTATGATGCGTTTTTTAATAGAGGTGTTGATCTTTCCGATATGGTGTTCACAATCCGGGATGCAGCCCCTCCGCAAGTACAACTTTATTCACCAAACGGCGGTGAGGTGTTCTATACTGGTGAGACCGACACTGTATGTTGGACCGCAACCGATAATATCGGTGTAGATTCTGTTTCATTGGAGTTCTCAAGTAATGATGGCGGTACGTGGCAATCTATTTCCAATCCATCACCACAAGATTCAGTATATGAATGGACAATACCTTCGGTGCACTCGACTGAATGTCTGGTCAGGGTGCGTGCTTTTGACGCTGGTGCTAATATGGGTGAAGATGTATCTGATTCTGTGTTTTCGGTACTCGACAATATCGCCCCGCAGATATCAATACTGGTTCCTGACGGCGGTGAGATATGGTATTGGAATGAAGTCCATTCGATCGAGTGGACCTCACAGGACAATGTTGGTATTGAAAGCCTTGATGTTTACCTCTCACTCGATGGTGGTACGACGTATCCCATGCTTCTGGTTCACATCGCAGGCAATGATTCTCTTTATGACTGGACGATCCCGGAGACAACGTCATATTACTGCCTGGTACGGGTAACTGGATATGATATTGGGGGCAATGTGGGTTTTGATGTCAGTGATAGTCTATTCACGATTGGTGAGTTGGGTATTGAGGAGCTTTTAGGTATACCCGAGGAGTTCGCCTTCAGTACGCGTTCATCAAATCCCTTTATCAATACACTCAATATGAGATTGCAAACCCCGCACAAAATGCCAGTGGAGATTACGATTTATGACATTAGAGGGCGAATCGTTGAGAAAATAGTGGATACTGAAATGGAGCCAGGTTATCACATGCTGTCGTGGAACAATCCTAATATCGCAGCAGGCGTATACTTTGTGCGGGTGGAAGCAAAAGATATTGAAAAAACCGAGAAAGTAATAAAACTGAAGTAGACTAAAGTACAAAACTTACAGGCTATTCACTCTGTCACTGACGTTTTTTAAATTTGTTTGGATAAAAGATTTTTTATCTTGCTGTACAGCCTCGGTTTTGACTGAGGAAAATACCAGGTATAGAAGAGGTTATTGTGATATAAAGGGTCGGTATTCTCGTTAAAGCCGGTTTTTTTAAACTCTTTGGTATGCGGGATAGGTGAAAATTCGCATAGGTGCGCGTGCACTCGCAATTCATGACATAGTTTGATCGAATCAATGATTTCTTCATGTTCCTGACCTGGCATGCCAAACAATATGTAAGTATGTATTGCATCTGCAGAAAAGCCGGCTTGTTTTAGAACCTTTACTGCATTCATGAATTCCTCAGTATTCACCTTACCGCCGGTACGTTTTTGAACCTCTGGGTTAGTCGTTTCCAGGCTCAAATACAGGGTTTTGAAATTCGCTTTATACATTAAACGGGCTATCTCTTCAGTTATGTACCGACAGTGCAAGCCATTAGAAGCGTGAAAATTCAGTTTGTACCGGCGTGCTATGATTCTTTTCAATAAATCCGGGAATTTTTTGTTGTGGAGCAGGGCATCATCAAAAAAAGCGATGTTCTTTGTTTTTTCTGAAAAACTCTTCAATTGTTCGATTATGACCTTGTTCACAAAGATCTTGAAATTCGGACACAATACCTTTATTGCGCAGTATGTGCAATCAAACGGGCATCCTCGTGATGTCAGGATAACACCATAATGGAGTGCATCATAAAGAGAGAAATCGGGTACGATATAATCGAGGTTGAGTTTGCTTTTGGACGTATAGCCGAGGTCAGCCAGAAGTCCGATAAGATGTTCTTCTGATGGTCCGGCAAAAACGATGTTCGCACCAGAATATTTTTTCGCATGCTTTTCACAAATCGTGGCGTAGATACCGCCGAGGATGATCTTTGTTTTTGGAAACACTTTTCTTAGAATCTTTATTACTTCGAATACACCGAGATACCAATAGGTCATGCTTGAGGTCACAAAAATGATATCAGGTCTGGGTATATTATTGACCAAATCGACAAGACAATCTTTTGGTATACCATATCTTTTATAATATCGTGGCACTTTTTTGAATATCTCTGGTTTTTCCACGATTTCATGATGGTACTTGCCGCGACCGTAGATGTCTGTTTTGGTTTTTGTTTTGTAATACGGGCTCAAGCGGTCCATGCAGTCGATGAAATCGACTGTAAATCCAATTCTTTTCAGAATGTCTGCGACTATCAAAAGTCCGACCGGTTTATTCCAGAAATCGAATGCCTTGAAATCATAAAGCCAGGGATTGACTAGTAATGCACGCATGTTTGATTGTAGTTAATTGGAAAGAAATATCAAGGCTGCAATAAAAATGGAGGCAAAGTAAGGGTTTTCCATAGAAACCTGGACACATCTTTATCCCTTGATTTCGAATTTATCAAAGGAACTTCTCGATGCGTCCCCCTTCTGTGGGACTTACTCGAAGAGTAAAGAGTTACTGTTCTATCCTGTCGATGCCAATACTGCTCACAGTTTTAGTGCGATTGCAGCAATGAGCATCCCGTGTGCTGTGTGCGGGAGAACATCATATCGTGGATAGTATGAGAACTATTTTATGTTTTCTTTAGTAAATCCCCCTCTCCCTTTTTAAGGAAAACGTACATACTCTATTTCCTCTCCCTTTTCAAGAGAGAGGGATAAGGAATAGAGAGTAGGAAATAGGGCGACTACAATAGCGTAGCGTAAAGCGTAAGGGCACCAATAACTCAATTACTGAGTTACTTAATAACTGCTTTATTCGGGGTGAGGGTTTCCTAAAATGTCTATTAAACATTCTGTCCAGGTTTCTGTTTCTTTATATTGACTTTGCTCTGCAGATTTGTAGAATTGTAGTATGGAAATAATAATTGTTCTTTTCTGGTTAGTCGCAATGGGGATAGGGCTTCTCGGTACGGTATTTTGGATATGGATGATAATCGAAGTCGCGACAAAAGAACCTGAAAATGGTAATGACAAGATCGTGTGGATTCTTGTCGTAGTATTGGCTGGCGTTATAGGTGCAGCAGTTTACTATTTTGTAAGAAGACCCGAACGCATGAAAAAGTTCGGAAAATAGATACTCAAATAAAGCTATATCCTTATGTTTCAAGACCAGGTCGATATATTTCTGATAAGAAGGTAGTAAAAATTAGATAATATCCAACATCTAGTATCTTTTTTTAGTCTCTCTCTACCAATTACTTTTTTCTTTTTGTTTCTGTTTTCTCTCTTTCTTTGATAGTCTTTTTTTCTTTGTTTTTTCTTTCTTTTTTTCTTTTTTATCTGGTTGTTTTGCCATTTCTTCTCCTTGTTTTACAGACTTTTTGCTAATTCCTGGAGATTATCGACGAATTTTGTGAAGAATTCTTTTTTCGGAAAAATGCTACCTAAAACCTTGGCCGCAAGCGGTGCAGCTTCTTGCGTTGGCAAGCAGTACTGCATCTCGAGGAATTTTCCTCGTAGTTCTTTGACCTTATCTTTTACATCGGTATTTTTAATAATGACATCTGCGACCAGTTGTGATAATTCCTGAAAATCATTTTCCATCATGCCGAAACGGGTCATTTCCTGAACACCCATTCTAATGCCGCTTGCTTCAATAAAGCTTTTATCATCGGGTAACGCTTGATAATTCGTTATAATATTATTTTCTTCCAATCTCTGAGCAAGATCCACACCAGTACCGTGTTTACTAATTCGGATAACGACTTGATGGGTTTCAGTAAAACCATCTGTTTTATTGCCTTCAACATCGATCCCGTTATCTTTTAAAGCCTGGGCAAAACTTCTTGCGTTTTTTCTTATCTGAATTTGGTATTCTTTTTTGAATACATTCATCTCATAGGTTGCCATGAGTAGAGCGAGTAGCGTACCCAAATGGTGGTTGCTTGTAGAACCAGGGAAGGCTCGACCTTTGATATCTATCCAGAGTTTGGCTAATGGACTTCCTTTAGGTATGCTTGATGCAATTACCCCGCGTTGAGGACCAAAAAAAGTTTTGTGCGTGCTGCCGGTGACAATATCAGCGCCTTCTTTGAAAGGTTCCTGTAAAATCCCGTATAGACCAAGAACATGAGCCATGTCATACATAATGACTGGCTTTGGATCCCAGTCTTTTACAATATCACTGACAAATTCGACTGGTTCTTTATGCAAAAACATGGACTTACCAAAGACAATGAGTTCTGGTTTGTGTTGCTCTAACAGTTTCTGCAGTTCTTCGGTATCTATTTTATAAAGGCAATCTTTCTTAACCGGGAAATTTACAACTCTTTCTTTTCCTGTTGCTGGGTCTTCTTCGACATAATTGAAAAGGGAACCCATTGGCTGAGAACTGAGATGACCACCTTTTGTCAGTTCATTGTTCATTACCAATCTCAACTTGCGGAAGGGTTCGCCCTCTTTTCTGGCTCGGTTAACGAATTTTACATTGGCTTTGAAGACCACCTCATTTGCCATTTGTCCACTTATAGCTCTGAGTTCAACTCTCGGACAATCAAAGTACTGAGCCATCTCTTGTCTTAAGTTCTCTTCGACATCTTGTATAAAGTTAATGCCCTGATAAAAGTATATTTCTTTACCCTTCATGGTTCGGTGCTCAGCATACCTGCCAGATGGATCAGATATCTCACACAACTTTACCAAAAAACTCGGTGTCGTCTCAGAAGGGATGAGGTTAACACATTCGGACTGGCGCCACCGGTTATTTTCTTCAATTTTTTTGACTAAATGTTCAATGTTCTCTAATAATACTGACACATAATCCTCCTTGAGTACTTATAGTATTCCTTAAATTCTTGATGTCAAGGGCGAAAGAAGCTGGTTTCTTGCCCAATGAATTGGGCGACCACAAGAAGATCAAAATTTGGTAGTAGTCGAGTAAGCCTTTCGATTTCACTCGAGACGGGCTCGACCACTATGTCTTGGTGACGTAAAACAAACGGCGAGGAGTCAGCAAGAGAGCCTATTGACTTTTCTTGTTGCCCGTGTAGAATTAGGCGGAGTCAATAAGATATGAAGCTTGCAGTAGTTGGGTTACAGTGGGGTGATGAAGGTAAAGGCAAGATCGTTGATTATCTAGCCAAGGATTTTGACATCGACGCCCGGTTTCAGGGTGGCACAAATGCGGGTCATACGGTCTGCTCTGATGGTCGGGAAGTTATTTTCCATCAAATACCCTGTGGTATTTTGAATAAAGGTGTCATCGGTATTGTCGGTGCAGGATGTGTGTTTGACCCGGTGATATTCTTCAATGAACTGTCCAATTTGAGAAAAATCAATCCCAATATCGAGGAATGCGTAAAGGTCTCAAAATATTGCCATCTGATAATGCCTTATCATATTCTTATTGACAAAGCACGGGAAGAAACAAGGCGGGCTCTTGGTACGACAAAAAAGGGCATAGGACCAGCGTATGAAGACAAATATGCTCGACTTGGTCTAAGGATTGGTGATTTGTTTGACGATGAGCTGTTCAAAAATAGGCTTCGCGCCAATATGTTAAGAAAGAATCTGATGCTCATGGAAATCTATCACGCTGAACCTTTGTCAGATAGTGAAATATATGATAAATACGTGGAATATGCGAAAAAACTCAAGCCTATGGTTATTGATGACACTGCATATCTTGATGATGCACTTAGCAAAGGTAAGAACATTATCTTTGAAGGAGCTCAGGGCACTTTGTTGGATATTGATTTCGGCACTTATCCTTATGTTACTTCATCACATACTGTAAGTGGCGGCGTGGGCGTTGGTCTTGGTTTACCGCCGTTCTGCGTTGAACAGGTGCTTGGTGTTGTCAAAGCTTATACAACGAGGGTTGGTTTTGGGCCCTTTCCGACTGAGAGCACTGAGGAATTCGGTAAAAGCCTACGAGAGATAGGGAAAGAGTACGGTGCGACAACAGGCAGACCACGTCGATGTGGACCTTTTGATGCTTCGATTGTCAAGTATTCAGCTCGATTGAACGGTGTAAAAGAGATTGTTCTGACGAAATTTGATATTCTGTCTTCATTTGACAAACTGAAAATAGCCGTGGGCTATGTGAACGCACCGGCGTTTGATCCATTTATCGCCGATCAATTAGAGCCTTCCTATGAAGAAATCTCTGGTTTCAAAAAAGATATTTCCAAAATAAGGGATTATGAAGCCTTACCTGATGAAGCCAAAGAGTATTTAAAATTGATTGAGCACTACACTGGTCTCAAGATAAAATACATATCAGTTGGACCAGAAAGAGATGCCGTCATAAAGCTGTAGATCAAGCTTCAAAAATCAACTGATCAAAACCAATTCATAAAATCTTTGAAACGGTAAACACAGAAAACGTTGTCTTTAAGCAAATCTCTAACCTTTGTGAAATTTCCTCTTGATTTTATTTTAATTATGTATATATTTATTTTAATGAATGTCACAGAAGGAAGGGTCTGGGCAGAGATATTTCTTGACCACTTGGTTAGTAATTACAAGATCATAAAAAGGAAAGTAAAAAGATCCAGAATCATGGCTGCTATTAAGGCAGATGCCTATGGTCATGGTGCAGTTGAAATCGCGCGGATACTTGAAGCTGAAGGTGTTTTCATGTTTGGTGTAGCTAGTGTTGAGGAGGGTATTGAATTAAGGCAAGGTGGTATCGCGTCGCGCATTCTCGTGCTCAGTCCGGTGCTGTATTCCCAAGTTGATGCAGTTTTTGAGTATGACCTTATCCCGACGATATCAGAGCTGAAGTTCTTCAACCTGCTTGATGAGAAAGTACGACGGTTGAAGAAAGCTATTCCCGTTCACATTGAAGTCGATACCGGGATGACGAGAACAGGTCTTCCTTATGATACTGCTCCGGCGACGATCAGAAAGATACAAAGATCACCCTATATCAAGATAGAAGGAATATTTTCCCATTTCCCCTTGGCTGACGGAGATGGTGAATTCACCAAGAAGCAGATAAGACAACTTGATATCCTTGTTAGAGCTTTAGCTCAACATAAGATAAGACCGCCATTCGTACATCTCGCTAATTCATCAGGTATTTTCAGGTATAATGACTCCCACCACAATCTTGTGAGACCAGGCATTGCACTTTACGGTCTTGCAGCATCTCCTGATATCAGATATGGCAAGGGTTTTATACCCGTGATGGCGCTGAAATCCAAGATTGTGAATGTCCGGAGTGTGAAGGCACATACACCAGTGGGTTATGGTCATACCTTTGTTACCAAGAAGAGGAGTAAGATCGCTACGATCAGTATTGGCTATGGTGATGGTTACCCACGGGTTCTTTCTAATATTGCCGATGTTCTGATAAAAGGGAAAAGGGCGCGTATTATTGGTACTGTGTGTATGGATTTGATAATGGTCGATGTTACACACATAAAAGATGTTGCCATCGGTGATGTCGTGACTCTGATCGGGAAGGATGGTAAGGAGGAGATTACTGCTGAAGAATGCGCCAGCAAGTCAAAGACAATCGTGTATGAGATAACATCAGGTATTGGGCCAAGAGTTGCTCGTGTTTTTAAATACAATGATCGGTTTATAAGCGTAAGAAATCTCTTGGGTCGATGGCGATATGATGGAAAAGCGTAGAAAGGTTTTCGAATTGCTTTTTGTTCAACAGAAAGAAGATATTTTTAAAAGGAGGCATAAATGAAGAAATTGTTGATCCTTATGGTGTTTGTTTCCTTATTTGCACAGGAGACAACTCACCTGGTCAAGATAGATGATACGCTCTGGGATATTGCAGACATTTATTATCAGAATCCATTTCTCTGGCCCTATATTTGGCGTGCTAATTTGACGAAAGTCGAGGACCCCCACTGGATTTATCCTGATCAACTCTTTGTTATTCCACCTCATCCAGAAGGTGAGGTAACCGAATACGACTATGTTACAGAACCAATAATGGTACCAACCACACCAACCAAACAGACAGCAGAGATTGTTTCATTTGTTGAACCGGATCGAAGGATATTCAGTGAAGAGATCATCCATCGTGCTGGATTTATCCTCGAGGAAGATATCCCGATATGGGCTACGATAGTCGGTACTGAACCGAGTGGTGAGAAATTGATTTCCACATACAAGAAGGTCTACATTGACCGTGCTGAAGACATTGATGTCGGTGATGTTCTAACCATCTATCGCCCCGGGAAAACAATTAAGCATCCTAAGACAGGTGAGTTTCTTGGTAAGGAGATTATCGTTTTAGGTAAAGCTGTCATTGAGGACATCAGCGAGGAAGGTTCAAGGGCTAAAGTTATCGATTCATATGATATTATTAAGAAGGGTGATTACCTTATTCCTTATGAACCAATTCTTGCCCCGGCAGGTATTGAGTTGATAGCTACTGAAGACGAGATTGAAGGATATGTAGTAGAAGTCAAGAGTGAAGGTCTCATCACCGAACCGCACGTTTTTACCTACATTGATCATGGAGAGAATACCGGTATTGCGGTTGGTGATTTATTTGATGTCTACCAGGAACGCGAAGTTGGCGGTAAGAATATGCCAGATTTCAATATCGCAAAGATTCAAGTTATTAGTGTTTTCCAAAGAGCTTCTATCGGTCTGCTGCTCAACGTAAGAGAGACTGCTGTTGTAGAAAAAGGCGAAAAAATCAGATTAGCTATGGAGGCAAGGTGAAGGAAAAGGATGTACTAAGTCAAGTATACCTTTTCCGGGAGCTTACGCCTAGCGAAATGGACGTTCTGATCTCTATCTCCAAAGAATTACGAGTAAAGAAGGATGAGTTTATCTTCAAAGAAGGTGCCACGGGTGATGCTTTCTATCTCATTGTTTCCGGTAGCGTAAGGATCTCGACAATCGTTCCCGGCGTAGGTGAGGAAGCTCTGACAATACTGCGAGAAGGTGAGTACTTTGGCGAGATGGCTTTGATTGATGATGCTCCGCGTTCCGCATCGGCTATTGCGAACGATGATACGATTCTATTATTGATTGCGAAAGACGATTTTCGGAAACTGCTTGCTCAAGAAACTGGTATTGCCTATAAACTCTTATGGGTGTTTACAAAAACACTATCGGCACGTTTACGAAAGACAGATGAGCAGCTCAAGAGCATTTTATCAATAGCCAAGACATTCTAAAAGATGGAAGCTGGGTTTGGAAATTGGAAACTGGTCAAATAAAATTAGGTTTCGACATATTTCCAAATTTCTCACAACTATCTATTTGTTGTTAAGGCGCTGGTTCTTTATGAAGGAGTTAAGAGGTACGGTAAGAGATGTTTGATATTTTTGGCTCAAGAGATCCACAGAAGGCTCTCATAAAGGCGAAAGAATACATCAAAGATGGACGTGCCGATTCAGCCATCAAGGTTCTTGAGCACAATCTTACAGAGGACGAAGAATCGTTCGATCTCCACTTATTGCTCGCCCGCTTATATTTTGAATCTGAGGAAAGAGGGCGAGCGGTCGAGACACTGCGTGCGGTAAAGTCATTTGTTCCAGTGCGGATTGACGAAATCGTTGCGTTGATGTCTGAGTTGTATTACCAGCATACTTCCATTGATTCTGGTGATTTTCTGCTCCAGTTGCATATTGAACAGCATCGATACGATGAGATCAGCAAGACACTAAGGCAGCTCAGCGATCGGGAACTGAAACTGTTAATAACCCGCTACGATAAGCTCAAGCAAAATATCGAAGGTAAGAACGTTATTTCAATGAAGGATTTTGAGAATATGCTTGTGCTTTCCTCAATACGTTTCTTTACACACGAAAGTGAACAAGCCAGCGAAGCCGTGGATGCTATGATTGAAGTAGAGGTCTATGCTCCAAAGGTACTGAAGTGGATTCAGGTAATATCCCGGGAAAATTATAATGACTGGCGTGCTGCTTTGTTGCTGCTGAGAGCACAGATGGCAACGCAGGATTTTGACGGCGCTTTAAATACTGCACAGCGAATAGCGGACAAATTCGCAGATAGTATCAATTCGCTAATTGCCGTAATCAGTGCGGCCAATCCGCCTAAAGACCTGGAGGGACCTTTTGCTCAATTCTTGACTGATCTATATATCAAGAAAGGTGACCTTGATGCATCAATTGAGCTTCTTCAAAATATGTTGAAGAAAGACACCAAAAAGGTCGATGATGTCATAAAAGGGTTACGCGAACTTGAGAGGATTAACCCGAAGAATTTAAAAATCCTGTACGCACTCGGTGATACATATGTCAAGGCAAACAGGATCTCTCTGGCAGTAGCTGAATATAACAAGATATTAGAACTTGATACAAGCGGGTATGAGCAGATCGTCAAGAAATATCAAGAAACTTTTAAAAAAGCACCAAACAACCCCGAGTTGATCGATGGTTTGGTAAAAGCATATCTATCCAACGATGATATAGACGCTGCAGTGGGCGTTATTGAAACCGCCTATAAGGTAGACCCAGGACTTCTCGATGAATATATTATAAACCTGAATACGATACTAGATCAGAACATGGAGAATTTTAAGGCACTTAATTTGCTGGGTTTATGTTATGCACACAAGGGCGATCACGAAAGTGCCCAGTTGATATTTGAGAATCTCATGGACAGCCAGCAATATAAGTATATCCTTGAATCAACCGAGGCGATTGTCAAAGAGAAACCTGATGACCTGGGTTATGTAGATTTGCGCGCCAAGAGTATGGTGATGCTTGGTCATGAGCAACAAGCTTTGTCAATACTCGAGTACTTTTTCGATCAACACCCAGAACAAATTGCATTGCTAATACCTACTCTTGATACGATAATCAGCAAGAAGCCGGATTTGGGTCCACGGATCATACCTATTTTCAAAGAGTACAAGAAAGACGATCCTTTTCTCGGTGAGCTTACTCTGGCACGGGCTGCGGCATTTACTGGTGACCATGACGTTGCGGTTGCACTTTTTGAGAAACTGTTTGAGGACAAGACGCAGAAAGACAACACAAAACGAGCTCTGATCGAAGTCCTTCAACTGAGACCTAAGGCAGTACCATTGCTCTTAGCAGCGGCAAGGATATTCATGAAAGAAGGCGAAGTAGAGATCGCCACTAAATTTTTCAAAACCGCACAGATAGTTGATCCAAAAGCATTTTTTGAGATCGTTGATGAATTCTATGATGCCCTAAAGAGTTTTCCTAAGGATCGTGAGATCCGGATTTTATTAATCGATACTTTTTACAACCGAAAACTTTGGGATCGAGTTATTGATGAATCTAAGCATGCGATCGAAGTCTTTGGTCGCGATGCTCAGTATTTCAACCTCAAATTAGGACAGGCACTTGTTGAGAAGGGTAATCTAAGCGATGCAGTCAGACCTCTCATGCTCTCGCTTGAAGGTACACAAGATTGTTCTGGGGAAGTGATCAAATACCTAGATAAGATTCTATATATAAACAAGAGTAATGTACCTGCTCATTTTGCGCGAGGCAGGGCGCTGAGTAAAGCCCGACGAATTGATGAAGCGGTTGAAGAGTACCTTTTGACGGTCAGAATACTCCCCGCCCGTGCTGAGTATGTATATGAAGAACTAAAAGCACTTTCATCAAAAGCCATAGCGAACCCGCTGATCGTGTTTGCGATGGGTAGTGTCGAACTTGTACTCAAGAAATATGATGATGCAATTAAGCACTTGCTGCAATCTTGTGAATTGGATAATGTGCTAGTCAAACGCGTCATACCATTATATGAAAAACTGACGAAAGCAGCGTCTTCACCATTGCTTGATTTCTCATTGGCTAAGGTTTACCACCTTGCTGACCTGAAGAGTTCGGCGGTTAAATACTATATTAAGGCACAGCTAGTTGAGAAATCTTATCGCGAACCGGCGATTTCTGAAATGAAGAAAATATGTGCTGAAAACCCGGATGATGTTGAATCACGTAAAGGCTTGGCAGAGATTTTTTTCAACTTCAATAATCTCGAAGATTCTTTAGATCTGGTCAGCGAAGTCTATGAAGCAGATAAGAAAGAAAACACTTGGGCAAAAAAATTCGTATCGAGCATTCTCCATGAAAACCCACAGCATATTCCCTCATATTATTTCCTCGCCCATGTGTTTTTATCTGAAGAAGTTCACAAAAAAGCGATTGAAGTTTTTGGTAAACTTATTGAAATAGCACCGGTGGAGATAACAAAGGTTATTGATAAACTGGTGATGCACAAGAAAAAAAGCGGCGAGGTCATTTTATATCTTGGTAACCTTCACAAAAACAGCGGCGATATCAGCAAAGCCCTTGAGCTCTTTGATGAGCTTTTCACTCTCGATGCGAGTTTCGGAGATGCAATAACCTATCAAATTAAGGATATTCTGAAGAAAAACGCTAATATTGGCGATGCATATCTGTTAGCTCAGCGTATATTTGTGCATCAAAAAGAGTATGAAAGAGCGATTGAAGCCATCAAACGGGCTCGAGAAATGCTCCCTGAAGATGAAGAAATAACCCTTAAAGAAGGGCAGATTTACTACGAAATGGGTGCGGCTGATAAGGCAATAGAGCTTTATACAGAAATGCTTGGAAAAACGAAAAACCGTAAGGGCATATATCGTTTGATAAGAAAAACGCGTCGCGATTATTTTAAAGGTAAGATTGAGATGATAAAGGGCGATACAGACGAAGAGCGACTAGAGCGAGCAAATCTCTACCTGCTTATGCATAAATTATCAAAGGTTAAAAAAGAGCTTGCTTTTGTGCCGAAGAATGGGTTTTCAGCCAAGCAGCACACATTGATGAGGGCAAGACTGCAGCTCAAGGGCAGTCGACCGATAAATGCACTTGAAATAATGAGAGACTTGCCAGTCGATGAAGAAACCGCACCTGTTTATGCGGACATTTATGAAACCATGGGTTCCTATGAAGCAGCAGCGCTTGTTCTGCGACAAGCAGGTGTTGCTGATATGGAACAGAGGATTACAGGTTATGAAAGACTTGCCCAGGAGAGAAGGTTGGCAAAAGGGAAATATTTTATTGAAGGGAGGCGTTAATGAAATGCCCGTTTCTGGTTATAAGAAAAGATGTCGTCGATAGTAGTGGGAATAAAACTAGTGAGGAAATTGAAATTCAGGAGTGCATAAAAAATGATTGTATGATCTACGATGGTGCTACTAAATTATGTTCGCTACTCTCTTCAAATATGAAAACTGGGGTTTTAATAGATGATATTAAGAACGGCTTAAAAGATATTAAAGAAGAGATGTACCAACGGTCAGAAGCGTTTAGCATGGCTCTGTCAACAACTGTACAAGGTTTGCAGGAAGCTTTACTGGGGCGTTTCGATATTTTGAAAAAGCAGAATGAGGTAATGGTTCTTGGTTTTGATGGGTTAGTTGAAACGATAAGCAACAAATTTGAAGGTATCAGGTCTAGTTTCTCTGAACTCAATGATACAGCAAAAGTACAGCGCGATGCATTAAATGAGAATTTTAGTACATTACGAGAAACAATCAACAATCAGCTAGATAGTTTGAAGTCAAATGGTACCACTCTGCAATCATTGCTCGGGGAGATAAATAACACACACACTCAGTTCATTACAGAAGTTAAGAACTTCAATGAGGCGTTTCTTGTAAAATTGACCGAGTTCTGCGATTCTAGTTTGAAGAATGAAAAAGCCAGCGAAGCAACAGTGTCAAAATTGGATATTCTAAACGAAAATGTCGGTAAATTGGCGACTACGAATCAGGTGAGTCTGGAGACAATAAGTGGGGCGATTGAGAAGGTCGCGACTACGAATCAGACGGTCTTGACCAAATTAGGTCAATTGGATATTCTGGTCAACAGCACCGATGGCATCAATGATGCACTAAAAACTGAAGTTGCTGGTCTCAAGGTGGAAACCTTGAGCGCGTTGAATAGTATATCAGCCAAGTTTGGGGAATTAAGCAACATTTTTGCCGATACGATGAAACCTGGTATTGATAGTATGACCGAATTTATGAGAACCGAAGTTGCTGGATTGAAGACCGAGGCGATTAATGCGCTCACAGGTCTTTCTGCTAAGTTCGATGAACTGGGTAGGATTTTTGGCAACGAGTTGAAATCAAGTGGTGAAACTGTACGTAGTTTGGTTGGTGATTTTGGTAATATTAGCGAAGGTATCAAAACAGATATTGGTGAATTGAAGAATACGCTTGCGACAAAGTTTGACGATCTCGGTGGCGTATTTACAGATTCTGGAAAAGTGCAGGAGCAGAGTCTTCAGGGGTTGATAACGAGTTTTGCCGGTGTTGGTGATAGCATAAAGGGCGATGTTACTGAATTAAAAGCGCATACTGCAACGATCCTTGAAGGGCTCAAGAATGATATAGGGGTTCACTTCGATGGCGTGAAGTCAGAGATAAGCAATTTGAAGACCGATCAGACAGCCTCATTGAATAATGTTCAGGGTGTTGTCATCCAGCTGCAGGAATTGTTCAAGCAGTCATCCGACAGTCTTGCGTCGATGAGCGACATGATGAAGAATCTAAACAGCAACTATATAGAATCACTCGGGAAAATTGCTGGTTTGGCTGAAGGTATGACAAAGGGCGTCGACAAGGTTGGTGAAGGAATGCATGATTCAGTAAAGGATCTGGTGAAGGAAATGAAAAGCGAGATCGGTGCACTTGAGAAGCAATATGAGAAAACCTTTGGTGATATTGCAAATCTTGCTGGTAAGTTTGATGGATTGAATACCCGGATCAGAGAGATGACGAAAGAAGTGGAAAAGGAATTCAAAGATTCCTTTGACCGACAGGAGAAACTCTCTAACTACACGAAGACAATTCTTGAACACATGAAGGAATATTTTGTGAAAGAAGAAACGCGCTACAAAGAGGAGCAAGAAAAACGACGGAAGAAAGAAGGGCTGGATCACTTTGACCGTGCTACGTTATATTATTATCGTGGTAACTACGCGCTTGCTGTGAATGAGATAGATGAAGCACTCGAGATCGAGCAGACCGCTGAGTATTTGAACCTTAAGGGTCTGCTCCTTGCCGAATTGGGTAAATTCAGTGAATCAAAGAAGATCTACAAGAAGGCACTAGAGAAGGAACCTAATCTAGCTGAAATACATAACAACCTTGGTTTGCTGTATCTTCGGATGAAAAAACTTGATGATGCAGTAGTCGCGTTTCAGGAAGCAGTGAAGAAAAATGTCAATTATGCACACGCTTATGTAAACCTCGGTAAAGCTCTGATTGAAATGGAGAAGTATGAGGAAGCTATTAAAGCATATGGACATGCTATTGAGATAGATCCTTCGAACCATGAAGCCCGGGAAGCGCTAAAACTGTATGAAGAGGGCAAGATTGGAGAGTAATATTATTGAAAGGTAAATAGATATGGGTATCCTTGATAAACTCAAGAAAGTCAGAAAGAATGAATCAGTGCTGGACTCGTTGATCAAGAAGAAAGAGCCTGATAAAGAAAAAGATGCAACAATTGAAAAATCAAATGACATTGAAGTTAGGGAATTGAACCCTGCTGATGAAGAGAAAATCGCCGCGCCCGAAGATATTGGTATGGAACCTGTGCAAGAAGATGTTAAGCCTACACGGGAATTTAGAACTGAAGGCATGCGCGAATTCACCTTGGATAGCCTTGGGAATACACCAGGCGAAAAGTTGAAGGCAGAATGTAAGGCAAGAGTTAACCGCCTGCTTGTTGAAGGTAAGATAGATGAAGCGATCAGCGCGCTTCAAGAACTAAAACAAAAGCTCGCTGAACAGAAGTAGAACCGATATTATTTCTTTTTCTTGAATTTCTCCTCTAATGCTGCATGGGCTGCAGATAAACGTGCAATAGGTACCCGGTAAGGCGAACACGATACATAATCCATGCCGATCTTATGGCAGAAATGGATTGACTTTGGGTCTCCACCATGCTCACCGCAAATACCTATCTCGAGTTTAGACTTAGCTTTCCTGCCAAGTTTAATGCCAATTTCAAGGAGTTTTCCAACGCCGTCAGTATCAATTGTCTTAAACGGATCATCTTTTAAAAGCCCCATCTCAATGTATTTGGGAACGAACTTTGCCACATCGTCACGAGAAAAGCCAAGGGTTGTCTGCGTCATATCATTTGTGCCATATGAAAAGAAGTCAGCGAATTCGGCAACTTTGTTTGCAGTCAATGCGGCGCGCGGGATTTCAATCATCGTGCCGATCATGTACTTCAGTTTCACGCCGTATTTCTTTATTGTTTGCTTGGCGATTCTATCAACGATCGCTCTCTGATTAGCGAGCTCACCAGCTTCCATGACCACTGGGATCATGACCTCAGGTATCACCTTTATGCCCTTTTTAGTGACTTCACACGCTGCTTCAAATATTGCTTGTGCTTGCATCTCGGTTATTTCAGGATACGTAACGCCGAGCCGACATCCGCGATGTCCAAGCATGGGGTTAGATTCGTGTAAAGAGACCACTATTGATTTGAGGTTGTCAAATGGAATGTTCAAATTATCGGCGAGTTTTCTTATTGATTTATCGTCTTTAGGAAGAAACTCATGTAAAGGTGGATCAAGGGTTCTAATGATCACTGGCAAACCATCCATGACTTTGAAAATACCGATGAAATCCTCACGTTGCATGGGTAATAGTTTTGCTACTGCTTTTCTCCTCCCTGTCTCATCCCGGGCAATAATCATCTCGCGCATCGCAGCAACACGTTCAGGTTTGAAAAACATATGTTCAGTACGGCAGAGTCCTATACCTTCGGCGCCATAATCGCGCGCAATCTTGGAATCTTCAGGGCGGTCTGCATTTGCTCTTACACCCAGTTTTCTAAAGAAATCAGCCCATTTCAGTAGTAGAATCACGTCTTTTGTCATTTCCGGTTCGATCAGTTTTACTTTTCCTAAGATGACTTTTCCTTCAGTCCCATCAACGCTGATCATGTCGCCTTTTCTCACCATTGTGTTGCCTACAGTGAATGTTCTGGCGGTCAGGTTGATGTTTATTTCACTGCAGCCGACAATACACGGTTTACCCATACCACGTGCAACAACTGCAGCGTGTGAGGTCATGCCACCGCGTGCCGTGAGAAAACCTTTTGCTGCTTCCATACCGTGTATGTCATCAGCAGATGTCTCAAGTCTCACCAGGATAACTGCTTTGCCGTCTTTCTTAGCAAGTCTAACAGCTTCTTCTGATGAAAAAACGACTTGACCAACTGCCGCACCAGGTGATGCTGGTAGACCTTTAGCAAGGCTCTTATATTTGATTGTTGGGTCTATCATGGGGTGAAGGATTTGGTCCAGTTCAGCCGGTGTTACACGCAGCACAGCCTCTTCTTTCTTTATTAGCTTCTGGGTTACCATATCAACCGCGATCTTAATATCGGCAAGGGCAGTTCTCTTGCCAGCTCGTGTTTGGAGTATCCATAGTTTCCCTTGCTCAATAGTGAATTCAACATCCTGGAGGTCGCGATAGTGTTTTTCCAGTTTATTGAGTAGTCCAATGAGTTTGTTGTAAGCAGCAGGTTGTATCTTTTTCAATTCAATCATCTTTCTGGGGGTTCTAATGCCGGCTACGACATCCTCACCCTGGGCATTCTGGAGAAACTCGCCATAGACTTTGTTTTCACCAGTCGCTGGATTGCGTGTGAATACGACGCCGGTTGCAGAGTTAGTTCCCATATTCCCAAAAACCATTGACTGTACGTTTATCGCAGTTCCCCAATCATCAGGTATCTTGTATATCCTGCGGTATTCTTTTGCCCGCGGGTTGTTCCATGAATTGAAGACTGCGCCGATCGCTCCCCACAGTTGTTCCCGGGGATCACCTGGAAACGCTTTTTTTGTTTCAGTCATAACCAGCTTTTTGAATTGTTTAACGATCTCTTTCCAATCATTGCCACTGAGATCGAGGTCTGACTTGGCGTTATTTTTTTTCTTCAGCTTATCAATGAGTGCTTCGAATTTCTCCCGAGGGATCTGAAGGACGATATCTGAGTACATCTGAATAAAACGGCGATAGCAATCATAAGCGAATCGGTGATCACCAGTTTTCTCAATCAATCCGTTTATTGTTGAATCATTGAGTCCAAGGTTGAGTATTGTATCCATCATCCCTGGCATTGAAGTACGGGAACCAGAACGCACTGAAAAGAGAAGCGGATTTTTCTTGTCACCAAACTTCTTGCTGGTAAGTTTTTCTACCCTTACAATGCCTTTTTCAACATCTTGTTTTAATATTTTTGGATATTTCTTCCTCTTGAGGTAGTCGATACATAATTCTGATGAAATTGTGAAGCCAGGCGGTATCGGTACTCCAAGGTTTGACATCTCCGCAAGGTTAGCGCCTTTTCCACCGAGTACGTTTTTCATTTTTGCTGAGCCCTGTGCTTTTTTGCCACCAAAATTATAGACTAATCTTTTGGGCATTTAATTACTCCTTTCGTTTACTCCGTAAAATTCTAAGATGCTTCTTTAAGAGCATCTTGAGTTTATTAACCGATTTTATTTTCAGTTCATAATCCACTTTTGCCGTGGGTTTGTTCAATGTCATCAGTTTGCGCAGATCGACCGGTGTTGCCATTACTATTGAATCAGCCGGTACACTATTAATGCTCTTCTCGAGTTCTCTTATTTGCTTCTGTCCATAGCCCAGGGCTGGTATAAGCATACTGATCTGTGGATATTTTACATATGCTTTTTGTATCGACCCGATAACATACGGTCTTGGATCGACGATCTTCTTGGCTCGAAATTTCTTGGCGGCAACAATACCAATACCAAATGACATGCCACC